>CAWDUI010000014.1:0-81354 GCA_963805445.1 Ilumatobacteraceae bacterium | reverse complement strand
TTGATCACGGCCAGGCCCTCCTCAAACCAGTCGAACCGCGTTTGTTCGAATAGAACGGAATGCCTGATTGCTCGTCATCACTCGCCATCCATCCGGCGCCGAGCCCGATCTCGAGGCCACCGCCGACAACAGATGGATCAAGTTCCGAGTTCTTTGGCCATACACGACCGCGATGTTGTAGTCGTTGTCCCAGACCAGCGCGCCGACGCGGACAAGAGTGGTGGTGACCGCTGCGGCGGCCATCAGGGCCGGGACCGGGGCCAACTGGTCGCCGAAATGATCAGGCATGGTCAGGGTCGCTGTACCCGAGCGCCTCGGCTCTGCGGAGCGAGTGCCGTCCACTCGGCTCGCACGCGACCTCGGATGCTTGGACCCCGAACCGGAACGGATGCTTGATCGGCTGGCTCATGGCCGCACGTGAAGCTGACGAGCCCTGCACACGACGGCACGCAACTAGCCTTCGGGCTGCGTGCGTCCTCATTGCCTGGCTCTCTCCGTTTGTGGCCATCGTCGTCGCCGGTGCCCTGCTGATCACTGCGGTCGTGGGGGTGCCGGGCCCCGGCTGTGGCGCATCGCCAACGCGCACGACCAGGCGCCGATGGACCTGCCGGATTCGAGCCGCTGTCCCAGCGCAGCTACGTGTACGACGTCGTCGGCAATGTCATCGCTGTGTTCGAGCGCGAGAACAGCCAGCCGATCGCGTTCTCCGATGTACCGCCCCCGTGCTGTCGCCTTTTTGTCAGTCGAGGACGACGAGTTCTGCCGCACCACGGTGTCAACCTGCGTAGCCTCATTCGCGCGACGTTGTCGAACTTCTCCAGCGACGCCCCACGGCAGGGCGCCAGCACGATCACTCAGCAGGTCGTCAAGAACGAGTTCCTTGGCAGGTCTCGACGCGAGACGGTCGATACAAGTTTTTGCAGGTCACTACGCGACGATGCTCGAGAAGGAGATGACCAAGGACCAGATCCTCGAGCGCTACCTGAACACCATCTTCTTCGGTAACAACGCCTACGGCTTGCAGGCCGCCGCCGAGGTGTACTTCGGCAAGAACGCCAGCGAGTTGACGATGATCGAGGGCGCGTTCCTCGCGGGTCTCGTCCGCTCGCCATCGGGCTTCGACCCGATCCGCCATCCGGAGCACGGTCGGGGGCCGGTTCAAGTCAGGTGACCGAACGACTGGCCGACGTGGGTCTGGTGGCGCCCGACTGGTGGGTCGTTGCTGGGCTCGACTGGCCATCCCCGAGCAAGTGATGCCATCCCGACCTACACCACCAAGCCGACGTACTACACCGAGGCGATCAAGGACTATCTGCTGCGAGCGCGCCAACTTCTTGGGCGACGAGCAGGCAGCGGGCCAACCTGTTGTATCGCGGTGGACTGGAGATCCATATCGACGCTCGACCCCCAACTTGCAGGCGCTCGCCGAGGCAAGCGCACGAGGCGCTGCCCGACAGACCAGGTGGGCATCGAGAACGCGATCCTCACGCTCGACACCAAGACGGGTGCGATCCGGGCCATGGTCGGTGGCAGTGGCTTTCGGCCCGCGTCAACGAGATCAACATGGCCTTGGTCCCTCGCCAAACCAGGGTCGAGCGTCAAGATCTTCATCCTTGCCGCAGCGCTTGAGGCGGGCGTCCAACCCGACGATGTGATCGATGGGACCTCACCGCTGCGCATTGCCTGATCCCGAACACTCCGGGCGTCCGTTCCTGATCACCGAGCGGTGTCGAAGGCCTGTCGGGCCGTTGGAGAACATGACCTGGTCGTCGATCAACTGCGCCTTCGGGCGATTGTCGCAGATCGTCGGGTTGCACCGTGTCGTCGACACGATGTACCGCATGGCCGATTCGCCGTACCTGCACCCTGGCCTTGCCGGCCGCGTCACCGATCGAGCCGCACGCTTCGCTGGCGACGGGCGCCAACCCGATGTGCGCCGCTCGACATGGCGTCGGGGATGCAGACCATCGCCAACCAGGGCTTGCACCACGATCCGTACTACGTCGACTACATCGACCGCTCCGACGGCACCCGGCTGTACACCCACGATGATCCTGGCGTGCAAGTGCTCGATCCCGACGTCGCGTTGACCGAGGTCGCGGTGCTCGAAGGGAGTGTTGACCAAAGGCACGGCCCGTCGATCGTTGGCCGAATTCCCGTTCCCGGCGGCCGGCAAGACCGGCACGCAGACCTTCAACACCAACTCGTGGTTCGTCGGCTCGACACCGGAGTTGACGACTGCGGTGTGGGTCGGCGATCCGGATGCCTACACGCCCATGGTTTGCGGGGTCAGGATCAACGGCGTTCCAACGTGCAACACACAAGAGTTCGTCGACGCCGACGGCATCAGGGAGGTGCAGGGCGGTACGTACCCGGCGGCGGATCTGGGGGGCGTTCATGGAGCCCGCTGTTCGCGGCGCTGCCCTTGGAGGATTGGGCTGCGCCGCCGGCGCCGGAGCGAAAGCCCGTGCGGTTGTACCTGCCCGGGAACGAGTGTCTCGCCAAGCTCGTCACTGGCGCACTGCCCACTGCAGGTGGCAGCACGACGACATCGACCTCCACGCTTCCGCCGGACCCGGAGGGATCGACGCCGCCAACGACTGCTGCGCCCAAGCCGGTGCTGAAGGTGATCCCCAGTGACACCACCATTCCGCCCGATGTCGTCGACCCGAAGGCGCCGTTCCCCACGGTGCCGATCTCGGGAACGATCGTCTACGCCTGCGACAAGCCGCCGAGTGGAGTGATCATCACCGGCAAGAAGAGTCAGGCGACGACGACGACCCAAAGTCCCTGATAATCAACGCTGCACCGCGGCATATCGCTCCGTCGCTGGTAAGAAGAGGCCGTGAACGGCGAAGCACTGTGGGAACTCCAGCAACTCGACACCTCATTGCACCAACTGCAGCGTCGCCTCACGAGGTTGCCGGAGGCCGAGGCATTCGCTGAAGCCGAGCGGGGGATGGCCGCACACCGCGCCGGTATCGCCACGGCAGGCACGCAGCTCAGCGAAGCCGAGACCACGATCGAGATGATCGAGCACGAGGCCGAGCAACTGACAGCCAAGCGCAACCGGCTCGAGCAGCAGCTGAAGATCGTCACCGAGACACGTCAAGCCGATGCGCTGAGCCATGAGATCGAAGTGCTCAACGCGCATCGCGACGAGCTCGATGATCGCGAGTTGGAGGCCATGGAGCAGCAATCGGCTGCCGAGCAACGGCTTGCCGAGCTCGCTGCCGAGGAAGATGCGGTCGTGGCGATCTGCGAGGCCGCCGCCGCACAGCTTGCCGTCGCCAAAGGCGCCGGAGCCGACGAGGAAGCCGAGCTCACGGCGAGGTACGAGGCCGCCCGCGCCGCGCTGACGGATGAGGAGGTCGCGCTCTACGACGCGCAGCGTGCACGCCACGGTGGGATCGGCATCGCCAAGCTCGTCGGGCTGAGGTGCGACGGCTGCCATCTCGACCTGTCGCGGGCCGAGGTCGATGGCTTCAAGTCGCTGCCGGCCGGCGAACTCGTCGATTGCCCGCAGTGCGGGCGCGTGCTGGTTCGCTGAACCCACATGTTCTTGTGGTTCATCGGCACGGCGGTCGTCACAGTGTGGTACGTCTTTCGTGATCCGCGTTTCGACTACCGGATGTTGGCGGTCGGTTCGGTGGTACCCGACGTCATCGACCTTCCGAACGGCCATGCCCGCTGGGCACACAGCCTGACGGTGTCGGTGGCCGTGCTCGTCCTCGTGATGTTGGTGACCGCTGGACGCAAGCCGATCCGCAGGTTGCTGCTTGCAGTACCGATCGGCATGCTGCTGCACCTCGTGTGGGACGGCGCTTTCGCTTCGACGAAGGTGTTCTGGTGGCCGTTCACCGGGTCGTGGGGGAGCGTGCGTGTGCCCTCGCTGCAGCGCGGATGGTCGAACATCGCATTCGAGGCTGCTGGCGCCGCACTGCTGGCGTGGATGTGGCGACGGTGCGAGCTGTCGGATGCGCAACGCCGCAGCGCATTGATCCATCACGGCCTGCTGATGCAGCCTGCCACGTAGCTGCTGCGTCTCCCGATCTGATTCACTGTTCGGGTGCTCGCGCTCGTTCGTCATGGTCGCACGGAGGCCAACGCCGCCCGGAAGCTGCAAGGTCTGCTCGACCTTCCGCTCGACGAAGTCGGGCACGCGCAGGCTGCAGGTGTCGCCGGCTGGCTCGGCGAACCTGATCGCGTGATCAGCTCGCCTCTGGTGCGGGCACGTCAGACGGCCGAAGCGTTCGGGATGCCATATGAGGTCGACGAGCGTTGGGTCGAGCTCGATTTCGGGAGCCTCGATGGCGTCCATCTTTCGGAGGTCGGCGACGAGGTGTGGACGGCCTGGCGCTCGGACCCGCACTACCGGGTCGGCGGAGGCGAGACGATGCAGGAGATGCACAACCGCGTCGTCGCCGCGGCGGAGGAGTTGTTGGTCGAGGCCAAGGACAAGCTGATCGTGGTGACATCGCACGTGTCACCGATCAAGGCCGCCGTCACGTGGGCGCTCGGTGTCGACGTCAACGTGGGCTGGCGCTGTCATCTCGATCAGGCCTCTGTCTGTCGGATCCTCGCCGGCCCGAACGGACCCGTACTACTCGGCTACAACGAGACCCGCCGGCACGACACCTCGTGGCAACCGCTCGGGGCGCGTCGCTGACTCAGACGATTTTCGCCAAGGGTCGAATCCACCCTGCCCGCTGAACGGTCAGACGGGCATCAGACGTGACGAGTGATCGATCGCCCGCTGACCACGCTCGGCACGATCATCATCCACCGATTGATCGGTCCCGGTGCCCACGGATGCGTCGGAAGCGCAGCCAGCCTGTCGCGGGCGGCCTCGTCGACGACCTCCCACAGGTTGCCTCGGACCAGCACGCTCCACCCCGACTCTGCGACCGGGTCCACGTGGTCGGCCTCGAACGCCACACGGGCACCTTCACCGAGGTTGTGCAGCATCGAGTCGCCAGCCGTCTGGAAGGCGATGTTGCCGTCGATCGCCACGCAATTCACCGGGAGCACCATCGGCTCGCCGTCGTAGACGAACCCGACGCGACCCACGGCGACGCGAGTGACGAGACGCCAGCACACCTCCACTTCGAGGTCGTCATAGTTGACGACGTAGTGCTGTTCATCTGCGGAGTTTGATAGTTGCCTCACGGTGTAAATCGTGAGCCACCACGCTCTATCGAACCAGGGCCGAAAGACTCTCTCTCCGGCAGCGGCCACCGATCGGTGCCCCATCGGAACGGCCGAGTGTTTACCGGCGAACGGCATCGGGAACCTTCAGTCGGTCGCCCGAGGGGCGAATGTCATCTGATCAAGGAGATCACCATGGGAGCACTCAGCATTCTGCTCATCGCTGCAGGGGCAGTATTGACCTGGGCCGTTCAAGACAACTCGACCGGATTCGACCTGCACACGATCGGGATCATCCTGCTCATCGTCGGGGTCGTCGGACTGATTGCCTCGCTCGCCCGCGGCTCGATGATGGGCTTCCGGAGTGTTCGAGAGAGCCACGTGTCCGGCGATGGCCACACCGTGGTCGAAACCGAACGAACCTCGAATTTCTGAAGCCGACGTCCGGGCTCCGGTCGAACGGGCAACGTTTCCGGAAGTGTGCCAGTTCGATGCACCCTCTCCGCATCGAACCAGCACACTTCGGCCGGACGCATGACTTCAAGCGCCATCAGCCGCCTGATCGGTCGGCGAGGGCGCTGTCTCGTGGCGTCAGCGGTGGAGAACCACATTGATCGACGCGAGTGCCTCGGCCATGGCATCGGTGATGTGGCCCGGGCGGTGAACGACAGTGGTCGGGGCGACGCCGACGCAATACATCGTGATCCCGGCCCTGTAGACGGCCACGGTGTCGAATTCGCTGCGGTGTTCATGGACCCACGCCTCGAGCGCGTCATGCTCGACCTCGGGAAGCGTCGTGCGCATCTCGATCTTCACGTCGTCAGGAACTCCCTCTGCCGCGCTACGTCGGCACACCCAGCGTAGGGCCAAGACGACGCCCATCCCGCCAAAGCGGTCGTGGCCGGGTCGAGCCCGGTGACGGAAGTGTCACTTCGATGCGCTCACCCTGCATCGACATGACCAAGCTCGGTTTGCCGGCGGTAGATCGTTACCCGTCAGCGCCGATGAGCTCGACCCCACGACAGGGCAAGGTAAGCGACAATGAGGATCGAGATGATCGCGATGGTCAGACCTGGGTCCATGTCACGACAATTCCCACTTTCCGGAGCGGCAAACGCACCACGGGTTGGGAGTGCTCAATTCGGCGGGCATGCGTAAACGGCCGGGGAGTGGGTACACCGACGATTGCACGACGACACATTCGCGGTGTCGACGTGTGAAGGAACGGAGCCATGACCACTACTACTCGATCGGATGACCTCGACGGTCGGATGACGCAAGCCGCCGGCACGCCCGGCGACAACGACCAAACGGACGGGAACGGCACGGACGACCACGCATCGCCCACGGTGCCGGTCGTGCCACCTGGTGCCTCTTGGTACTACTCCCACGTATCGACACCGTGACCTGCAACTGGACTCGGGACGGTCAGAACAAGAGGATCACCCGAACGGGCGACGAAGAGCCGCTTGATCACCTGGTGATCGAGAGTCATACTGATTCGGCGGCCCGTCCGGACCATGTCACACCCGCTGCGAGGTAGCGATGGAGATCGAGGTTTTCAAGATCGAGGTCTCCTACCCCGCTGATTGTGTGGTGCTCGCGATCCACGGCGAACTCGACATGGTGACTGGGCCGATCCTCCAATCAGCGCTGAATGATCACCGACCTCACGAACGTGTGGTGCTCGATTGCCGCGGCGTGTCGTTCATCGACTCGTCCGGCCTTCAGCTCATCGTCACGGAGGCGCTCGACAGGCAGCGATCGCGTGGTTCGCTGCTTCTCCGCAACTGCACCTTCCCGGTACGTCATCTCATCGACCTCACCGGTTTGATCGATCTTTTCGAGATCGACGACGGTATGGGCCTGCCCGACGTCGGCGCCGACGGGGACGCGACTTGCGCCACGCTCGTTCGACGACCTCACTGATGTAGATCTTCTCAGTACGACGTTTCGTGGAGCGACCGGCTGGGAACGAATATCGTCACCTCGGCAGCCCGCCCTTCACCCGTCCCCCGGGGGGCGGGCCACCGAGGTCCAAGGATGGCAGTCGAGCGACATCGGGTGTGATGGTGAGTCGGCCTGTAAGCGGGAAATCGTGACAAATGCCCGATGAGCTGGTATTTTGTCCCCGAATTCACGTCTCAGTCCTCAGCTGGTCCTCAGCTCGGCCACGTTCGAGCCTAACGAAGAGAGCACGGCAGGTGTGAGAGAGCTGACTACCGTTTTTCGGCCTTCCCGCGACTCGGGTGCTGCTCATCGGCACCGTTGGTGCGACGTCGGTCGTGAAGGCCGTGTACGTCGACAAGCCGAGCTGAAGTTCGCGTGCGTCGGTGGGGACAGCGGGTTTCCGATCGGGTTCGTGTCACTGACCGAGAACCTGGCGATGATCGCACGGCGATCTGGATGGGCTCCCGGCACCTCCTGTGACCCTGACCAGAGCAGCGGTGACCACGCCGCGACGGAGATGGATGTTCACGTTTGTTGTCGCCCGTCAGTGGGTAGACCCGGTGGGGTCCGTCCAGGAGGAGGAGGAGGAGGAGGAGGAGGAGGATTCGTCATGATCACCGACAGCACCAACGACACCAACGTGCGCCAGCTCGACAGCGAACACGCCGGCGAGAGCGAGACGGCTCCGAACGCGGCACCCGACACCAACGCGGGCGGCACCGGCCCCGAGCCCAAGGACAGAGCGCATGGCGGCAAGTACTGGCGGTTCGCGGCAATGATCGCAACATCGATGACGGCGATGTTCGCGCTCACCTATTCGAACTCCTACCGGCTCGCCGACGTGAAGTGGAGCGAAACCCGATTCTACATGATGTTCGTGATGGGCGCGGCGATGGCGGTGATCATGCTCGGTTTCATGCTGGGCATGTACAAGAGCCGCAAGGTGAACGCAGCGATCGTCGCTGGAAGCGTGGTCGTGTTCTGCCTCGCCCTCTGGCTCGTTCGCAGCCAAACCACGGTCAACGACGAGTCCTACATGCGGGCAATGATCCCGCACCACTCGATCGCGATCCTGACCAGCTCTCGGGCCGACATCGACGACCTCCGCGTACGCGCCCTGGCTGACGGAATCATCGACGCACAAAAGCGCGAGATCGAGGAAATGAACTGGCTGCTCGACGACATCGACAAACACGGCAAAGCCACCACCCCGGCCGACGCCCACGCCCGACCGGTCCCAGACTTCACCGCTGACAACTACGGCGGATGACGCACGACGGTCCTGCGAATCGATGATCCGCTCGCCAGCGCCGACGTTTGCCCGGGTCCTCGAGAAGGATTCCCGCTACGCCCGGACTGAATCTCTCTGGGATCCGGGGAGGCTCACGACCTTGGGAACGAGGACGAGTCATGGGTTCATCAGAGAGGCAGACTACGCGTCGGTATTCGCAGGAACAGCAGGATCAGGCGGTCCGTTTGGTCCGCAACATGGAGTCGGAGAACCGGCCAGCGGCACGCGGCGGTGAAGCGAGTGGCCGGGCAGTTGGGTTACGGGGTGGAGTCGGTGCGGTCGTGGGTGACGCAGGCCGACATCGACGACGGGCACGTGTCGGGGACCTCGACCGAGGACGCGCGCGGATCAAGTCGTTGGAGCAGGAGATTCGTGAACTGCGCCGAACGAACTCGATTCTTCGGTCGGCATCGGATTTCTTCGCGGCGGAACTCGACCGCCGCAGCGATGAGTGTCACCTACATCGACGCCCATCGAGATGAGTTCGGAGTCGAGCCCATCTGCGCGGTGTTGCAGATCGCTCCGAGCACCTACTACTCGGCGAAGTCCCGTCCGCCATCGGCGCGGGCGGTCCGTGACACCGTCCTGGCGGTGGCGTTGTTGGCGATCTGGAACGCCAACTACTCCGTCTATGGGGTCCACAAGATGTGGAAGTCGATGGGCCGCGCCGGCGAGACCGTCGGACGGGACCAGGTCGCCAGGATCATGCGGGCATGGGTTTGGTCGGTTCGCCGCGGGTCGCAGGTCGTGCACACGACCCGAGCGGATGAGAAGGCGAACCGGTCCGCCGGACTTGGTGGACCGCAAGGTTCACCGCTGAGCGACCAAACGCGTTGTGGGTCACAGATCTCACCTACGTGCCGACCTGGATGGCGTATGTGTGTTTCATCGTCGATGCCTTCTCCCGCACCATCGTCGGTTGGCGCGTGGCGTCGAACATGCGCACCGACATGGTACTCTACGCCATCGAGATGGCCCGCTGGCAGCGTGGCACGACGCTGGCCGGGCTCGTGATGCACTCCGATGCGGGATCGCGATTCACGTCTCTGAGATACACCGAACGACTCGAGGACATCGGAGCGAGACCGTCGATCGGCTCCGTGGCCGACAGCTACGCCAACGCAGCGGCCGAGACAACGAAGGGGCTCTACAAGATCGAGCTGATCCGGCGGCGAGCACCCTGGCGCACGATCGAGGACCTCGAACTGGCCACCCTCGGGTGGGTGCACTGGTTCAACAACGAGCGACTTCACGGCACGCTCGGCGACATTCCGCCGGCCGAGTTCGAAGCCGCCAACTACGCTCACCTCGTCAACCCGAGCTGACCGGAAACAACCACCGAGCCTCCACCAGACCCAGTGGGATTCAATCACACCCATCCGCGCGCCTCCACTGGGAACGATGTGGGACAACACGTTGTTCAGCGTGATCACCTATCTCGGCAAACGCTACTGATGCGCCTTCCGTTGTGTCACTCTGCCGTTGCGTAGGTGATGATGGCTATCGGCGATGGTGGGTGGTGGAGAAGGTGATCGGCGACCCGGCCGAGGAGAAGACCGCCGAGCGCATGGTCGTGGCGGACGCCGACAATGGTGAGATATGCGTTCGTGTCGGTTGCTGTATCGCTGATGACCTGGGCTGGTCGGCCGGGGATTTCGGTGAGGGGGACGGACTCCGCGTCCGCTTCGGCGCGGGCCGCGCGTTCGTCGGTTCCATAGTTGCCGGCATTGTCGAATGTTTCGTACACCGCGTTGTACGCGAAGACGGGAACGAGGTCTCGGCGCAGGTCCTTGGCGAGGTGTTTGGCCCAGTCGACGACTGCCTCGTTGGCGTCACTCCCGTCGACTCCGACCACGACCGGGGCATCTTTGGATGCCGGCGCTTCTGGTGGCACGATGACAAGCGGACAATCGAGACTGTGTGCCAGTTCGTGAGCCCGACTGCCGAGGGCCCAGCCTGTAAGGCCTTCCGTGGCGTCCACACCAAGGACAACGATGTCGCCGTGCATCGTCGAGGCGAGCAGTTCTGTGTCGTCGTTGACGGGAGCGACGTCGATCTCGTCGACTTCACCGCCCCGTTCGCGAAGCCAGCCGCGAGTGATATCGGCCGCCTGGACCTCGAACCTTCGTTCATCGGTCGTCGACCGTTCAGCGGAGTCACGCGACACACTGACCCACGCCACGAGAGGCACCCCCAGCTTGGTCGCGAAATCGCGCGCCCAAGCGAACGCACGGAAGCGACGATCGTCATCATCGTGAGGGTCGAGATCGACGACGACTCGGCGGATCGATGAAATCTGGAGATCGTCATTCACAGTGACGTTGCCGGATTGAGATTCAGTTGCCATGGCGGGCCTCCTAGTTGGTTCGATCGCACGGCGGGGCCAGTGGCGCCACTACCTCCGCCGGCGTTGACATCCTCTCAGCGGTCACGAGGAGCTCGCTGACGCCTCCTCGCGAGACCTCGAATCATCGAATCGAGCGAAGAACTGAGCAGCGACTGCCCGGGCGGAATTGGCGACGACAGCTCGGCCGTCGGGATCGCCGCCCACTAAGGCTTTGGCGATCCCCTTGGCTTCGGCGAACGTGACGTGGGCCGGGAGAGGAGGGACATTCTTGTCCGTGATGACGTCGAGGATGACGGGACGGTCGGCCGCGAACGCTTCGTCCCACGCATCTGCGACCTTGTCGGGGTCATCGACGCGAATGCCGGTGAATCCGAGCAGCTGCGCGTAGCCGGCGTAATCGACGTCTTCGAGCAGCTGGCTGGTGTCGAATCGCGGGCTACCCGCTTCGCGCATTTCCCAGGAGACCTGGTTGAGATCGTTGTTGTGGAGGACGAGGACGATGAATGTCGGGTTGGCCCACTGTTGCCAGTGGCGTTTGACGGTGACGAGCCCGTTCATGCCGAGCATCTGGAATGCGCCGTCGCCGATTGTGCACACGACGGGGCGATCGGGGAAGGCGAATTTGGCGGCGATGGCGTAGGGCATCGCGCCGAGCATGGTCGCGAGCCGTCCGGAGAGGTTGCCCATCATGTTGCGGCCGAGTCGGATGTGGTGGCCGTACCAGTCGGCGGTGGTGCCGGCATCGGCGGTGACGATCACGTCATCGGGCAACCGCTGGTTGAGTAGATGAAAGACAGCCCGCGGGTTGATCGGGTCCGCCGGGACTGCCGCTTCGCGCTCCAGGACGGACTCCCACTTCGCCATTCGGTCCACGATGCTCGCCTGCCACTCACGATCCTGTTTGCGCTGCAGCAGCGGCAAGAGCGCGGCGAGGGTTGTCTTGGAATCGCCGCAGAGGTTGACCTCCATCGGAAAGCGCAGGCTGAGGTGACGTGGCAGCAGATCGATCTGTACGCCACGAGCTTTGCCGGTCTCAGGGAGGAACTCTGCGTACGGGTAGTTCGATCCGACCATCAGCAGTGTGTCGCATTCCTGCATCATCTCGTAGCTCGGCCGGCTACCGAGCAGTCCCAGTTGCTGGGTGTGGTGAGGGACGTCGCCGGGCACGGCACCCTTTCCGAGCAGCGCGGTGACGATCCCGGCGCCGAGGGTGTCGGCAACGGCGAGGACCTCGTCGGTGGCGTCTAGTGCGCCCTCACCGACGAGCATTGCAACGCGTTCCCCGGCGTTGAGGACGTTGGCTGCCCGAAGGAGCTCGTCTTCGGGGGCGACGAGCCGCGTCGACGAATGGCCGATGCCGGTCCTGGAGACCCAGTGTTGCATGGCTGGTTCTTCCATCTCGAGGTCCTGCACGTCGGCAGGAATGATCACCACGGTCGGTTTCCGGTAGGCGTGAGCGATTCTCACCGCTCGATCGATGACCAGCTGGGCTTGCATCGGCGTGGTCACTGTCTTTACGTACTCGGCGACATCGCTGAACATGCGTTCCATGTTCATCTCCTGCTGGGCGTCGCTGCCCATGGCCACGCGTCCTTGTTGTCCAACGATTGCGACGACGGGCTGGTTGTCCATCTTGGCGTCGTACAGTCCGTTCATCAGATGGACGGCGCCGGGGCCGGAGGTGGCAATGCATACGCCGACTTCGCCGGTGAACTTGGCGTGGGCGCAGGCCATCAAGCCCGCCATCTCCTCATGGGTCGGACGGATGTAGGCGAACTGCTTTTCGGCGCGCTCGGCTCGTTCGAGCGCGGCGTCGAATCCGCCGATTCCATCGCCGGGGAACCCGTAGTAGCGGTGGAGATCCCATTGGATCAATCGATCGATCATGAAGTCGCTGACCGTGTACATATGCACGCTGTCTTTCTGACGACTGCACGCGAACGTCGGTGAGCCGTCGATCGTCGGACGCAAAACGTCCTACCCGAGAACGGCCACGCTCAAACGCCGAGTGCCACGGGCAAATCTGCCTTCGGGGATTGACGGCGTCCGGCTTTGGGCACTCTCTAATCGATGAGTCTTCCGCTCATTTCAGCTCCCTTCGTCTGTGACGGCGCGCTTGTCGATTCGGTCACGGTAGACGCCTACCAGGTGCCGACACCGAGCCCTGAGTCTGACGGGACGCTCGAATGGGACGCGACGTCCATCATCGTCGTCGAGGTCTGGTGTGGCGGCACCGTCGGTCTCGGGTATGCCTACTCGGGTTGTGCTGCAGCAGCTGTGGTTGCTGACACCCTTGCGACGGTGGTGGTGGGTCGGGATCCGAGCGCGATCGGAGCGATCTGGTCGGCGATGGTTGCTGCTTGTCGAAATCTCGGTTGCCGCGGCGTGGTCAGTTCGGCGATTTCGGCGGTCGATATCGCGTTGTGGGATCTGGCAGGCAAGCGTCAGGGCGCGAGCGTCGCTGATCTGCTCGGGCGTTTCCACGACACCATTCCGGTGTATGGGAGTGGAGGGTTCACAAGCATGTCCGACAACGAGCTGGCCGACCAGCTGGCTTGTTGGGCTGAACGCGGCCTCGGCAGCGTCAAGATGAAGGTTGGCCGCGACGCCGATGCGGATGAGGATCGTGTGCGTATCGCCAGATCGGCAATCGGCGATGAGGTTCAGCTGTTTGTTGACGCCAATGGTGCGTACCAGCGCAAGCAGGCGCTGCACATGGCGGAGCGCTTTGCAGAGCACGGCGTCACGTGGTTCGAGGAGCCGGTCAGCTCGGATGACCGCGACGGGCTTCGCCTGATCCGTGACCGGGGCCCTGCGGGCATGGACATCGCTGCTGGCGAGTACGGCTACGACCTGACCTACTATCGCGATCTGCTCGTCGCCGGCTGCGTCGATTGCGTTCAAGCAGATGTGACCCGCTGCGGCGGCATCACCGCCTTCGTCCGCATCGCTGCCCTCTGTGACGCGCACTGCCTCGATGTGTCGAGCCACACCGCACCCCAGGTGAGCGCACACGCCTGCGCCGGGGTCTGGCACCTTCGACATCTCGAGTACTTCGCTGACCACGTCCGGCTCGAAGCGTTGCTGTTCGACGGCGTGCTCATGCCAACCAGCGGCATGTTGATTCCGGATCGAGCACGGCCAGGCCTCGGGATCGAGTTCAAACGTGTCGACGCGGGACGGTTCAGGCAATGATCACTGACGACCGTTCGTCCGGGGAAGAGGTCGTGGCCCGCCCACCGGAGGCCCGCCGTCCTCGCTCGTTCGCAGGAATGCAGACCACAACGCCGGTATCGATCTCGAACGCGATCGGCGAAGATGCGCGCGGTTTGATCACCGAGCTGCGATCGACCATCGTGGGTGAGGTTCGCTTCGATCGGGGCAGTCGGGCGGCGTACTCGACGGACTCGTCGAACTACCGTCAGGTCCCGATCGGTGTCGTCGTGCCGCGCACGATCGACGACGTGATCCGCACCGTTTCGGCGTGCCATCGTCGCGGCATCCCGATCACCAGTCGGGGCGGCGGGACGAGTCTGGCCGGTCAGTGCACCAACGTGGCCGTGATCATCGACTTTTCGAAGTACCTCAACAACGTGATCGATCTCGACGTGGAGGCGCGGACGGCAACCGTCGAGCCGGGTTGCAACCTCGACCATCTCCGGCAGCTCGCGCGCGAGCACAGTTTGACGTTCGGCCCAGATCCGGCGACGCATGGGCACAACACGCTGGGCGGCATGATCGGCAACAACTCGTGTGGTGTCCACTCGGTGATGTCGGAGTTCTACGGCCCCGGCCCGCTGACCGTCGACCAGGTCGTCACCCTCGACGTACTGACGTATGACGGCATCCGCATGTCAGTTGGAGCCACCACCGAGGATGAGCTCGACGAGATCGTCGCCGAAGGCGGTCGTCGAGGCGAGATCTACGCCGGCCTTCGACGGCTCCGCGATCAGCACGCTGCCGCCGTCAGGCGGCGCTTTCCCGACATTCCTCGTCGCGTGTCCGGGTTCAACCTCGACCGATTGTTGGCGGCACACGAATTCGACGTCGCCCAGGCACTCGTCGGCACAGAAGGCACGTGCGTCGTCGTTCTCGGCGCGACGTTGCGACTCATCGACGCCAAGCCCGCTCGCACTCTGGTTGTGCTCGGCTACCCCGACGCTTACACGGCGGCGGACCACGTGTCCCGCGTCCGTGCCCATCGCCCGGTCGGGCTGGAGGGAATCGACTCGAAGCTGGTCGGCTACATGAAGAAGAAGGGGCTGCATCCCGACGACGTGCAACTCCTGCCCGACGGCGACGGGTTCCTGCTCGTCGAGTTCGGAGCCGACACGAAAGCGGAATCTGACCGTCAAGCCCATGGTCTGGTCGACGAGTTGAAGGCCCTCGACGATGCGCCGAACGTCAAGCTCTTTGAGGACGCCTGGGAGGAGAAGAAGCTGTGGCAGGTCCGCGAATCGGGCCTCGGTGCCACGGCCAACGTGCCCGGGATGCCCGCCACGCATCCGGGCTGGGAGGACGCGGCAGTGCCTCCGGGCAAGGTCGGCGCCTACCTGCGCGACTTTCGTGGCCTGCTCGATGAGTTCGGGTACGACGCCGCGCTGTACGGCCACTACGGGCAGGGCTGCATCCATTGCCGCATCGACTTCCAGCTGGACACCGAACCCGGTGTCGCCCAGTGGCGGCACTTTCTCGATCGTGCCGCCGACCTCGTCGTCTCCTACGGCGGTTCTCTGTCGGGTGAGCACGGCGACGGACAGGCACGCGCAGCACTGCTGACGACGATGTTCGGCGAGGAGCTCGTCGCTGCGTTCGCCGACTTCAAAGATCTCTGGGATCCTGATGGCGGGATGAACCCTGGCAAGGTCGTTCGACCTCACGCGCCCGACGCGGACCTCCGTCAGGGGCCGGACTCGATGTTGGAGTCCCCGAAGACGCACTTCGCGTTTCCCGACGACGACCACGACTTCGCCAAGGCCGCGTCGCGGTGCGTCGGCGTGGGGAAGTGCCGTGATGTCGACAGAGGCACGATGTGCCCGAGCTATATGGCAACACGCGAGGAAGAGGATTCGACCCGTGGTCGGGCTCGAATGCTGTTCGAGATGTTACGCGGCACCGAACTCGACGGATGGCGCGATCGCACGGTTGCCGACGCGCTGGATCTCTGCCTTGCTTGCAAGGGATGCAAGAGTGAATGCCCGGTCAACGTCGACATGGCGACCTACAAGGCGGAGTTCTTGTCACACTTCTACGCGCGCCGTCTGCGCCCGCGTGCCGCCTATGCGATGGGCCTCATCTACTGGTGGGGTCGTGCGGCGTCACACGCTCCACGGCTGGTCAACACGCTCGTTCATGCGCCGGGCCTGCGAACGCTGGTCAAGTTCGGCGGTGATGTCGCCAAACAGCGAACGATCCCACGATTCGCGACACAGACGTTCACCGACTGGTTCCGGGCCCGGCCAATCAACAGTGCGACCTGCTCACCAGCCACCGGAGCCCGTCACACAGGAGCCTCTTCGCTTCGTCACGCGGACTCGCCGAAACATCAAGGTGAGAACTACTCGACGCCGTCGATGCAACGCGGTGGAAATCGCAACACCCTCAATCCCCACGGGACCGACGCACCGTTCGAGACGGACCGGGTGCTGTTGTGGCCGGACACGTTCAACAACTACCTGGAGTCCGATGTCGCCCAAGCTGCGGTCGAGGTGCTGGAGGATGCCGGCTATCGAGTGGAGATCCCGCCCCGACCACTGTGTTGCGGACGACCTCTGTATGACTGGGGGATGCTCGCCACCGCCGAACGGTTGTGGCGCCAGACGTTGGAAACCCTCCGACCGTGGATCCGTGCCGGGATCCCGATCGTCGGCCTGGAACCGAGCTGCGTGGCCGCGTTCCGCGACGAACTCGTCAACTTGTTCCCACACGACGCCGACGCCCGACGCCTATCGGAACAAATGCTCATCCTCTCAGAGTTCCTCGAGCGGCAGCGCTACCAACCGCCGAGCCTTTCGGTGAAGGCCGTCATCCACGGACACTGCCATCACAAATCGGTGCTCGGGATGGACGCCGAGGTCGCTTTGCTCAAGCGAATGGGTGTCGACTACGAGGTGCTCGACTCGGGCTGCTGCGGTATGGCTGGTTCATTCGGGTTCGCCACCGACCACTTCGACGTCTCCATGCGAGTTGGTGAGCGCGTCCTACTCCCGGCCGTTCGGTCCGCGGCCGACGACACTTTCATCATCACCGATGGCTTCAGCTGCAGAGAGCAGATCACCCAGACAACCGACCGCACACCGATCCACATCGCCGAGCTCCTCCGCAGCGCGATCCGCGCCTCGACCCGGTCAAGTTCGTCATGATCACGAAGCAGTACTTGCCGATCGGGGACTACGCGCTCCTCGGGGACTGCCATTCGACTGCACTGGTCAGCCGGGAAGGCTCGATCGACTGGGCCTGCCTACGGCGGTTCGACCGCGGGAGTACGTTCGGGCGCTTGCTCGACCACGATCGCGGCGGCTTCTTCTCGATCCGACCCGTCGACGAGATCGTGGCGATCCGGCGGCGCTACCGCCCGAACACGATGGTGCTGGAAACAACCATGGATACGCGCGACGGCACGATGGTGCTCACAGACGCCTTCGCCATGGGCGACGACGGAGAGCGCCATCCGTTGCATCAGTTGATACGCACCATCGACTGCACAAAGGGCCGAATCGCGGTCGAGGTGTGCTTCCGACCGCGCTTCGACTACGGAAGCGCCACACCGTGGCTCCGGCAACATGCCCCGAGGACGTGGTCCGCGACAGCCGGCGACGATGCGCTGATCGTCACCACCGGATTTGACCTCGACATCGACCGAGCCGGCGCGTCGCTCCATGGGCGAATCGAGATGTCGGACGGTGAGGGCTTGTCGGTGGTCGTCGCCTGCCAACCCGCGCACCAGATCGATCCTCAAGCTGGCACCGTCGACGCTCGGCTAGCAGTAGAGGACACCACCGCGTGGTGGGCCGACTGGTCACAGCGAACCAAAGCAGAGGGCCCGCACGCAGATCTGGTCGCCAGGTCGGCGCTCGTGTTGAAGGCGCTGTGCTGTGCGCCGACGGGCGCGATCATCGCTGCACCGACGACCTCGCTTCCGGAGATCGTCGGCGGCACCTCGAACTGGGACTACCGCGCTTGCTGGATCCGTGATGCAACGCTGACCCTCGACGCCCTGGCGATCGTCGGGCATCACGAGGTGGCGCGAAGCTTCCGGGCCTTCATCATGCGCACCAGTGCTGGCGACCCAGTCGACCTGCAGATCATGTACGGACCGTACGGCCAGCGTCGCCTGCCGGAACTCAATCTCGATCTCGACGGGTGGCGTGAGTCCCGCCCCGTCAGAATTGGCAATGCTGCGGCGTCACAGGTCCAGCTCGACATGTACGGCCACCTCGTCGACGCCGTCCACCTATCGCATCTGGAGCATGGCGACATCTCCGACGACGAATGGACGTTCATCGCCGCCGTTGTCGACCAAGCAATCAACCGATGGAGGCACCCCGACGCCGGCATCTGGGAGATGCGCGGACCTCCCCGGCACTACGTGCATTCCAAGGTGATGGTCTGGGTTGCCCTCGATCGCGGAATCCGACTCGTACAGGATCACGGGTTCGATGGAGTGGATGTGGATCGGTGGATCGCCGAGCGAAACCAGGTGCGGGCCGCGATCAACGAACACGGCGTTCACCCCCAGTACGGGCATTTCGTCCAAGCCTTTGACACGACCGCCGTCGATGCGAGCCTGCTCAAGTTGCCCCTGGTCGGCTTCGTCGACGCCTGTGACGAGCGGATGATCACGACGGTCGAGGTCATCCAACGCGAACTCGGTGCGCCGAACGGTTTTATCCGCCGTCACGCTGCGCGAGCAGCCGATGACGGCGCTGCGGATCAGGAAGGGTTCTTCCTACTCTGCTCGTGCTGGCTCGTCGAAGTACTCGCCCTCCAGGGCAAGATCGACGAGGCTACAGAGCTGTTCGAGGGACTCGCCGCTCTGGCCAACGACGTCGAACTGTTCGCCGAGGAGTACAGCATGCGGGACCACGAGTTCCTCGGGAACTTCCCACAGGCCTTCACCCACCTCGGGCTGATTGCCGCCAATCATCGGTTGCGCGCCTGCGCACCGGCTGGGTCCAACACGACATATGAAGGAGGCAAACAGAATGAGCAAGGTAGCGGTCATCACCGGGGCGACGGGCGGCGTCGGACGGGCCACGGTCCGCGAGCTCGCCGCACGCGGATATGACATTGGGCTTGTCGCACGCGGGCGGGCCGGCCTCGACGCCGCAGCAGCTGAGGTGACAGCGATTGGGCGTCGAGCATGCGCGACGCCCGCGGACGTTGCGAGCTGGGACCAGGTTGACGCCGCGGCCACAACGATCAGCGAAACGCTGGGCCCGATCGATGTCTGGGTCAACAACGCGATGACCACCATCTTCGGAGCGGTTCGCGACGTCGATCCTGCATCGATCGAACGGGCAACCGCTGTCACCTATCTCGGGCAGGTGCACGGCACGATGGCGGCGCTGTCGCGGATGCGCGAACGAGACGCCGGCACGATCATCAGTGTCGGTTCAGCACTCGCCTTCCGGGGGATCCCGCTGCAGGCGCCGTACTGCGGCGCGAAGTTCGCCGTCCGCGGGTTCATGGAGTCGCTGCGAACCGAGCTCCTCGCCGAGTCCTCGCAGGTCCGTGTATGCCAGATCCACCTTCCCGCTGTCAACACCACCCAGTTCGGATGGTGCCGCGCCAACGTCGATACACATCCCATGCCGGTGCCACCCATCTATCAGCCTGAGATCCCGGCCAAGGCGATCGCCGACCTCATCGAGTCAGGCGCTCGGCAAGACATTGTGGGCGGCTGGAACTGGCTGCTCGTCCACCTCAACAAGCTCATCCCCGGTGTCGGCGATCACTACATGGCCAGAACCGGGATCGCTGCTCAGCTCACCGACATCCCGATCCGCGGCGATCGACGCGATGACCTGTTTGCCGCGGCTGACAACAATTCAGACCATGGATCGCATGGCATCTTCGATGATCGGGCTCGCGGAATGCTGGATCGTCGGTTTCTGCTCGGTCTTTCCGGGGTCGCCGCCGATTTCGCGGTTGCCGGCGGCGAGCGGCTCGCCGAGATCGTGCATCGCCTTCGTCGAACTGTTCGTCATGATGCTTGATACAGCCCCTCGGCTCGGGACGCTGCCGGCGTGGGACATCGTTTGCGCCGCGATTGACCATCCGGGGGATTCGGGTACCCCACTGGCGAGATGTTGAGGAGAGTCGGATACGAGATCCAGGGTGTCGAAGACGGTGATCTCGGCTGCGCAGGCGGCGACGCCCTTCGCGACAAGTACGACGAACCCTCACACGAGTCGGCCGGAGCGAGATCGTCACCATCCCTCCAGTTGTTCCAGCGGATCGGTCGCTCTATCGACAAGGCGCAGCGCCGACACCGCCCGCTCGCCTTCGTAGTCGGGGTCTTCAAGAAGTTCAGTGATGACCGCGCCGGACAGCTCGCTGCGCTCGTGGCGTACTACAGCTTCTTCTCGATCTTCCCGCTGCTCTTGGTCCTCGTCACGGTTCTCGGCTACGTGTTCGGCAACGACGCCAGCGTGCAACACGACCTCGCCGGGTCGGCGCTCTCGCACATCCCCGTAGTCGGCGACGGATTGGCGACCGGAGCGTTGCACGGGCACGGCGCGGGTTTGATGATCGGGTTACTCGGTGCTCTGTGGGCTGGGCTCGGCGCCACGACCGCTGCCCAGAACGCCATGAACGCGGTGTGGGACGTCCCCGTCAATGAGCGGCCCAACTTCATTCACACCCGGTTGCGGGCGCTGCTTGCGCTGGCGGTGCTGGGTGCCGGTCTGTTCGGCACAACGGTGCTGAGCGCGATTGGGTCCCTTCTCTCCGGTTTCGCCGTCGTCACTCAGATCGCCGTCGGGCTCGGAAACGTCGCGCTCAACATCCTGGTGATCGGACTGGCCTTTGCCGTTTTGACCGACAAGAAGCTGTCCCGACGGCAGATCCTTCCGGGAGCCACCCTGGCGGGCGTGCTGTACTACGGCCTGCAGACGTTGGGAACCCGACTTGTCGCCCGACGGATCGACGCGGCGAGCGACGTCTACGGGACGTTCGCCTCGGTGATCGGACTGCTGACCTATTTCTATCTGCTGGCGCAGGTGACCCTGTGGGCGGTCGAGCTCAACGTGGTGCTGGATCGCCGTTTGTTCCCCCGGAGCCTCTTCGGCGGAGATCCAACCGATGCGGATCGGCGGGCGCGGCAGCGCTACATCGACGAAGTGGCGCGCGACAAATCGGCCCGGTAGGTCGTTTTGAGGGCATCGCGGCCGCGCAAAGTACCTTCTTCGGCCGGGGGCATCACGACCCGCCGGGAAGGTCGATGAGGGCGAGGCCAGTCTGGCGATCGACGCGTCGCTGCAGGTGAGCGGGCGACTTCTCGATCACGACCTCGAGTGTGGGCCACACGTGCGCCGAGCCGATGTGGCCTCCTCGTGTCGAGGTGTCGGACATCCCGATCACGCCGTGAGCGTGGATCTTGCGCTCATCCCCGTCGATGGCGATGTTCCCGCTGAGGATCAGGACCTCGCACTGCTCGGCGATGATCGTCTTGCGGTAGTCCATCAGCTCGGGATCGAAATATTGCAGGACGACGTCGCTGAACGCGCCGATCGCCATGAACGCGGCGGCGTCGAGATCGTGGTCGTCGGCGAACTCCTGCATGGTGGAGATGAATTCGTCGCCCTTGTCGAACACGAGCACCCACGACGAGGCGTGTTCGAGGTCAAGCATTCGATTCTTCATGGTGTCCTCCCTTGTCGATGTCATCCCAGATCTCGACGGTCCGGAGCAACTGCTGCTCCATCGCCGTCATCTCACTCGCTCCACGCAACGGTCGACAGCAAGGCATGCGGCGGCTGTCGCGAATCCAGGCGGGTGTGCTGCACGACGACAGGCATCGAGGACCGGATCACGCTGGCGTAGTCCGTGTCGCGTGGGACAGGCTGCGGATCTGACAGATCGTTGAAGCGGAGATGCGTCGTTCGCCGTGGCGGCACGGCCACCCGGTACGGTCCAAGTGGCTCGCGGTCGTGGAAGTACAACGTGATCTCGAGGCGTGCCTCCTCGTCGTGGGGATTGAGGATGCATGCGGTCTCGTGGCTCGTCATGCTCGGCGCCGGGCCGTTGCTGTCTCCGGGAATGTAGCCCTCGGCGATCACCCACGTGCGTCGTCCGAGCACGCTGGTGTCATCTTGTCCGCCTGGTGCTTTCATCGTCGGTACCTCCGTGATTCCTCGGTCAAGCGGATTCGTAGGTTCAGCGCGCTGGTTGCAGATGTGAGATTGCCCATCGCCGTTGTTGGGTAAACCGATTTGCAAAACGCCACACAGCGAACGACCGGGGTGAAGCTGATGACTTGTAGCAAGAATCTCAGTGCAGCCGAACGCAAGCAGCGCGTCCTCACGAAGTCGCGCTCGTCGGTGACCACCGCAGTCAGCGATGCGTTGGTCGCCAAGTCGGACCGGTTGTTCTTCCTGTGTCGTCATGACGGTTCGGTGCCCGACGAGCAGGGTCACGGGTTCGGTCTGTACTTCAACGACACCCGATTCGTCCGCGCCTACGACTTCAGCTTCTGCGGCGAGACCTTGGACGTACTGTCGGCCAACGACGAGGGTGGCGACCACCTCTACCACTTCCTCACCAACCCCGATCTCGAAGACGGAGCAGGGCACGACGTTTCCAAGGAGAGCGTCGGAATCACCATACGCCGATCAGTGGACGGCACTCGGCTGACCCTGAACGACGAGCTGACATTCGAGAACTACTCGATGGATGCCATCGAGGCCGTCCTTCAGGTCAAGATCCATCCCGATTTCGCCAGCGTGTTCGACGTGCGAGGGATGCTCGGCGAGCGGCCCGGCACGCTCCACGCGCCCAAGGTCGGTGACCACGGCATCGAGTTCGTCTACGACGGAGCCGACTCGATCCGCCGTACCGTCAGGGCCACGTTCCAACCTCCGCCGGCAGAGATCGCCGACCACACCGCCGTGCTGCGCTGGACCATGGATGCGCGGACCGGCGAGACCGTCACGATCCAGATCGAGCTCGACGAGGACCGGGAGGACAGCGCGTGTCACGACGGTCGCCCAACGAGGCACGACTCGACCGCCGACGACACCGAGACGTACCTGCGCAACCGAACGCAGGTCCAGGTGCCCGGCGGATTTGCCCAGCGGGCGATCGACGGCAGCTTTCGCGATCTCCGGATGCTGCAGACCCAGCTCGACGGAGAGACGTTCTTCGCCGCCGGAGTTCCCTGGTTCGTGACCATCTTCGGCCGCGACAGCATCCTGACGGCGTTGCAGATGCTGGCCTACAACCCCCAGATCGGGCAGCAGACGCTGGCATTGATGGCCAAGTACCAGGGTCGCAGGAAGCACCCGCGCACCGAGGAGCAGCCTGGCAAGATCGCCCACGAGCTTCGTCACGACGAGCTGACCAACACCGGCCAGGTTCCCTACACCCCGTACTACGGCACCGTCGATGCGACTCCGCTGTTCCTGTTGCTGATGGCCCGCCACGCCCGCTGGACCGGGAGCCTGCGCCTGTTCGACGAGCTGCGCGACAACGTCGAGGCGGCCCTCGACTGGATCGACAACTTCGGTGACTCCGACGGCGACGGCTATCTGGACTACACCACCCAGACCGAGTCGGGGCTGATCAACGAAGCCTGGAAGGATTCCAGCGACGCGATGGTCACCGAGTCCGGCTCCGTTGCCGACGCCCCCGTTGCACCGTGTGAAGTGCAAGGCTACGTGTACGCCGCGAAGGTTGAGCTCGCCGAAGTTTTCGAGCGGGCAGGCGACACCGAAACGGCCGACCGGCTGCGTCGCGAGAGCGACGAGCTCAAGCAGCGGTTCAACCGCGACTACTGGCTGGACGATCTCGGTGTGTTCGCCATGGCGCTGGCCAAGGACCAGCGCCCGCTCCGCGTGGTCAGCTCCAACTCCGGGCAGGTCTTGTGGACCGGGGTCGCCCACGACGATCTCGGCCGCAAGGCAGCGGCGCGCCTCATGGAGGACGACATGTTCAGCGGTTGGGGAGTGCGCACCGTGTCGACCGGCGCGAGGCGTTACAACCCGATCTCCTATCACCTCGGCAGCGTGTGGCCGCACGACAACTCGATCGTCATGGGCGGGCTGCGCCGATACCGCCATGACGGAGGCATCGACATCTTCGAAGCGATGCTTGAGGCCTCGCAGTGCTTCCCCGACGCTCGCCTACCGGAGTTGTTCGGAGGCTTCGCCCGGTGCGACTTCCCGCGTCCGGTGCGCTACCCGGTGGCCTGCCATCCCCAGGCGTGGGCGGCCGGTTCGATCCCGTTCATGTTGACTGAGGCGCTCGGGCTTCACCCGGACGGATTCGAGAATCGCCTGCTCATCGAACGTCCGCTGCTGCCTGCCGCGCTCGACACTCGTCGAGCTGCGCCACCTGCGCGTCGGAAGCGGCGAGTGCCACCTTCGCTTCGAGCGCCAAGATGACGGCAGGGCCCGCGCGACCGTCATCAGCGCGTCGGAGGGCGTCGAGGTTTCGGTCCACGACTCCTGACTCGCCCACTCGACACCCGACGGTTTAACGCGGCCGAATCTGGGAAACGTGGGAGTTGATGGGTCGGCCGCCGCTTTCGCTTGCTGCGTCTTCGCCTGTGCTTGCGATGTGGGCGCGTCAACACCGAAGTATGCGTCGGCTGCAGCCCGTCGAACCGCTCCGGCGGGATTGCCCGGCCCGTCACGCTCGACCCCGAGATCAGGAGCAGGAATCTCCATGATTGTCCGTCCCACGCAGTGGCCCATCGTTCGACAGTTGACGGGACCCGACCGGTCGGGTCGCGGTTCGGCGGCGCGGTCGTCGTGGTCGGAGGATCTCGTACCGCGCACGGTCAAGGCCGATCGGGTGGTGCAGTCGATCTGCCCGTTCTGTGCCGTTGGTTGCGGGCAGCGGGTCTTCGTCAAGGATGAGCAGATCGTCCAGATCGAAGGTGATCCGGATAGCCCCATCTCACGAGGGCATCTGTGCCCGAAAGGCGCGGCGACCAAGGCGATGGTGCAGTCACCCAGTCGGATCACGACGGTCAAGTATCGACGGCCGTTCGCCACGGAGTGGGAGGACATGCCGCTCGAAACGGCGATGGAGAAGATCGCCGATCGTGTAGTGGCTTCGCGCCGGGCCTCGTGGGAGGACCGCACGGACGACGGTCGGCCGCTGCATCGCTGTATGGGCATCGCTTCGTTGGGTGGCGCGACGCTCGACAACGAGGAGAACTACCTGTGGAAGAAGTTGTTCACGTCGTGGGGCGCCGTCCAGATCGAGAACCAAGCGCGCATTTGACACTCGTCAACCGTCCCCGGTCTGGGGACATCGTTCGGTCGAGGTGGTGCCACCTCGTTCCTGCAGGACCTGCAGCACAGTGATGTGATCTTGATCATGGGCTCGAACATGGCGGAGAACCACCCCGTCGGGTTCCAGTGGGTCGTCGAGGCCAAGCGCCGAGGCGCCACGGTGATCCACGCCGACCCGCGGTTCACGCGCACGAGCGCTCTCGCCGACATTCATGTGGCCATACGACCGGGGAGCGACATCGCGTTTCTCGGTGGCCTGATCAACTACGTCCTGTCGCACGGACGCGAGTTCCGAGAGTACGTCGTTGCGTACAGCAACGCGGCGACCATCATCGACGCCGCCTTCATCGATACGGAGGACCTTGACGGATTCTTCTCCGGATGGGACCCCGAGACCGGGTCGTACGACTCGTCGTCCTGGCAGTACGAGGGGATGGAGGAGAAGGCCTCGGCCGGCGATCGCGAGGGCGGCGGCGCGGGCGCCGAACGGTCCGGCGGGCACGGCGGGGATCACGGCGTCGGGACGCCCAAGCAAGACCCGACGCTCACCGATCCGCATTGTGTCTTCCAGTTGCTGAAGCGTCACTTCAGTCGCTACACGCCGGAGATGGTGGAGCGAACGTGTGGTGTTCCGGCGGCTCAGTTCGAGGCCGTCGCCGAAGCGTTGTGCGACAACTCCGGACGCGAACGCACCGGTGCGATGTGCTACGCCGTGGGCTGGACCCATCACGCGGTCGGCGTGCAGAACGTGCGCGCCGCGGCGATCCTGCAGACGCTGCTCGGCAACATCGGTCGCCCGGGTGGCGGCATCATGGCACTGCGCGGTCATGCAAGCATCCAGGGCTCGACCGACATCCCGACGCTGTACGACCTGCTGCCCGGGCTACATCCCGATGCCGCATGCGAGCTACTGCGGCGACGCTCGAGGAGTTCATCCGTTCGGACTCACCCGGCACGGGCTACTGGGGCAACATGCGGGCGTACACGGTGAGCCTCCTGAAGGCGTGGTTCGGTGACGCGGCGACGGCCGAGAACGACTTCTGCTTCGACCACCTTCCACGCATCACCGGTGATCATTCGACGTACCAGAGCACGCTGGGAATGTTGGACGGGACGGTGAAGGGCTTCTTCGTGCTCGGCGAGAACCCGGCCGTCGGGTCGGCGAACTCGGGCATGCACCGCAAAGCGATGGCCAACCTCGACTGGCTGGTCGTACGTGACTTCCAGGAGATCGAGACCGCGTCGTTCTGGTACGACGCGCCGGAGATCGACACCGGCGAGCTGTCGACCGGCCTCGATCGGTACCGAGGTGTTCCTGATGCCTGCCGCTGCGCACACCGAGAAGAGTGGATCGTTCACCCAGACCCAACGACTGCTGCAGTGGCACGACAAGGCCGTCGAGCCCACGGGCGACTGCCGGTCGGAGCTGTGGTTCTTCTACCACCTCGGTCGCCTGGTCCGTGAGCGGCTCGCCGACGTCGTGGCGACCCACGCGATCGGGCTGTGCTCGACCTGACGTGGGACTACCCCGTCGAAGGACCGTTCGCCGACCCCGTGGCCGAGGCCGTTCTCGCCGAGATCAACGGCCACGACGCCAACGGTCGTCCGCTGTCGACCTATAGCGATCTGAAAGCAGACGGCTCGACCTCGTGTGGATGCTGGATCTACTGCGGGTGCAACGCCGACGGCGTCAACCAGACCCGTCGCCGAACACCCGGAAGTGATCAAACATGGGTCGCCGCGGAGTGGGGCTGGGCCTGGCCGGCGAACCGACGCATCCTGTACAACCGTGCGTCGGCGGATCCCGAGGGCGCGCCGTGGTCGGAGCGCAAGCGCTACGTCTGGTGGGACGATGCCTCGCAGAAGTGGACCGGAGCGGACGTTCCCGACTTCCAGGCCGACAAGCGACCCGACTTTCGGCCGGAACCGGACGCCACGGGTGAGGACGCGATCGCCGGCGAGAACCCGTTCATCATGCAGTCGGATGGCAAGGCGTGGCTCTTCGTGCCGTCTGGTCTCGCCGACGGGCCGATGCCGACGCATTTCGAGCCGAACGAGTCACCGGTGCACAACCCGGTGTACCGACGCCAGGACAACCCGGTCACCGAGCGGATCCACTCGGTCGACAACCCCGACAACGACAGCCCGCGTCCCGACGGCGAACACGACCCGTATCCCTTCGCGCTCACCACCTACCGACTGACTGAGCACCACACCGCTGGTGCGATGAGTCGGTCCGTTGACCGTCTGAACGAGTTGCAGCCGGAGATGTTCTGCGAGGTCAGCCCGGAGCTCGCCGAGCTACGCGGGCTCATCAACGGTGGTTGGGCATCTGTGGTCACCTCGCGAGCCGTCATCGAAGCGCGGGTCCTCGTAACGGCGCGCGTGACGCCCCTCGAAATCGACGGGCACGTCGTGCATCACGTCGGCATGCCCTTCCACTGGGGCAGCCGTGGGGCGACCACGGGCGACTCGGCCAATGACCTGCTTGGGCTGGCCCTCGACCCCAACGTCCACATCCAGAACACGAAGGCTCAGACCTGCGACATCATCGCCGGTCGTCGACCCCTTGGGCCCGACCGCCGCCGGTTCGTCGAGCAGCACCGAGGTGGAGAGGCACGCCCATGAACACGGAGATCAAACTCATCGAGGCCGGCACCCGCTACGGGTTCTTCACCGACACCAGCGTGTGCATCGGTTGCAAGGCGTGTGAGGTCGCCTGCAAGGAGTGGAACGGCATCGCCAGCGAGGTTGCTGAGATGACCGGCAACTCGTACGACAACACCGGCTCACTGGACGCAACATCGTGGCGCCACGTCGCCTTCATCGAGAAGAGCAACCGGGCGGCGCCTGGATCGCACGCCAGCGGCCCCGAGCGTGACAAAGGATCTCGTCTGGCTGATGAGTTCCGATGTGTGCAAGCACTGCACCGAAGCCGCATGCCTCGACGTCTGCCCAACCGGCTCGCTCGTGCGTACCGAATTCGGCTCGGTCGTCGTCCAGCCGGACATCTGCAATGGCTGCGGCTACTGCGTGCCGGCGTGTCCGTTCGGCGTGATCGGCAAGAACGACGACGACGGCCGAGCCGGCAAGTGCACGCTGTGCTACGACCGGCTGAAGGGCGGCGATCAGCCGGCATGCGCCCAGGCCTGTCCGACGCAATCAATACAGTTCGGCGTCGTGGCCGATCTTCGATCCACCGCAGAGGAACGGCTCGAGACGCTCCACGCAGCAGGAGTGGGGCACGCTCGCCTGTACGGCAACGACCCGAACGACGGCATCGGTGGCGCCGGAGCGATGTTCCTGCTCCTCGATACGCCTGACGTCTACGGTTTGCCGCCTGCCCCCAGGACCACCACGCGAGACCTCCCCCAGATGTGGCGAACGGCGGGCAAGGCCGCAGCCGGGCTGGTGCTCGGCATCGCCCTCGTGATCCTCGGAGATCGGTCATGACCGCGACCGACGTGCCCACCGTCGGGACCCAATCCGGCTACTACGGCAAGCCGATCGTCGAAGCCCACGTGTGGAAGGACTACGTCGGCTGGTACTTCTTCACCGGCGGCCTCGCCGGGGCATCGTCAACGATCGCCGCAGTCGCCGATCTTGCCGGCCGCCCCCAGCTCGCACGCCACGCCAGACGAGCCGCGCTGATCGGACTACTCCCCAGCCCCGGCTTGCTGATCGCCGACCTCGGACGACCGAGCCGCTTCGCCTACATGCTCCGGGTTCTCAAGCCGACCTCGCCGATGAGCGTCGGATCGTGGCTGCTCGCCGCATACTCGCCGCTCGCTGTCGGCACTACCGCTCTCGACCACTTCGCGGCTGGCAACCCGTGTGCGCCGAGCCACAACCGTGGCGGCTGGCGTCGCGGGAGCGGGAATCGCCACCTACACCGGTGTGCTCGTGGCCGATACGGCGACACCCGCGTGGCACGAGGCTCGTCGCGAGCTGCCGGTGCTGTTTGCGGCGAGTGCTGCTGCGAGCGCCGGCGGCGTCACGACCGCGCTCTCGGCGATCTCTGGTCGCCCCGACAACTCGGCGGCCCGGATCGGGGCCGTTGGGGCGATCACCGAGGTCGTTGTCGCCGCAGTGATGCGCCGGCGGCTCGGCGACCTCGACACATACACGTCCGACGCATCAGCCCGCCGGCTCGATCTGGCCAGCCGGTCCGTTTCGCTGGCCGGAGCAGCAATGCTCACCTTCGGCCGGAGGCGTCGACTCCTGGCGATCGCCGGCGGAGTCGCAGTCGCCGCCGGATCGCTGTGCCAACGACTCGCCGTGCTCCGCGCCGGCACCGCGTCCGCCAACGACCCGCGTTCCGTTCTGTGCACCACGTCATGAGCGCCGTTCGCGCCGTCGGACACGCCTTGTTGCTGTCGGGGTCGATGATGTGGGGGATTCTCTGGGCCCTCATCCTCGGCTTCACCCTGTCGGCGATCGTGCAGGCAGTCGTGAGACGCGAGACCATCACGCGCATGATGGGCGACGACCGTCCCACGACCCTCGCAGTCTCGGCAGGGCTCGGTGCAGCCAGCTCGTCGTGCTCGTACGCGGCCGTCGCTCTGGCCCGCTCCTTGTTCCGAAAGGGAGCCAGCTTCACCGCGGCCATGGCGTTCGAGATCGCCAGCACGAACCTCGTGCTTGAGCTGGGCATCATCCTCACCCTGGTGATCGGCTGGCAGTTCACGCTCGCCGAATTCGTCGGTGGACCATTGATGATCATCATCGTCGCGGTCGTGTTCCGGCTGCTCCTCCGCAAGCGCTTGGTCGAAGCCGCCTTGCGCCAGGCCGAACAAGGACTTGCAGGATCGATGGAAGGCCATGCCTCGATGGACATGAGCGTCGGCGGCGACGGCAGCATGCTCCACCGGTTGGCCTCGTCGAAAGGCCGCACCGCGGTCGCCCTCATTTTCGTCATGGAGTGGGCAGCGGTCATTCGCGACATCGTCATCGGCCTGCTGATCGCCGGCGCAGTCGGCGCCTGGATTCCTGACTCGTTCTGGCGCTCGTTCTTCCTCACCGGTCACCCCACGCTCGCCAAGGTGTGGGGCCCGATCATCGGTCCGTTGGTCGCCGTGGCCAGCTTCGTCTGCTCGGTCGGCAACGTTCCTCTTGCAGGTGTCTTGTGGAACGGTGGGATCAGCTTTGGGGGAGTGGTCAGCTTCTTGTTCGCCGATCTCATCATCTTGCCGATCATCGTCATCTACGCCAAGTACTACGGGCGAAGGATGGCCGCCTTCGTCACGTTCACCTTCTACGGCGCGATGGTCATGACCGGTTTCCTCATCGAGCTCATCTTCGCAGTCGCCCACATCGTGCCGTCCGAACGAACGGCACGGGTGCGTGAGACTGGAATCACGTTCAACTACACGACGGTGCTCGACATCCTGTTCATCGTGCTTGCTGGGCTCCTGGTCGTCAGGTTCGTCCGCAACGGTGGTCCGGACATGCTCGGCCACATGAACGACTCGCCGGAGGTTGCGTCGGACGAACCCGGATCGTCCCACCATTTCGGCTGAAGCCGTAGCTCAGACCGGCGCATCCTGATGTGGCGCCTCTGATTCGAGTGGGGGCTCGCCCATCAGCTCGGCCTCGGCAAGTGGCGTGTCGGCGGACAGGTCTCGGCAGATCTTGTAGGCCACGAGAGCGACGACCAGAGGCACGGCGAACATGGCGATGCGGAACACGAGGGTGACGGCTTCGATCGAGATGTCGAACTTCTGGGCGATGACGTCCTGGCCACCGCCGAGGAACAACACGACGTAGAACGCCAGGGTTGCCAGGCCGAGAGCGGTGCGCAACGGGCGATCCCGCGGGCGGTCGAGGATGTGGTGTTCTTCATGGTCGTGGGTGAGGCGCTTCTCGATGGCGGGCCATCCGAAGAGCAGCGCGAAGGTGAACGTCGGGAAGATCACGCCGGGGATGATGATTTCCGGTACGCGGTACCCGAAGACGTGGAGTCGTACTGCGGGGATCAATCGAAGGGCGCCCTCGAGCCAGCCCATGTACCAATCGGGTTGCGCGGCCGTGGACACGGCGGATGGTTCGTAGGGTCCGTACAGCCAGACCGGGTTGATCTGGAACAGTCCGCCGAGCGCGGCAAGAATGGCGACGACGAGGAAGAACAGACCGACTGAACGGAGCGCGTAGGTGGGCCACAGCTGAGAACCGACGACGTTGTGCTCGGTTCGGCCGGCTCCCGGGAATTGGGTGTGCTTCTGGCGCCAGACGATCATGAGGTGCACCGACAGCATGGCGATGATGATCCCGGGAACGATGAACACGTGGACGATGTAGAGCCGTGAGGTGATGTCGGTGGCGGGGAACTCCCCGCCGAACACCAAGAACGCGAGGCGGGTGCCGATGATTGGTACGGAGAGCATCACGGAATAGGCGATGCGGAGACCTGTGCCGGAGAGGAGGTCGTCGGGCAGGGAGTATCCGGCGAAGCCGTTGATGATGCTGAGCAGCATCAAGCTGAGTCCGATATACCAGTTGATCTCGCGCGGCCGGCGGAATGCGCCCGTGAAGAAGATTCGGCAGAGATGGATGACGATCGCGGCGACGAACACCAGTGCGGCCCAGTGGTGGATCTGGCGGATGAGCAAACCGTTGGGCACGTCGAAGCTGACGTGCAGGACCGACCGGTAGGCCTCCGAGACGTGGGCGCCCGAGAGGGGGGCGTACGACCCGCTGTAGACGACCTTCTCCGGACTGGCATGGAAGAAGAAGGCAAGGTACGTGCCGGTCGCGACGAGCACCAGGAAGCAGTACAGAGCGACCTCGCCGAGCATGAACGACCAGTGATCGGGAAAAACCTTGTTCAACGATTTGCGCGTGAACTTTGTCGTGCCGACGCGGTTGTCCACCCATCGAACAAGAGCCTTCAGCACGTTGGTAACGATTCGTCTGTGGGGACCACCGACCCCGCCGCTGCACTGGTCGACGACGCGCTCAGGAGCCATGAGTTGAACAGGACGACCCCACCGACGACGGCGGTCAGCCCGCCGAATGCCCACATGATGACCCCCGCGAGCTGCTGATCCTGGACGGCCATCGACCGGCCTTTGGTCACGTAGTCTGTGTACCACGGCGTTCGTGCGATCGTCATCGCTACCCCGAACGCCGTGACTGGAAGCGTGATGACGAACAACCACACCACGCTTGCGCCCGTGTGCCGCGCAGAGATCAGCGCGGCCCACACGGCCGTCGAGGTTGCCAGCAGCGTGACATGCTCGATGATGTGGACGGCCTCGTTGGAAAGCGCCGCCTGATACAGCACCGGGATGTGCCACGCCAACAGGGTTGACAGCGCAACGAAGGCCGTGACGAACGTCACCCAAGGCCCGCGCCACACCGGTTGCTGGAACCCGAAGCGACGCGGCGACGAGCCGACGAGCAGCTCCATGGGGTGAGCAAGTGCGAGGAACGGGGCAGCGATCGAGACGATGAGAAGGTGCTGGACCATGTGCCACGACAGCGCTCGCGCCGACTCCGCGTCGAGCGGGCCCACGAGTGCTATGGCCAGGGCACCGAGCGCCAAGTTGAACCACACCGCCCGTCCGATGTCGGGCGGATCGGCAGCCTCGGCGGCCCGCCGCCTGCTCAGGATCGTGAACACGACAGCGGCCGCCACCAACTCGAAGGGAAGGACGCGCTCAGCCATGCAGCGCCACCAAGTACACGCCTTCGACCACGATCAGGGCGACGTCGCACGAACCGATGAATACGCCCATCCACCCCAGGAACGCCGTGCGGCCATCGGGTGACAGATGCGACTCGTCCTGTTGATGGCGACCGACGATGCGCCACGCCGCCCACGTTGCCAGCACCGAGAACAGGGCGAGCGCGACCGTCAGGCCATTCATCACCCATGGGACCCACGGACGGCCCCGGCCGTGCCCGGCCAGCGAGATCTCGACGCCCACATGGATCAGCCAGAGCACGATCGTGCCGTAGGTGACAATCCAGATCATGGCGCCTGTGTCGCGTCGCATGACCCGAGCCTGAGACGCTTCCCTCGTTGAGTTCATCGCAGGTGCGCCGAGAGGTAGAGCGAGCTGAACACGATGATCCACACGACGTCCACGAAGTGCCAGTACAGGCCGAACACGGTCACGGTGAGGTGGCGGTCGGCGTCGAACCAGCCCAGCGACGCCTTCACCTGGACCACCACGCTCATCATCAGACCAGCGAGGAGGTGGAGCCCGTGCAAACCGGTGATGACGATGAACAGGGACGCATAGGCGTTGTCACTCGCCGAGAACTCGAGGCCGCCGAACTCGAACGCTTGATTGACGACGAACGCCAGGCCCAACACGAAGCTGATCAGCAGGGCAACCCGAAGCTGCCCGACACGTCCTTTGCGAATGGCGTGCTCGCCCCAGAACAGTGGAACGCTGCTGGCGAGCAAGACGACGGTGAACACGGTGATCCGCGTCAGGTCAGGAGGTCGGATGCCTCCCTGGGGCCAGGTGTGGGACGTGGCGCGGACGAAGAAGTATGCGGACAGCAGAGCACCGAACACGGTGGCCTCGGTGGCGATGAGGATGACCATGCCCCAGAAACCCGGGGGATGAGTTCGTTCGTCGGGGGTCGATGTGCCCGGCGTGGTCAGGACCCTCATGGGTGGTCGACCTCCGTGCGCCACGCCCACCGAGTCAGCCCCGTCAGACCGATGAACGCTCCGCCGAGGATCACGAGTTGCGCCGAGACGAGCAGGCCGCCGAAGAACACGGCGATTCCGAGCGCGAGCAGGCAGGGCAGTGCCGAAGGTTGGGGCACGGTCAGGCTTGCTTCCGGCGCGGCGTCGAGCCCGCCGGTGATCGGCGTTTGCCGCCGCTCGGCGCCGACGACGCCGAGGCTCCCCGTGGCGGGTTCAGGCCCGGAGGCCCCCACCGGGAGCGGTTGCTGGTCCCACAACGGGTGTCGGCCGGCGATGATCGGAACCGCCGCGAAGTTGTAGTCGGGGGGCGGTGAGGTTGTCGCCCATTCGAGCGTGTCTGCGTGCCAGGGGTTGTCACCGGCGATCGCTCCGTGGCGTCGGCTCCACAGCACGTTGACCAACGTCAATCCGGTGCCGAGCCCGAAGAAGCCGGCTCCGATCGACGCGATCATGTTCAGCCAATCCCACCCCAGCCCGGAGTGGTAGGTGTAGACCCGTCGTGGCATGCCGCGCAGACCGAGGACATGCATCGGGAAGAACGACACATTGAAGAAGATGAACATCGTCCAGAAGCTCCACTTGCCGAGCCGGGCATTGAGCATCCGGCCGGTCATCTTCGGCAGCCAGTAGTACAGCGCGCCGAAGATCGGGAAGACCACAGCACCGTTGAGGACGTAGTGGAGGTGGGCGACGATGAAGTAGCTGTCGGTTGCCTGCCAATCGAACGGGATCGACGAGACCATGATCCCGGTGATCCCGCCGAGCAGGAAGATGACCATGAACCCCAATGCGAAGAGCATCGGGGGCTCGAACTTGATCTTGCCCTCCCACATCGTGCCGATCCACGCGAAGTACTGGATCGCACTCGGCAAGGCGATCACCAGGCTTGCCGCGGAGAACACACCCATTGCCGCGCTCGGCAGTCCGGTCGAGAACATGTGGTGCACCCAGACGCCGAAGCTGATGAAGGCGACGGCGATCAACGACGACGCCACCCAGAAGTAGCCCTCCAAGCGACGCCGCGAGAACACCGGGATGATCGCCGAGACCATGCCGGTCGCCGGCAGGAACAAGATGTAGACCTCGGGGTGACCCCAGAACCAGAACAGGTGCTGGTACAACAGCGCGCTGCCGCCACGGTTCGGGTCGTAGAACGCTGTGCCGAACAGGCGATCCGATTCGAGCAGTCCCGCGGCGACTGTCAGGACCGGCACAGAGAACACGACCATGAACGCCATGCCGATGATGGACCACACGAAGATGGGCAACTGGTTGATCGCCATCCCTGGGGCCCGCATCTTGAACGCGGTGACGATGAAGTTGACCGCACCTGCCGTCGTCGAGATCCCGACGAAGATCACGCCGAGTCCCCAGAAATCGAGGTTGACGCCAGGCGAGTACGTCGAGTTGGTCAAGGGCACGTAGGAGAACCAGCCACCGTCCGGGGCCTTGCCGATCACGAAGCTGATGTAGATGAAGATCCCGGCGAACAGGAAGATCCAATAGCTGAACGCGTTCAGCCGGGGAAACGCCATGTCGCGGGCACCGATCATCATCGGCAGCAAGTAGTTCCCGAAACCCGCGAGCACCGGCGTGTTGAACAAGAAGATCATCGTCGTGCCGTGCATCGTGAACAGCTGGTTGAACACGTCCGGCCCCACGACGATGCCGTCGGGCCTGGCGAGCTGGGCACGCATCACCAGTGCCAGCAGACCGGCGACGAAGAAGAAGAAAAACGACGTGTAGATGTACCGCATTCCGACGCGCTTGTGGTCGACAGTGGTGAAGAACCCGACCAGCCCATGACGGTCCTCCCACACCTCGTCGAGGTCGGTCTCCGCCCGCCGATCGTGGAGGAGACCCGGCCGGTTCATGTCAGCCCCTCGAGGTAGGCGACCAGATCGGCAACCTGAGCATCGGTCAGGTCGATCTGCGGCATCAAGACGCCATGTTTGACACCTTGTGTGTCGGCAAGCCAACGAGCGAGATCGTGCGGCGTGTTCGGCAGCGTGACAGCTGCAATCGTCGTTCGGGAACCGAAGTGGGTCAGATCAGGACCGAGGGTTCCCACCGCCGGTGTGCCCTTGACCGTGTGACATCCTGCGCACGAACTCTCGGCGAAGTACGCGGCGCCACGCTCAGCGGCCCCGGCCGCTGCCGGCTGGGCGGGTAGAGCGTTGGCGTCGAGCCAACGGGTGTAGTCGGATGCGGAATCCACAATCACCACGAACGCCATCTGCGCGTGCCCGATACCGCAGAACTCTGCGCACTGTCCGCGAAAGGTGCCCGGCGTGTCAGCAGTGAACGTCATGTGATTGGTCTGGCCGGGGACCACGTCGGTCTTGCCGTGCAGCTCCGGGACCCACAGGCTGTGCACGACGTTGTCCGACGTCAGCGTCAGCATCACTGGCTGGCCGACTGGCACATGGATCTCGTTCGCCGTGACGACATGGTCATCCGGATACGTCAGTCGCCACCACCAACGTTCGGCTTGAACATCGATCTGGATGACTGGTTGCTCGGGCTGCACGGCGTTAGTCGTTCGAACGGTCGCAACTCCGACGACGGCCAGCACAACGATCGGTAACGCCAGACCACCTCCGACGATGAAGCGCCGGCTACGGCGACCATCACGAGCATCGGAAGGAGCAGGGACTGCCCAATCGTCCCCGCTCGTCTGACCCGAGGACGTGGCCCTTCGTCTCGAGCGGAACGAAGCGGCGACAAATCCGAGCACCACAACGTAGATGCCGATAGCGATCCACAGCATCAGCCAGAACAGACTGGCGATGTGACGGGCCTCGGGTGAGTGCGGATTGACGGCCGATGGCGCCGAACTGCTGCACCCCCACAAGAATGTTGCACCGCCAGCGAGCAACGCCAGCATGGGCCCGCGTCGCAACATCGTGCGAATCACGGCTTCCACCAGCCTGGTCCGACGGGTTCACTCAACGGGCCGGCGGCGCGCAAGATGCCGTGCGGATCGATCGTCAACGGAAGCTGCGGCAATGGCCACGCGGCAGGCCCGCTCACCGGAGGTGCCCCCTCGAGGACGTCGAACGAGGATTGGTGGCACGGACACAGCAGCCGGTGGCTGTCGGCCTGGTAGAGACCGACCGGACAACCGGCGTGGGTGCACACCTTGGAATAGGCGACGAGACCCTTCGGTGCCCAGGCGGCCCGATCGGCGGGCAGGCGCAGCAAAGTCTGGTCGACGCGGACCAACACCACTTGTCCGTCGGCGGATCCGAGATCGGATTCGGGGAACACGGTCAGCAGGCCGTCGAGTGGAACCTCGGCGGCCACCACCAACGCTCCGTCGGAGGTGGCGACTCCGACTCCAGATGCCCAAGCCGTCGTGAGAAGCTTCTGGCCGGGTGACGGACCGAGCGAGCGGACCGGGGCGGCAACCGCCGCGGCAACTGCACCCCCCGCGACGAACAGCGTGCGACGGATCAAGGTGCGTCGCTCCATCTCGCCGTCGCGGGACAACTCGGCGTCGACCGCGGCGTTCTCCGTGTCACCCGCTTGCAACGACTCACGCTGCTGCACGTGTTGCCCGTCGGCGAGCAGCCCATTTGCCCACACGATCAGGCCCACCCCCAGCCCGGCGAACACCGCGAAGTAGAGCAGGCCGCCAATCCGCGTCGTGTCGTGATCTGTGAATGACACGACGACGAGGGCAATCGCCGCCAACGTGGTCGAGGCGAACGCCGCAAGAACGACGCGTTGGGCGCGGTGTTGAAGACGATGTCGCGACGAGATCATGTTCGTGATCCGATCAGTCGAAGGGCGACAATCATCAGGGCCATCGCGACGAGCGCGACGGCCCCTTCAGGGAGTGGCCCGAGATGGCCCAGGGGGTTGCCGCCGGGGTCGCGGACGTGTTGCAGCGCTGCGACGTACCGAGCGATTGAGGCGACATCTTGATCGGACAGCGCGGTTGGTCCGAATACCGGCATCGTCCCTGGTCCGTTGCGTACCGCCTCGGCGAGCTGCGTTGGGGTGGAGGCCATGAGCGAGGGTGAGTTCTGCCCGAGCAGGGCGCCTCCTTCTGCGGCAGCTTGGTGGCAAGCCGCGCACTGCTCGCGGTAGAGCGATCCACCCGAAGCCAGTGATGCAGCCGGCAGGTTCACGGTGGGGATGGAGGGTCCCCCCGGAACCAGAGTGGCGACGTAGGAGTCCAAGGCGGCGATGACGTCTGGTGCGTACGCCGGCTTCTTGCGTTTCATCGTGTCGTGGGTGCTGGATAGCGGCATCCGGCCGGTCGTCAACATGAAGTCGACGCCCGCCGCGCCTTGTCCCTCGAGGGACGGGCCGCGGCTCGTTCCCTTGCCATCCGGGGCGTGGCATGTTGCGCAATCGCGGAGGTAGATGGTTCGCACATCGGGCGCCTCGGCGGGGCCGCTGCCCGCCGATGCGAAATCGGCTACGGGCCAGACAAGACAAACAATCGCCACGATCACGACCGGCCCCAGCACCGGTGAGGCCAGAATTCGTACAATCGTTCGCGGAGCGCTGATCATCGAGAGTCACTCACCTCACCGATGGCCGCCAATGATCATCTCACGCCGACGCGTTCGGCGACGCGCAAGTCGCTGCGGGACGCTTGACCGCGTTACTCAGTTCAGTCGCACGGGTGAGAGCCCGCTTGGCCGGATGGCCGAACGACCCTGGAAACAGCCGCGCAGCCGTGATCGACATCCACATCCGATATCCAACAACGCGTTGGCGCTTCCCGTCGCGCGCCGATGACGCGACCGCGGGGCAGTGAGTCGAATCTGGCGTGAGCTTGCCCCGACGTCTGGACTGTCGGGCGCTGCGACGCTCGTGTACACCGAACTCACCTTCATCGATCCGCCTGGCGTGCAAGTTTCCCGCCGCAACGCCTCCACATAGCCCCGACGAGCGAACGCAGCCGCGCAATCTCCACGGCGACGCGCGTTTGCAATGAACGCCAAGCAGGATTCGACCACGACCAACGTCCCATTGTCATCGTTCAACATTTCCGCGGCGGCTTCGGGCAGGCCCCAGGCGAACGGTTCGGTGAGCGTCGCACGTGTAGTGATGCCCTGGTCAACGGGCACCTCTAGCGGACGACGCTGCTCGGCACCGTCGAGGGCGATCCACGCGCCGATATGACCCAAGCGAGACCGAATCTCCGACAACGCCGACGCGAACGAACCTGTGTCCTTTCCATCGATGACGAGCGCGACGACTCGTCCACCATGGCGAAGCAAGGACATCGCAACCTCCCGAAGGGCGGGTTCCTCGTCGCCAAGCAGTGCCACGTCGAACCCAAGAGCGCTGACCGCTAGCGCGATCGGTTCTCCCAGCGGGCAATCCGCCGGGGAGACCACCGCAACCAACCGCTGTGCGGGGGGAAGTCTCCTGCTCAATTGGCGCTCATCGCTGCGATCGGCCTCCTCGGGCTGCTTGGCCGTCACCCATTGCTATCAGACGAAGTTGATCGAGTTCGAGGTCGCGATCGTGACGGGTGTCGTCGGCAGTTGGGCTCTGTGGTCGCCCGATATTGCCCGATCCAACGCTCGTCGAAACCTTGAGCAGGCACAGATCATCGAGGAGTGGCAGGACGAGTCCATTGCGGATGCGAGAGGTGTGCGAGGCAGCGCGGCGCCGCTGGTCATCCGGTTGCTGGTGCGGTTCGTGCTCGCGCAGGGCCCGGGCTTCGTCCGTGTAGCGGGGGTACGCCCGTGGTTGCGACCGATCCACAGGTACACGGAACGGTCACCCGGGGTCGCGTCGCGCGAACCTGGTACGACGGGACGTGCCCGGACTGCGCCAGCCGCCACGCCGGTCGACGATGCGCACGTCGAAGTTGGCGCGCGGCCCGACCGCATTGGCCAACATAGTTGCGCTGGCGGCGTCGTCGAGAAATGCGGCGACGACGGTGATGGGTTGCCCGGGCGCCTGCGGTTGCATGGTTGCTCGCTGGCTTGACAGTCGCGATCCACCGATGATCGCTCCGATGGCTGCGCCGATCATCACCCCGAAACCGCCGACGATTGCAGCTATTGCGGCCGACTCGCGGATGATCAGCATGACCGCCACGAGCACGGTGCCGACGATTGCAGCACCGGCCACCGCCGCCAGGGCGACTCGGCGGCCGGGGAGGTCGACAACACCGTCCCTGTCTTCATCATCGTGGGGAATTACCTTCCCTTGCGAGGGGCGTATCGACAAGGCGGCGACGCGGGCGTCAGGGGCCGTGCGACGAAACATGCAGAGCACGTCGAGGCCTTCCCCGGCGCCAACGACCTGGGTCACGACCGTATGATCCGAAAGTTCGAGGTCGACAGGACGATGGGGATCCAACTGGTCGATCTGATGGTTGGGGAACTGGGTGGCGACGTACTCCTTCAACGAGGTCATGTTGGCGGGCTACCCATTTTTGACGTGTCGATAACAATGCATCGCTGAACTGCAGCGGTCGTGCTCCCGTCGTGCGAAATCGCGGTCACGCCCTGCGCCGCCTCGAATTCGTCGGCGCTGCGGTGCGGGCGAAGCCCCACGGTTATCGCCAGCGCTACCAGCGCGCCTGCGGCTGGGCCAGAGACGTACACCCACAGATGGGCTGTCTTTGTGGACACGATCGCCGGTCCGATCGACCTGGCAGGGTTCAGTGATGCAGTCGTCAACTCACCGCCGATCATCCCGCACGCAGTGATCGCGGCTCCCACTGCAATCGCAGCCTGAGTGCCGATCAGATAGTGCTTGTGCGCGATGTTCAGCACAACGAACACCAGCAGCAGGGTGAGCACTGCTTCCAGCACGCAGCCGTTCGACGCCGATACGACTTCAAGACGGCTGACACCAACATCTCGCACCGTGCCGAACCACGCGCGAAGCACAGCGCCGCGGTGATCGCGCCAGTCGTCTGGGCCAAGACGTACGCGGGTAGATACTGGAGGGGAAACGAGCGGCGCACCGCGAACGCCAGGGTGATGACGGGGTTCAGGTGTGCGCCACTGACATCGCCGACAGAGTAGATCATCGCCGCGACCACGAGCGCCGGAGCGGTTGCTTTGACGTTTCGATCGATGTGCCCGGGTTCGAGTACGGCAACGATTTCCACGCCCGCGCTGACCAGCGTCAAGAAGAAGGTACCGACGAGTTCTGCGAGCATCTTGCGCGGCAACGTCGACGCTGCATGGTCATTGGAGATGTCACGATGTGTCGTTTGCACTGCTACCGGAACTCCTTGAGCGGAGACGCACTTACCCAAACAAGCGCACCGCGAAACAGCCCGGTTCGACATCGAGTCGCGGGGTATCGCAGCGTCCTCGAGACATCTACATGAAGAGGATCATCGGATGCCGGGCCAGCCTGCACACGTCAAGAACGAGAAGCAATATGAAGCACTGAGGGACAAGGGATGTCGAAGGCTCGAGCGGCCACGATCGCCAAGTCGCCGAAGGCATCTGAGCACGGGGCCGGGCCTCTCATTCCGGTTCGGAGAAGAACGACCACCGCCGGTTCGTCCACGCAGTTGAGCAACCGTTGCAACGGATGAGCGAATTCGTCCTCGATCAAGCTCCGCGGATTGCTCACCGATGCGGCTGGGTATGCCTGAGCTTTCCAGCGAGACAAGGAGACTGATATGACCGATACTGACCATGCCCAAGACGTCGTCCAAATTCTGCAGACACAACACAACCAGGTCCGAGATCTCCTGGTAGCGATTGATCGAGCCGTTGGCTCGGGGCGCGCCGAGCCGTTCGGGGAACTCGTGCAACAGCTCAAGGCCCACGAGGCAGCCGAGGAGTCGGTCATCTATCCAGTGCTTCGGACCCTGGGCAACGACGCAGCAGCCGTTGCCGATCGCCGCCTCGCCGAGGAGAAAGAGGCGGAGAAGGCAATTGCCGAACTCGAGAAGATGGACGCGGCCTCCGCCGAGTTCACCGAAGCCTTCGCCAGGTTTCGTGGTGCCGTGGAAAAGCACGCGTCAGCGGAGGAGTCCGAGGTCTTTCCATTGCTCTCCGACAGGCTGGGAGACGAGACGCGCTGTGAGCTCGGCTCGAACGTGCTGCGGATCGAAGAGCATCACCGCTGAGCCGGGTTAGGTTTGGCGGGCGACACGCAGCACGAGTAGGGCGATGTCGTCGTCTCTGCGGCTCAGCGACAAATGGGTTTCGAGCGCTTCGTGGATTCGGTCAGCGATCGATTCGGCCGTACCGCCGGGCGCCGCTGCTTGTTCAACGAGACGAGTGAACTCGTCAGTCGTGAGTAGATGCGGCGGTCTCACGTCGGTTGCGCCGTCGGTGTAGAACACGACGACGTCGCCGTTACTGAGTGTTGTCGTTTCGGGATGGAAGGTGACGCTGTCCCACATCCCGAGGAGCGTTCCTGGGATGCCGAGGGTCGTCGCCGTGACATTGGTCGCGTGTACTGGCAACGGGTGCCCGCCACAGGTGACGGTCAGCTTGGGCTGAACGTCGGATGTGTCCAAGACGGCGAATGTCGCCGTGAGGAACGACCTCGCTTCGGATTGGCGCACGGCGCGGTCCAAGGCGGTGAGTACTTCAGCGGGCGTGTCGCCATGCCAGGCGGCGGCGCGTATCGTGTGGCGCGCCAGTCCGGTGAGCGCCGCAGCTGCGGGTCCGGTGCCGCAGACGTCTCCTATCACGAGGGCCCACTGGTTGTCGGATTCCAGGGCGAACACGTCGTAGAAGTCGCCGCCAACTTCGGTTGCCTCGCCGGCAGGCCAATAGCGAACTGCGATCTCGATATCGGGAATGTCCGGTAGTGACATCGGTAACAGACTGCGCTGCAGGGTGTGAGCGATCAACTGTTGCTGTTCGCTGAGGCGGCGATTTTCGAGGCTGGCGGCGATGCGGCCGGCGACCGTTTGAGCCAGCGAGACATCGTCTTGCGTGTAGCGCCGGGACGAAGTCGACATGACGAACTGAATAGCACCGAGGATCCGGCCGCGCTTCACGAGGGGAACGGCGATGAACGATCGCAGCGCGAGCTGCCCGATGATGGTTCGTTCCTCGTCTGTTGTGTTCAGTTCGGTGAGGACGTCTTCTGTGATGTCCGGAAAGAACAATGTCTCTCCCGTCCGAATGACGAACGGCACGCCCGTCGGTGCATTCGGGTTGTACGGGAAGCGCTCCTGGAGTTGCCTCGCGTAGGCAACCATGGACGCGTCGGCGTGAGCGATTTCCACATCCGGGATCGATGCTTCCCCTCGCTGCAGGACATGAATGGAACACCAGTCGCCTAAACGCGGTACAACCGTGCTTGTCGCGCGGATCATGATCTCTCGCACACTCGACGACGCATTGAGCGCAGCGTTGATCGACGCGAGGAACTCGAGGCGTTCTCGCTGAAGTCGTTCCCGCTCGGCGGATTCGATCGCCAGCTGCTCCGATCGCTCAAGTTCAAACTCTCGCAAGACACGGTCCGTGATATCGACCGAACAACCGACGCTGCCAGTAGCGGCACCCCGTTCGTCGACCGTCACCGCACCGGCGCCCGCGATCCAGCGCACCGAGCCATCGGGCCAAACAACTCTGTGCTCAACCTCGTAAACCGAACCGGAGCTCATTGCGTCGCGCACGCGACTCAACACATTTTCACGATCGTCGGGGTGCAGCAGCGACACATAGGTCTCGAACCTGCCATCGAAGCCACCTGGCGGCAACCCGAACAAGGCTTCGAGCCGTTGATCCCACACCGTTGCACCGGTGGCCACGTCCCACCGCCACGTCCCCAACTTCCCCGCCTCCAAGGCAAGCCGGAAATGCTCGGCCAAGTCCCGCATCCGCTGCTCGGCAAGACGCAGCTGCGACACATCCTCAGATACACCGACGATTGCGACAACCGTGCCGTTCCCGTCGATCACCGGCCGCGTGGACGTGAGGACCCGTATCGGTCGACCATCTCGGTGCACGACGGTTCGATCGCCGCCCATCGCATGTCCAGCGGCGACGTCCGCGAGCTCCCTCTGGTTGGTCTCCAGGTCCTCAGACAGAGTCAGCACCTCGAGCACCGAGCGTCCCAACACCTCGCCTTCAGTCCAGCCATACAGCTGTTCAGCGGCCAAGTTCCATAACACCACCCGACCAGACGAGTCGGTGGCTACCACGGCCCGGGGCAACGCGTCGATGACCATCCGCTCGCTGAAACCGAGACTCTCTTGGCTCACGGACGCCTCGAATCGGAAGGAAGGATCTGATCGTAGTCGTCCGCTGTCGTCCCTCTGCGATTCGTGACCGCACCGACCGGCATTCCGTTTGTCGAGCGACACTGCCGCCAGTTTGCGCTTGGCCATCGCGGGGCATCACCTGTGCATGGCAAGACGACCGCAACGTACCCAAGACACAAGGGGCGTCGATGACGAGCGCGATGCACGCACGGACGATTCGAAGGACCCGACCGAACCAAAAAAGAGCGACGAGATGCGCGACGCCGATGTCAGTAACGGCGAGCCGCCGTGACGGTCCGCTTCGCCTTCACTCGCCATTTGTGTCAGATCCTTGTGGTCACCCGAACGCCCGCCGATGCACCCTTGATCAGCTGATGTTCGAGCGCCATACTATTCGTGCGGCCCCGCCCAGACCCTGCTACAGCCGCTTCGAGGTAGCCATGGAGATGGTCCTTTCAAAGTCGAGGTCTCGTATTTCGCTGCTGGCGGCCCAAGGCGAACTCGGCATGGCGACTGGGCCGATCGTGCGCTCAGCGCCCAAGCGCCCGATCTCACAACCGCGTCGTGATCGATTGCCTGGGCGTGACGTTCATCGACTCGTCCGGCCCGCAGTTCATTGTCTCGGAGGCACTCCACAGACACTGATCGGGAGGTTCGCTGCGTCTACGGAACTGCACATTTCCCGTACGTCATCTCATCGACCTCACCGGCTTGTTCGATCTCCTCGAGGTGGATGACGGTTGCGGGCATCCAGACCTCGGCGGCGACGAAGCCTCCGACGCGATTTGCGCCCGTCCCCTGCCGTGGTCTTCACCGGGGGACGGGTGCAACCTTTGACCGGCCCCACGTCGGGCGTGTGTCTGGACTGCCGACGTTTGAGATGCCGCACGCGTTGGTACTGCGGTGTACATGCAGTGGGGCTACACCTGTTCCAGCGAGGAGTTCGAAGCCAGCGACCTCGTACGTCTCGCCCAGCGGGCCGAGAACGCCGGATTCGAGTTCGTTACGGTCTCCGACCACTTCCACCCATGGACCAAGAGTCAAGGACACAGTCCCTTCGCATGGTCCACGCTCGGTGCGATCGCTGCGGTGACCCACTCGGTGAAGCTCGGCACCGGCGTCACGTGTCCGCTCGTGCGCATCCACCCTGCGATCGTGGCTCAAGCGGCGGCCACAGTGTCAGAGCTGAGCGACGGTCGATTCTTCCTCGGTGTCGGAACGGGCGAGGCGCTCAACGAGCACATCACCGGAGAGCACTGGCCGACAATTGATCGTCGACAGCAAATGCTCGTGGAGGCCCTTACCGTGATACGTCGATTGTGGTCGGGCGAGACCGTCGACCACTATGGCGAGTTCTTCACCGTTGAGAACGCGTGCCTCTTCTCCATTCCAAAGCATTCGATCGAGGTCATTTGGGCTGCCGCAGGTGAGAGCTCGGCTCGGCTTGCGGCGCAAAGCGCCGACGGTATGTGGGCGACGCATCCGTCGGCCGCTGATGTCGATGTATACCGGGACGCCGGCGGCCTTGGACCTGTTGTCGGGCAACTCACGGTGTGCTGGGGTAATGAAGAACACGCCGCCGAGACCGCACACCGATTGTGGCCGAACGCCGCAGTGCCGGGCCAGCTTTCGCAGGACTTGCCGACGTGGACCCACTTCGAGCAGGCCGCCCGGATGGTGACAGTTGACGACGTACGTGAGCGGATAATTGTCGGCCGCGATGTACAGGCGGTTGTCGACAAGGCGGGCGAGTTCATCGATGCGGGGTTTACCAAGTTGCACTTGCACCAGGTGGGCCCCGACCAGATCTCGTTCATCGATGCTTGGGAATCCGAGCTCCGCGCTGCGATGGAAGAGCGAGCCGCGCAGACCGTCACGCGGTGAGGTGTCGCGGGGCTCTTCGGTCTCCCTCGCCCCGCTCACCAAGACGCCTCAAACTGACCCATCTGGCGCTGTACATGCTGGACCGCGTCTTGTCGCACGGCGCAATGATTTGTCGATTCTTGCTCCGGCAGCTGCAGCATCAGCCCAGCCCAAGAGGCCGAATTGAGGAAGCTTCGTCTTGACTGCGTCGTGGGTGAGAGTAAAGATGTGGGCGACATTGTCGGGTTGGCGGCCCCAGACCCCGGTCGCCAGAATCGAGGGTGTGCTATGGAGGGCAACGGATTCCATGTCGACCTGTCGAGCGTCGACGACGGGGCAATTTTGACGATTTGTGGTGAGCTTGACGCGGAGACCTCGACAGGTCTGCAAGCAGTATTGGACCGACTCGAACCGACCACGTCGGCGGTGGTAGTGATGTCCGACGTCGGATTCATGGACTCGTCCGGGCTCCGTGTGGTGCTTGAAACGGCAACTGCAATGTGCCAGGCGGGAGGCTCGCTCCGGATCCGCGATGCGTCGCCGGCTGTCCGTCGCGTGCTGAACATCACCAAGCTCGAAGGTCTCCTCGAACGAGACGCCGTTTGAACTGAGCGAGCTTCGAGTTGCACAGCCGCACCATGTCGCGCGAGATGAGGCACACTCGACGTTACGAGAGATCGGCGACCACGGTGGTGTGACCCCCCGTGCTCGCTGGAGTTGTCGCGTGGCCGCCCTCATGCAGCTACGCGGGTGAGCCATCAAGCCGGAAGGCGACAGCATCCAGAATTGAAGGGCGAACTCACATTGGAACGCACGTTTATCGAGGTTCGCCGCTGGAGAGTCTCTTCATCAAACGGCAACTACATCAGGCGAGTGCCGCTGGAACAGGAGGTCAATTTCAATGGGAGCACTTAGCATTCTGCTGATCGCGGCTGGTGCAATCATGGCGTGGGCCGTGAAGGACACGACGAGCGGGTTCGATATTCATATGATCGGGATCATTCTGTTCGTGGTAGGCATCGTTGGGTTGATTGCCTCGCTCGTGCGCGGCACGATGCTGGGCTTTCACAACGTGCGCGAGAGCCACATTTCCGGCGACGGCCGTACTGTCATCGAGAGCGAGCGCACCAACTTCTAAGCTAAGTCGTGCGAGATCCTGACCGCAAAGCCCCGACATGTCCGTCCTAGCCGTGGCTTCCGTTGGCTGATAGAGCGGCGAGGATCAATCGGCAACATGCGTGATGAAAATTTTCAGCAGAGAAACGTTTCGCGGAGCCGTCGGCCGGGAACGAATCTCGTCACCTCGGGAGCCCGCCCCTTCCACCCGTCCCCTGGGGGCGGGCCACCGAGGTCCACAGTTCACCTCCCTCGTAGTCGACCAGAACAGAGCGCTGAGCGGGACGGGGTGTCCCCGTGTCGAATTCTCAAGTCTTCGCATACTCATTTCGTCGCCGCGACGATCAAGTTCCGGTAGGTGGTTGGCATGACCCCCGCTCCTCTTGACCGGATGGAGCAACGTTCGTCGCGCAGCGTGACAGACAATGCGACAAGTCCACAGCATTCCGGCGACAGCGCTCGGTCAGTCATGATCGCGTTCCTCGCCAACGTCGCAGTCGCCATCGCCAAGACCAGCGCCGCCGTTGTGACCGCCTCCGCCTCCATGCTGGCCGAGGCCGCACATTCCTGGGCCGACGCTGGGAACGAGGTGTTCTTGTTGATCGCTGAGCGCAAGTCATCCAAGCCCAGCGATCCGCAGCACCCGTTGGGTTACGGCCGCGAGTCCTACATTTGGTCGATGTTCGCAGCGATCGGCGTCTTTATGGCCGGCGCGGTCGTGTCGGTCCAGCACGGCGTGCAAGAACTGCTCAAACCCAACGACGCAACGCGCTTCAGTATCGCGTACGCCGTCCTGGCGGTTGCAGCGGTCCTCGAAACTGGTTCCCTCATCCAGTCGCTCCTTCAAGCTCGCAAGGTTGCCGCACAGTACAGGCGGTCAACGTTTGACTACGCGTTGAACGGTTCGAACCCGACCCTCCGCGCGGTCATCGCCGAGGACGGTGCTGCAGTCGTCGGCCTCGCGATCGCCTTCGTGGGCATCGTGCTGCATCAGGTCACTGGCGATCCACTCTACGACTCGATCGGTTCAATCTTGATCGGGCTGCTCCTCGGTGTCACCGCCGTGATCTTGATTGGCCGAAATCGCCACTACCTGATCGGAGCGACGCCCAGCGACGAAGCGCGCACGTCGGTTGGTCGGACGATCGCTGCGCAAGCCGAGATCGAGCGGATCACATATTTGCATCTGGAGTTCGTCGGTCCCGCTCAGCTGTACGTTGTCGCCGCCGTGGACCTCATTGGTGATCGACGCGAGGGCGAGATCGCCAGCGAGCTCCGGAATCTTGAACGCTTGATCGAGCGCAATGGACTGATCCACACTGCGGTGCTGACCCTGTCCGTCAGCGACGAGCCGACCATCGATTTCTGAGTCACGCTTCGGTAAGGATCGGACTCCAGATGGAATGGCCTGATGCTTCACGGGAGATGACATCAGCGCCCGCTACGAATAGCGCCCTCGCTGCGCCTCGCTTGGGGAGGTTAGAGGCCGATGCCGAGTTCGGCTCCGTGCTGCGGAGCGGGTTGGACGTGTTCGATGGCCGTGGCTTGTATCGCGGCGGCGTGCTGGGTGATGGGTACCCAGTCGGTTGGGCGGACCTGGCGGTGCTGGATGGCGATGTGTCGATCTGCGATGTGGGTGAGGGTGGGTGTGATGCTGAGGTCGTCGATGAGCTGTTGCCATGTGGCGTCGTTGCGGTTGGCGTGGTCGAGGTGGTGTTCGAGTCGGTTTGCTTGGTGGCACCAGACGGCTCGGCCGGCGGTCCCTGTGGGGACGGGTCCGAGGATGTCGAGGTGGAGCTGGGTGGGATGGTCGGCGAGCTGCAGCACGCGGTCGGTACGGGTGAGTTGGAGTGCGCTGTCGAGTTGGCCGATGTCGTGGCTGAGTGTGTGTCGTTGTGTTGCGGTGGCGGCGAGTTCGGTCGCCCGGGTCTTTTGGTGGCGGTCGATGTCGGCGAGGTGTTGTTGGGCCGTGTTCTCGTTTCGCTGGGTGTCGGTGACGAGTTGGCGGGCGACGTGGACGTCGTTGGTGGATTGGCTGATGGCGGTCTTGTCGCGTCGCGGCCAGCGGCGGGCCAGTTGCTCATCGAGGGCGGCTTGGCTGCGGGCGAGTTGTCGTTCGGCGTCGTATCTGGCCGTGCTCTCGGTGCGCAGGGTGGTGCGGGCGCGTTCTCGATCGGCACTGAGGTCGGGTCGGAGGGAGGCTTCAATGGTGGCGAGTTGGTCGGCGAGGTGTTGGCGGCCGATGCGTAGTGGTTGGACGCCGTAGGCGAGGGTTTGGTCGGCGCGGACGCAGGCGAGGGCGACGTCTGTCCAGTGTTGGTCGAGCATGTCTCGGGTGTTGTCGATGGCGTCTCGCCGCCATCCGTGGTCGTGTTGATGGCGATCGTGGGCGGCCTGCTCTCGAGTGAGCCGAGCGACTTCGGCGTCGGCGGTGGCGACGAATCCGGCGGCATCGATCGCTGCGGCTTGTCGGCTCGACAACTGGTTCTCGAATTCTCGTCGTTGGGCGCGACCGCCTCTGGTGAGCGGGGCGAGCACGCCGATGCCGTCGAGCGTCTGGCGGGCGTTGTCGACGGCGGTGTTGGCGGAGTCGAGTCTTGTTCTGGCGGCTGCGAGTTGGCGGACGGCGTGGTCGAGCTGGCGTTGTCGGTCTGGTGGTTGCCGTTCGAGGATGTGTTGGTGGGTGGCGATCAGTTCGCGCAGCTCGGTGTCGATGGTCCATGGGTCGTTGACGGCGGCCATGGTGGTGTCGGGGATGCGAGAGAGCGCGGTGGCGACTTGATCGTCGGGGTCGAGATCGTGGGCGAGGCGGCCTCCGAAGTCGACGGTGGGCAGGTTGGCGGTGTTCCAGGTGTGGGTGGGTTGCACGGAGCGGGATTGGGCGGTGTAGCCGCGGTAGGCATCGAGGGCGGCTGTGCCGAGGAGGTGGACGTGGCCCCAGGTGCCACCTTGGGCGCCGTCGACGGTGCGTGCCCAAGCATGCGTCACGTTCGGCGAGCCGTCCGCCCGGGCGCCTTGGATGAACCTGGTTGGGAGTCGCATGGTTTGGCCGCGGTCGGGTTGGAACAGCACACCGTGTTCGTCGACGGCGGTGATGGTGCCGACGGTGCCGTTGACGAGCGGGGAGTGGCGGTCACCGTGTCGGCTGTGGAGCAGCATCCGATCGCCCGTTTGGTATTGGCGATCGGTTGTCCATCCCGGTCCGGTGATCGTCGTCCCTGTGATGGCGCCGGCGTCGGTGAGTCGACGGCGGATGCGATCGGTGATGTCTTCGGCTTGGGCGTGAGACACGACGAGGGCGATGGTGTTGTGAGGGCCGTGGGTGACGATGTCGGTGGTGACGGCGTCGGCCATCGCCCGTCGGGTGTCGTCTGGGGTGGCTTCGGTGTGTTCCCATCCGTGGTCGCGGCGCAGCTGTTGTGATGCGAACGCGTCGCCGCAGCGCAAGATGCCCAGTGCGTGGCGGTCGTCGGGGTCGGTTTGTCGACGGTTGACGGTCAGCCAGGCTGCAGGAATGGTCGCGGCCTCGGCGCGTGCTTCGATCTCGGCGGCGATTCCGCCGGCCTTCACGGACGGTGCTTGGCGTGGGTCGCCGAGGACCCACAGCTGACCCGCGGGACAGGCGTCGACGGCGGCGAGGACGCTGTGGGCGTCGAGGGTTGAGGTTTGGGAGATCTCATCGAGGATGACGACCGCCCCGGCCGGCAGCGGTCCGTCGCAGAGGTCGTAGCGGAAGCGGGCGATCGTGCGCGCCGGAAGGCCGGCGGCCTCGAGTTCGGCGACTGCTTTCGCGGTGGTGGCGACGGCGATCACGGGCCGCCCGTCGGTGGTGGCGCAGCCGGCGGCGACGTGGGCCATCGCGGTCTTGCCGTACCCGGCGGGGGCCAGCACCGCGCGCACCGATCCGCCCGGGCCACACAGCGTCGACACCGCTTGACACTGATCCGCTCCCAAGAACCCGACAGCAGCGAGCCGCCCGGCGATGATCGGCTCCGCGATGGCCGTGCCGGCTCGGGCGGTGAGCCGGTCGAGAATGACGAGGGTGTCGTCCTCGATGTCGCGTTGGGCGACAGTCGACCACCGGGCCGGCTCCCATCCCGACTTAGAGGCATTGGGAGTAAGGCGCACGACCAGATCCGATCCCAGGAATCGTTCGGCGATGTCGATGATCTCGACCGTCGACAGCCGGCCGGAGGCGAGACCGGCGACGTGGGCGATCACGTCGTGTTCGGCGAACCGAGCGGAATGAGCGCACAACCCACGTTCGTCGTCGACGAGACGGCGCGCGATCTCGTCGAACTCGACCGCCCGCAGATCGGGGTCACGCCAACACACCCGACGATCCAGCCCGGTTCCGATCTCCAAGCCGATCTCGGCGGCCTCGGTCTGCCACCGTCCGAAGAGCAATTCGGGCGTGGCGGTGTGGTCTTTGGCCGGACGGGTCGTCAGTGACGCTTGGTTGTCGGCACGCATCCGCAACGCCGGCGCCTCGTAGCTGGCGCCGGTCGCTTCGAGTTCGGCTTCGATCTCGACGGTCCGTTTCGAGAAGGTGCGCAACGCCTCTGGGGTGAACCCGGCGATCTCGCGGGTGTTGTTGCGGTCGGCCTGCCATTCGACACCGAGCCGCAAGCTGAGCAGCCGTTGCAGCTCGGCTTGATAGATCGATCCGGCGGCGCGGGCCCACACGAACATCGGTCGGGCGGCGATCGCCACACACCGGCCGTCCTCGCGGCGCACGACGTTGGGGACCAGACAATGAGTGTGGAGCTGCGGGTCACCGGCGCGAGAAGTGCGATGCACGAACCCGGCGACCGCCCACCCCTCGGTCGGCACGTGGCGTCGTAGCCCGTCGACTTGGATCCGGGCCAGGGCAGCGCGTTCCTCCAAGAACCCGAGCGCGACGGCGACCGCCCCGCGATGGGCGCCCATGACCACATCGGCGACCGGTTCGGATCCGAGCGCCCACAACAGCGATGCCCCCTTCGGCGCCGAGAAGGTCAGATCGAACGCCTTCACCTTTCGCTCGCGCAACCCGACCAACAGCGGCGCCCCAGACGTCGGATCGTTCCCGTCGATCAACGCCCGCAACGCGTCAGCTTCGACCACACCCGCAACACCGAGCCCCGCAGACCAGCGTCCCATCCACACCCCAGGTGCCTCACCGACACCCATGTAGTACTCGTCGATCCCCAACGCCACCGACCCCAACAGGTACTCGGCGTTCGTCAACGCCGTCACCGTCAACACCCGACACCACCCATCCAGGCACCAAAATCTCGGTAGACACTTGCCAGCCCTTCGGGCAGGCGAACTTCCCGGCGCTCACGTGTTCCCGGTCCCGAGATCGAGGGTGCCCTGTGACCATTGCTCGTGCGACGCCGTCCGACGGCGGGCCGGCCGTGCCGGACGTGCTCCAGGGTCCGTGTGCGCCTGACCCGTGCACGGCTGCTCCGCAAGCGGCTTCTCCGCGAGGGGTTGCTCCGTGTGCGGAATTTCCCCATGCGGATCTCCGGCGTGCGGAGTTCTCAGCCGTGGTGGAAGAATCTCTAGACCGGGAGGTAGTCGCAAGGTGTAGGAGGCGAGTCCGAAGCGTCCCGCCGCTCCCGATGTCTGGCACAGCTCTGCAACCTCCACGGTCGCGCAGTGCCCGCAGTGCCGCGGCGGCAGTCCCAGGATCGATGTGGAGATGTTCCGCGACCAAGCGCGCCGAACTCGACGCAACCAACCGACCATCACGCCACTCCGCATCCAGAGCGAGGTCCTGCAGAACGACCCACACCTGCGGGCGAAAGACGCGCAACATATCGCGGGCGTGCGACCAGACAACCACGCCGCGCTCGACGGGTTCGGTGGCAATCACACCGGGCGTCCTACGACAGCTGGGGACGGTCGGGGACGGCCTCGGCGAGGCGGATCAACCAGTTGGTCGGGATCCGCTTCTGATGGCCGAACCACACGAATGGCAGACCCGACCGGCCGGCAGTGCGTTCCCACTCGACCGTCAGCTCGTAGGCCTTCGATCGACCCAGCTGCAACTCCACAGCAGCCTGTTCGACGGTCAGGAACGCCGGCAGATGATCCAACATCGTTAGCTCCTAATGCAGAACGAGTCCGCATTATTGCACACAACGGAAAAGCTGACAAGGTCTGCATTCGCGTCTAACCTGTTCGGTGTGGCCCGCCCCTCCGCACGTAAACCGACACCAGACGATCTCACCGTCCACCAAGTCGTCGCCCACAACGTCTACCAAGCACGCCGACTGCGCGGGTGGACCCAAGAAGACGCCGCCGCCGAGATCTCCAAGACACTCGGACGCCCGATCACCGCCGCTGGGCTCTCCGCCGTCGAAAAGACCTACACCTCCCGTCGCCAACGCGTCATCGACGTCGCCGAACTGGCCGCCTTCGCCCGAGCCTTCGGGCTGCCCATCGCCTGGTTCTTCCTCCCCCCAGAGCGAAGAGAAGCCAGCCCAATCCCCGGTCTCTACGAACACGCGGCGACGATGGCCGTCGACGTGTTCGGAGACGAGGACGCCTGGCAGTGGTACCTCGCACGCATCCTCGACCTACTCGGCGCACCCGGCTCGATCCTCCACGACGAACTCCTCGGCTCCGCCGGCTACCCGAGCGCCGACGAATGGGCGGGGATCGACGTGAAGAGAGAAGAGCTCCTCAAAGCTGCACTCGGCCAGTTCGCTTCGGAGAACAGCGACCTAGTTCAAGCGCTGCTCGACAGCCTCGCCAAAGTGCGGCAGCTGACTACCGACGGCTACGCCGCGAATCATGCTCCCAAACCTGACGATCCGTTCGGGTACCTCAACGATCGTGTCTCGGTCCAGAGAGTGCTGGTTGTCGGCGGCATCGTGGGAGGGGAGCGACCCACGGTTTCGACCCGCTACCGACCGAGTAAACGAACCAACTGACGCACCGCTCGGCCGTCCAGCACGGCCATCACGAATCGATCGGTCGAGACGCCGCATCCGATTTGGCACAGTCGCTGTCGGGGGAATGACGACGTGGGTACACTTCGGGTATGGCGACACGGCAACGGCTTGATGAGAATCTTGCAAGGGTCGTCGAACGCGGTCGTGCCCGCGCTGCTGAGTCGGGCGAATTGACCCCGCGTCGTGCCGGCCCGATCGAGTCTGTGTTCACTGATGAGGCACGCGAGATCGTTGCCGACTGGCGGCGCGACGGCGGCTACGAGCGGGCTCTCGTCGCAATCGCGGCCGCTGACCCCGACCTCGCTGTTCAGTAGTCCACCAACTTGATCGTCATCGACGACCAGGTGCTGCTCGCCGTGTTGAGCGACACGGCCCCCGACGACATCACCGCTGCTGTGGCCAACGGCGAGGTGTTCACAACAGGTTCCTGGTATTACCGGCTCGGCCGGGCCGTCACCGCCGGAACCGGGACCGGGACCGGGGCGTTGTCGGGTCGATTCCAAGCCCTTGACGTCTCGGTTCGTCAACGAGTGTCGGCCTCTCTGGAGGACCTGCCCGACCAGATCGGACTGCTTAGCCTTCGTGTCGTCGTGCCGGTCATGCAGGCTCTGGCGGTGACCCGGCCGTTGAACTTCTTGAACGCAGAGGCACTTGGTGCAGCGCTGCTCCTCGACGCATCGATCGCGGTCACCGTTGATGCGCCACTGTTGCGCGCCGGCGCTGCTGATCTTTCGGTGGGCTACCGCCTCATCGATTGAGTCGGGGGTCGACCGTCCGTCGTGGAACTCACACCGCGAGCTGCCGAAGCACGTTGTCGACGGCGTCACGGGTCTCGTCATCGCTGTCAGGCCAAAGATGACTGTACGTGTCCAGCGTCTCGACTGCCGATTGGTGACCGAGTCGATTCTGTACGGACTTGACCGAGCAGCCTCGGGCGATGAGCAGCGACGCATAGAAGTGCCGAAGATCGTGGAAGGTCGCCCAGTCGGGTAGGTCGGCTGCTGGGGCGACCCTGCGCCACATGTCGCCGAACGGACTGCGCTGCAGCGGGCGACCATGTGAGTTGGTGAAGACGAGTGCGTGTTTGCCGGGCCGATACTGCGCCAGATGCGCGGCGAGAACATCTGTCACGGTGGCGGCCAGGGGAACCGTGCGGAAGCCGGCTGGTGTCTTCGGCGGCCCGAACACGGGGATGCCGCCACGGGCCGATGTGAGCTGGCGGTCGACGCGGAGCTGACGTCGAAGGAAATCGACACGGTCCACCGTGAGCCCGAAGCACTCGCCTTGGCGCAAACCAGTGCCTGCGGCGAGCACGATGAGGGCCCTGAAGCGCTCCGGCATTGCGGCGACGAGCCGCTCGACAGCCTCGACCTCCAGTGGCACAACTTCGTGGCGATCTCGTTTTGGCAGCGCGATTCGCTGGCAGGGAGACACGGCGATCAATCGGTCACTCACGGCGGCCTTGAAGATTGTCGCTACCCAGCGGTACACGAGCTCGACCGAGCCGGGGGCGAGAACCTCGGTGCGTTCCTTGACCCACGCCTGGATGTCGCTGCGCCGAATGGCGCCAATCTGCCGGTGCCCAAGGGTGGGGTAGGCGTGCACCCGGAGGTACGTCTCGGCCTGGGTTGCGGTCGACGGACGATGGAGCTGACCCGCTCGCCACCTCTCTGCGTACTCCTGGAACGGCGTGCGGCCGCCGTTTGGGTCGACATAGAGGCCGTGGGCGATGTCGCCTCGGATGCCGTCGAGGAATCGCACCGCGTCGACCTTCCGAGCGAACTGGCGCGTCTGCTGCGGACCGCCGGGGTGCTCCCGCCAGCGAGCGCGGTACCCGCCGTTCGCACGCTTGTCGATGCTCGCCATCTGCCCTCCTCGAGGCCCCCGATTCGGTCCCGTTTAGTCCTCAATCAGTCCTCAGGTCCTCAAAAAGTCCTCAGAATTGAGGACTACCAGGTGGTACAGCCTGTCACAGCCTGACACAGAATAACACGTAAAAGACCTGCTCAGAGGCAGTATATCAACTCGTCGAAGCAGGTGGTGACGGTGAGTCGGCCTGTAAGCGGGATTCTGTGACGCTTTCACGCCGGTGACCATCCCTCTAGGCGGCCTACCCGAGAGGTAGCCGGCGAACCGGCTGGACGGGCAGCCCATCCTCTCTGCTTGGCCTTGCTCCGAATGGGGTTTGCCAGCCGTACAGGTCGCCCTGCACGCTGGTGCGCTCTTACCGCACCGTTGCACCCTTACCTGTGACCAGCGAACTGGTCCATCGGCGGTCTCTCTCTGTTGCACTGTCCGTCAGGTCGCCCCGACCTGGCTCGCGCCAGCACTCTGCCCTGTGGAGTCCCGACTTTCCTCGACATGGTCACCGAAGTGCCATGCCGCGGTCACCCGGCCAACTCACCATCGGGCGACAGTGTACGAGCGGCTCAGCAACTCGGCTTCATGTACTCGTAGACGAACGAGTTGAGGCTCGGTGTTTCCAAGTTGATCTTCAGGCGCGTGCCGTTCTCATCGCCCTTGCCGACGACGATCTGAATCGCACTGAGTCCCCCGAACTGACCGGGAATCGCCGTGACGCTGGGGATCTCGGTTTGCGGCGGAGCCGGGCTCGACGCAGTGCCGCCCGCAGGAGTGGCGATGTTCTGCACCGTGGTGGTCGGTGCGATCGTCGTGGGCGGCGCTGCCGGCTCGGCATTGACCGCGTCGGCGAAGTTGACCAGCCCGCCCGGGCGATCGGGATTGATCGTCAGCGCCAGCAGTGCTGCATGCCGAGCCTCGCGGGCTCCGACCAACATCGCATCGTGGCGGAGTGTCGGCTCGGAGAACAGTGCGACCAGCGCTTGGTAGGTGGCTCCGGCCAGCGACTCGAGACCGTGGGCGAAGTTCAACACGTCGCGGCGCGGATCGTCGCTGGGCTCCACCGCCTTCGACGTCGGTGTGGCTTCCGCGCCTTTGGTGATGCGCGTGATGATCGGGTTGATGATCACATCGTCGATCTTCGGGTTGCCGCACGTCCACGGCTCACCACCGGCCTCGCTGGTCAACTTCTCGAACAGCTTGGCGTGACCGACGTGGTCGTCCATGAACCGCTTGGCCACATCTTGCAGCTTCGGGTCGAGCAGGGTGGTGTTGCCGATGACCTGGCTGTAGACGTTGATCACCGTGTGCTCGAGCGACGAGGCCGTGCGCAGCAGCGTGATGTTGTTGACCACGGCATCGGGCAGCTTGACGGTCGTCGGGACTGCCCCGACCCGACCGATCTGGCCACGGACGTGCTCGCCGCACGCACTGATGACCGCGGCGGTGGCGACGCTGAACCCGCCGATGCGCAGCATGTCGCGGCGACCGAAGAGAGCCCGGTGGCCGTCGCTCGCGGCCGCGGGGGATTCGAACAGTCGGCCGTAGACGCGCTGCGCCGCTCGTGCATCGCGATCGGCGGTGGCGCCCAGGGATCGCAGTTCGCGACGGAACTCGTCGTGGCTGTTGTCGTGACGGCTCACAGCCTCACCCTTCCGCCGGCGTCAGCGCGTCGGCCTCTTCGTTGACCAGCAGATCGTCGAGCCCGGTCTTGCCGTTGAGGTACGCCAGCACCGTGCCGTGGCGAGCTTCGACGATCAGGATCGAGGCGATCAGGGACGCTCCATCGGTTCCCTGCAACTTGCCGAGGATCTCGGTGTGGGTCGCCACCGCCGTGGATTCGAGGCCGTATGCAGCATCGAGCACTTTCGATTTGTCGCCGGAAAAGGTCGACGACAGCGACTCGACGACCGGGTTGGGCGTCTGGGGAGCAAGGCGACCGAGGATGGCCGAGATCGACGCGGCGTAAGCATCGTGCGATTCGCGGATCGTGGCAATCACCGCCCGCTGCTCGGCGTCGAAGGCGTTGGTGCCGAGGGCCACGTCGTAGAGGTCGCGAGCGGCCAGCTCGACCGAGCGGGCGAACCCGAGAAGATCGACGTCGTCGGTGCTCGGGCGCTTCGGCGGCGCTGTGGTGGTGGTCGCCGGCGTGGTGTCGGACGTCGAACCGGTGGTCGTGGTCGCGCTGGCCCGACCCACGAGGAACGGGAGGAGCGAGACCGCAGCCCCACCCAACCCAATGCCCAGCAGTCGACGGCGCAAAGCACTGTCGGCCGGTACGGGCTCCGTCACATCGTTGTCCACGAGGAAATCCTTTCGAGATACTCACCCGCCAGCCTTCCTTGCCGAGGGTGAGCGGAGCAATTCTAGAAGTCGAGAGCGGACAGGTCTGGTATCCATGTGCGGGCCCGCTCGATTGCGCGGGCCCATTGCTGGCGGTCGAGCGGGGTGGTCGGCTCGACGACGGCGTGCGGGTGCCATGCCGCGGCGATGTCGTCGAATGACCCCCAGACCCCGACGGCGAGGCCGGCGAGGTAGGCCGCACCGATCGTGGTCGCCTCGGTCTGCGGCGACACCTCGATGGGCCGACCCGTCGCATTGGCCAGCGCCTGGATGAAGGTGGGGTTCTGGCTCATGCCGCCATCGACGCGAATGGCGCCGATCGAATCACCGAAGTCGGCCTCGGCGGCCTCGAGCAGGTCGGCCCCGCGATGGGCGATGCCTTCGAGCACTGCACGCACCAACTGTGGCCGACCGGACCCGCGGGTCAGGCCGAGCAACGTGCCCCGAGCGCCGTAATCCCAATGCGGTGTCCCGAGGCCCATCAGCGCCGGGACGTAGACCACGCCGTCGGTGTGCTCGCATTGCGCGGCAACATCGTGGCTGTGCGCCGCGGTGTCGATCACTCCGAGGTCGTCGCGCAGCCATTCGACGTTGGTGCCGGCCGACAACATGATCGCCTCGGCGCCCCAGGTGCGCTGACCGGCGCGGCTCCACGCAACGATCGGGAACGTGCCGTGGTCACTTCGACGGGCCGACATCGGCGCCGTAGGCCCGGTGCAGACATCGAGCATCCCACCGGTTCCGAACGTGATCTTCGCCAGGCCGGGTCGCACACATCCCTGGCCGACGAGACTGGCTTGTTGGTCGCCGACGAGCGCGGCGAGCGGCGGCTCGCCGGGCAGCGCGCTGGCGTGGCCGAACACGCCGGTCGAGTCGACGAGCACCGGCAGCATCGCCATCGGCACCCCGAGCGCGTTACAGGCCTCGGTCGACCACTTGGTCGTGTCGGCGGTGAGCAAGCCGGTGACCGCCGCGTTCGACGGGTCGGTCACGTGGACGGAACCGCGCGACAGCACCCACGCGACCCATGTGTCGACCGTGCCGAAGCACAGGTCACGATCGCGGGCCCCGGGGATGTTGTTGAGCAGCCAGGCGACCTTGGTGGCCGATTGGTTGGGCGCTAGTGCCAGCCCGTGCTCGGCCTTGGCAGTGATGCAGTCGAACACCGTACGCAGGTCCTGCCATCCGAGGCCTGGGCCGATCGGGTCGCCGGTCGTGCGATCCCACACCAACGTCGAAGCTCGCTGATTGCTGATACCAACGGCCGCAACCGGGCCGGCGGCAGCGAGCGATTTGTCGGCGACATCGAGCACGGCCTCGGCCATCCCCGCCCCGTCGAACTCGACCAGGCCGGGGAACGGCGACGTCGGTGGGAACGCCCGGTACTCGAGCGTGTGGACGGCTCCGGCACCGTCGACGACGGCGGCGCGAAGCCCCGACGTACCGACATCGATCACGAGCACGCTCATGATGACCTTCTACTCGATGAGGGGTAGAACCCGCGGCGTTGCAGCGCGCTGCCCAGCGCGCCACCGATCAAACCGGCGACGGCGACCGCCGTGAGGTTGAACAACGCGGCCAGCCAACGCACGTCGTTGCCGCGGATCGCACGCAGGATGATGAAGACCGTCTGGGCACCGACGTAGGTGCCAACCGCGCAGATGATCCCGTGCTTCAGCGGCAACTGCAGTTGCTGTGCCCATGCGGCGACTCCGGCACCCAGCACGAAGCCGATCAATGCCGCGAGGCTGAGCAACGATGCCGTGCCGGCGCTGCCGTCACCGTCGGCGACGATTCGAGCGGCGATGGAGAACGGGACGGCGAAGACCAACGCAACGCTGCCTCCGGCGCGCAGGGCGTTCCAGTCGAGCGTGTTCATGGCCAGCCGACCGCGCCGAACGGCGACGACAGACCGAGCTTGCCCGGGTTGAGGATGCCCCGCGGGTCGAGGGCATCCTTGATCGCTTGCAACACGTCGAGCGACGTGCCCATCGACTCGGCCATGAACCGTGCGCGATTGAGGCCGATGCCGTGATGATGCGACAGGTTCCCGCCGGCGGCCAGCACGGCACGTTGCCCCGCATCCCACATCGCCACGTAGGTCGCTTCGATCTGCTCGGGCGGGGGAGTTGCCGCGAAGGTGAAGTACAGGCACGCCCCGTCGAGGTAGCTGTGCGAGAGATGGCAGCTGGCGGCACGCGGCATTCGGCACGGCCAACAGTGCCTCGCGTGCCTCGGTGAAGATGGCGGCCAGCTTCGACCACGGTGCGGCGATCTCCATCGTGTCGACGACGAAGCCCTTGCGGGTCAGCGCCTGTAGCGCGTTGGTGTCGTTGCGGTGTGTCAGCCAGTTCTCGACGAGGTCGGGCGAGGCGAGTGTTGCTGCGGCGCATTCGTCCTCGACAACGCCGATCGTTGCCTCGACGAGACCGATGTCGCCCTCGTCGAGCACGAGCAGCACGCATTGGGTGCCGTCGCCGCCGTGACCTCGTTGTGACTCGACGGCGTCGTACAGACGCAACACCGCCGGCGTCGCACCGCGGCGCAGGATCAAACGGCATGCCTCGATCCCGGTCTCGAAGTCGTCGAACACGTACGCGGCACGGCGCTCGTGCGTGGGAACCGGATTGGTGCGCAGCCACACCCGAGTGATCACGCCGAGTGTGCCCTCGCTGCCGAGGAAGAGGTGGGTGAGATCCGGACCCATCGCCGCTGCCGGGCCGTGCCCGGTGCGCACGATCGAACCATCCGCCAGCACGACCTCGAGGCCGATGACCATGTCGTCGATCTTGCCGTAACGAGTGCTGTACTGCCCGGCGCCGCGGCAGGCCACCCATCCACCGACAGTGGCGATGTCGAAGCTCTGTGGGAAATGGCCGATCGTCATCGCACATCGCTGGCGCAACTCGGTTTCGAGCTCGGGCCCGAACGTTCCCGCCCACACCTCGACGACGCCGGACGGGGCGTCGATGTCGATGATCCCCTGCATCGCGGTGACATCCAACACGACACCGCCGAACGCCGGGATCGAGGCACCCGACACGCCGCTGCGACCACCGGCCGCCGTCACCGGCACATCGTCGGCAGCGCACGCGGACAACACCGCGGCAACCTGTTCGCTGGTGGTCGGCCTGCAGACCGCACCGGCTCGCTGGGCGACGCTGCCGGCCAACGACCAGTGCATGGCCAGCGGCCACCAGTCGCGGCTGGCCTCGGCGGTCGCGGTGGTCGTTGTGAGGGTCTCGCAGATCGCCTGCAGCCGCTCGATCAATTGCTCGCTCGGTTGATGCGTCGGGCCGGTGAAGTGTGATTCGCTGCCGGTCAGTTCGATCGGCGCCGTCGGCTCCGTCACCGATTGACCCCGAGCAGGTCGGCCTCCGACGTCTGGCCTGCCGCCTGTTCCGCGGCGCACGAGGTGCGGAACTCGACGACTTGACGCTCGACTTCAGCGTCGTCCCAACCCATGTCTGCGGCGATCAGCCTGGCGACGTCTTCGGCGGCCTGCACTGTTGCGGGTCGATCGAACAGCCGGGCCCGGGTGCGGCGTGACAGCACGTCGTCGAGGGTGACCGACATCTCCGACCGCGCCGCGTACACGGCCTCGGCCTTCGTGTACGGCAAACCGGGCACCAACGGTTCTCCCAGCCGGGCATCAGCGTTCTGCAGCGCCTCGACGTTGCCGGCCGCAGATCCGTAGCGGTTGGCGAGGTGTGCCGCGGCCTCGGTCGGCTGGCGGTAGCCATCGGCGCCGAACAGGGGCAACCGTTTGGTCGTCGACTTGCGGCGCTCGCCGAGCACCTCGCAGACCTCGTCGACGGTGTCTTCGGCCATCTCCCGGTACGTGGTCAGCTTGCCGCCCGTGACCGTGATCAGGTTGCTCGTGCTGCGATTGACCTTGTGTCGCCGGGAGAGATCGGCAGTACGGCCCGACGACGCGCTCTTGACCAACGGTCGCAGGCCCGCCCAGACTCCGGTGATGTCGGCTTCGGTCACGCCGGTCGTGATGGCCGCGTTGAGCGCGCGCGAGCACGTAGCTGATGTCGTCCTTCGTGCATTGCGGGTCGTCGATCGATCCCGTGTAGTCGGTGTCGGTCGTGCCGACGTATGCATGCTCGAACGTGCCATCGGCGCGACGGCCCCACGGCACCACGAACAGGCTGCGCTTGTCCTTCGGCACCGGGATGACGACGGCGATGTCGTTGCGGACCTTCTCCCATGGAACGGTGATGTGCACGCCCTTGGCGGGTCGGATCGAGTCGGGGTCGGCGCCTTCGTCGAGCGTGCGCACCTCGTCGGACCACACACCGGCGGCGTTGACGATCACCTTGGCACGCACCGTGATCAGCCGCCCGCCGGCGTCGACCACCGCACCCGAGGCGCCACCGTCGTCGTTCTTGGTCAGTTCCACGACGCGGCAACGGTTGACCACCGTGGCGCCGTGGCCGGCTGCGGTGCGGGCCACGGTGAGGCACAACCGGGCATCGTCGACCGTGGCGTCGAAGTACAGATATGCCGACGCCAGGCGGTCTTTCGGCATCGTCGGCAGGTGAGTGAACGCGGCGTCCTTCTTCAGACGGCGGTGCATCTTGCCGATCCGCCAACCGCCGGTGAGGTCGTACATCCACATCGCCGAGCCCATCGCCCGGGCGATCTTGCGCGAGACCACGCCGTCCCTGGTCAGGATGGGGATCATGAACGGCAGCACCTTCACGAGATGTGGTGCGTTCTTGCACAGTCGCTGCGCTCGCGCAGGGCTTCGTACACCAAGCGGATCTCGCCTTGTTGCAGGTAGCGCAGGCCGCCGTGAACCAGCTTCGAGCTCTTCGACGACGTCCCGGAGGCGAAGTCGTCGCGCTCGACCAAGGCAGTGCGCAAGCCGCGCGCGCGGCATCGAGCGCAACACCGGTGCCGGTGATTCCGCCGCCGATCACCAAGACGTCGAACGACTCGCTCTCCAGTCTGTCCAGCATGTCGGCGCGTCGGAAGGGTGTCGCAGGAGGCATCGGTGTTCATCCTAGAGACTGCTGGGACGCGCCTTGCGGGCCATGGTGCCTTATCTGCACGTGTTGTTAATCAGCAGGTCATGCAATACAGTCGAGCACGTGCGCGGAACCACAGTGTCTCCATGCCGGAACCTCGAACGCCGGCACCCCCCCCCCCCCGGCGAGTTGCAAATGGTGTCGGTCGACCTTCCCCCGGCCGGCTGTTCTCCGGCACGTGCCAGCACGACGCCACCGCCTCAGTTCAAGCAACCCCCGACCACAGGTAACAAGGAGCAAGCAACATGAGTCTCGAAGGCACGAAGACACACGAGAACCTCAAGGAGGCCTTCGCCGGCGAGAGTCAGGCCAACCGCCGCTACCTGTGGTTCGCCCAGAAGGCAGATGTCGAGGGCTACCCCGACACGTCGGCGCTGTTCCGTTCGGTTGCCGAAGGCGAGACCGGTCATGCGCACGGTCACCTCGAGTACCTGGCCCAAGTCGGCGACCCGGTGACGGGCGAGCCGATCGGCGACTCCGCCGACAACTTGAAGTCGGCTGTCGCCGGCGAGACCTACGAGTACACCCAGATGTACCCGGGCTTCGCCAAGACCGCGCGCGACGAAGGCTTTGACGAAGTCGCCGATTGGTTCGAGACGCTCGCACGCGCCGAGAAGAGCCACGCCGGCCGTTTCCAGCAGGGTCTCGACAGCCTCGGTTGAGCGAGATGAGGGTGGCTGTGGGGCAGTACGATGCCCGTCAGCACCCCTGCTCGCACAGTGTTCTCGTCGCCTCTACATGACCATCACCTACGACCCCAAGCACCCGAATTATTTCGACGAGGCAGACGTCCGTCAGGAGATGACCCGGGTGTTCGACGTCTGCCACGGCTGTCGGCTGTGCTTCAAGTTCTGCACCTCGTTCCCGACGCTCTTCGAGATGATCGACCGGCACGACGATCAAGATGCCGGGCGGCTGACCCCGGCGCAGCAGGACCAGGTCGTCGACGAGTGCTTCCAGTGCAAGTTGTGCTACATCAACTGCCCGTACATCCCGTCACTCCACGAATGGGCGATCGACTTTCCGCGCCTGATGCTGCGCCACGACGCGATGCGTCACGCAACTGGCCAGGTCAGCCTTCGTGACCGGATGACCGACACCGTGATGGGGCATACCGATCTCTTGGGCAAGGCGGCCACGTTTGCCGCTCCGGCGGCCAACAAGGTGCTCGGTGCCAAGCAGGGTGGTGTCGTGCGCAAGGCCATGGAGAAGGTCACCGGCGTCTCGAGTGTTCGCCTGTTGCCGCCCTACGCCCGCCAGCGGTTCACGACCTGGTTCAATCGTCGCCCGCGGTGCGCATCGCCAAGCGCCAGGGACGCGTCGCTGTGTTCCCCACGTGCCTGGTCGAGTACCAGCAACCGTCGATCGGTCACGACCTTGTTGCGGTCTACGAACGCAACGGCATCGAGTGCTCGCTGGTCGACGGCGCCACTTGCTGCGGTGCACCCTGGTTGCACAGCGGCGACGTCGCCCAGTTCACCAAGGTTGCCGAGAAGAACGTGCGGGCGCTGGCGGCATCGGTGCGGCGCGGCAACGACATCGTCGTGCCCCAACCGACATGTGGCTACGTGTTGAAGAAGGACTACATCGCCTATGTCGGCGGCCCCGATGCCGCGCTCGTGGCCGAGCACACCTACGACGCCGCCGAGTACCTGATGAAGGTGCACAAGGGCGCCGGCACGTCGCTCGACACCAACTTCGAGGGCGACGTGCCCGTCACGGTCACGTACCACACTCCATGCCACCTGAAGGCTCAGAACGTTGGACTGAAGAGCCGCGACCTGATCAAGCTCACCGGCGCCAAGGTCACCCTGGTGCAGCAGTGCAGCGGCATCGACGGCATGTGGGGGTTGCGCGCCGAGAACACGGGCATCAGTGTGCCGATCGCCACGAAGTTGGCGGATCAGATCCGCCGCGCCGACGGTGAGGTGATCGCCGGCGACTGCCATCTGGCCAACACGGCGATCACCGAGCAGACCGGTCGCCAGCCCCTGCACCCTCTACAGCTGATCGCCCGCGCCTACGGCATCAGCGAAGAGCCGCTGCAGCGTTGAACAGCTTTTCCAGTCGCAAGTTGACGGTCGGCGACATCGCCGACACTCGTGAGTACGAGCGCACTCGCGATGCATTCAGAGCGGAGATGATCGAGTTGCGCCGGCGTCGCCGGGTCGCAGTCGGCACCATCGTCAGCGTGGCCTTCGAGAGCCGCCAAACCATTCGATTCCAGATTCAAGAGATGGCCCGGGTCGAGGGGATCACCACCGACCAGGGCATCCAGGACGAGCTCGACGCGTACAACCCGCTGATCCCGGAGATCGGCCAGCTGTGCGCCACGTTGTTCATCGAACTGACCTCCGACGAGGCGATCCGCGAGTGGCTCCCACGCCTGGTCGGCATCGAGCGGTCCGTGGTGATGCGCCTCCCCGACGGCCAGCAGGTACGCGGTGCCGTCGACGTTCAACACGCCACGCAGTTGACCCGCGTCGACGTGACCGCTGCGGTGCACTACATCACCTTTGCGTTCGATGCGCAGCAGCGCGCAGCGTTCGGGGATGGCGCAGTGCTGATGATCGATCATCCGCAGTACCGCGAGGAGACAGAACTGGCTTCCACCACCGTGAGTGAACTATTGGACGACCTCAGCGGTCGGTAAGGACGCAGAAGGTCCTACAGTCCTGAGAAAATCTGCAAGAAGGTCTGGTCAAGGCGACCCAAGTGAACCTAGATTCGGGCGCGCTGAACCGGTGATCTACCGTCAGCGGGGCCAAACTCAAGAGAGGCATCAGTCGTGTCGGTCAAAGAGATCGTATGGCGAGAATTGGGGGCGTGCCGGGGTCTAGAGGCAAGCATGTTCTACCCGGACGACGACGACCTGGCATTGGAGGCCAAGTCCGTGTGCGCGGGCTGCGATGTGCGCATCGCCTGCCTTGAACATGCACTGCAGGCACGGGAGAAATCGGGAATTTGGGGTGGGGCGACGGAGCGGGAGCGGAGACGGATGATCCGCCAACGTCGCCGCACCGCATAGCCTGAACAGATGAGCGAATTCGACGAGCTGGGCGGTTGGCCCGCGCTCCTGACCGAACTGGTCGAAGGTCGCGACCTACCCGCCTCGCACGCCAGGGCGGCCATGGGCACCATCTTGTCGGGCGACGCCACCCCAGCGCAGCTGATCGGCTTCGTCGTTGCGCTCAGGGCCAAAGGCGAAACGCCCGAGGAGCTCAGCGGCTTGCTCGACGCGGTCCTCGACGCCGCGTCGTTGGTGCCGCTCAGCGAGGAGATGCGTTCGCGGGCCGTCGACATCGTCGGCACCGGAGGCGATCGCAGCCATTCGATCAACGTCAGCACCATGGCTGCCATCGTCGTGGCCGGAGCCGGTGTACCGGTGTGCAAGCACGGCGCGCGTGCGTCGTCGTCGCAGTGCGGCGCGGCCGACGTGCTCGAGGAACTCGGGGTCGCGATCGAGCTCACGCCGCAGGGCGTGCTGCGATGCGTCGAAGAAGTGGGGATCGGATTCTGCCTGGCGCCGAAGTTCCACCCCGCATTTCGATTTGCCGCGCCGAGTCGCCGCGAGATCGGCATCGCCACGGTGTTCAACATCCTCGGACCGATGGCCAACCCCGGTCGTGTGCGCCGGCAGTTGATCGGTGTCGCCAACCCCGCGGTCGCCGAACGGATGCTGGCCTCGTTGCGACTGCACGGCTCCGAGCGCGCCTGGGTTGTCCATGGCGGCGGGCTCGACGAGCTGACCACGACTGGCACCTCGACGGTGCTGGCGCTCGACGACGACAACGTCCGCACGTTCACGGTCGACCCCATCGCTCTCGGGTTTGCGCCGGCGATCCCCGACGAGCTGGTTGGCGGCACCCCACCGCAGAACGCCGAGGTCGTGCGGAGGGTGTTGAAAGGCGAGCATGGCGCGCATCGCAACATCGTCGTGCTCAACGCAGCTGCCGGCCTGGTGGTCGCCGGTGTCGCCGACTCGCTGGAGGAAGCGGTGATCATCGCCACATCGTCGATCGACGAAGGTCACGCGGCAGGAATTCTCGATCGATGGATCCACAAATCTCAGGCCATCGAAGCCGATTCGCGGTCTGACGAATCGTGATCGTCCGCGTGCCGGCATCGTCGGCAAATCTGGGGCCCGGGTTCGACACGCTGGGCATGGCACTGTCGATGCACGCCGAGGCCGGCGTGATCGATGGCGATGTGCCGCCCGGCGCGCAACGGATCGATCAGCACCACCCTGCGGGGGTTGCGTTCCGGCGCGCCGGAGGCGAGGGCGACCTCTGGGTCTGTTCTCCGATACCCGTTGGTCGTGGTCTCGGGTTCAGCGGTGCTGTCCGGGTGGCCGGTGTCGTCGCCGCGCACGCGCAGCGTCATGGCAGCGACCCCGACCGATTGGCTGCCGAGCTGGCGACCATGTTGGCCTTGGCGACCGAGCTCGAAGGGCACGCCGACAACGTTGCTGCGTCTCTGTTCGGTGGCATCGTGGCCACCGCCGACGGACGTGCTGTGCGCATTCCCTTGGCGTTCGACCCGGCTGTCGTGGTGTGGATCCCATCGTTCACGACGTCGACCGACGAGTCGCGCACCAAGCTCCGCACTGAGGTCGCCCTCAGCGATGCGGTGTTCAACATCGGTCGCACCGCCCTGCTGGTGGCGGCGCTGGCGGCCGGCGACATCGGCGCGCTGCGAGCGGCCACGCAGGACCGGCTGCACCAGGACCGTCGCTTGGCCGCCGCCGCACCGTCGCGGACAGCCCTGCAGACGGCCCTGGATGCAGGCGCGTGGTGCTCGTGGTTGTCGGGCTCCGGGCCGACGGTTGCAGCCATGTGTCCGTACGACGATGCCGATGAAGTGGCCGCGCAGATGCCCGACGACGGCCACACCAAGGTGCTGCGGATCGATCACGAGGGCGCCGTCATCGAGCCGGACGACTGACCGCGCGCGCTACGCCGCACGGTCGGCGGATGGCTGACCGGCCGACTGAAGCTGAGACGTGCGGCCGACCACTTCGGGCACCTCGCTGATCGGCCACTGCCACTGGCCGTCGCACCACAGCACGGTGACCTTGTCGGCCATGCGGTCGAAGGCCCGAGCCAGGCACAGCACCTCGTCGATGACGCCACGGGGCAGCAATGCGGTGAAGACCGGCACTTCCGGAGCCGGCAACTCCAACCCGATCTCCATCTGCCCGTCCTGGGCGGTGCCGACGAGCACACCGTCGCGCACGTGGAGCACGGTGCCGTCGATCTGCACGCCCACGTCGCCGGCCTGGCGGAGTCGATCCGTCAACCGTCTGCGCCGCATTGCCTGCGAGAACGCCATCGCCCGATCGCGTACCTGGGCCGCCTCCTCGTACCGTCGGGCGGCCGACAGCACGGCCAATCGGGCCTGGAGCGCAGCGATCACGAGATCGGGTGAGGTCGTCATGGCCTGCACGGTCTTGGCAACGACGGTGGCGTAGCTGGTTGCGTCGGCGGCCCCGGCGCACGGACACATGGCGACGCCGAGCTGGGCCGGCGTACAGGTGATCGCGGCGGGCTGCGGCTGGAAGCCCCGGCCGAGCCTCGTGGTGCACCGCCGGAGCGGGAAGACCGATTGCAGGGCTTCGACCACTGCGTCGGCATTGGCCTTCGACGGCAGCGGGCCGAGATGCACACCGGCGCCGGTTGCGTCGTTGACCACCGAGAGCCGCGGCCAGGCTTCGTCGGTGCTCAGGCGCACGTACCGATACTTCTGCGGCGAGGTACCGACGCGGTTGTACCGCGGCGCGAGTTGCTGGAGATATCGCAACTCGAGCACCTCGGCGGTCAACACGTTGGGCGTCGTGATGTACGAGACGCGCTGAGCCTCGCGCAGCAACGTTCCGATCTTGCGCCGATCGTCGCTGCCGAAGTAGCTACGAACACGTTGACGAAGGTTGGTGGCCTTGCCCACGTAGAGGACCGTGTCGTTGGCGCCCCGGAACAGATACACCCCGGGGGTGCGCGGCAGGCCGGTGGTCATGCGCAACTTGGCGGCCTGAGGGTGCGCGCCGATGCGGGGCAGCGAGATGAGATCGTCGAGCCCGAGCACCCCGAGCCCGGCTGCGCGCTCGAGGAGGAAGTGCAAGAGGTCGGTGGTGGCCAACGCATCGTCGAGAGCGCGGTGCGACGGGCGATGATCGAGGCGGAACCGCGCGGCGAGGGTGCCGAGACGACAGTCGGGCACCTCGTCGCGGATCGAGTCGGCGCGCCAGCGGCAGCGTGTCGATGACCGGGTTGACGATCTCCGGATCGCCCCGACGGGTGAGTGCAGCGTTGATGAAGGCCATGTCGAAGCCGACGTTGTGCCCGACCACGACCGCGTCGCCGAGGAACTCGACCATCGACGGGAGGACCGCCTCGATTGCCGGAGCGCGCACCACCATCGACTCGGTGATGCCCGTGAGCACCGTGATCAGCGGCGGGATGGCCCGACCCGGGTTGACGAGTGTTTGCAGGGTGCCGAGGCATTCGCCGGCGCGGATCTTGACCATGCCGATCTCGGTGATGAGATCGCTGTGACGATCACCGCCGGTGGTCTCGATGTCGAGCACGCAGAACGTGACGTCGGCCAACGGGGTGCCCAGATCGTCGAAGGACCGCTGCCCGCCGGCTGCTGTTCGCATCGCAACAGTCCAGCACGAACGGGTGTTCGGCGTCAAGAACAAGCGTTCGATTCGTGGTGGCGATTTGGCCGACCGATGCCCGACTTCTGTGTCAGCCCGGTAACCGACAGTCGTTCCAGGAGCTGACACTGACCGTGTGGCGTGGGTGACTGCGCACAGAGCGGGCGATCAGTGCGGAGACGGGAGGCCTCGCTGGAGCACTCGGACGGCCGGTCCACCGGTCCTTGCAAACAGACGTCGGGCTGGGAGCAATCTTCCCGGCGGGTGGCTGCAATTCACTCGTCATCCGGCAGTGCGAACTCGCAGGTCAGTGCCAATGTGTCTACTACGCGCACAGCGAAACGGCGATCGGTACAGTGGTCGGAGTGAGCGCCGAACCCCGAGTCGAGGTGGGCGACGAGGTTCCTGATGAGGCGCTGCGACCAGCGCTCGAGCTGGCCGTCGGAATTGCCGCCGCGGGTCTGAAGCTGCGCCCGCAGTTGCCCTTCCCGCCGGGCCTCAAGCGGTTCCTGCGCTTTCACAAGCTCCCGGCGGCCGCGCTCACCGAAGTCCGTGCGGCCGTCGACGGCGATGACGCGTTCCGCGGGCGTTTGGCCTCGGTGGCGACGGCGGATCTGGTCGACGAGGTCGGTGTGCTGTGGTTGTCGCGGCCGGAAGGCTGGGAGTCGGCGATTCTCGAACTGATTCCCGAGAAGGCTGTCGACGATCAGGCGGCGTTGCGACGCGAGGAGCGTCGCCGCCTGGCGGCGCAGGAGGCAGCGGCACGCGGCCGCGCCGAGTTGCTCTCCGTGACGGCTGAGTTGGAGCGCGAACGGGCCGGCAAGGTGGCGTTGGCGGGCGAACTCGATCGCCTGAAAGCCGAGCTCGCCGAGGTGCGGGCACGGCTCCGAGATGCTCAGCGCATCGAGCACGCGACCGCGCAGACACTCGCCAAGGCCGAGTCGGAGCTGGCGACGATGCGCCGCGCCTCCGCTGCGGCTGGTCAGCCTGCGCCGGTGGCCATCGACACGACGGCCGTGCGCCACCTGCTCGACGGCGCGGTTGCCGCGGTCGAGCGACCTCGCCGCGCTGCTGACCGATGCGTTGGGCGAGCTTGCCCGGGCAGACGGTGCAACCGACGACGTCCCGTTGAAACGGGGGCGCGCGCCACGGGCTCGACGAAAGCCGATCCGGCTGCCAGGTGGGGTGCTGGCCGGAACCGTCGAGGCCGCCGAGGTGCTGCTGCGAACCAAGGGTGCTCGCACACTGGTCGACGGCTACAACGTCGCCATGTTGGGCTGGCCTTCGCTCGATCTCGACCATCAGCGCGACCAGTGCACCGTCGCCGCCGAGAACCTGGCCAAGCGATGGAACTTGGCGATGACGATCGTCTTCGACGGCGCCACGATCGAAGGCGCACATGCGGTGACACGGCGCAAGCTGCGCATCGTGTACTCGCCGGCAGGTGTTTCCGCTGACGACGTGCTGCGCGCCGAGGTCGCCGCGATCGACCTCGCCAAGCCGGTGGTGGTCGTGACCAATGATCGGGAGATCGTCACCGACGTCACGGCCGCTGGGGCGAACACCGTGTCGTCCGACGACTTCCTCACGCTGCTTCGTCGCTGAGGAGAACCGTTCCCCCGGGGGCTGTCACACCCCTTTGCGATGATGGCCGCAGGTGGAGACCGACCCGCAACCAACAGGGCAAGGACAACATGGAACCCAACACGACTTCATTGATCATCTCGTGCGACACGTGCTGCATGCGGGCAACCGCAACGTGCGCCGATTGCGTGGTGACTCACGTGCTCTCACCAGCCACGTTCGAGTCCGTGGCGCTCGACGACGAGGAGATGCGGGTGGTGCGTTTGCTGGTGCGTGCAGGAATGATGCCTACGCTGCGTCACAGTGAGACCGACGCCGTCGCCGCCTTCTGTTGACGCCGCGTACGTCGATCAACTGGTCCGGCTCGCCCGCCAACACGACATCTCGCACGTCGGCGTGTGCGGGGCCGGAACACTGGAGCGGGCCAGGGGAGAGCTGATCCGTCGCAAGGCCGCCGGTCTGCACGACGGCCTGCAGTTCACCTACAAGAATCCCCAGCGCTCCACGGATCCACAGCGTGCCGTCGCTGGAGCACGCGCCGTGCTGGTCGGTGCCCGGTCGTACTACACCGAGGCGCAGCCGGCGCCGCCCGGGGCGCAGGGGAGAGTGGCCCGGTATGCATGGGCAGACCACTACGCGCCGCTGCGAGTCGGGCTGCGTGCCGTTGCCGCCGCGTTGCGACGAGATGGCTTTCGGGCGGTGGCGTTCGCCGACGACAACTCGATCGTCGACCGTGAAGTCGCCTATGAGGCCGGTATCGGATGGTTCGGCAAGAACGCCAACATCTTGCTCCCCGGTGCCGGGAGCTGGTTCGTCCTCGGGTGCGTGATCACCACTGCGCCGTTGCCCATCTCGAAGTCGCCGGTCGCCGACGGCTGCGGGTCATGTCGACGGTGCCTCGAGGCGTGTCCGACTGGGGCGATCATCGCCTCCGGGGTGATCGATGCCGGCCGCTGCCTTGCCTGGGTCCTGCAGAAGCCGGGTGTGATGGATCGGCGATGGCGAGCCGCGATCGGAGATCGCATCTACGGTTGCGACGACTGCCAGACCGTGTGCCCACCGACGGTGCGGTTCGCGACGAAGCATTACGCGCCGCCGCTGGAGATCGAGCCGTGGGTGCCGCTGATCGAGGTCCTCGACGCCGACGACGCGGAACTGTTGGCGCGGTGGGGCCGGTGGTACGTGGCGGATCGCGATCCGAAATGGGTTCGGCGGAACGCACTCGTAGCACTCGGCAACGTCGGTCACGCAGGCGACGCGGATGTTCGTCGATGCGTCGCGCGAGTACCTCGCGCATGCCGATCCGGTCCTCCGCGTACACGCGGTGTGGGCGGCTCGACGTCTGGGGCTCGGTTCTCTGCTTCCGGCCAACGACGCCGACCCGTTGGTCATGGACGAACTGGCTGCACCGGCATGAAGCACCTTCTCGTCACCAACGACTTCCCGCCCAAGATCGGTGGCATCCAGTCGCTGTTGTGGGAGTGGTGGCGTCGCTTGCCTCCTCAGTCGTTCGCTGTCTTGACGAGCCCGTACGACGGCGCGGCGGCATTCGACGCGGCGCAGCCCTTCCACATCGAACGCACACGCGAGCCGGTGCTGTTGCCGCACCCGTGGATGGTCTCGCACATCAACGAGATGGCGAAGCGGGTCGGAGCCGATCTCGTGGTGCTCGATCCTGCACTACCGCTCGGCCTCGTCGGGCCGTCACTGAGCCTGCCCTACGACGTGGTGTTGCACGGCGCGGAGGTCACCGTTCCCGGCCGGTTGCCGGGCACGAAGCAGTCGCTGGCCTATGTGCTGCGTGGTGCCCGACACGTTGTCGCAGCGGGGAGCTACCCGGCTCGTGAGGCCGAGCGCGCCGCGGGTCGTAGCCTGCCGATCACCATCGTTCCGCCAGGAGTCGACACGGCGCGGTTCCGCCCCCTGACCGACGAGGAGCGGGCATCGGCCAGAGATCGATTCGGCCTGCCGGAGGAGGCCGAGGTGATCGTCGGCATCAGCCGACTCGTTCCGCGGAAGGGCTTCGACACTGCGATTCGGGCCGCGGCGATCCTGGGACCGTCGCGCCCCGACCTCGTCTTGGCGATCTCCGGCAGTGGGCGCGACGAGCAACGGCTGCGCAAGCTGGCCGGCGAACTCGGCGCTCCGGTGCGGTTCCTCGGTCGCGTCGGCAACGACGACCTTCCCGCGCTGTATGGCTGCGCCGATGTGTACACGATGCTGTGTCGCAACCGATGGGGCGGCCTCGAGCAGGAAGGTTTCGGCATCGTGTTCCTCGAGGCCGCGGCGTGCGAGGTGCCGCAGGTCGCCGGAGACTCGGGTGGCGCCGAAGATGCCGTGGTCGACGGCGTGACCGGTGTGATGATCCGTCACGCGGACGACGCCCGCGAGGTGGCGCGTGCCTTCGAGAGGCTGCTCGACGACCCCGACCTGCGGGCCCGGATGGGACGAGCCGGAAGGCTTCGCGGCGGTCGAGGAGTTTTCGTACGAAGGGCTTGCCGAGCGGCTGGGCGTGGCCCTGAACGCCCTGCCATGATGATCAACGAGATGAGGGCTCGGAGGCGATGAACGACCACACCACAGCACCGGGCGGGCGAGTCGTTCGACTCGATCTGGCCGGGACAGCGGTGTTCCTCGTGGCGCTCGCCGTTGCGGTGCCATTGCGAACACACCGCTTCGCACAGTTCCTCATCGGCGGCGTCTCGATGGCGCTCTTCGCGATCGGCGTCGTCACCACGTTGTGGGCGTACACGCGGGCGCTGGACCGCTCGCGCGTCGAGGAGGTCGGCGTCGCCAACCTCTACCTGCTGACCGGCGGCACCGCCCCGAAGGTGGTCGGTCGGACGATGTCGCTGTCACTCGCCGTACAGGTCGTGGCGGCGATCTGCGGGGCCTGGATCGGCGTGGTCGGGCTCGACAAAGGCCAGCTCAATGCTCTCGCATTCGGGGTGCTGGTGCCGATGTTCGGTGTCGGCATGAATGGGATGTGGGCTGCCCAGCACGGTTCCTATGGTCCTCGAGTGGGCCGAGCGGTGTCACCGAGAGATCACGAGATCGACTAGAACAGAGCAATGGCTGAAACGGCGTCACAGACCACCACGATTGCGGCCCCACCAGATCGCGTGTGGGCGATCGCGACCGATCTCGAGCGCTACCCGGAGTGGGCGAAGGACGTGAAGGACGTCGTCATCAGGGCGCGCGACGAGCAAGGGCGCCCGACCGAGGTCGAGTTCCGCGGCGTCAGCACTCGGGCGCAGCACGCACTACACCTTGAGCTACGACTACAGCGATGCGCCGGCAGTGCTGGCCTGGAGCATGCTGCGCGGCGACATCATGCGCACCATCGACGGGGCCTACCACTTCTCGCCGACGACCGATGGGGGTACGGAGGTGCGCTACGACCTGATCATCGACCTCGTCGTACCGTTGCCCGGCTTCGTCAAGCGCCGTGCCGAGGTGCGCATCCTCAACACCGTGCGCGAGCTCAAGGTTCGCGCCGAATCGTGAGCCGTCGCCGAATCGGCATCGACGTCGGGGGCACCAAGTGTCTGGGAGTCGTGCTCGGCGAGAACGGTGAGGTGATCGAAGAACAACGCCGACCGACGCCGCCTGGCACGGAGGCCTTCGTCGACACGCTCGCCGAATTGGCCGGCGCGCTCGGGGTGACCGACTCGCTCGGGATCGGGGTTCCCGGCATGGTGACCCGATCGGGCGTGATCAAGGCATCGCCCAACCTCATCGACATCACCGACTTCGAGGTCGGGCGCATGCTCTCGGAGCGGCTCGGTTTCCAGGTCGAGGTCGGCAACGACGCGACGTGCGCGGCGGCTGCCGAGTGGCAGGTCGGAGTCGCCAAGGGGGCCACCGACATGGTCATGGTCACCTTGGGCACGGGCATCGGCGGGGGAGTGATCGCCGGTGGGTGCTTGATCCGCGGGGCCAACGGGTTCACCGGCGAGATCGGACACATGGTGGTCGATCCCGACGGTCTACCCTGCCCGTGCGGGAGGCGCGGATGCTGGGAGCGCTATGCGTCGGGGAGTGGTCTGGCGCGCCTGGCCCGCGAGGCGGCCATCGGCAAGCGCCTCCGTCGGGTACTCCAGTTGGCCGGCGGCGATCCGTTCAACGTGCGCGGCGAGAACGTGCAGGCCGCGGCGCGAGAGGGCGACGCCGAAGCGCTCGGTGTCATCGACCTGTTCGGCTACTGGGTGGCGCTCGGCCTCAACAACCTCACCAACCTCCTCGATCCGCAGATGTTCGTGCTGGGTGGTGGGCTGGCGGCCTCCGGCGATCTCTACCTCGGCCCGATCCAGAAGTGGTTCACGGAGTTGCTGTACGCACCCGACCTGCGACCGCACCCGTTGCTGGTGTTCGCCTCGCTGGGCGAGCGCGCCGGGGCGGTCGGCGCAGCGTTGATGACCGAACTGCACTGACCCGATCAGTCGCGGCTGCGGCCCGTCGTGCGCCGGACGACCAGGCTCGGCGACATCACGATGACGGACAACTCCCCGTGATCGTTCATCGTGTTGATCAGCATCGCTGCCGCGGCCGCCCCCATCTCGCGCCGCGGCTGATCGATCGTGGTCAATCCGATGTGGTTCAACGCGGCGAGTGAGGTGTTGTCGAACCCGACCACCGCGACATCGTCGGGCACGACCAATCCGGCCCGCTCGACCACGTCGATCGCGCCGACGGCGGACAGATCGTTGGCGGTGAAGATGGCCGTCGGCATCACCGCTGCACGCAACAGACGCTGCGCGCCGTGGGCTCCGGCCTCCTCGGTGAAGTCACCGCTGATGACCTGGGCGCTGTCCGCCAGACCCAACATGCGCATGGTGCGGAGATAGCCCGTCCGGCGGGGAGCCGCGCCGGCGCCTTTGCCGCCATCGATGTGGGCGATTCGCCGATGCCCCAGTTCGTACAGGTGCTCGACCGCCATCCGTGCTCCGTCGGCGTCGTCGGTTGTCACCGAGCCGATGCCGAGCTTGCTGAACGTCCGGCCCACCGAGACGAGCGGCACCTCATCGCCCACGGCAGCGAGCCGGGCTGCAGGTAGACGGCACCCGGCGACGATGATCCCATCGACGCGCGAGGCCAGGAACGTGTCGAGTGCCCGCGACTCCAGCCGGGGGCTGCGGCGGCCGCTGGCCAGGATGAGCTGGTAACCGTGGCGTTCGGCCGAGGCGTGGATGCCGTCGGTGACCTCGGCGAACCAGGGGTTGTGCAGATCGTTCAGCAGTACGCCGATCGTCATCGTCTTGCGCGATGCGAGGTTGCGGGCCATCAGGTTCGGCCGGTACCCGAGCTTGGTCGCCGCGTCGGACACTCGCTTTCGCGATTCGGTGCTGACGTGTGGCGAGTCGCGCATCACCAACGACACCAAGGCGCGTGAAACGCCGGCGATCTGGGCCACGTCCTCCAGTGTCGGGGCATGGTTTCGTCGTGTGTTCGACACCGAGGCCAACCTAGTTCACTTGACACCGCCGCTGAGACGTCTACAGTTGGAGCGCTCTAACTGATCGAGGGGACCGAATGATCGACCGCATTGCCGCAGCACCTATCTCATGGGGAATCTGCGAGGTTCCCGGCTGGGGCCTGCAGATGTCACCCGAGAGGGTGCTCGGCGAGATGGCGGAACTCGGGATCACCTCGACAGAGCTCGGCGCATTGGGTTGGCTCCCCGATGACACCGCCACGTTGCGATCGTTGCTCGATCGGTACGGCATGTCGATCCTCGGGGGCTTCGTCCCCCTCGTCCTGCACCACGGAACCAGCCATCCCGGTTCGCTCGAGGCCGCCCACGCCGCGGCCGCCACGCTGTCTGGTGCAGGGGGCACCTACTTCGTCGCCGCGGTGATCTCCAGCATGGAGTCGTGGGATCGGCCGACGCTCGACGCGAGTGAATGGTCCGCGTTGTTCGAGGGGCTGGTCGAGACGGAGAAGGTGTGCGCCCAATACGGCCTCACCCAAGTGGTGCATCCGCACGTCAACACCCTGATCGAAACGGCCGACGAGTTCGAGCGATTCTTGAACAACTCCTCCTCGCTGTTCTGCCTCGACACGGGTCACCTCTTCATCGGCGATGCCGACGACGTGGCGATTGCCGAGCAGCACGGCGACCGTGTCGGCCTGGTCCACATCAAAGATGTCGACCGGTCGATCTCGGCGCGATTCCGCGCCGGAGAGTTCGATTGGATGGGCGCGATCCAGCACGGGCTGTTCCCGTCAGCGGGTTCCGGCGATGCGCCGATCGCTGCTACGGTGCGGACGCTCGAACAGTCCGGCTACGCCGGCTGGTACGTATTGGAACAAGATGTGGCACTGGTCGACGGCGAACCGCCTCTCGGCCAGGGTCCGGTGCACGGTGTTCGCCAGAGCATCGAGTACCTGAAGTCGCTGGCTGGGTAATCCGGGCAGTGGAACCAACCGGTTTTCCGGTGCACACCATCACTCCTAGAGGGGGAAAGAAGAACACATGAAGAAGACCCGTTACGTCTTCGCATCGCTTGCAGCACTCGCCTTGGTGGCGACTGCCTGCGGCAGCGACAAAAACACAACGAGCACAGCCGCTCCCGGCACCAATGCTTCGGCAACAAGTGCTGCTACCGCAGACACAGCGTCTGGCGACACCGCGGCACCCGACACGGCTTCTGCCGACACTGTCGATGTGACCTCAGGTCAGGACATCACGATTGCGGTCATCACCCACGGTGATGGTGGCGTGTTCTGGTCCGTGTTCCAGAAGGGCGCAGAAGACGCCGGCAAGACGCTCGGCATCACGGTGAAGTACCAGGGTTCGAACAACACCGGTACCGACCAGGCAGCCATGATCAACCAGGCAGTCGCCGACGGCGTTGACGGTCTTGCCGTGTCGCTCGCCGACCCCAGTGCCGTCAAGGACGCCGTGAAGGCCGCCGTCGATGCCGGTATCCCGCTGGTCACGACCAACTCGGGTTCTGACCTGTACAAGGAGTTCGGTGCGTTCACCCACATCGGCCAGGACGAGTTCACGGCCGGTGCCGGTGCAGGCGAGAAGTTCAACGAAGCCGGCGCCAAGGTGCTGCTCTGCGCCAAGCAGGAACAGACCAACACCGGTCTCGACGCACGCTGCGATGGTGCCAAGAGCACCTTCAAGGGCACGTTCCTGACGCCGATCACGACGTCGGGTGATGCCTCTGGCAAGCAGCAGGCCGACATGAAGGCTGCAATCGACAGCGATCCCTCGATCGACGCCGTGTTCGGCACCGGTCCGGTCATCGCCCACGATGCCGCAGCAGCGGTGAAGGAACTGGGCCGCACCGTCACCGTCGGTGGCGTCGACCTGTCGCCTGACCTGTTGAAGGACATCGCCGCCGGCGACGTGCTGTTCACCATCGACCAGCAGCAGTACCTGCAGGGCTACATCTCGGTGGTCGCGTTGTACCTCAACGTCACCAACCAGAACACCCTGGGCGGCGGCTTGCCGATCAACACCGGTCCTGGCTTCGTGACCAAGGACAACGCCGACGCCGTTTCCAAGCTCGTCGACGCTGGCACCCGCTAGGACAGACAGCAATTTGACAGAGGTGGCGGGCGCCGTGAGGCGCCCGCCACACCTCACGCCGATCGAAGTGACACCCGTCTACTTCGGTCGGCGTCTCTACATCGCATAGCTTTACGAGGACGCATCGCTCGAGTGCCAGGGGGGCCCATGACCGCGACAGACGTATCAGTCAGCGACGAACCGGTTGCAGAGCCACCGCCAGTTCCGCTCGACGAACGAATCTCTCACCGGGGCCCGATGCGCCGCTGGCTCATCTCACCCGAGATCGGCGCCCTGATCGGTGCCGTCATCGTGTGGACGTTCTTCTGGGGGAACGGCCAGACGTTCGGTGAGGCCGACACGACGCTCAACTGGCTCGACGTCGCCGCCCCGACCGGCATCATGGCCGCGGCGGTTGCGCTGCTGATGATCGGCGGAGAGTTCGACCTGTCGTCGGGCGTCATGACCGGTGCAACGGCGATTCAGATCGGCCTGGTGTCGCGCTTCTTCATGGGCAGCGGCATCAACATCGGCTGGGCCATCGGATCGGCATTTCTTGCGGCAGCGGCGGTGGGCTGGTTCAACGGATTCATGGTCAACAGAACCGGGCTGCCCAGCTTCATCGTCACGCTCGCGTCCTTCTTCACCCTACGCGGCGTGATGCTGGTGATCTCCAAACGCCTGGTCGGCAAGGTTCAGGTCGACAAGATCACCGAGCAGAAGGGGGCCAAGTTCTTCAAGGACTGGATCGCCCACGAGTGGAGGTTCACCGAGTTCAGCGGGCGCGACAAGGTGTTCCTCGGGCTGGTCTTCGTCGGGAGTGCGGCATTCATCTACGGCCTGCTCGAGCAATCGTTCATCCGCCGAGCCGCGGTCAACCCCACGGGCCTCGGTCTGACGGTGATTGGAATCGTCGCCGCCGTTGCCGGGTTCGTGGGTCTCCTGCGCACCGACGGCGTGGGCGAGAACGTGCTGTTCACCGCAATTGCCGGTGTGGGACTCGTGCTGGCGATCGTCGGTGCCGGCCAGGCCCGATGGAAGGGCCGCAGCACCAGAGCGGGATCCGACTCGCTGCCTCCTGAGGCTTCCCGTCGCCTGCTGCTCGGGGTCGGGCTCATCGTGTTGGCCTGTCTCACACCGATCCCGTTCGATCGGCACCAGAGCGAAGCCATTCTCAGTTGGACGGCGGACGGCCTGCGGCCGGTCATCGCCGGCATCGCCGCCATCATCGGGATCGGGTTGGCAATTCGAGTCGCGCTCCCGGAACTCCGCGAGCGCAAGGAGCGCACCGCCGGAGCGTTCGGCAAGCTGGGCGTGTTCGCGGTGTATTCCGGCCTGCTGGTGATGGCGATGGTGATCTGCTTCTTGCAACTCACCACCGTGCAGGCGCTTCGAGCGATCGGCATGTTGTTGCTCAGCGGCGCTGGGCTGACCTATCTGCTGCTCGCCCGCGGCATCGCCGGCAAGAGCAACAAGCGGTGGCAACTGATCATCGGCCTGCTCGCGCCGCTTGCCGTCGTGGCGCTGGCATTCCTGATCCAGCGGACTCCGATACCGTGCGCTTCCGCACCGGCATGTTCGGGGCGATGATGATCGGCGCAATGGTCCTCACGGCCAACACCCTGCTCGAATTCTTCATGGATACACGCGATCATGCTGACGCCGACGCCGATCGGCTGGGCAAACGCCTGCAGCTCGGCGGGTTCATCCTGGCGTTCGTCGGCTTGATCATTCGTTTGGTGTGGTCGAACCTCACCCCCAAGCACGCCGCGGAGGTCAAGGCGGCCGGCGGCAGCGTCGGGCAGAACGTGTTGCGCGAGACGGTCGTGTGGTGGCTGCTCGTGGAGGCCATCGGTTCGTATGTGCTGGTCAAGACCCGCTGGGGCAACTGGATCTTCGCGGTTGGTGGCAACAAGGATGCGGCTCGTTCCGTCGGTGTGCCCGCCAACCAGGTCAAGGTCGGTCTGTTCGTCTGTGTCTCGTTGTGCGGGTGCCTGGCCGGAACGTTGATCGCCTTGAGGTACGGCACGGTGCAGGCCAACCAGGGCACCGGCCTCGAGTTCGAGTACATCATTGCCGCCGTCGTCGGTGGCTGTTTGCTGACGGGAGGTTACGGATCGGTGATCGGTGCCGGGCTCGGCTCGGCCATCATGGCCGTATCGGTCGTCGGTGTGCAGACCACCAAGTGGAACTCCGACGGCCGCTTCGCCTTCCTCGGAGGCGTGCTGCTGCTGGCGGTGCTGGTAAACAGCTTCATCCGCAAGAAGGCTCAGGAGGCACGATGACCGTCACCGAGACAGTCGAACCCCCCAACACCGAGCCACGCTGCTCGAGTTGCGCAACATCTGCAAGTACTTCGGCAACGTCACCGCACTCGAAGACATCACGACCCGG
>CAWDUI010000013.1:0-22896 GCA_963805445.1 Ilumatobacteraceae bacterium | reverse complement strand
CTGCAAGTAAGATCTGGTCACCGCGCTGCGATCGCTCGACCCGAACAGCGCAGCACACGGCATCAGCTTCGGCGATGGGGCGCTGGTAGCGGTGGGGCGGGCCTATGTGAATCGGGCGATCGGCGTGACGCTGTCGGAGTTGTCGGGCGCCGACGTGGAGGCGATCGAGCAGTATTTCATCGAGCGCGGCTGGCACCGATGATCGAGCTGTCGTCGTGGGCGCCGACAGCGACGTTGGCTGCTCTCGCGCCGCGGGTTCGACCCGTGCTGGTTCCGGTCATTCTTCCGCTCGTACCGACGGCGGCCCACACCGAGCACACGTCCGACGTGCGCATCGAACGCGTCGGTGACGACGATCGAGCGGCGTGGCTCGACGTGTTCAACGCCGGGTTCGAAGCGGACCATGGCGCGGCGCTGGTGGCCAACGACGAGATCGGTCGGGCCAGCTTCCTGGCGCCCGATTCCCATACGTTCCTCGCCCACCTCGACGGTCGCCCCGCCGGCTGCGGGACCGTGCAGATCAGTCGACGGTGTTGCCTGGCTGGGCGGTGCGGCGACCCTTCCGGAATTCCGGCGCCGCGGCGTGCAGGCTGCGCTGGTTGCGCATCGTCTGCGGCTGGCGATCTCGCTGGGTTGCGAGCTTGCCGCGGTGACTGCGCTGTCGAGCGGGCCGAGTGCACGCAACATCGTGCGCCTCGGGTTCCAACACACTCACAGCCAGGTGGTGGTCGAACAACGAAGCAACGTTTCAGGCCAATTCCGGCGTCTGAGTAGGTGATGGAGCCGATCGCCAGCCTGCAGCCGGAGGAAGCGATGGACCGCGCTGTTCGCCGGCCGTGTCTCATGTGCTCACGTTGGTCGCCAGGGCGGTGCCGGCGCTGGCGGCGACCACACACCCGATCGCCGCAGCCTGCAGCCACCCGAGTTGTTCGTGGAGCACCAGCCAGCCCATCACCGCGGCGACGGCCGGGCTGGTGCTCATGACCACGCCGAACGTCCGCGGTCCGACGGCACGAAGAGCGTGGATCTCGAGGCTGAGACGGGATGGCAGCGGAAAGCATTGCCACCGCCAGGCCGATCACGAGCGCGTGTGGCTCGAGCAAGTGCCGTCCACCCGTGATCACACCCAGCGGTGCGACAGCGATGGTCGCCACCACCATCGCCAAGGCCAGCCCGTCGACGCCGTCGAAGCGGCGACCCGTGCGACGGCTCAGCGAGATGTAGCTCGCCCATCCAGCAGCGGCGACGAGGTCGAACGCCACACCCGCGCTGTCGAGGCGCTGTGTGACCCGCCCAGCATCACGACGCCGACGGCGGCCAGCAACACGTAGGCGAACTCACGTCTCCTGCGCGAGAGCGACCCGGCGAGACCAAGTGGGCCGAACAGTTCGATGGTCACTGCGATGCCGAGAGGCAGGCGTTCGACCGCCTCGTAGAAGCACACGTTCATCGCCGCCAGGACCGACCGAACGCGCACACGACCGCGCCAATCGCCGGCGGCCCGACCGCGCAACTTCGGTCGTGCGATCGCCATCATCACGGCGGCCGCCAAGCCTTGTCGCAGCAGGACGGTTCCCGGCGCCCCCACCTCGTGGAACAGCGACGAGGCGATCGCCGCGCCGAGTTGCACCGACACGATCGATGCGCCGACGAGGGGGATCCGGTTCACAAGATGCAGCGTGACGACTCGCGAACCTGTTGTGAAATGCCGATCACGCCGTGGTTATGCTCAGGGCGTATGACCGTCGAGCTTCGCCATCTGCGCTGCTTCCTGGCGATCGCCGACGAGGGCGACATCACTCGCGCCGCTCAACACGTGCACATCTCGCAACCGGCGCTGTCGCGCACATCGCCCAACTCGAGCGCAGCCTGGCAGTTCGCCTCGTCGATCGCTCGACGCACCACCTGGTCCTCACTGAAGCCGGAACCACGTTTGCGGCCAGCGCACGCGACGCCGTTCGACGCGTCGACGAGGCAATTGCCTCGATCACGGCGACGGTCCCGCCGATCCGGTTCGGCCACAACTGGAGCAGTGCGACCCATGCCGCGGCGATCATGCGCTCGTGGAAGGCCGAGTTCCGCAGCGTCCGTTGCGTTCGCAACGCAACAACGAACGCATCGGTGGCCTGCTCGACGGACACGCCGATGTGGCCCTGGTGCGCGGCCTGGTTGCCGATCGTTCGCTCCGCTCGATCGTCGTCGACAACGAGCCGCGCATGGCAGTGGTTCCGAGCGGTCACCGTCTGGCCGTCGAAGCGGATGTGTCGCTGGCCGACCTCGCGGACGAAACGCTGGTCGTCAGCTCGCTCACCGGGACGACGACGCTGGACCTGTGGCCCGGATCTGCCGCGTCCCACGATCGGCGCCGACCTGGAGACGATCGACGACTGGTTGATCGCCATCGCTGCCGCGACCGGCGTCGGTGTGACGCCGGCGTCGACGGCTGTGCTGCACCCGCATCCGACGTGCGGTTCATCCCCATCTCCGATGCCCCCCACGGTGCCGGTGGTGCTGGCCTGGCCGCGGCACAACCCACATCCGTACACCAAGGCGTTCGTCGCCAACGCCCGGCACACGTTGGCGCGTGCGGGCGCTCGGCGACCTAGGGCTGCGTCGGATCCTGGCGGTGCCAGCGGTAGTGCGTCTGGCGTGTACGCCCGACGGCTGCGCACGCCGCGGTGGTGCCCACCACGGGTGTGAGCTCGTGGATCGCGCTCTCGATCATTTCGTCTCTTCGTCCTTGGTCTCTGCGCTGCCGGTGACGAACTCCTCCAACAGCGCCGAGACTTTTCCCTGGACCTCGATCACGGTTCGGGCCCGGGTCAGGTCGTCTTCCAGGCGCTCCACCCGGTGACGGAGCCGGCTGTTCTCGCGTTCGACGGGATCGTGAGGCGGTCGGCCGGGTTTCCCGGCGAGCGCCTCGATCGCCCCGCGATCGCGTTGCTTGCGCCACTCCGAGATCAGTGACGTGTACAGGACCTCCCTGCGCAACAACGCACCCTTGCCGTCGCGGTCGAGTGTGTCGTATTCAGCGAGTATCTCCAGCTTGTAGGCCGCGTCGTAGCGGCGTCGGCTGGCGACTGCGTTGTGGTCGAGATTGCCGCGACCTGGATCGATGGTCATCGCCATCTGGAATCTCCTTCTCGTCAGCCCCTGTTGTGTCGGTTTATGTTGGTGTCGGCCGTCGAATTCGGCCGGCGACGGCAAATTCCACAGCACGTCGAGTAGGTGGGGAATTTCGCGTCGAATTCGATCCCAGCTGGCCGATCGGGCAGCTCGATCACCCGGTCGTCCGGGTCCGCGACCGGTCGATGCCCAGCTGGCGCCGGTACGTCGCGATGGTCCAGCGGCTGATGTGCAGCGCCTCGCCCGCAGCGATGTGCGACCGGTCGCGCAATCCCACGAGTTGTCGTAGCAGCAGGCGACGCCGAGGTGTGGCGAACGGCACGAGTTGTGCGCCCAACAGCACGTCGAGGGCCTCCTCGGGTGAGCAGTCGAGGGCGAGGGCGACTCCGTAGACCCCGGAGGAATCGAACGCCGCACGGATCCGCACCAGGTCGCGGGCGATGACCGAGCCACGGTGGGCGGCGACTTCGATGTGTGTTCTTCGACACGGCGAGCAGACCGTGCCCGTGTTGTCGCGGGCCAGCCGTCCCCCGCACGTCGAGCACAGCACGGCGAGCGCCGCCGATGATGTCATGCTGCGTCTCCGAGCATCGCCAGCAGCAACGGCGTGTAGGGCTCGAGTCGATGCGCCAAGCGGGCGGGGAGGTCGCGATCGGCGATTCGTCGCCGTTCGACCATCGCCACAGATCTGCAGCCAGCTCGTCGTTGCGCGCGTCGACGATGCTCATCCATTCGGCCAGGCAGCGGCGACGAATGCCGCCGAGCTCGGCGCCTTCGACCTCGTCCTCGACCGTGATCGGGCTTCCTGCTGACGTGAGCACGGGCTCGGGGACGTTTGCGCCGGTCGACGGGTACCGAGACTCGAGCAAGGCCGCCGTCCAGTCGACGCGGGTCGTGCTGGGCCCGATTTCCTGAGCTACCGCGCGCCGCTCGATGCCCGTCAACGTTCGCTGCTCGAGTTGTTCGCGGCACGCCAGCTCTCCCTGGAAGCGTCGCCGCCTCACCCGCTCGCGTCGGCTTAGCCAGTCATCGGATCGGGCCGCCTCGATGCGGGCGCGACCGACTTTGGTCTCGAGGAACACGGGCCACTTGGCATACCGCGTCCAGTCGATGCGCAGGCATGACTCCCACGTGAGGCGCAGGACTTGCGAAGCGATCTCGCTGCGGTCGGCGTTCGACGGCAAACCGCACGACTGTGCCGCCGCGACCGACACGGCCCAGGGATGCACCGTGTGGAACAGCTCGGTCGACAGATCGCGTCCTGGTTCGCCGCCAAAGTGCCTGTCTGCCAGGGGTTCGAGCACGATCGCGGTGAAGCTCGGGTGCCGTGGGGACGGACCGCGGGTCGAGTCGGCAGAACATGTCCATGGCTCACCCTGCCCTCTCCTCGGTCACTTCACCGTCGACGAACGGTGTACCTGTACCCGCCCGCAAGGCATCGAAGACCTCCCGGTGTCAGATTTCCGATGGATTCATTGTGTCGTCGCCGTCGTGCCGAATCGTTCAGCGACTCGGCGCCGAGAGGGTCCAAAGCCCCTGGTTCCTGGAAGGGGGGAGTCATACCGTGCTGGACATGACGACAACGAGCAGCGACACCGAACTCTCGGCAAAGCCGCGCCCCGACCACAGTGCTCGAGAGGTGGTCGACGGCAATGAGGCCACGGCACGCATCGCCCATCTGGCATCAGAAGTGATCGCGATCTACCCGATCACACCGGCATCGCCGATGGGCGAGTTCGCCGACGACTGGAGCGCGAAGGGGCGAACGAACCTGTGGGGCGCCGTTCCCGAGGTGATCGAAATGCAGAGCGAGGCTGGTGCCGCCGGCACGCTGCATGGCGCCATCACCCGCGGCGCGCTCGGCACGACGTTCACCGCCAGCCAGGGCCTGCTGCTGATGCTGCCGAACATGTTCAAGATCGCCGGCGAGCTGACACCGACCGTGATCCATGTGGCTGCGCGCACGATCGCCACCCACGCGCTCAGCATCTTCGGCGATCACAGCGACGTGATGGCGGCACGCACCACGGGTTTCGCGATGTTGTGCGCCAGCAGCGTGCAAGAGACCGCCGACTTCGCCGCCGTTGCCCATGCCGCCACGCTCGACACGCGAGTCCCGTTCCTCCACTTCTTCGACGGATTCCGCACCAGTCACGAGATCGCCACGATCGAGGTGCCCACGGCCGACGACCTGGCAGCCATGATCGATCCGGCCGCGGTCGCCGCGCATCGCGGCCGGGGGCTCGACCCTGACCGGCCGATGCTGCGTGGCAGCGCCCAGAACCCCGACGTCTTCTTCCAGGCTCGAGAGGCGTGCAATCCGTTCTACGATCGGGTGCCGAGCGCGGTGCAGTCGTCGATGGACCACCTCGGCGCGTTGACCGGCCGCCACTACCACCTCGTCGACTACTTCGGTGCGCCGGATGCCGATCGGGTGATCGTGCTGATGGGTTCCGGCGCCGGCGCTGCCCGAGAGACCGTCGACGAGCTGTGCAGGCAGGGCGAGCGCGTCGGCGTTGCCGTCATCCGGCTGTTCCGCCCCTTCCCGACGGAGGCGCTGCTGGCAGCACTTCCGCCGAGCACCCGAACCGTCGTGGTGCTCGACCGCACCAAGGAGCCGGGCGCGCCGTTCGAGCCGCTGCACCTCGACGTTCTCGCCGCGCTGTGGCACAGCCCTGCGGATTCCTGGGCCGATGGCCGCACGCCGCGAGTGATCGGCGGTCGCTACGGGCTGAGCAGCAAGGAGTTCACGCCGGCGATGGTCAAGGCGGTCTTCGACGAGGCCGCCGCGAGGCACCCCGCAACGGGTTCACCGTCGGCATCATCGATGACGTCACCCACACCAGCTTGACGTTCGACCCGTCGTTCACGACCGACCACGCCCGCGTGCGTGCCGTGTTCTACGGCCTCGGTTCCGACGGCACCGTGGGCGCCAACAAGAACACCGCCAAGATCGTCGGCAAGAACACCGATCTCGTCGTGCAGGCCTACTTCGTCTACGACTCGAAGAAGTCGGGCTCGATGACGATCAGCCACCTGCGGTTCGATCCCGAACCGATCGAGAGCACCTACCTGATCGACCGGGCCACCTTCGTCGGCGTGCACCAGTGGAGCTTCCTCGAGCGCATGGACGTCTTGAGCGTCGCCGCACCGGGGGCAACGGTGCTGATCAACAGCCCGTATCCGGCCGAGGAGATCTGGGACCGCCTGCCGATCGAGGCGCAGCAGATCGTGGTCGAGCGCGGCCTGCATCTCCACGCGATCGACGCGGCCGCGGTGGCCGAGGCGGCGGGTCTCGCCGGGCGGGTCAACACGGTCATGCAGACGTGCTTCTTCGCGCTCGCCGACGTGCTGCCGACCGATGAGGCGATCGCCCATCTGAAGGATGCGATCGCGACGACCTACGGCAAGCGCGGTGATCTGGTCGTGCAACGCAACATCGACGCGGTCGACACGACGCTGGCTCATCTGTTCGCCGTGCCCGTCGGCTCGACCGTGACGTCCACCAAGCATCGCCGGCCGACCGTGTCGGGCGAGGTCACCGACTTCGTCCAGCGAGTGACCGCCAGGATGCTGGCGGGCGAAGGCGACCTGCTGCCCGTCAGCGCGCTGCCGCCCGATGGCACGTTCCCCACCGGCACCTCGTACGTCGAGAAGCGCACCGTGGCGACCGAGATCCCGATCTGGGAGGCGGACCTGTGCATCGATTGCGGCAAGTGCGCGATCGTGTGCCCGCATGCCGCGATCCGGATGAAGGTCTACGAGCCGGATCAGCTCGACGCTCGCCGATGCGAGCATGTTGAAGACGAAGTCGTTCCGCAGCCGCGACGTGCCGGGCATGTCGTTGACGGTCCAGGTCGCGCCCGACGACTGCACGGGCTGTGGGCTGTGCGTGATCGCCTGCCCGGCCCACGACAAGAGCGAGGTCAAGCGCAAGAGCATCAACCTCCGTCCGATCGAGGAGCACCTCGACGTCGAGCGGGTGGCGTGGGACGCTTCTTGCGGGTCCACGAGACCGACCCCGCCTGTGGGACCCGGCATGGTGAAGACCAGCCAGCTCCGCCAGCCCCTCTTCGAGTTCAGCGGAGCCTGCTCGGGTTGTGGTGAGACCCCGTACCTCAAGCTGCTGACACAGCTGTTCGGCGACCATCTGCTGATCGCCAACGCCACCGGGTGCAGCAGCATCTACGGCGGCAACCTGCCGACCACCCCGTACTGCACGAACGACGAGGGCCGCGGACCGGCCTGGAGCAACAGCCTGTTCGAGGACAACGCCGAGTTCGGTCTCGGCATCCGCCTCGGCATCGAGGCGCAGCAGCATGCTGCGCTCGGGCTGCTCGACAAGCTGGCCACCGGTTCGGCGCCACTCATCGATCCTGCGCTTGCCGCAGCGATCGCCGGCGGCGTCGACGATCTCGGTGACGTGCCGATCCGCGAGCAGCGGGCACGAGTCGATCAGTTGCGCGCCGCCTTGGCCGCTGTCGATCACGTCGACGCCATCCAGCTGCTGGAACTGATCGGCACGTTGGTGCGCAAGACGGTCTGGATCGTCGGCGGCGACGGTTGGGCATACGACATCGGCGCCGGCGGCCTCGATCACGTCCTCGGCAGCGGTCGCAACGTCAACGTGCTCGTGCTCGACACCGAGGTCTACTCGAACACCGGCGGCCAGGCATCGAAGGCGACGCCGAGGGGTGCCGTCGCCAAGTTCGCCGCGGGCGGCAAGGGGATCGCCAAGAAGGACCTCGGGCTCGAGGCCATGTCGTTCGGCGACGTCTACGTCGCCCACGTCGCGCTCGGCGCCAGCGACATCCAAACGGTCAAGGCGTTGCTCGAGGCCGAGGCCTGGCCGGGCGTGTCGCTGGTGATCGCGTACAGCACCTGCATCGCCCACGGCTTCGACATGAGCCAGTCGATGACGCATCAGAAGGCCGCCGTGCAGAGCGGCCACTGGCCGCTCTATCGGTATCAGCCCGGCGACGGCGAGGCGACGCACCCGTTCCAACTCGACAGCGCGGCGCCGACGGTGCCGTACGCCGACTTCGCCGGCAGCGAGGCGCGGTTCTCGATGTTGAAGCGCAGCGACCCCGACCGTGCCGCGCAGTTGCTGGCACTTGCCGAATCCGACGTTGCGGCGAGGTGGCGCTACTACGAGCAGTTGGCAGGCGTCGAACGGACCAGCCCGGTCCACGTCGCCCCGCACATCATGACCGAGATGGAGGATGAAGCATGAGTGAGACCATGAGCCAGGTGTGTCTTCACGGTCGACATGTCGACGAAGTATCTGGGGCTGCAATTGCGGAGCCCGATCGTGGCATCGGCGAGCCCCATGACCGGCGATCCCGCCCGGTGGGAGCTGCTCGAGTTCGCCGGCGCCGGCGCGATCGTGCTGCCCTCGCTGTTCGAGGAGCAGATCGAGCGCGAATCGTTCGCCGTCGATTCGACGCTCGATCTCGGCACGGACTCGTTTGCCGAGTCGTTGAGCTACTTGCCGGCAATGGAGGACTACGACGCCGGCCCGGACCGCCATCTCGATCTCGTCGAGCAGGCCCGCCAGCGGCTGTCGATCCCGGTGATCGCCAGCCTGAACGGCACGACGCCGGGCGGTTGGGTGCAATACGCCCGCCACCTGGAGAACGCCGGCGCATCGGCCATCGAGTTGAACGTCTACGACGTGATCGTCGATCCACGTCATTCGGCGGCCGATGTCGAGAAGCGCTACATCGAATTGGTCGAGGAGGTGCGCGCCGAGGTCAGGTGCCGCTCGCCGTGAAGTTGGGGCCGTGGTTCACGTCGCTCGGCCACTTCGCGCTCGCCTTGCAATCGGCCGGCGCGGACGGTCTGGTGCTGTTCAACCGGCTGTACCAGCCCGACATCGATCTCGACACGCTCGATGTGACCCCGAGCCTGCAGCTCTCGACGTCGGCCGAGTCGAGCCTGCCGCTGCATTGGATCGGCATGCTGCGCGGCTTCATGTCGTGTTCGCTCGCGGCGACCACGGGTGTGCACGACGGCGCCGACGCGATGAAGCTGTTGCTCGCCGGCGCCGACGTGACGATGACGGCCAGCGCGTTGCTGCACCACGGCCCGGAACGGATCGCGGCGATGCTCGCCTGGATCGACGAGTGGATGTCCGAGCGCCAGTACGACAGCGTCGACCAGCTGAAGGGCAGCGTCAGCCGAGGCAACGTCGCCGACCCTGAGGTCTACGAGCGGGCGAACTACTACCAGGTCCTGCACAGCTGGCGTGGGTAGCTCGTACCGTCCCGCCCGACCGGCCTGAGGTGGTTGCGTGCCCGCGGAACCGTGGTCAGGCCGCGCCCGGGTGCGTAGTCAGCACACCGAACCATTCAGCCCGCAGGTGAACTGGGCAGCGGACGTCTGTCGTGCCACGCGAGCGTCGACGACAACGCGTTGATGAATCGCTTCGTGCCCGCGGGATCGAGGGCGTAGCCCAACACCTCGCGGCCATCAAGAATCTTCGACAGCCGCCCGATCACCTCGCCGTTGGTCTGAGCGATGCTCTGGAGCCGGCCGTGGTCGCCGATGAACACGCATCGGTCGCCGAACCGGAGAACCAGTTCCTCGATCTCCCACATCACGTTCTCGGTTGGATCGGAGATGTCGATGAGCGGCACCGCACAGACATTGGCGATGCCCGTCACGGTCTGCTGCCAGACCGATGAATCCACGGTCAGCACGCAGAGCCGGGCGCCGAAGACCTTTTGGCGCTGCCGCTCGACGGTGTGCTGAGCCATGAAGATGTCGAGTTCGCTGGCGATGTGGATCTGCTCGGCGCGGCTGCTTCCTGGACGCCCCGCGAGACGCCCCGGTACACGAGCCGGCCGGGAAACGACACCACCCACGTGACGAAGACAGCGACGATCCACAATGCGAGCAAACTCGATCCGATCGCGATCACTGCGGCTGCGAGGCGGGCGACGAGTGCCGCGACGCGATCGGGGCTCTGATCAAGATGAACGAGGGTCTTGAGCCGTTCGAAACGCGCTTCCGAATTCGGGCCCGGGAATGAGCAAAACGGCGATTGCGAATCCGAGCACCGTGAGGCTGGTCTTCATCGTGATGGTCCACACCTTCACGACCACAGGGCGAGTCCGTTGAAACTTCTGCTTGACCCTGCCGACGATGTCGACGAGCTGTTCGACGTCGTCACCCGCGCCGAGCGACTCGATCTTGTCGTCGTCCAACGTGACGACTCGCCAGAAGTCGCCGACACGCAACGTGGCTCGAGTGATCGCATTCGTCGCCGGGCGGTAACCGAAGCGACGGAGGAACAGGATGACGTTGCGATTCGAACGCAGCAGCTTGAGCCCGACGATCACACCGAACAAGACGACGGTCAACGCCGAGAGCCAAAGTGGCACGAGGTCGCCACGAATCCTGTCGAACCATGCGGGCCAAACCTTCTCCGGATGGTTGTTGAAGTCGCTCCAGACGATCAGGTAGATGACGACGCTGATCGTCAGAACGATCAGCGGCAGCACAAGGAGTGCGCCGACACAGACCAGCAGCGCGCCCAAGACGGTCGGCGCGGTGTCGAGCTGCGGCGTGGAGCCTCCATCCGGTGGGGCCGTCCAAGACGATGTTGAAAGGCAGGGCCTGATCGTAGTGCGAGCCCTCATTCGTCAGGGGACGGAACCAACGGTGCCGGACACGGCACTATCCCTGCGGTGTCAGCACGACCTTCATTGCCGTGTCGGCCCCGAGTGCCGTTTGCATCGCCTGTTCGACGTCGGAGAGCGGAAAGGTGTGGGTCACGGCGCGATGGAACGGCACGCGGTCGTGGTTGGACGCCAGCATCGCCAGCGTGGAGTCGTAGGCGCGGGCGTCCTCACCGGCGACGCCGACGATCGTGAGGTTGCGGCCGAGGATGGTTGCCGGGTTGATCGGCACGGTTCCGAGGTCCACGAAGGCGCCGACTTCGATCAATGTGCCGCCGTCGCGAAGGAGCTCCAACGAAGGTCCGAAGCTGGCTGGATGCCCGGTGGCGTCGACGACGACATCGACACCACGACCCGCCGTGAGGTCGCGGACGAACGCTGCGGCGGCCGGGTCTGCGCCACTGGCGACGAGCGTGTCGGTGGCGCCGAGCTCGACACCGAGTGCGACCCGCGGCCCGAACGGGTCGATGGCGATCACGCGCGAGGCGCCCATCAAGCTGGCCTTGGCCACGTGGACGATGCCCACCGGGCCGACACCCACAACCGCGACCGTGTCTCCCGGGCGGAACCCGCCGGGACGGGGCATCTTCGCCGCCAGATCGAGGCTGTGGGTGACGGCGAACAGTTCGGTCAGCACGGCAACGTTCGTCGGCAGGCCATCGGGCACGCGGAACACCGGCGTGTGCGGGCGCAGGTAGAGATACTCGGCCCACCCGCCGAACAGGTGTGGCGATTCGGCGCACGTCAGGGAGTTGCCGTAGTTCTCCAGGCGCCGGCAGAAGTAGTACGGATAGTCGCCCCGGCAGAACTCACATTCGCCGCACGCTCTGTTCGGCGCCGGCACGACTCGGTCACCGGTGCGCAGCGGTGTGCCGTCGAACGCGGTGGCGCCACCGGCGCCGATTGCGGTGACGATGCCCACGTTCTCGTGACCCTGGATGATCGGGAACGGCGTCGACGAGGCGTGATCGGTGCCCGCGTACTGCTGCGTCTCACCTCGGAAGGTGTGCTTGTCGGTGCCGCAGATCCCCGACGCCAACATCTCCAGCAAGACGGCCCCAGGCTCGAGGTGCTCCGGATACGGAAAGCGCCGGAGCTCGAGCTGCCCGGGCGCGACGAGGGTGGCTGCAAGTACGTCGGCGGTCATCGCCGGAGCGTAGGCGGTGCCGCACGAGATCGTCGGGGTGCATGATGGCCCGCCGCTCCGCGATGGTCGATCCGGCCGTACGGCCAACCTGCTGCAACTCAGAAACTCCCACGAGGGCAGCAAGCACTGTGACCGACGCGGGGCGACGAGCCATGCCCCCATTCAGCTCCGCCCGCCGATGGTGCGCCAGGGCCGAACGTCACCAGTGATATCGCCGGCCTGCCTCACCGGGTTGGCATCAGCGCTTCCGCACGCCAGACTTGGCGGGTCGAAGGGGAGTAGCCCTCGGGATCGGTCGTCAACACGGTAGCGATAGCTGCCCGGCCCCCCGCCCGCCACCAGCGGGAGCAAGACCTTCGGCTGTCCGTGTGATCGAGACAGTCGAAAGGTGTCTGCATTGATGTTTGCTACTTCTCCCTCGGGTGATCGTTCCCGGTTCGTCGACATCGACGTGTCCGCCGGAGCATGGATCGCTCTGCTCGCCGTCATCGTCGCCATGCTGGCGATCGACCTGTATCGACACCGCGAGGCTCATGCGCCGACGCCGCGAGAGGCGGCCATCGAATCGGTCATCTGGGTGACGTGCGGCCTCGCCTTCGCCGGTGTGATCGCGGCCACGTTCGGCAGTGGGGCCTTCGGCGAGTTCATCAGCGGCTACTTGATCGAGAAGTCGCTCAGTGTCGACAACGTCTTCGTCTGGTCGATGTTGTTCGCCACCATGTCGATTCCGCTGAAGTTCCAGCATCGGGTGCTGTTCTGGGGGATCTTCGGCGCGCTCGCGCTGCGGGCGACCTTCATCGTCTTGGGCAGTGCTCTCATCGGACGCTTCTGGTGGCTGCTGCTGGTGTTCGGGGTCTTCCTCGTCTACACCGGCGCCAAGATCATCCGCCACCGCGACGACGAGGCCGAGGAGGAGTCGACTCGCGGCCTGGGCGTGCTGCGCAAGATCATGCCGGTCACCGACGAGCTCGACGGCCAGCGGTTCTTCACCAGGCTCAACGGCAAGCGGGCGGCCACGCCACTCCTGGCAGCCCTGGTGGTCGTCGAGGTGACCGACATCATCTTCGCGGTCGACTCCGTGCCGGCGATCCTGGCGGTGTCGAATGAGTCATACCTCGTGTTCGCCTCGAACGCGTTCGCGATCCTCGGCCTGCGGGCGATGTACTTCCTGCTGGCCAATGCCAAGGAGCGGTTCCACTACCTGTCGCATGCGCTCGGCGGCATCTTGATCTTCGTCGGCATCAAGATGACGGTGTCGCACTGGTTCCACATGAGCACGTACCTGTCGCTCGGGATCATCGTCGCCATGCTCGTCGCGGCGATCGTGTTCAGCCAGCGGCTGGCGCGGCTTTCTTCTTCGGTGGAGGAACGCCCACCGACGGCGCCCGGTCGGCCCACTCCGGCCAACGTCGACGACTGACGATCGACAGCAGTCGAAGCAGCTTCATCGCCTTCTCGTCTTCTTGGGCCGGGCGGGCGATGATCACGCCGTCGGCGATCATCCGCGTGATGACCTCCTCGCCCAGCTCGGTCCGCACGATCGTGAGCGTCCAGTCGTTGTCCTCGCCGATTCCGCCCGTGGCGATGTCGCTGTGCTCGGCGGCGAAGTCGGGGCAGTTCTTACAGCCCTCGCGTGTCCACTGGTGGCACTCCTTGAGGTCGATCTCGTGATACGAGCCGTCCTTCATCCAGATCTGGAACACGCCCTTGATGTTCATCTTGGCCATGTCGGCCTTCTTCAGGCCGTACTTGGCCTCGAACAGCTCGGGGAAGATGGCATCGTCGAACGTCTTGGAGCAGAGCAGGCCGATGTTGAAGACGAAGGGCTTGCCCACCTTGCCCGCCTTGCGGTCCCACATCACCGGTGGCGACGACGTCTGACACCCCATTCCCACCAGAGCAAGGCGCGTCATTCCCGCATCGATGGCCTCGCGAAGTGCCAGCGGGTTGGCGCAATAGGTGTAGCGGCTACCGGCGGTGGCCAGCACGTCGTCGACGGTGCGAGCCAGCACCGGCTTGGCCTTCCATGCGTCGTCGGGCTCGACACCGCTGACCATGGCCGCTTCGATGTAGTCGTTCTGCATCAACCACACCAACATCGCCGAGACGAAGCCGCCATCTTGGCCCTTCTCGTGCTGCACCTTGTCGGTCGCCCGTGTCAGCAGCAGTTGCCGCCAGATGCCGGCCATCTCGTCGGGCTCGCGGGTGCGGCCGAACAGGTGCATGTCGGCGCTGGTCTCCCAGGTGCGAAAGCGCGGGCACGCACGTGTGCACGTGGTGCACCCCTTCTCGCCGTGGATGCAGTTGTCGAGTCCGAGTTCCTCCTCGAGGTGGAACGGCTTGTACTTGCCTTCTTCGTGCTCGTACCCGATCACGTCGTGCGGACACGTGACCACGCATCCGGCACAGCCGGTGCACAGGCCGGTGGTGATGACTTCCTCGTACAACTCTTTCCACTGTGCGGTCCACCGTTCGGCCTTGGCCGGCGGTGCATCAGTCACGGTCATGGCTCGACTTTAGGTGTCAGACAGCATCGCTGCCCTCTTCGCCGGTGCGAATGCGCACGAGGCGATCGACGTCGGTGACCCAGATCTTGCCGTCGCCGATCTTGCCGGTCGCCGCCGCGTCGCGGATCGCGTCGACGAGCCGGTCGGCCATCGCGTCGTCGACGACCAGCTCGATGCACACCTTGGGGACGTAGTCGATCTTGTACTCGGCGCCGCGGTAGGTCTCGGAATGGCCGCCCTGGCGACCGAATCCACGGGCTTCGCTGACCGTCATGCCCTGCACGCCGGCGGCCTTCAACGCCTCTTTGACGTCGTCGATCTTGAACGGCTTGACGATCGCGGTGATCAGCTTCATCAAGCGATTCTACGACACCACCCCAGAGTCCGAAAAGGCAGCGTCCCCAGGCCATCTGCGGAAAGACGACCTGGGGACTGCCCCTGACAATGGGCGTCGTTGGGTGCGACGTCGCCCAGTGTTCTGGCCGGCCACCTAGGGCGACCGGCAGCGCGGTACTGTACGCGTGCGCAATGGTGGCTGTACAGTCCCCGGCGAACTTTCTCGTGAACGTTCGCACAACGGTTCACCGATGGCGCCGACATCGCCAGGTGCGTGCTGTGAGGCCACCGAGGCCCTCGTGTCAGCGCAGCAACGGCAGTCGACGACCGACCCGTTCACCCGCCAGGGCCCGCTGTACACGATCCATCGACACCGGGTCGAGCTTGCGGCCGACACGATCAGAGATCGTGAAGCGGTCATGGATGATGCCCTCGCCGGTGGCGATGTGCGCCGTGTGCACGATCACCTTGGCCCGGGCGAACGTGGCGCTGATGGCCAGCAGGCCGCCGGGTTGGTCGGGTCCGATCACATCGCACGCGGTGTGCCAGGGCAGGGCATCGTTGTCGAACTCGGCGATCAACCCCACGGCGATCGGGGCACGCAGCGGCTTGCGAAGGCCGGCCTCGAACGCCCCCGACAGCTCCCGTGCGCCGGGGCGGGCGCGAGACTTGACGACGAAGACGTCGAGCACGGCGCCGTCCGGCCACGTTGCGATGGTGGCGTCGACGATGTCGAGGCCGCTGGCCGTCAGCGCGTCTGTGAGATGCGCGAGGAGGGCATCGGAGTCGCGACACGCCACGTCGATCTTCCAATGGTCGGGCTCCGGCTCGGGGCTGACGGCGACGCGGACGGTTCCCGACCGTGGAAGCGGCTCGACCAGGCGGGCCTGACGGGCCAGCTCCTCCGGAGCGTGCGAGAGCAGATACGACGTCGGCGCGAATCGCAAGCGCTCGATCGCCGGCGTCTCGTCGAGCAGGCGCTGGGCCGCGAGGCGCCGTGCTGCTGCAAGGTTGGTGGCCTCGCTCCCCGTGAGTTCGGGATGATCCAACGCCTCCTGGATGAGCGCGTGACGCTCGTCGAGCGCCTCGCGATGCCACGCAGGGAGTGGGCCGAGGGCCAGCGCCAACTGGTAGGCGTTGCGAGCGTGTTGCACGCTTCCGAGATGGGTGGCCAACTGCAGGATCTCGCGCTCATCGAATCCGCTCGGGCTGTTGGTGGAGGCTCGAAGCAGGTGGGCGTCGTTGACGATCGCGGCGATGCGTTGAGCGTCGGGTTTCGGCACGAGACGGTCGAGCAACGACGCCGAGCACACCTCCGTCGCCGCCGCGTCGCGACACACGTCGGCGGCCATGGCTGCCAGCACGAGGTCATCGGACGGGTGCCCGGATTCCACGGCGAGGTCGTCGAGGCGTTCGGCGATGTGGAACCGGAGGGCACCGAGTGGATCGAGGTCGCTGACGTCGGCGCGCCGGCGGCGCATGGCTGCGGCGATCTCCGGCAGGGCCCGCTCGAGCAGCCCGGTCACCTCCAGCAGGCGCCAGCCCCGCGGCTCGTGAGCGCGCAGCAAGCGGATCAGCGAAGCAGTGTCGTCCTTGGTCCAGGTCAGTGGCTCGTCGCGATGAACGCCGAACCAGTCGAGCAGCTCGGGGCCCGGGCGGGCGTGGCCGGTACGTGCCGCGGCCTGGAATGCGAGTGGGATGGTCTCGTCGACCGGTGGCGTGCCGTCGAGCTCGATGACGCCCTGTTGGACCGAGAGCCAGCCGGACTCGGGTTGTGGGGTCGGTGGCGGCGCATCGCGCCGGGTTCGTGCGCCGGTCGCCCCGATTCGCATTCGCAGCAACGGCGGGGTGGCGACCGTGGTCAACAGGATCACCGCCACGATCGCTCCGTAGAGGTCCTTGCCGAATACGCCGTTGCTGAGACCGATGCTGGCGAAGATCAGACCGACCTCGCCGCGAGGAACCATGCCGATGCCGATCAACAGCTTGTCGGCCCGCGTGCCGATCGCTCCCCACGCCGAGGCCAACTTTCCGAGGAAGGCGATCACCGACAACGCCGCAGCCAAGCCGATGACGCTGGCCTTGCCCATCACCGCCAGGTCGGTGTTGAGCCCGATCTGTACGAAGAAGACCGGGATGAAGATGTTGCCGATCACGCCGAGATCCTCGGCGATGCGTTCGTTGTGATCGCTGCGACCGATCGCCAGCCCGGCCATGAACGCCCCGATGATGAACGCCAGCTTGGCCGCGTCTGCCAGCTGGGCGAAGCCCAGTGCAATGACCAGTGCCGCCACCGTCACCGCGGCGCTGGAACTGGCGCGGCGCTGCACGAAGTGCAACACCCTCGGGACCAACGTCAACCCGACGATGCCGCTGAACAGCAAGAAGGCGATCGCGAGGGCGAGGGTGCCGACCACGGTGCCGACTCCGACGTCGCCGCCGCCGACCACCTTCACGACGACGGTCAGGATCACCAGGCCCAGCACGTCGTCGGCGACCGCAGCACCCAACACGATTCGGGCCTCGGTGGTGGCGAGCGCCCGCAGATCACCGAAGACACGGGCCGTGATGCCGACACTCGTGGCGGTCATCGCGGCTCCGATGAACAGCGATGTCGTTGTCGAATGGCCCAACGCCACACCGGCGAGCGCGCCGCCGGCGAAGGGGATCGCCACACCGATCACGGCAACCATCAGCGATGCCTTGCCCACCTTGCCGAGCTCGCCGAGGTCCATCTCCATCCCGACCTGTAACAACAACAGCAGCACACCGATCTCGCCGATCACCGCGATCGACACACCCCGGGCGCCGTCGAGAGCGACAGCGTTGAGCACCGAGGGGCCGATGATCACGCCGGCGGCGATCTCGCCCACGACGGCGGGGATGTGAACCCGCTCGGAGAGCTCGGCGCCGAGTTTGGCGGCCGCCAGGATGATCAACAGATCGAGCAGCAACCTGCCGAGATCGATGGCCTCGGCGGTGGACGCGATCACAGTCGGTCGCCGGCCAGGGCGGATGCCGCATCGACCACGTCGTCGCTCAACATCCAGCCCCGGCTGCGTACCGTGACCACCGAATTCGGGCCCAGGGCGCGGCGGATCGCCACCAGCAGGCTGTCGCAGCGGCGCTCGCTGAGATCGGCGAGCCCGGCGCGGCGAGCCAGCTCACGGCGGCTGATCACCCGTCCACGGTTGGCCAGCAGCACGCTGAGAACCGACTGCTCCTGCTCTCCCAACCGATACACGAGGGGGTTTGTGTGTCGATCCGGAAGAGCAGGACCAGCGGTGGCCATGTCGCTGACGGTAGGAGCCGCACGTTTCTCGATCGTGTGGTCAGTGTGAACGGAGTGTGAACCCGTGACCAAGGACACCGTTGGAGAAATCGTGCGGGGTTCGACGGCGAGTGAATACTGGTGAGATGGATCTGGCCTACACACCCGACGCCGAAGCCTTCCGTGGCGAGATCCGAGAGTGGCTGGCGTCGAATCTGCCTGCCGGCTGGGGCGCTGAGGGCTTCGAGATGACGCCTGAGGAGCGCAAAGAGTTCAACGAGCAATGGCCGAAGAAGATGTACGCCGGAGGCTGGATCTGCGCGACCTGGCCGAAGGAGTACGGCGGCAAGGGCCTGAGCACGATGCAAGGTGTCGTGCTGGCCGAGGAGTTCGCCAGGGTCAAGGCGCCGATGCGGGCCGACTTCTTCGGCGACACGCTGGTCGGACCAACCATCTTGCAATGGGGCACCGAGGAGCAGAAGCAGGAGTTCCTGCCGCGCATCCTCAACGGTTCTGTTCGTTGGTGCCAGGGGTTCAGCGAGCCGAACTCCGGCTCCGATCTGGCCTCGTTGTCGACCAGTGCCGTCCTCGACGGCGACGAATGGGTGATCAACGGACAGAAGGTCTGGACGACCGGCGGCCACCACGCCGACTACTGCTTCTTGTTGACCCGCACGGATCCCGATGCCCCGAAGCACAAGGGGATCTCGTACCTGCTCGTCCCGATGCGCCAGCCCGGTGTCGAGGTCCGCGGGATCACCCAGCCCGACGGCACGGCCGAGTTCTGTGAGGTGTTCTTCAGCGAGGCCCGCTGCCCGAAGGACAACGTCGTCGGCGGCGTCAACAACGGGTGGAAGGTCGCCAACTCGACGCTGGCGTTCGAACGGGGCCAGTCGGCAACCACGGGTTACCGGCGCTTCGCGGACGAGTACCAGTTGCTGGTCGATCAGGCCCGTGTCAATGGGACCCTGTCGGATCCGGTGATCCGTCAACGTCTGGCCCGCTACTACACCAAGGTGCAGTTGTTGCGGATCAATGGCCTCCGGTCGCTGTCAGCCACGCTGTCGGGTACCAAGGATGCCGGTGTCGCGGCGCTGGGTGCCACCAACAAGATGTTCTGGACCGAGATGCATCAAGAGGCCATGGAGTTGGCGCTCGACGTGTTCGGTCCGGCCTCGATGCTCGTGGAGACCGGGCCGGCAGTTGGCTCCTGGCCCGGCGCGGTTCGCGACAAGCGTCGTGCGGGGTACCTGGTGAGCCCGATGATCAGCGCGTTCTTCTTCAGCCGCAGCGAGACGATTTGGGGTGGCACCAGCCAGATCCAACGCAACATCGTCGGCGAACGTGTGCTCGGCCTTCCCAAAGAACCATCCTGACCTCGCACAGCATGCAGGTCGACGAGATCGAACTGGGGCGTCGCCCTCAGATGTTCACCAAACCGTTCCTGTTCGTGACAACGGCGGCGCTGGCGATGTTCGTCTACGTCGGCGTGATGATCCCGCTCCTGCCGCGGCTGATCGAGGAGAGGCTCGGTGGCAACGAGATCGACATCGGCTTCAACCTGGCCGCCTTCAGCATCGCTGCCGTCTTGATCCGACCCAGGCTCGGCAGATACGCCGAGCGCCATGGTCTGCGTTCGACCATGATCAGCGGCGCGCTGCTCGCTGCTGCGGCGACGATCGCGTGCACGCTGATCGACAGCCGTTGGGGTCTGTTGCCGTTCCGTTGCCTGCAGGGGATCGGGGAAGCCGCGGTCTTCGTCGGTGCCGCGACGAGCATCAGCGATCTGGCCCCGCCGGGCCGCGGCGCCGAAGCGGCGAGCTACTTCTCGGTCGCCGTCTTCGGTGGTCTGGGCATTGGCCCGGTGATCAGCGAGACGGTGATCGGCACGCGCCGGTTCGATGCCGGGCTCTGGGTCGCCGCCGGGTTCGCGCTCCTTGCTGCGGCGTTGGCCACCTTGACGCCGAAGGGCGTCAGACATCACGACGACGTGGGTCGCGTGGACCTCGGTTCCATCGCTCGGGCATTCCGACGGGAATGGTGCTCGCAATGGGAGTCGGTGGCTTCGTGACGTTCACCGTGTTCATGCCCGACTATTCGGTCACCGTCGGGCTCGGTGGCTCGAAGTGGGTCTTTGCCACGTACGCGGCGGTCTGTCTGCTGATCCGCGTGGTCGCGGCACGGGTCCCAGATCGGATCGGGCACGGCCGGGCGGTCACCATCGCGCTCACGTTCATGTCGGTCGGCCTGGCCATGCTGTTCCTGTGGCCACATCCGGTTGGTGTGTTCGTCAGCACGGTCGTCATGGCCATCGGCATCTCGTTCAACTATCCCTCCCTGATGGCAATGACCGTCGACGCCGTGCCGGAGCGCGAACGGGTGCGGGCGATCTCGACGTTCACGATGTTCTTCGAGATCGGCACGGCGTGCGGCGCCGTGCTGTTCGGCACCCTCGCCGATCTCACCACGAAGCGAACGGCGTTTCTCGGCGGCGCGGCAACATGTGCTCTCGGTCTGATCGTGCTGTGGAAAGTCGCCGTGCCGCGATCGTGCCCGTACGTGGCTGTCTGAATTCCGCTAGTCAGTCGGAGGATCGCGGACCACAATGGCAGCGTGATCCTCGACGACGAACAGTGCTACCGCGCCGCGCAGAGTCGCGACAGCCGCTTCGATGGCTGCTTCATCACGGCGGTGAAGACCACCGGCATCTACTGCCGGCCGAGCTGCCCGGCAATGACCCCGAAGCGCCACAACGTCGAGTTCTTCGTGACCGCAGCGGCCGCCCAGCAGCACGGATACCGGGCGTGCAAGCGGTGCCGCCCCGATGCGTCGCCCGGGTCGCCGGAGTGGAACGTACGCGTTGACGTGGTCGGACGGGCGATGCGGCTGATCGCCGATGGGCTCGTGGATCGCGAGGGGGTCGGTGGCCTTGCCACGCGGCTGAACTACAGCGAGCGTCAGATCAATCGGCTGCTGACCGGCGAGTTGGGTGCCGGTCCGCTGGCGCTGGCTCGGGCCCAACGCGCCCAGACGGCCCGCACGCTGATCGAGACCACGTCGATGCCGATCACCCAGATCGCCTTTGCCGCCGGGTTTGCCAGCGTGCGCCAGTTCAACGACACCATCCGGGAGGTGTTCGCCTCGTCGCCCACCGATCTCCGCGGGGCCCGCCGGCCGAGCGCCGCGGCCGGCACGCTGTCGCTGCGCCTCGCGTACCGCGCCCCGTTCCACAGCGAGTCGATCTTCGGGTTCCTGGGCGACCGAGCCGTGCCCGGCGTCGAGACGTGGGATGGCGCGACCTATCGCCGCTCGCTGCGTCTCAACCACGGAAATGCCGTGATCGCCTTGTCGCCCGGCGCAAGCGCACCGGGATCCAACGCGGTGACGTGCGCCCTCCACCTCGACAACGTCGCCGATGCCCAGGCGGCAGTTCAACGCTGCCGCCGGCTGCTCGACCTGGATGCGGATCCCGACACCGTCGATGCCCAGTTCGGCGATGATCCAGTTCTCGGGCCGCTCGTCCGCAAGCGGCCCGGGCTCCGCTCGCCGGGGCACCCCGACGGCGTTGAGTTGCTGGCCAGAGCAGTGCTCGGGCAGCAGGTGTCCGTGAAAGGGGCCCGCACCCTCGCCTCCCGGCTGGTCGCCGCAGCCGGCGACCCACTGTCGGCGCCCGTCGACGGTGTCACCCATGCCTTCCCCACCGCGGCTGCCATCGCCGGCTGCAGCCCGACCGACTTCGCCATGCCGACCGCACGCGGGCGGGCGCTCATCCACGCTTGCGACCAAATGGCCAACGGGAAGATCGTGATCGATGCCGGCAGCGACCGCGACGAGATCGCCCGCCAACTCGAATCGTTGCCCGGCATCGGGCCATGGACGGCCAGCTACGTCGCGTTGCGCGCGTTGGGTGATCCCGACGTGTTCCTCCCCACCGACATCGGCGTGCGCAACGTGTTGCGTGTCGTCGGCGCGGAGTCGACACCGAAAGCCGCCGCCCAGCTCGCCGAACGCTGGGTCCGTGGCGCTCGTACGCGCTGCACCACCTGTGGGCGAGCCTGCAATGAAGGAGACCGATATGTACAACGTCGTGACCATGGATTCCCCGGTCGGCGAACTCCGCCTGATCGCCGGCGAGCGCGGGCTACGGGCCATCCTCTGGGGTGCGGAAGACGCGGCCCGGATCGCATCGATCGGCGACGGCGACGTGGTCGAGGCAACGACCCCGTTGCTCGACCGGGCGGTGACCCAGCTCGAGGAGTACTTCGCCGGGACCCGGCGCCAGTTCGACCTGCCGCTCGACCCTCAAGGCACGCCGTTCCAGCAATCGGTGTGGAAGGTGCTGCGCACGATCCCGTACGGCCGCACGATCAGCTACGGGCAACAAGCCGGTCAACTCGGTGACCCCAACAAGGCGCGGGCAGTGGGGCTGCCAACGGCAAGAACCCGCTCAGCATCGTCGTGCCGTGCCATCGAGTGATCGGCTCCGGTGGCCAATTGACCGGGTTCGCCGCCGGTCTCGACGTCAAGTCCTGGCTCCTCGACGACGAGCGCCAACCCCGCCTGCTGTAGCCACCGCCCTGCTCCGCCGGGCCATCGTGGCGGCGCGAGATCGGCAGTTCGGAGCGGGTCCGACCTCTCTGTCAGCTCATTGAGCCACGGTCGTTGTACGAGCTGACGCTGAGCGTCAGCGTCGCTGAACCGGGCAGCTCCAGAAGTGTACGTATGTTCCGGGGCTGCCCAGTTCGTCGCCGAGTCCCGGTCCGGGTGGGGAGGAACTCGCTGGCCTCGCTGTCGCAGACCCGCGATCACGGAAAGGCCGCCCTGCGG
>CAWDUI010000012.1:0-459176 GCA_963805445.1 Ilumatobacteraceae bacterium | reverse complement strand
CCGGACCACGACTTGTGCCCATGAATGACAAAATCGCCCGTCCCATAGCCCCGCCATCCACGTGTCCTCCTCGCGCCGCCACACTTGCAGTGCGAACATCATAGCCGGTGGGCCACGGATGCGTCCGGGGCCGTCAAGTTCCGGCTCTTCTTGACACTCCCTTGTCAGTTGGGCGCCCAAGATCCGACGTGGCCGTGACCTGCAGCACCGAAGTGCTGGTCGTGAGGGTGATGAAGGTGAGTGCGCTCGTGAATGAGGTTGACCGACAGGAGCAGCTCCCGATCGCCCAGGATCTCCAACGGCGTGCCGGAGTGGACGAGCCTGTGATCCTCGGCAAACACGAGGCACCGGTCGGACAGAACGTGGATCATTACCAGATCGTGCGTCGCCAGCACGACGGTCTTGCCGGCCTCGTTGAGCTCGACGATCAGTTCGATCAGCCATTGCTGCGTGCGCGGGTCGAGCGTGGCGGTGGGCTCGTCGAACAACATGACCTCGGGATTCATGACGAGCACGGAGGCGATGGCCACGCGCTTCTTCTGGCCCCCGCTGAGTTGGTACGGCGCCCGGTCGGCAAGGTCTTCGATGTCGAGCATCGTCAAGGTGTCGTGCACTCGATCGGCAACTTCGTCGGCCGACAGGCCGAGGTTGAGCGGGCCGAAGGCCACCTCGTCGCGCACCGTGGCGGAGAGAAACACCTGAGCCTCAGAGTTCTCGAGACCGAATCCGACCCGTGAACGGAACCCGCGGTTGAACTGTTCGTCCTCGAGCACGTCTTCGGTGACTCGCTCACCGAAGGCACTGAACGTGCCGGAATCGGGGAACACCAGCCCGTCGAGGATCTTCAGCAGGGTCGATTTCCCACAGCCGTTCGCTCCCAGGAGGGCAACCTTCTCGCCTCGACTGATGGTGAGCGAAACCTCGTGGAGCGCCGGGAAGCGCTCGAGGTACGAGTACGACAGAGCCTCGACGACGAAGACCGGCTCAACGTCCGATGGCATGATCCACACCCAGGGCAACAGCGATGATGACCGCACAGCCCGCCGCCCAAGCGGCGTCGAACGCCTTGACCTTGAACGCCGACAGGGTCCGCGGCTGGCCGATGTAGCCACGCGAGACCATCGCTTGGTAGACCTCCTCCGACATGGCGTGTGCCTTGCCGAACACGGTGCCGGCAGTCGCGAACACGAAGGCTCGACTCGACCTCACCGCATTGTCGACCTGAACGGTTCTGGCTTTGCGGGCTTCGTACATGTCGGTGACCGAGCCAAGCAGATCGAACACGTAGCGGTACGCCATCCCGAGCACCAAAACGAACATCCGCGGCAGAAGCATCGATCGCAACGCAGCCAGCAAGGTGGTCCACGTGGTCGTGAGCGCCACCAGCACCACCAGCGATATCGACGCTGCCACACGAATGACGATGAGGCCCGCCGACCGCAGACCCTGGCTGGTGAGCCCGACCCGATGCCCGAACCAATGCCCCAGAGGCACCACCACGTGACCAGGTGTGATGAAGCTGAACGTGGCCGGCAACACGACGATGCCCGTGAAGATCGGGATGAACAGCCAGACACGCTTGATGAAGTACGGCACCGAGATCAAGGACGCGGCGGCCAGCACAAGAGCCAAAACGTAGATCCCGATGAGCACGGGAACGTTGTGGATCAGTGCGGCTGTGACGACGAGTGCGAGCATGGTGATGGCTTTGACGCGCGGGTCGAGGCGTTGCATCAGCCCGCGCTTGGCCGCGATCTCGTCGGTGAACAGAGCCTGACGCATCACGCTGGAGGCGCCCGTGATGGTCTTGTCGATGAAGTTCGCCTTGCTTCGTTTGCCGATGCACCCGCACGGGCACAGTGCAATCTCCCGCTCGAGCAGCCACCCGGGGGTGCCGGAGGGCTGCACCCCGGTGGTCTGCTCGGTGTTGATGCTCACGCTGATGCTGACGCTGTCGTTGACGATCTCTCTGTTCGCACTCGACCGGCAAACCGGATCACCACGAACACGACATACACCGCGAGAGCGATCACCGCCATGCCGATCACTGCCGACGCGATGTATCCGATGTTGGGGTGCTCACCGTCTTTGAACCCGTAGCCACCGAGCACAGAGTGATCCCAGAACGAGCTCCATCTGGCAAGCCCGGTGGGTACGGCATTGAGGTTGTACTTGCCGAGATCGAGGTTCTCGGGCGCGTCCTCTCCGAACGCCCCTCCAGGTGCGAGCAGACCGAGCGGAGTCAGCACGACGAGGGCTCCGAGACCGACGAACGCCCAGCGCCAACCGAGGCGGCGACGAGCGGGCATCTCACCATCGAGGGGGACATCGGGATGGTTGATCTTCAGGATCGGGACGTTGGCGCGTTGCAGGAACGAGATCACGCCGAAGGTGAGGGCGAACTCGACGGCACCGGCCACCGTGAGATGAGCGAGCGCCATGGCCGGGATGGTCTGGGCGAAGTGGAACGGCGCGTACAGCGGCGTGCCATCGGAGGCTTTGAACAGATCAGGCTGGATGCCGAACTCGATCGCTGCGCACATCGCCGCGGCGTTCAGCCCGGCGTACGCTCCGACGCCGGCGGCCAACGCTCGACGCGGACTGACGAGCGAGAGATGGCGGCTCAGGGCCCGGTACACGCCGTAGCCGACGAAGGGCAGAACCAGCGCCATGTTGAAGCAGTTGGCGCCGATCGCCAGCACGCCGCCGTCGCCGAAGAACAGGGCCTGGATGACGAGGGCCACCGACACCGAGATGAGTGCGGCCCATGGGCCGAGCAGGATGGCGATGAGCGTTCCGGCTACACCGTGGGCTGTCGTGCCGTCGGGCACCGGGATGTTGAACATCATCACGATGAAGCTGAACGAGGCTCCGAGGGCGACGTACGGCACGTAGCGGGACCTGACGATCTTGCGGACGCGACGCCCGGCCGTGACCCAGAACGGCACCATCGCTGCGCCGAGCGTGCCGCACGTCGACGGACTGAGGTATCCGTCGGGAATGTGCATGCGGCCTCCTCGATCGCCTCGTCCGTATTGCGACTGACTTGCAAAACGCAGCCTGCCAAACGAACATCACCGTGTCAACAACAACCGCGCCAGCGGCTCAGCTGCCCCCAACCGGCACCGATCTGGGCGCCAAGAATCGACGATGTTCGCGGTCGGTGAACCGCGTGTGGCGCCCAGATCGTCGACCCGAGGTTGACAGGGAACGCGCTGGCGCGAAATCCGGTGGTTGGTAGCCTCGCCTCGATGGGAGCCGATCACGAGTGGGGGTTTCGCACGTGTGCCGTTCACGCCGGAGCCAGACCCGAGCCGGTCACCGGCGCCCGCGCTGTTCCGATCTTCCAGACGACGAGCTTCGTCTTCGAAGACACTGCCGATGCGGCTGATCTCTTCGCGCTGCAGAAGTTCGGCAACATCTACAGCCGAATCAGCAACCCCACGGTGGCCGCGTTCGAGGAGCGACTGGCCAGCCTGGAAGGTGGCATCGGAGCAGTCGCCACTGCGAGCGGCCAGTCGGCCGAGTTCCTGACCATTGCCGCGCTGTGCGAGGCGGGCGACCACGTCGTTGCATCGGCGCACCTGTACGGCGGCACGCGGACACTCCTCGAGGGCACGCTTGCTCGCTTCGGGATCACCACCACGTTCGTCGCCGGTGATCAACCCGCCGATTTTGCCACTGCACTGCAACCGCGCTCGAAGTTGATCTACACCGAGGTCGTCGCCAACCCGTCGGGCGCTGTTGCGGATCTCGAAGGCCTGGCCGAGGTTGCCCACGACAGCAAGATCCCGCTGGTGGTCGACTCGACGGTGGCGACCCCGTACCTGTGCCGGCCGCTGGACTGGGGTGCTGACATCGTGGTGCACTCGGCGACGAAGTTCCTCGGGGGCCACGGGACCTCGCTCGGCGGGGTCGTGGTCGAATCAGGGCGGTTCGATTGGGGCAACGGAAACTTCCCCCGCATGACCGAGCAAGTGCCTTCGTACGGCAACCTCACGTGGTGGGACAACTTCGGCGAGTTCGCCTTTTGTACTCGGCTGCGCGCCGAGCAACTTCGCGACGTGGGTCCAACGCTGTCGCCGTTCAACGCTTTTCTCCTGCTGCAAGGCGTCGAGACGTTGCCGCAGCGGATGGACGCCCATCTTGCCAACGCCCGGAGGGTCGCCGACGCGTTGTGCCGGAATGCCGGCGTTTCGTGGGTACGTTGGGCAGGTCTTGGAGATCACCCCCATCACGAACGCGCGGCGCGCTATCTGCCGCTCGGCCCCGGCGCGGTGTTCTCCTTCGGAGTGAAAGGTGGTCGATCCGCCGGGCGCGCCTTCATCGAGGCGCTGGAGATGTGCAGCCACCTCGCCAACATCGGCGACACACGCACGCTTGTCATCCATCCGGCGAGCACTACGCATCGCCAGCTCTCCGATGCAGCCCTCGAGGCGGGCGGTGTCACGCCCGACCTCATCCGCATCTCGGTGGGAATCGAAGATGCCGACGACATCATCTGGGACATCGAACAGGCTCTTCAGAAGGCAGCGAAGGTCGATTGATGAGCGCGTGGCACAACCCGACGGCAGCCGAGCGGCTGGAGATCATCAGCAACGCCAAGTCCGTGGCGATCGTGGGGATGTCGGCCGACCCCGGCCGCGCCAGCTATTTCGTGGCTACCTACCTGTTGTCGTCGAGCTGCTCGTTCGAGAACGTCTGGTTCGTCAACCCGAAAGGCGGCGAGATCCTCGGCCGCCCCGTCTACCCGTCGCTCGCCCAGTTGCCCGGCGTGCCGGATCTGGTCGATGTCTTTCGTCGAGTTGATCAACTACCCGTTGTCGCCGAGGAGTTCATCGCCATCCCGGGCACGCGTACGTTCTGGGCGCAACTCGGGCTGTACTCCGCCGAGGCCGTCGAGATCGTCACCAACGCCGGACGCACAGCAGTGATGAACCGGTGCCTCAAGATCGAGCACGCCCGGTTCTGCGGAGGTCTTCACCTGGCCGGCTTCGACACCGGTGTGATCTCATCGACTCGCCGCCCGATGCTCTAGCGACGCTCGGACAGCCACCGCGACAACTCTCAGGTCGGGATGGCGGCGCTCGCAGTCGGGTCGGTGGCGGTGACATCGAGGATCACAGCGTCGGCAGTCACCAACGCCCGACAGCATGATCCGCGGCCGTCAGGGTGCTTGCGACTCTTCTGGAGGGTTGGTGGCGGGCTTGTCAGCAGAAGGTGAAGGCTTGTCCTTGTCCTTGTTGCCGTCGGCCAGACCCTTCTGGAACTCCTTCTGCGCCTGGCCAAGGTTTCTGGCCAGCTTGGGAAGCTGCGATCCACCGAACAGTACGAGCACCACAACAAGAACCACGATGATGTCGGGGCCTTCGAGCATCGAGAACATGGCATCAGGCTAGACCCGATTGTGGCGCTGGCAACGTCAACCCTCCGAACACCCCTGGCGTGGGCCTCGTTACGGGTGAAACCGAGGCGAGCCAAGGTGCCGCCCCGCCCGTCGGAAGCGGTTGCGCGGTCAGTCTGTTGACGCCGGCACTCTGAGCACGCTCAGCAGGCGGGCGAGCAATTCGTAATAGCCGACCAGCACAAGCAGTTCGATCAAGCCGTCCTCGCCGATGAGCTCGACCAGTTCGGCGTACTCGACGTCGTCCAGCTCGCTGCCGTCGAGCAGGCTGGCAGCACCGGCGACGACGGCGCGCTCGATCGGATCCGTCAAGGTCAACGGATCTGCACCGCCGTGAATGGCAGCAAGGATGTCGTCGGCAATCCCGAGGTTCGTCGCAATTCGGTAGTGGCTCTGCCATTCGAAGTCACTGTTTCGCTTCGCCGCCACCGTGAGGATCGACAGCTCCCGAGCTCGGTCCGGGAGATGACCTCGATATCGCAGCGCCGCTCCCAAGTCGGCCAGTGGTCCACCGACGTGCGGCGCACAGACCATCGCATTGAACGGTCCGACGAGTGCACCGTCGGCGTCGACGAGCGCGAAAGGTGAGACGCGCCCCTGAGACCTGCTAGCGATGATCCGGTCGTACACGGCCCGGGCCGACTCGTCGAGTCGAGCTGGACCTCGGGGCGAAAGCCGTCCACGGGTTGGATCGGCGTCAGCCATTCAGAACGCCGTCGACCGGGATCGAGTTCGCCGCGAGCACAACAAGACGGTCTACACCGACGTCGCCAGACTGCTCTCATCGGACGACCCTTCACTAGGACCTGCGCGCGCCGGGGACGGTTGTGGGTCAGAACTGGCGCGTCAACGCGCTAGTTCTGTCCAGATACACTTATCACGCGTTGTCGCGCTAGGAGTGCCCATGTCGGTCCCGATCGACTCGGTGGCCGGTCTGACCTGCGCACAACGGGCGCTGTGACGACCATCGAAGTGCGCGGCGGAACTCAGGCGTTGCAGTGGGCCGAACAGGTTCCAATTCGTCACGGTGATCGCGTTGTCCGCGTGCCGAGACCAAGCCTGCTCGGAGCAATCGTGATCAAGGCCGCAGCGGTTCACAACGATCCGCATGCCAAACGCCACCTACGCGATGTCGCCTTCCTCTGTTCGATCGTCACCGACCCGCGAGACGTGCGGACTCACATGACCGCCAAGGATCTTCAACGACTTCGGGCTGTGGCCGTCCTCAATGATCCGAAGAACGAGGCCCGGCGGATCCTCGATGATCCCGAGTTGGGCTACACCGCGTTCCGAATTCTCGTGGCTGCCGAGGCCAAGGCGGTATCGTGAGTGGTCTTGTCCTGGGTCGCGGCACACGTGGCCCCTGGCACGGCGACGTGGCCGAGTGGTTCAGGCAAGGGCCTGCAAAGCCCTGTACATGGGTTCGATTCCCATCGTCGCCTCTCAACCTCTGACGTGGTATTGTGCCAGGTCAGAGGTTCTTTTCGTTGTGACCGGCAGTGACCGCGAGTGACCGTCAAGAACGTCTGATAACCATTATTTCGCGCTAGTCCCACCCCTCGCTCACCCCTCGCACGGCATTGGAGGCACCGAGTGGCTCACATCGAGAAGCAACGCAACAAGTACCGAGCTCGCTTCTCGGACCCGCTCGGAAAGATCCAATCGCGCACCTTCGCACGCAAGGCCGACGCCGAGAGGTTCTTGCGCCAGATCGACGCCGACAAAGTTCGCGGCCAGTGGGTCGATCCCCGCAATGCGGACACCCCGCTCGCGGCATGGGCGGAGGAGTTCCTGTCGCTGTGCCGACGACTCTCGCCGACGACGCAGGAGACCTATCGCCGTGACCTCGACAAGTACGTGTTGCCGCGATTCGGTGCATATCGACTGGGCCAGTTGCCGGCCGACGAGATCGAGAACTGGTTGAACGACGAGATCGCCGCGGGCATCGCCCCGTCGTCGGTCCACCGTCACTACCGAACGCTTCGCCGCATGCTGCAGGTCGCGGTTCAGAAGCAGAAGATCCTGACCAACCCGTGCGAGCGCGTCGACCCACCGCGTGTCCCGAAGCGGGAGATGACGTTCCTCGATTGGGACCAGGTGATCCGACTCGTCGAAGCCCACAACGAGCGATACCGGGCACTGATCTACGTCGCCGTCGATACTGGCATGCGTTGGAGCGAATTGGTGGGGCTGCGGCGCGGCAAGGTCGACCTCAAGAATCGGAAGATCCGAGTGACCGAGCAGCTGGTTCAGCTCGAGGACCGGTCGTTCCTCCGGAAGGAGCCGAAGACAGCAGCCAGTGTGCGCTCGATCACCATCTCGCCATTCACCGCCTCGATCTTGGCTGCCCACCTCGAGTCGTTCGCGCAGCCGGGTCCAGATGCCTTGGTGTTCGCCAACGCCGCGGGCAATCCGCTGTCGGCCTCGAGCTTCCTGACGCATCACTTCTCCAAGGCACAGGTAGCGGCCGGAGTGTCATGCCGTTTCCACGACCTCCGACACACGAGTGTGGCGCTCGCCATTGCGGCCGGCGCTCACCCGAAGGCGATCCAGTCAAGGATGGGTCACTCGTCGATCAACGTGACACTCGACCGTTATGGCCACCTGTTCCCCGAGCTGGACGAGGCGATCGCCGAGGCGTTCGGTCGCTCGTTCGATGAAGCCACGGCGCGCCGCGCGCGAGTTGTCGTGACGGGCGACTTCGGCGCCCGTTGATCTCCCGACACCGTACCGATGCGTTCTCGGAAGCTCGTGGGGTAGCGTTTTGTCGATGACCTCAGCAACACGCGATCCGCGGCCGACGAGCCGATGGCGATCGAGTGAGCCTCCCGCGCACTGGGAGGCGACGTCAGGTCCGACCGGGGGAGTTGTCGAGCTCCCGTTCCACCTCTACTGGAGCGACGACAACAATCGATTCGATCTGTCGAAGCGTGCACGTCTGAGGTCGATGTATCAGATCGTGCTCACCGAGGGCGCGACTGCGGATGTTGTTGCCTTCGTCAACCGAGACCTATTGCTGACCGTGTGGGACGAGCTCTGGCTCTCTCAGGCTGTGCACGAAGCCTGGGATGGCTGGGTGCAGGCGCACCGATATGCCGCTGTCTGACCTTCAACGTCGCTGCGCCACCATCATCTTGCAACTACCCGAGGCGGCGGGTTTCGCGCTCGCTGGCGGGGCGGCTTTGCTCGTCCACGAGGTCACCGATCGCGGCACGAACGACATCGATTGTTTCGGTCCATCGGTTGCGGCCGTTGACGATCTCGCTCCTGCGGCGATCGCTGCGCTCACGGCCGCAGGATTCGATGTTGACGTCGTGGTGATGGCGAATGGCTTTGCGAAGCTGGTCGTCGTCGATGGATCCGAGCGCACACAGGTGGACCTTGGCTTCGATCCGGCGACCAACGCGGCAGTGCTCACGAGCGTGGGTCCGGTGCGCAGTCTCGCCGATCTAGCCGGTGACAAGCTGCTCGCGCTCTTCGCTCGCGCAGCGTCGCGTGACTTCGTAGACGTCTCCGCGTTGCTGGAGCATTTCTCGCGAGAGGAGATGCTCCGCTTGGCAGCGGCCAAGGACGGAGGATTTTCGCCTGACGTCCTGGCCGACGCGTTCCGTGTCCTACCGACATATGACCGTGCCGATGAGTTCCCATCGCTGTCCGATGATGCCTATGCGCGGCTCCTAGCGACATTCTCAGCATGGGAGGCCGAACTTCGGTCCTCCTAGGCCGCAGTCGAAGACCGTCGCCAACGGTTCGTGTCAGGAGGCAGGTGGTCGGTTCGTGGCGGGCACTCGCCGCGACGCCAGCCACTCGGCGATCTGACGTGGATCAAACCGCAGAAGGTGGCCCCACTTGATGAACGGGATTCGTCTTTCAGCGACGAGCCGTCGGACGTGCCGAACGGTCACGCCCAGATGCGCGGCAACATCCTCGATCGTGAGAAGGACAGGCAACTCGTGGACGGTCGCGGTTGATGTTGGGGCGATATCGGTAGTCATGGGGATTGAGCGTGAGGCTGTGACGTCACGGATCACCACCCGGATCACTACCCGGATCGACGCTGCCGACGTGAACCGAACTGCCCGGCCGGGTCCGGGGATCCGTGCGGCGCGGCCGCAAGCGGTCCGTCAGCGGCGGCGCTGTTGCTCGCGTTCGAGCCGTCGGCGTTCGGCCCGTGACAATCCGACGGGCGCAACCGGAGCGGATGTGGAAGTAGCAGCATCCATCGGATGGCCGGCGAGCGCGTTCTCGAGTTGCGCGATGCGCTGTTGGAGGCGCACGACCTGTTGCCACAGCCGATCTCGCTCGGCCGTGACCGTAACGACGCGTTCAGCCATCTCCGAGATGTCGTGCTGTCCGCGAAGAGCTTCACGGCGATCTCGCTCGACGGCACGGTAGGCGCGCATCCGCTCAGCGTTGGAAGCCCACTTGCGCGGCCGACCGGGACGGTTCTCAGCCATTCGCACAATTTTCGCACGTTCGTTTATCCATCAACGCACTCACACATCTGCACCCCGGGTTCGTGTACATCGAAATTGTCCGCGACGCACCTCCCGGATATCTACCCGACCCCCCGGTCAAAGAGGGGATTCAGTTCGGTCGATTCGTGTTGGGCTCTGCGGGTCGTGTGACGTGCAATCCCGCTGAGCTGCCCGGATTGCTACCCGGTTCTCGAGCAATCGAGGAGAGGCGCTACGAGCGATCATTCAGCCATCCGACGATCGACAGCGCGACGTCTGCTGGTCCTTGCCTGGTCGAGTAGATGACTACATCGGCGAGAGCGCGGTTCTGTTCGCTTGCCACCCACACCTCGAGAAGATCTGTTCCATCCCGAACCCAGTCATGTCCCTTGTCCGCGAGGCAGCGCTCTCGCAGCGCCTCCAGCGCAACGTCTTGGTTCGCATCGGGCAGCAACAGCACGACCAACGAGTCGTCCATGAGGTCGCGAAGGGATTCGAAGAAGTGGCGATCCTCGTAGTGCGAATGGCCTGCGCCGAACGCAATCACCGCACCAGGATTCTCAGCGAGCACTCGACCTGCAGCATGAACACGAGCTGGCTGCCACCATCGGTGCGCCTCAACGAATCCTCGATCAGCGATCTCGGCGATGAAAGCGCTCAATGGTTGACCGACTTCGTCGTAGAAGGCTTCGCCGACTTCGTCGAGGTCAGCAAAGGGGCGCCCGAGAGCCGTTGCGAGCAACCGGCCGACTGTCGACTTCCCCGAGCCAGCGGGACCGATCAGGATCAACGACTCAGTCGGTAGCACTCAACCAGCTTGCCCGATGACGTGGCGCTCGCGGCCGACTGTGGACGTGTTCGGGCACCATTGGTGCAGATGTGCAGTAGAGATGGAAATAGTAAACGCACGTGCGAGGAGTGATCTTGGTGGAGCGGGGTGAGCACAACGTCGGTGAGAGGGCTGGGGTGGTGTGGGTGCTGACATGCGATCGCTGCTGAGAGCTGAGCAGCACTCAGACGAGATCTGGGCGGTGGTCTAAGTCGTGATGGTCGCCCACTCGCCGAGAGGCGGAACCAATGGCAGTTCGAAGGCCCAGGCGGTCATCGTCTCATGGGCGAGCCGAAGATCGGCGCGTGTTGCGCCAAAGTGCCTATCCGGCCCTCCCTCACGACGCTCCAAGGTCCACCCGCCGTGACCATCCTGAATGACCTGGATGTAGGTCTGCCCGGTCGCGTCCGAGACACGCTCTACGATGAACCACGTCTCGTCACCACGCTCAACGTCCGTCAGAAGTTCGAACAGCAGATCCTCGGATGGGTCGTCCCAGGTTGCTCCGGACTCGGTCAGCGCACGAAGCATCGGAACCGCCATCACGGCGCATGTTGCCCGTTGCGGCGCGTCAGCGCAAGCACCGTCATTCGCACCGAACGCGGTTATTCCGGTAATCGCACTTGTTATTCCGGTGATCGGAGGTCACCCGTGTAACCACAGGTGTGCTCACGTTGCTGCGCTCACGGACAGACGCGAGAACGGCAGATCGGTGCGGGCCGACGGTTCTTCCCACCTTTGTAGAACCACCAACCAAACTCAGCCACTGAGGTGTCGCAAGACGAGATTCCTCTACGCTGAATCGATGGTGGCTGAGCCCAGCGAAACGCCGCGGACGCTGTCCGACCGTGGTGGTACGCCGTACCGAGTCCCTGACCCCGGCGACGCAGAACAGACCTGCAGCACTTTCACGTGCCGTCTGCCGTTCCCTATTGGCGTGGTGTCCGAGGGGACATTTGACATCTGGGTCAGACAAGCCTATGAAGTCCCGGCCGCCGATGATTCTCCGCCCTTCGTGCGGCTTCGCTTCTGGAACGCGCCCACTTCCGGGATGGTCGTGTGGCCGCCGCTTCTCAAGCAGGCCCTCCGAACGTTCTACGGCGTCGAGATCGACATAGCCGGAGACTCCGTGCCGAAGTGGGGCGAGAACGAGGACCCCATTGAGCAATGGGTCACGATGGAAACCCCTAGTCGTCGGCTTGTAGGTGACGACGCGGATGACAAGGGGTTCGCCTTTCATCGATCGCTGTACTTCCTCAATGTCTTCCTTCGGGGCTTTGCGATGTCCTATCCGAGCTCGCCGGCGCGACCCGTCACACCCAATGATCTGAGCTTCGTGATGGCCGTGGGGACCCTGAGGCCCGGTCGCGAGTGGACCTTCGACATGCCGATGCTCATGCATCCAGAGAATCTCCCGCCGTTCAAGGTCGACCCGATCGAGCCCGACGAACGGTTCAGGTGGGCCATGAGCGCGATGGCGGATGGCCATCCGTTCCTGGGCGCCATGGACTGGTGGCAGCGCGCCGAGCGGGCACTGCAGCGTCGCGGTGACACGGCGGAGTGCGTCGTCAACCTCCAGACAGCCACAGAGATGTTGCTGTTCGATGTGTGGCGAATGCTGCTGACAGACCTCGGCCGCACCGCGGCGGAGATCGAGGCGGCGACGGGCGGCGAACTCAGGCTCAAGTCCGTTGTCACCACCACGATGCCAAGCCTCGTCGGCGGGACGTGGGACGTCACAGCCATCGACACCGTCGTTGGAACCTACTGGCGTTGCCTCTACCTGCTCCGCAACCTCGTCGTGCACGCCGGTTACGAACCGGCGCGCCGCGAGGCCGACGACGCGCTCCAAGCCTTCTACGCACTGCGGGACTACCTGTCGGAGCGCATTTACGCACGCCGCGACGAGTATCCCCGAACGCTGCTCTCTCGTGTCGGGCTCCTGGGAATGGAGAAGCGCGGCTGGCTCACGACGAATCTGCGTACCCGCCTCGAGTCCATCATGACCGAGCCTGTGCCCTACTTCTGGCCGATCGACTACCGGCAGCCGGCAGACACCGAGCGGTGACTCCGAGCGTCGTCGCCCTCGGCTACCAGGCGAGGGGAACGCCTCGCTCGGTCGCGACGCCCTGCTCGACACGCCACTGGCGGCCCGTCGACCGCTAGATCCACGCGAACGGCTGACGTGCCGGGCGGCTGATCGTCGGGCAGCCCGCACCACCACGACAGGTCGACTAACACCGATCGGCAGTTCTGTGCGATCACGCCGCACTACGTGGATCATGTGAGATGCCCTCGCACTTCGACGCATCAACAGGCCCGGCGGGTTGCACCTTCATCGACGCCGAGTGGTCGGCGATCATGGTGAGGTCATCGCCCAGTTGGTGAACCCCGTTGCACCCCGTTGAGTGCGTGTTGATCGTCAGGTTAGCTACGTCTTGCTGACGAGATGGACGAGCACGACGCCTAGGTTGCACCGATCGGCAGTAATGTGCTACGGACCACAGTGAAATCAACGGCAGATCGGCGACTGTTCGATACTCAGGGTCGACGAGCCACTCGGTGCGGTCAGGGAACCTGACTTGTGCAGACACCAATTTCACAACGATCCGCTGTGGCTTTCGTAGCGATGTCGTCCGCCGCATGCGCCTCAGTGATCTCTGTGTAGTCCCACGATTCGCCGTCAGGGCGTTCAACTCGCAGTTCAGAGACACCGCACAGTCGCAGCATGAACGGTGTCGTAACCCCGGCATCAGTCACCCGGGCGATGAGGGTCACAACACGCGCCGTCGGATCAAACCCCATTGAACGCACGGTCGAACCCCACAGGTCGTCAAGCGTTGCCACTAGCGCAGATTGCCCGTGGGCTCAGGGATGATTCAACGCGTCATCGAGTGCTTGTGCATGCGTGCACAACGCATCGTCGGGATACTGGTTGTTGTGATCGGTCCAGCTGACGACGTGCCGCTGACTCGCTCGGTTCGGCTATCGGACCATTTCGTGTCGCGACGGTGACGATTCCTGGTCCCAGCGGCCACGACATGTCGTCTCCATTTGGTCTTGTCTCATCGTGCTTCGAGCGGTCGGCCGCGCCGACGGCGGTCTCGTTGCGTCAACCGCGCCGTCCGGCATCGTGTGGTATCGACACAGACCACTGAGCCGCCAGACGCTACGGCCATCGGGGTGGCCTGCAACTACGCCGACCCTGCCGCGACTCCTTACGCATCGAACGAGCGCTGACGTGCCCCGATAACACCCAGGTTAATGAGTGCGAGGCGTAGTGATGACGAACGTGGACGGCACAAGTTGTGATCTGCTACGAGCGACATCGCGCCGGCCCCTACAGAGTGCGTCGACAACGAGTGCCCTAATTGGCGGAGACGGTTCATCGCACCCAACTCATCGGAGTGAAAACGGCGAACACTCCGAGTCCAACCCAGGTCGCGATACCGCAATGCCACGCCTTGCCAACCAGCAAGTCGGCCTTCCCAATGACCTGGCACCGACCGGTCGTCTGCTTCGGGCGCCGATCGGCAGTTATGCACTGGTCACAGGACTGACCGTGGATCTGGCTCTAGTTTCCAAACGAGATGGTCGTGGAGCTGCATCCGAACGACAGCTCATTGCTTGCGATTCCAAAGGCGTCCGATCACTGGTAGATCAAGGCGCAACGCAGCTTCGCCCGCATTCAAGAAACGATCGGGCACAGTTGGTCCATCCTTCGTGCACGAATGGGGCCAGTAGAAAGCCGATCGTGGCACCCACCAGTGCGACCCCAACTCGCAACGAGCATCCGTGAACCGCTTGTTCAATCTCCAGTCGTCCGCTGGTCGCTTCCCGATTGACGACGTCGGCCGCTCCACGGTCGGAACAATAGATCCGTGCAGATTGGCACCCATCCGGCGACCCGGACGTCAACCCGCAATTTGTCGGCAGGCATGCCATAGCTAACTCGCAGCCCCAGTGGAGAGGGTTAGCAGCACGATCGGGGTCACGACGGGTAGCGCCGAGCGGCAGTTATGTACCCAACGCTCGCAGCGCTGCCTCGGCTGCGGCGTGGCCTTGCAGCAGTCCCGGGAGTTGCTTCTCCAGTAGGTCGAGCACTTGGGTCAACCGCCGCGACAACATGTCCGCTGTGACGCTCTTACCGAGGCGGGACAGCGACAGACCTTTCATCTGTGACGTGTCAACGATTGAAGCGAGGTTCATCGCGTGGTCCAGAGCGCGGACCGACACGTCGAGTTCGCCTTCGAGCCAGTCGGCCGATACGGAGATTGCGATGTTGCCGGTGACGATCTCGACCGAACTTCCTCGATTGCTGGAACGCGAAATCGGCTACTTGGAGGTCGCCATACGCATCCGTCGATGCAAGCACCGACGACATTGCAGCCAGCAATCGGTCACGTCCTAAGCAGCGCATATTGCCCGTTATGGAGCGGGTTGGCAAGGCCCTCAGGGGTTGAGTCGCTCGACCGCGTTGTCGAGATCGAGGAATCCTGCGGCGGCCGACCACAGATGATCTCCGGGATAGGCGCCACCTCCTTTATGCTCACCGCGCCACTCACGCTCATGAAAGCCAGCCACCGCGTCCGCGAGGTGACGTCGGGCGACATCGCGCTCCGTCTGCAACTGTGCAACGAGCTCTTCGGAGTCCATAGGTCCAACGAACTGCACGAGGTCCAGGTGGCCCGAAGCGAGCGCGTCGATCACGGCTTGGTCTCGACCTGACGTCGTCGACCAGAACGAGACGGCTCGAATGATCTCGTGGTTCCACACTGGCCACCCGCTCGGACGCCACTGCCACAACATCGGCAACTTGTCGAAACGCAGCAAGGAAGCAAGCGCCTCGAGATGTACCGGGTGACTCATCCACGGCACATCCTCGACAGGTTCGTCGACAACAAGCGCGATCTGGATTCGCTCGACATCGCCGGCTTCATCCAGCATGCCCCCGAATACGTAGCCGGCAACGACGCTCGACCCATGCCAAAGCTTCGAGCGGTCGAGATCGTCGGCGATGCCATTCAGGCGGTTGACAGCGGTCGAGCGTTTCACAGCACCATCGTCGCACGCTCCGAACACGACCTGTCGCAGCCTCAAGGACTGGCGCGGCCGCTCCATATCGGGCTTTCGGGGCGGGCGACTGTCGGGACACGGCGGTCCAACGCGTCGGGCATCGTGGGCATTGCGTGGTGGTCCAGGGTCGGCGATCATTGGCCATGCGAGTTTCGTGGTGCGCGGCGTTGGTCGCCGTCGCGATGGCTGCATGCAGCTCCGAAGGCAACCCCTCGTCGCAGTTGGCGGCGTCGGCGACGTCCTCTGCGAACACGGCGGCCACCGAGGCCGAGCCTGCGGTTCCGCTGACGACGGTTGCCTCCAATCCGGACACAACAACATCCACAACCGCGTCAGCCCAGCTGACCGTGGTGACCCTTCTGCTGACGGGTCCATCACCAATGCCAAGCAACGAGCAGATCAATTCCGACCTCGATGAGCATTGCACTCGCTTGTACGACATCGTCGCCCAGATGGCCCTCGGTCCGTACGTCCCTGCCGCCGCAAAGGCGCTCGGACGCGACGATGGTACGGACAACAAGGTCGGCTGCGAGATGTACTTCGGCACGCCGCCTCAGTCCGGCGCTGGCGTCCATGGTGACGAGGACTTCGTCATTGCCCTGACTTCTGAACCGCTGCCGCACCGCAACGTGACGAACGATTCAGATGAGGCGCGGGTGTCGCTGACATCGGGTCGTATTGCCTTCGTCGACCCCACCGGTGACGACGGGGCCGGATATGACGACGTTCGCGTCGTCACCGTGCCGCAAGCTGACGGTGGCGTTGGCTTCGTAATGGGCTTCAAGGGAACGCCACTGGATGTGACCGTCACGATTGCGGATGAATTCGATCGGGCGCTCGCCGCGTCGAAGGGATAGCGCAGAGCTGCCGATCTCGCGTGCCTCGGTGAGCGAGACTTCTTTCGTGATCACGTGTCCCGTCTGTGGTTCGGACGAGCTGACCTCTCGTCCGTATGAGCATTGGCCACCACCTGATGTGGATGTGCTGACGCCGCCTTACGAGGATCTGCTCGGTCGACCTTCGTACGAGGTGTGTCCGTGTTGTGGCTTCGAGTTTGGCAACGATGACAATCCAGGCACCGCCGACCCGGTCTCGTTCCGGGCGTATCGCGAAGACTGGATCGCACGCGGCTCGCCCAGATTCCGGCAGCGACGACCCGGCACATAACTGCCGATCCGCGCTTGCTCTGATCTTGCAGCGTGGCAACCTTGACGGGTGTTGTCTCGTGAAGATCGCCGCAGACCTGAGCGCTGCCCTCTGTGCGGTGCGCCGCTAACACGGGTTGCGAGCAAGGCGCGATTTGCAGACTGTTGTACGAGTTGTCATGCCATACTGCAGGCCACATTGCGATGCACCCATTGCAACACCAATCGCGTGTGGCAGTGAGCGCTCGGCAAGTTCTGTCACGGCTGCGGACACGAGCACGTCGCCTGACTGCACCAGCGCAGCTCTGCCGATCCGCGCTGTGTTCGAGCCAGCGATCAGCCTGCGCCAACGTCCGTGATGTCGACATGCTGGCGGTCTGATGGCGCGGACGGCGGTTGCCGTCGCGGCTCCCGGACGCCCGTCCCCGGCTCGTCCGGTGGCGTGTCAGGTTGAACCTCGAGAATGTTGAGCTTGAGAGACTCGAGACCGAGTGCATCACCGATTGCGTGGCGAATCGAATCGGCGGTGCTTCCATGACGGCCGATGAGCATTCCAGGATGTCGAGTCCACACCGTCACGACACCAGAGATGGCATCAATGTCAAGTCGCTGAACATCGACGCCCGGGGCGCACGTTGCTAGAGCTGTCGCGGTTCGTGCGAATCTGGCGGCATCCACTCGCGCAAACGTAGCCCCGGGGTGCAGCCGAGCGTCGCGCCATAACTGCCGATCGGCGTGCTCAGGACCGAGGCGGGTTTTCCTGGTCGACGTCTCGTAGCGCCGCCCGCCGGGAGCCGCTCGCACGCACGAGCGTGATTCCGAGAAGGACGAAGATGACGATCACGAACACGAACGCTCCGAGCATCAAGAGCATGAGTGGCCACGGCGTGAAGATTCAGTCAGGCTAGGTGCGCGCTCACCCCGGGTAGCGCAGAACGGCACTTGCCGGACGCGCATCATCGTGACCACACTCAAGGGCTATGGCGAGGCCATCGGCAGACGAAATCAGTCGAGCGATCGTGATCTGGACCGGCTACATGCGCGAGCCGACCCCGAGCCGCGCCGACGATCTCGTCGTGACGATGCTTGGCACCGAGGCTGCGCTCGATCTCCTTCCACTCGTTCATCGACTACAGAAGGAGTTCTACGAGTCGGACGCATACAACACGGTCGCCGATCTCGATGCCATGGGCAATGCTGCGGCCGCCGATTTCCGTGGTCGTCACCCCGAGTTGAGCGACGCGGCCGTCGAAGCACTCGCGTGGTGTTACACGTACGACTGGAAGTAGCCCACTGCCGATCTGTCTTCGCGCCGCGAGATCCGTGATCCGTTCATCCGTGATCGATGTCAGCAGGGTGCCCGCGAATGGCCGCGAATAGCCGTGACGACCCGTTGACCCGCGCCTCGCTCACCCCTCAACACCCAATTCGGAGGCCAACTCATGCCGTCTGACCAGGTATAACGCGCGATCGATAGCGAGCCTGCAAAGCCCTGTACATGGGTTCGATTCCCATCGTCGCCTCTCAACATCTGACGTGGTCGCTCATGACCGATCGAAGGCGTGCCGGCGGAGCTGTGCGTCGAACGGTGGCCACCGCTGTGTTGCGGGTGGCGGCGCTGGCGAGGACACAGCAGTCGGGCATCTTGCAGCCGGTCTTGACGCGAAGTCTGGCGAGCAGCAACGGATCGATCGCTGTGTCGTCGATCTCGACACCGATGGCCATCAGATCAGCTCACACCGCGTCTGCGACATCGCTGCGTACGGCGGCGACGAGCACTTCGGCTGCTGTGATCGGGTGAACCACAAGCGGCGGTGATGCATCTTCGAGGATCTCGACGGCGGCTGAGTGGTGAGCGTCGTTCGGGTCGAGGTAGGCGATCAGCACCCTGGCGTCGACGACGATCATTCGGGCCAGTCCTCACGGAGGTCGTCGAGGTGGCCAGTCGGATACAGACCTGGGAAGCGTCCTGCACGGTGACGTACGCTGTCGCGGTGCCGGCCTTGCTGCTCGGCGATCGTCTCGGCACCCAGTTGAACGAGATGACGGAGGACGTCAGCACGAGACTCTCCCGGATACAGCGCAGCGGCGGCGTCGATTGCGTGGGCGAGCTCGTCGGTTTCGGTGAGCAGATGTCGAGGACGAACGGTCGGCATCGCCCATGTGTATCACCGACTGTCACGGTGCAACACCGAGTTTGGTTGGTGGGATACGTCTCATGTCGTGACGTAGCGTTTCGTGGATGACATCGCTGGGAGGTGATCCACGGCCGACGAGCCGATGGCGCTTCATGTTTCAAGCCACTTCAACCGGGGTATTCGACTGGCAAGTCCCAACTCAGTCGAGACCCTGCTGTGAGAGCGATCGCCGGCCGGACCAACCCCCATTCATCCCGCTGGTGTCCCGAAAGAGCCCCGATGTCGAACCGTCCAACGGCCGACCGGGGCTCTTTACGTGGTTGGCTCGAGTCAGGCTTGGCCGCTAGAGGGCGCGCCGCCAATTTTCCGGCTTGTCAGCGATCAACACGTCAGGGTGTGGTGACGACGGCGTGTCCGTTCGAGGGTGGACGACCCGCGGCAGACCAATGTTCGTCGCGAGGGGCATTGTGGCGATCGCCGAACGCATCGGCCGGCATCGGCGTGGCATAGAAGTACCCCTGTGCCGAGTCGCAACGAAGGGCTGCGATGTTGTCGTGCTGCGCCTGGGTTTCGACACCTTCGGCAGTGACGGTGAGTCCGAGATCATGGGCCAGGTTGGTGATCGCGGCCACGAGAGTCATACCGGCCGGGGTGGCGGTGTCGGTGATGAAGCAGCGGTCGATCTTGATGATGTCGATCGGGAGTCGGGTCAAGTATCCGAGCGACGAATAGCCCGTCCCGAAGTCGTCGATCGCTATCCGCACACCTATGGATCGCAGGTCGTGGAGAACGGTCAAGACCCGAACGCTGTCTTCGATGAAGACGTTCTCCGTGACCTCCAGGATCAGTGAGGTCGGATCCATGCCGGTGGCGGCGAGGGTGTCCGTCACGGTGCGACTGAACCCGAGATGCAGCAGTTGTCGAGCGGAGACGTTGACAGCAAGATCCAACGGGGCCGACGGGTCGAGTTCCAGCAGGTGGGCGCGGTCCGTGCACGCCCGTTCGAGAACCCAGGCGCCGATCTCGTCGATCAATGCGCTCTGCTCGGCGATCGCCACGATCGCCATTGGCGGGACCGGACCTCGTTCGGGATGCGTCCAGCGAAGCAGTGCTTCCGCTCCTGCGACACGCCCGTCGCTGCTGCGCACGATCGGCTGATAGAAGACATCGAGTTCGTTCCCGGCCAGAGCGGCCCGCACTTCATCCTCGAGACGAGCGTGCTGAACGACCGACGTCGAGCGAACATCGATGATCTCGCGGCCCGCGTTGTGATCCACTCGGTTTCGTTTCACCCGATACATCGCCCGATCGGCCTCCACGACGAGTTCATTGGAGATCTCTCGGCCCGGTCCGGCGAACGCAATGCCGACGCTGGCCGTGACCGCCAACACGACGCCCGCAAGTCTGAACGGTTCCGCCAAGACCTCGCTGACACGCTGTGCGAGGCCGTCGACGTCGCCAACATCGGACAGGTCCTCACACAGCATCACGAACTCGTCACCGGAGAACCTGGCGAGAGTGTCGCCGGCGCTGACCACACCATTGAGCCGCTGGGCGACCAGCCACAACAATTGATCACCAACGTCGTGGCCATAGACCTCATTGACCAATTTGAAGTTGTCGAGGTCAACGAACAGGATCGCCGCGTTGGAATGGAACCGTTCGGCCCGCAACGCGGCGTGCTCCAGCCGCTCCTGGAACAACAGTCGATTCGGCAACCCGGTGAGCGTGTCGTGCATCGACACGTGTAGCAGCCGACGGTACGTCACTCGGGCTTCATCTCGGGCTTGGGCGTTCAGCAGATACGCAGCGGCAACGTCCGCCAACGTTTGCGCGCTGTCCATATCGTGTTGATCGAGCAGTCCAGGGGTATCTCGGTACAGATCAAGCGCCCCCAGACGGTGACTGCCGTGACGGAGCGGAAACGTGAACGCCGCGACCAACCCTTCAGCCAGCGCCGCTGGTGCGAAGAGGGGGAATCGGTCATCGTCGGAAAAATCCGAGACCGACACCGCCTCGCCCGACGCGAACGCAGCCAGACACGGCCCCTCACCGAGTTCGCTCTGCAGTTGCTCGAACCGCAGCGCTGAATCATCTGACGCGGCCACATGGCGAGGTGCCATTCCGGCCGAGATCAACGTCACCCCCGCCGAGGTGACCGGAAGAACCTCGACGATCTTCGCCACCAGGTGGTCGAGAATGCCCTCGATCGGAAAGTCGGTGATCACCGTGCGAGCGAACTCGCTGAGAACTGCCGACATCTTGTCCTCGTTAGCCACGGCCACCATCCACAAGAGGGGCCCGCGCACGGTTTGGACGGGAGCAATTATTTGGAACGCCGCACGTCAATGTACTCGCACAACTTGCCCTTGGGCAGACGGCGCCGAGACGCAGGGTGCGGTCGATAGGCCGATGTGGCCCATGGTGCAGCTCAGCTCGAAGCGCGGCACTTGCACAAACTCGCTCGTCAGGGCACTCTTCGCTGGTGACCTACGAGCAACGAAACGCGATGGAGATGCCACGCCGGTGGTCTCCGGCGAGATGAGTGTGCGTCCCGCACATCTGGCAGCGGTGAGTTTGATCGGGTGGGCAACAGCAATGAGCCCCGTCGTCATCGCGGCAACTCCAGTGCCGTCGGCAACGGCGGACGTGGTGGCCGTGCGGCTCGATCCGCCGCCTCGATCGTTCAGTCTGGTTGCCACTGGTGACGTCCTCACCGAATCCTTGGTCACCTCCGCCGCAGCAAGCTTCGCCACCGGTGCCGCGGTTCGACTTTGCACCGTTGTTTGCGCCTGTCACGGCGATGCTTTCGTCTGCAGACATCGCAATCTGCCACATGGAAATGCCGATCGGTGCACCCGGCGAGCGACCCGGTGTTTACGGTCACTCACCGTTCGGCGGAAATCTGATTCTCGCTCCGTATGAAATCGCCGATGGACTCCGTCGGGCCGGGTTCGATCGATGCAGCACCGCCTCGAATCACAGCAACGACCTTCTCGAGCCCGGAATTGATACCACGCTCGCTGCTCTCGATGATGCTGGGATCACGCACGTCGGCACGGCGCGCTCGCCCGCTGAGGCGAGCAGCGAGATGATCGTGGTGAACGGTGTCCGACTCGTGCATCTTGCGTACACCCGGTACTCCAATACCGTGCTGCCGGCTGAGCCCTGGCGCCTGAACTTTGCGTCGTCGGCGGCACAGGTGGCGGCAGATGTCAACGCGGCGCGCAGTGCTGGTGCCGACGTCGTGGTCGTCAGTCTGCATCTCTCGAAGGAACTGATGCTGTCGCCAGACCCCGTCGATCGGCAATTCGTCACGGATCTCACCAACCTGGCTCATATCGACCTGGTCGTCGAACACGGACCACATGTGATTCAACCCGTGGAGCGCGTCAACGGAACGTGGGTGTACTGGAGCGTCGGCAATTTCATCTCGGGTATGGGCACAACGGTCGGGAGGTACAGCGACCCGCATACTCTGGATGGACTCGCCGCATCGGCGCGGTTCACCGAGACCTCACCCGGTGTGTTCACTGTCGATCCGTGGCCGGTACTGCTGTGCAACGAACCCTCGACGAGAACGATCTACGCCCCGATCGCATCCCCACCTGAGCAGCCTGCACTCAGAGCGAACACCGACGCATGTGTCCGAAGGTCCCTCGCCGTTGTCCCTGATCTGCATTGAGCCGAGACACAAGCACCCGACGGGCGACGGGTCGTCGCGCCTCTCCTAGTCGTCGTGACCGTCGCCGTGCCCGTGGAAGCTGATCCTCACCACCGCGCCGGAGTCCCTGTCGGGGCTCGCCGAGTTGATGGCGACGTACATCGCGCGGTCCGGTCCCTGGGCAATGCCGCCTGGTAGCGGAAGCATGCCGCCGCCGATCCTGGTCAGCTGATCAGGGTGCTCGAACGGGATACGCACCACATCGCCTGGCGGGCGGGCGACGTTCGACTGGAACATCTCCGTCGCCCAGAAGTTGCCATGGCTGTCGAACGTGCATGAGGTCGCGGTCGTCAAGCCGGTTGCCCACAAGGTCGGCTCCGTCGGGAAGTTTGCATTCGGATCCACCCGCCAAACGTTCGACTGACCACCGGTGGCCCCGGGCACGAAGAGGTTGGCGACGAGGTTGAGCGTGGCGACGTACAACATGCCGTCTGGACCCTGGGCGATGCAGGTCGGGGTCGCGTCGCGGAACGGCGGTGCCGTCTCGTTCGGGATGTAGGAGATCACCCGAAGGGTGCCATCCGCCATGACTTCGCTGATCGTGTTGGCGCCGGCGTCTGCGACGAACGTGCGCGCACGGTCGCTGTGGTCGAACTTGGTGACCAGCACGCCATAGGGGTTGGAATCCGGGAAGTCATCGGGGAACAGATCCGTTCGGTCGCCGGTCCACTGGTACATCTGATCGCCGACGTCGCTGACGCTTGTGGCTTGACCGGTTGCGCCGTCGAGACGGAAGAGGTGCCCGAGCTGAGTGGAATCGGCGGCGCCGCCAGACATGGCGAACACACCGTCATGAGACTCACTCATGATCATTCGGATCTGACATCCGCCGTCCTCGCGCTCATGTTCGGACTTGTGGCCGTGGCTCCGCTTCGAACAGTTCCCGCCGAGCGCGCTGATGCCTTCGGGCCCGAGAACGTCGGGCGGTGCAGTGGGGTCCTCCGAGGCATACAACGACTCGAAACCTGTCGACCAACTGGCATGGGTCGAGCCGTGCGCGTACTTGGTGACCCGCCCCGTCTGCGTGAGACCGACCGGGCCGTCGCCGGCATACCCCGACTCAGACACGTACAGGTTGCCCTGACCATCGAACGTCACGCCGCGTGGAGCGTTCAGGTTCGCAATGTAGGTGCTGATGGTCGGGCCGGGCCCTGCAGCGGCAGCGCTCGGCGAAACCCCGGCCACGCCGACAGTTCCGACGATCATCAGACTCGCGATCGACGCGCGAAATGTTCGGTACTTCATGTTCCCCTCCCGATGTCCGGGCGACGCCCACACGGCGTTCAGTCCTCCGAGATCCCCCCGAAGGCCCCCTCGTTCGCAGAAGTACTCCTTCAGGCTCTATCTGTCAAGGCGGGGAGATGACGGCGAGACTTCGGCTACGGTTTGCCCTGGTGCTGCTGGAGCGAGACTGGGAGCTATCGGAGATCGAGCGAGTGATTGCGGTCGCTCGCGATGGACGCGGCGGCGTCGTCGTGCTGAGCGGCGAGGCGGGCATCGGCAAGTCGTCGCTGATTGAGGACGCACTCGCCGAATCCTCGGACATCCGGGTCCTGGCCGGTCGCTGCGACGATCTGTTCGCGGCACGCCCATTCGGGCCTGTCCGCGACCTCGTCGCCGGCGCGGCTTCGTCCTTGGCGGACGCGTGCCGGAGCGGCGACGTCGCCTCGGTCGCCGAAGCCATGCTGCGCGAGCTGGCGCGGTCCGGGCCGCTGCCGGTGCTGGTGTTCGACGACATGCAATGGGTCGACACCGCGACGCTCGACGTGGTGCGGATCGTCGGGCGGCGAATCCGGCGGTTGCGAGCGGTGATGCTGATCGCCCACCGCGAGATCGCGCCGAACCACCATCTGCGGATGGCCCTGGGTGAGATCGCACCGTCTGACGTGACCAGGCTCCCGTTGTCACCGCTGAGTGCCGATGCTGTGCGGCTTCTGGTCGCCAGTCGGCGGATCGACATCGACGAGCTGATGCGGTCGACAGGCGGCAACCCGTTCTTCGTCGTCGAGGTGCTCGCCGCCGACGAATCAGGAGTGCCAGTCAGCGTACGTGAGGCAGTGCTGGCGCGAGCCGGCCGCCTCGGCGAAAGCAGCCGCGCCGCGCTCGAGCTCGTAGCGGTCGTCGGGGCGCCGATGGAAGTTGGTCTGCTGCGCGACCTGTGCGGTGAGGAGTGCGACACGGTCATTGATGATCTCGTGGCTCACGGAATGCTGCGCGCCGTCGCGACGCGATGGGAGTTCCGCCACGACATCGTGCGACAGGCGATCCTGTCGACGATCGGCGAGCAGCGCCTCCTCGGACTTCATCGCCAGGTGCTCGACGCGCTCCGTGATGACGATCTGGCGAGACGGGCACACCATGCCGCGGCTGCCGGCGACCGAGCAGCAGTACTGGCCATTGCCGCATCAGCCGCGGCGGATGCGTCGCGGTCGGGCGCTCACCTGGAAGCAGCGATGCTGATCGATCTCGAGCTGGACGCGATCGGTCCTGACCCGGGGGAGGAGCGCGCCAATGCGCTCCGCCGGGCGATCACTGCGCACGCACTCGCCGACCGACTGGATCGTTCCGCGACGCTCGCTGCGGAACTGGCGACATGGCACGAGCAGATCCGCGATGTTCCCTCGTTGGTGACCACTCTGAGCGAACTCGCACAATACGAACGGCTCGTCGGGCGACCCGACGCGATGGCACACATTGAGCGCGCCCACCGGCTCGCTGTCGCGGGCTCCGACAGCCGATCGGTGGCCAAGACGCTTGCCGCCCTGGCGTGGCAGCACATGGTGAGCGGAACGTTGCACGAAGCAATCCGCTTTGGCGGTGAGGCGCTCGAGGTCGCCGGCCAGGTCGGCGACCTGGCCGTACGCGTCCACGTCCTCAACACGGTTGGTGTCGCCCGCATTTCGATCGGCGACGAGCGTGGCTGGGGTGAGATCGAGGAGAGCCTTCGCACCGCGCTCGAGCATGGCTGGACCACCGATGCAGCTCGTGCGTACAGCAACCTCTTCTGGTGCGCAATCGAGAATCGTCGGCACGAGCTGGCAACGCGTTGGTACGACGAGGCGATCGACTTCGTCGAGATGGCCGATCGCTTCATGTTCAACTGCATGTCCGCGGATCTGGCGTTGCTGCGATTGCAGCAAGGCCGCTGGTCGGAAGCGCGCGAGCGTGCACTTGCGACGTTGCGGGTGTCGGCTGCGTCCGACGTGCATCGTGTCTGGGTGCTCGTCACGGTCGGCCTCCTCCGCGCCCGCTACGGCGACCCCGACCCGGCATCGCCACTCCTGGAAGCCATGGCGATTGCGCGGAAGATCGACGAGGTGCAGTTGATCCAACCCGTGCTCGCCGCGCAGGTCGAGGTGGCCTGGCTCGCCGGCGACCACGAGGTCCTCGAGGCTGGTGCCGACCGACTGTGGAGCGCCAGCGCACACGACCCCCATCGGTGGCGCAAGGGGACTGGCGCGTTCTGGCATCGGCGAGTTCACGGCGATGTGGGTGAGATCGAACTCGACGAGTTACCGCCGCCACATCGGGCCTATGTGGTCGGTGACCACGTCCTGGCGGCCGAAGAATGGACCACGATCGGGTCGACCTATGAGGCTGCCGACGCGCTTGCCGACAGTGACGACCCCGCAGATGTGCTCCGAGCGATCGAGATGCTCGGGCGGATGGGTGCCCGACCGCGGATCGAGATCGCCCACCGCCATCTCCGACGGCTTGGCCTCAGCGGCATCCCTCGCGGCCCGCGGGCGTCGACCGCCAAGAACCCTGGCGGGCTCACCGCACGTCAACTCGAGGTTCTCGAACTGCTCGATGACGGCATTGACAACGCCGGTATCGCAGCCCGACTGTTCATCGCTCCCAAGACGGTCGACCACCACGTGTCCGCCGTTCTTGCCAAGCTCGACGTCAGGCACCGTCGCGAGGCCGGCGCGGCTGCACGCGTCCTCGGCTGGCGCCCGAAAATCAGAGAGTCGCGCAACGAACACCACGGGTCAGTAGTCGCCTTTGATCACGAAATATGACCCGCGGATGATTCCGGCCAGCTTCGATTTCTGGGTGGCGAACTTGAACCGCGAGGCGAGCTCTGCGGGGGCATCCATCCCGACGGAGAGCTTGAATCCGACAGCCCGCTTCTTGGAATCGTCGAGGCCGTACATCACATTGATCGACAGACCGCTCTCGTAGAACACGTATGCAATCCGGGTGCCGTCGACCTCGAACATCGTCGCCTCGAGAGGCCGCGACGAGATGACGATGTCACGCTCCTCCTTGAGGATGCGGTGCACCCAGTCGACGGCCTCCTTGGCCTTGTTCGCCGGCTCGACCGTGAAGTCGTGGTCGTACTTGTTCTTGAAGTAGCGAGCCTCATGGGCTCGCAGGCCGGCCAGCGCTGTCGCCACCGGCGACGACTCGAGACCAACGGTCGAGACAGTGTGGAAATCCACTGCATAGGACATGACGCACTCCTCGTTACAACAGCATTGAGATCCCGCCGACGTGACCTCACGCTACCTTCCTCGCCGAGCCCGTCGAAGACCTGATGGCGGAGGATGGAATGTCTGCCGGACTCCGCTCACGAGACAGCCGTCGCGGTGTGAGGCGCAGTTGCGAGAGTCCCGCGTATCACAGTTCCGCGGGCGCGGCTCCATTGAGTAGCAAATTGCTTGATCAACGGGAGGCAATCATGGCTGCGAAGAAGGCACCTGCGAAAGCGGCAGCAGCATCGAGGTCTGCGAAGTCGAAAGGCGGTCAACGACCGGCACGGACGTCGGGCGGTGGTTCGAGACGTGCGAAGTCGCCGAGCGGCGGCCTGCCAGATCGCATCTTCGCCCAAGCGTCGCCGAAATCCGTCGGCGGCGTTCCGCTGTTCTCTGCCGGTGAGATCTCGGCGTCGAACGTCGTCAACTACGCGTCGGAGGACTACCTCATCCGGGATTCCGTGACACGGCTACAGGGTCTCGGTTTCGAGGTGCTGCAGGTGTCTCGCACGACGATCAACATCGCCGGGCCGGCATCACTCTACGAACAGGTCTTCGACACCAAGCTCGCTGCGCAAGAGCGCGAGACCCGCAAGAGCGGGGGAGTGGTCGAGAGCGCGACGTTCATCGAATCACTCGATACCGACATGCCCGGCTTCATCCAGACCGGCAGCTCGCCGCTTTCAGATGTTCTCGAAGGCGTTGCGATCGAGCGCCCGATCTACTGGATGGCTCCAGACGCCTTCCCGCCACCGAAGGCGTATTGGCACCTCGACGTTCCCAGTGACGTGTCGCTCGGCATCAACGCAGATCGCGCCCACCGCAGCGGCATCACAGGCAGCGGGATCAAGGTGATGTCAACCGATTCGGGTTGGGAGCCACATCCGTATTTCGTGCAGCGTGGCTACCGCTTCTCTGCGACGGTCGCCGGACCGGGCGCAGTGAACCCGGCAGTCGACGAGAACGGCCACGGCACCGCAGAGTCGGCCAACATCTTCGCGGTCGCACCTGACGTCGACTACACGATGCTGAAGATCAACTTCGCCAATTCCACCGGCGGCTTCAATGCCGCTGTCGCGATGAACCCGCACATCATCACCAACAGCTGGGGGTCGGACAACAGGTTCGGGCCACTGGGCGCCGCGGATCTCGCGCTGGCAGCAGCGATTGCATCGGCCGTTGCCAACGGGATCGTCGTCATCTTCTCGGCCGGCAACGGGCATTGGGGCTTCCCGGGTCAGCACCCCGATGTCATCTCGGCCGGCGGCGTGTTCATGGACCACAACGGCGCTCTTCAGGCTTCGAACTACGCGAGCGGCTTCGTCAGCAACATCTACCCCGGACGCCAATCGCCGGACGTGTGCGGACTCGTCGGCATGCTGCCTCACGCGGCGTACATCATGCTTCCGCTGCCCGCAGGCTGTCAGATCGACGTGCAGGTTGCCGGTGGGACTCACCCCAATGCCGACGAGACGTTGAGCAACGACGGGTGGGCGGCCATCAGCGGCACGTCAGCCGCAGCGCCGCAGCTGGCCGGGGTCGCCGCGCTGATCAAGCAGGCATGTCCCAAACTGACGCCGGCCGACGTGCGCGACATCATGAAGGTGACTGCCCGCGACGTGACGACTGGAACGAGCAACCCGAACACACCCGGTGTCGCCGGGGTCGGTCCCGACACCGCGACCGGAGCCGGTCTGGTCGACGCGCACAAGGCCGTCCTCAGTGCCAAGCTGCGCTGTCTACCGATCGGGCCCATCCAGCCGATCATCGTCCAACCGATCCAGCCGATTCAGCCGATCCTGCCGGTGCAGCCGATCCAGCCGATCAATCCGATCCAACCGGTCAAGCCGATCCAGCCGATCCTGCCCGTTCAACCGGTTCAACCGGTTCAACCGGTTCAGCCGGTTCAACCGATCCAACCGATCTTGCCGGTGCAGCCGATCCAGCCCATCAACCCGATTCAGCCCATTGGTCCCGTCGGGCCCGGTCCCGTCGGCCCGGCGAGTGATGTCGTCGGTGAATCACAGCCTCAGTCCGCTGGAGTCGGCCTCACACCGGAAGACGTCGCCTACCTCGAACAGGTCATCATCGACAGTGGAAATGATCTCGGGCTGTGAGGTCGGTCGAGACCGAGGGCCGGCGCTTCGCGTCGCCCTCGTCTCGATGCCGTTCGGCGCACTCGAACGCCCGTCACTCGGGCTCGGGCTTCTGCAGGCCGGTGCTCAGCGGGCCGGTCATCAGTGCAGGAGTCACTACTTCGGATTCACCTTCGCGGAGTGTGTGGGCCTTGATGATTACCTCTGGGTGTGCAACGAGCTGCCATACACGGCCTTCGCCGGCGATTGGCTGTTCACCGCCGATCTGCACGGGCCTGACGCAACTCGCGACAGCGGATACATCGATCATGTCCTTCGCCAGAAGTGGTGTCTAGCCGAGCACGACATCGCCCGGCTGCTGCGGATGCGAGATTGGGTCGAGCCCTTTCTCGAGCGATGTGCGGCGGCAGTGCCGTGGGCCGATGTCGATGTTGTCGGGTTCACGTCTACCTTTCAGCAGAACATCGCTTCACTCGCCCTCGCTCGTCGACTGTCGAGACAATTTCCACACCTCGAGATTGTCTTCGGCGGTGCGAATTGGGAGGGCGAGATGGGTGTTGAGCTCCATCGTCAATACCCATTCGTCGACATCGCCTGCTCGGGCGAGGCTGACAGCACGTTCCCGGCGTTGTTGGATGCGCTCGCGTCGTCCGACGTGACGACTGCGTTGACGGCCCTTCCGGGCATCGTTCGGCGACTCGACGACGGCACCTCTGCACCGACCGGTCCCTCCGTGCCGATCGATGATCTCGACCGACTGCCCTTGCCCAACTTCGACGACTTCGTCGCCGGGTTCGAGGCCTGTTCGGTGACAGCCGACCTGGTCCCGATCGTCTTGATGGAGACATCCCGTGGATGCTGGTGGGGAGCGCATTCACATTGCACGTTCTGCGGGCTCAACGGCGGGGCGATGGCCTACCGGTCGAAGTCGCCGGACCGAGCGTTCGATGAACTCGAGGCGTTGGTCGAGAAGTTTGCAAGTCAACGCATCGGGTTCGTCGACAACATCCTCGACATGCGCTACTTCCGCACGTTCCTACCACGCGTCGCCACCGAGTTGCCCGGCCTGAACATCTTCTACGAGGTCAAGTCCAGCCTCACGAATCGCCAGATCGAGACGTTGTTCGCAGCGGGGGTGTACGAGATCCAGCCGGGGATCGAGAGCCTGAGCGACCATGTGCTGGATCTGATGCGCAAGGGGACATCCACACTGAAGAACGTCCAGTTGCTGAAATGGTGCGCCGAGCACGGAGTCACCGCGGACTGGAATGTCTTGTATGGCGTGCCAGGGGAGACAGCCGAAGACTACGACTCCATGTTGAACGTGATTGCGGCGATCAGTCATCTCCAACCGCCGACTGCGTGTGGGCCGATTCGTCTCGACCGATTCAGCCCCTATCACAACGATCCCGAGGCCTTTGGGATCACGGGTGTGACCCCGATGGCGCCGTACCGGTGGCTGTACCCCGCTGACACCGAAGCGCTGGCTCGGATGGCCTACTACTTCGAGTTCACCCAGCCGCCCGCGAACCAGAACGACAGCTACACGCGCAACGTGCGAGCGGCGATCGAGACGTGGCAACAAGGTCCGCGAGGCACCCTCAACCAGATCGTCAGCGACGACGACCACGTCGTGTTGGTCGACAGTGCGCGAGGCCATGGTGCACCGCTACGAGTTCACCGGCTGGCAAGCCGCGGTCTACCTCGCTTGCGATCACACGACCGCGGCAGCCGACTTGATGCCGATCGTGACAGCGGCAGGCGCGACAGCCACGCTGCTGGCCGAGTTCGTGAACTGGTGCGTTGCGAACCGGCTGATGCTCGTGCAACGGCGCGAGTGTCTCAGCCTTGCTGTTCGCAGTCCGGCTCGCCACTACGAGCCGGACGAGCGCCCGCGGTACGGACGCCGACTCGCTCTGCTGGGCGTTGGTGCGGGACAGTCGTAGCGTGGTGGCCGTGACCGAGCGAAACGCGGAGACCGTCCTGGTGCTGCTCAAGCCGGCGTCCGGCGCAAAGATCACGACCGCCAACACCACGTCGGACACGGTCGCAGATCTCGCACCGTCACCGCGGACAGCCGCACGGGTCGTCCAGTACTTCGCCGATCGAGGGTGTGAGACCGGTCCGCTGGTCGGTGTCAGCTTCGCTCTCAGCGTGCCGTCGGATGACGTTGCCTCCTTGCTCGGCGACGAGGTGAACGGCGAATTCTCGAATCCACCGATACCACGTTCCATTTCTCGAGCGATTGAGACGATCGTCAGGGATCGTCCGATCGATTTCGGTCCGGTCTCGTTCAGCTGACGGGTGTGGTGACGATGACCTCGACCGAGACCCGCACGATTGACCGCATTGCTGCGGTGGGTCCTCAGGCACAGGCCCTGGCTTCGTCGCAACTCGCCCGTGCCGGTGGCATCGTCGCGATCGACCTGCTGGACGCCTCCGGGCTCGATGTGCTGCGTTCGGAGGTTGCCGCAGGCTGGCAGCGGGCCAAGCGCGCCGAACGCGCCGAACACAACGATGACCGCCGCGGAGATCCCGAGCGTTCGCTCGAACACGTCGACGCCGGACCGGCGCTCGATCAACTGTATGCCGACGTGGGGTTGGCGATGGCGTTGTATGAGCTCACCGGGGTTCGCTGGCAACCACTCGGGCCGCACGCCAGCTACTCGATCTACAACGGTCATCAGCACCTCGGGCCGCACCGGGACATCGAGGGCTGCGACGTGACGGCAATTGTCATCGTCCATGACGACACGCCCGGTGGACACCCGCTCTGGTTGTGGCCGGGTCGAGCCAGTGACTCGATCGAAGACATCCGACGTGACCCAACTCGCGGTCGACGCACGGTGGTTGGCAGACCGGGTCAGGCGGTGATCCTGCTCGGCAGCGTCGTGCCACACCAACTGCCCGAACTGCCGTCAGACCGCACGAGAGTTGTTGCTCCGCTCTGCTTCGGGCTCCATACACGTTCCGCGGAGTGTGGTCCGTGCCACCAACTTCGGGAGACAGCGCTTGCGGTTGCGCCCGAACTCCGTAGAGGTGATCACGTCGGTTGGTGATCGGCGAAGGTCGGTGCTCCTGCCTCCCGGTCGACGCCCGCGGCGTTCGCTGTGTAGCTGATGGCGTGATACCACCCGCAGAGCATGTAGATGTCGAGCAGTTCGTTCTCGGCGAACTCGGCAGCCAGTTGATCGTCGAGCACATCGTCGATGTTGGCGTTGTCGTGGAGCGCATCCGCGGCGCGAATGAGTAGCCGGTCGCGTTCGTCGGTCCAGCATGAGTCGGTTGCATTGCCGTGGGTGATGGAGGCGATCTGCGCTGGGTCCAAGCCGACGCGTTGGGCGAAGAACGCGACGTGCACGCCCCACTCGTACTCGCATCGGCAGCGAGCGCAGGTCCGGTCGATCAGGATCTCGCGGTCGCGCATCGACAAGGAGAGCTTGCTGCTGAGCTCGTAGCTTCCCCACGGTCTCATCGCGGTGGTCATCGGCAGGTTCTTCGCGAACGTTCTGAACAGCAGGATCGGTTCGGCCCCTGCCGGCATCATCCCGGCGAGTTGCTCACCGGTCGCGTCGTCGTAGGGCGGGTTGACGGGTTGGATTCGGGCCATCACATCTCCTCGGGTGTTTCGATTTCAGAACACGTTTCGAATAGTATGTTTCGATAACCGAAACGGCAAGGTGAACCATGACACGTCGAATTCCGCAACCGGGCCGCGCAGTCCGCGGCTCCAGGACCGGGCGGCCGCTGATGGCCGCACTCGATCTACTGGGCCGGCGCTGGGCGCTGCGGCTGTTGTGGGAGTTGCGAACCGAACCGCTCGGTGCTCGAGCATTGCGCCTGCGGTGCGATGGAATGTCGTCGAGCGTGCTCTACGAGCGACTGGGCGAACTCCGCGCGGCTGGGCTCATCGATCAACATGACGGCGGCGACTACGCGCTCACCCCTCTCGGCGCAGACCTCGGGTCGGCTCTCAACCCGCTCGATCGATGGTCGCAACGCTGGGCCGAACATCAGCACGCTCCGTAACAGCGCTGGACGTGGTCAGTCGACGCGGGCGATCTCGTCGAGCATGGAGCGGAAGTCTCGATAACGCCGCTTACCCACCCGTTCGGCCCAATCCTTCTCCAGACCCTGCAGCATTTGGGCAAGGCGATCCGTGGCTTCGTCGCCGAGGGGAGTTCGGCGGACGATGCGCATCCGTCCGTCGTTGGGGTCGGACTCCGTGATCAGGTAACCGTCGTGGGTCAGCTGGGTGACGAACTGCCCGATTCCTTGCTTGGTCATGCCGACCCGCTCGGCCAGGTCCGTGACGGTGATTCCACGGTCGGGTGGCACGCTGCCGATCACGCGTAACTGCGAGGGGCGAAGGCCATCCTCGCCGTCACGGATGATGAGCTGTCGAGCCTCCTCCCAGAGCAGGCCGAGCACGTACAGGACGTGATGCTCATCGTTCATAAATCTACTTTACAATCAGCAGGGTAGTAAAGTAAGTTTCCTTCATGACGCGTGAACTGCTCGGCGCTGCAGACGTCACTGACGACCTGCTTGCTGCGATGGTGGCCGACCTGCTCGGTGAGGAAACGGTCGATCTGGGCGAGGTCCGCGTCGACGTAGTCGACTATGACCTCCCGGCGATCACGACGGCTGGCCGTTGGTGGGTCAGCGGCCACGCCGTGACTCCGAACGGCGAGACGCCGTTTCGGATCTTCGTCAAGCACGTGCAGAACTGGTCGCGGTCGCAGCAGTTCGAGTTCGTGCCGCCGGAGCTCCGCGAGATGGCTGCCGCGTCGGTCCCGTGGCGCACCGAACCCTGCATCTACCGCTCCGACCTTGCACTCCGGCTCCCAGAAGGTCTGACGATGCCGCGGGCCCTCGCTGTCATCGACCTCGACGAGCTCTCCAGCGTCATCTGGCTCGAAGCGGTGCCAGTGCAAGATTGGCCGTGGGATCGCGATCGATACAAGCGCGCCGCCTACCTGCTCGGCCGGCTCGCCGGCAGCTCGCGTGTGGCGCCGTTGGCTCAGATCGACGATCACCGATGGACGGTGCTCGACTACCTGCACGGCCGCTTCGAGAATCAGGTCGCACCGATGCTCCTCGATGATCGACTGTGGGAGCACCCGTTACTTGCCAAGGCCTTCGGCAACGGACTGCGTGATCGGATGTGCGATGCGCTCGACGCCGTGCCCGCCTGGGTCGAGGAGTTGGCCGATGCCCCGCACTGCGTCGGGCACGGGGACGCGTGCCCCAACAATCTGCTCGGCGCCGAACGTCCCGATGCGTTCGTGCTGATCGATTTCGGGTTCTGGAAGCCCCTTCCGCTCGGCTTCGATCTCGGTCAGCTCTTGCTCGGAGATGTGCAGATCGGCCGCCGGCCAGCGGACGATCTCGCTGCCATCGATGAAGAGATCGTCCCGGCCTACATCGAGGGATTGGCCGACGAGTGTCACGTTGTCGATCCTGAGCAGGTGGCGCGGCTCCACGCCTTGCAGATGGCTGTGTTCAGCGGCCTGTCAAGCATGCCGTTCGAACATCTCGGCAGCCCGCCGAGTCCCGATCTCGACCGGCTGGCAGCTACACGGGCCGCCATCACGACCTACTGCCTCGACCGGGTCGATGCGACCCAGACCAGGGCGGCTCCCACGTCGAGCTGCGTGCCCGCCGAGACCTGAACCTGCTCAGCCATGCTTCCTCGTTGCGCCGCTCGGGCACCACTTGGTAGCCCGCCTACTCACCGCGCGCCCGACCAGGCTCCACGGGTTCGGTTTCGGTACGTCGACTACCGAGATCGCGCCCAACCGGTCCAAGGCTCGGGCCTTGGGTCCTCAGACGGTTCTGGCCGCGTTGGCGGTGGTGTGGTCGTGGACGGCGCGTTCGACATCCTCTTGAACCAGGTCGGCGTTGATGGCGATCGCCGCAGCCGAGCCGGCACCGGCCGAGGTGATCACCTGGGCGCGCGGATCGACGACGTTGCCCGCGGCCCACACGCCGGGGGTGCTGGTCGCCCCGGTGGCATCGACGGTGACGAAACCGGCGTGATCGAGCTTGCAACCCAACCCGGCCAGCAGACCGTCGGCGTGGGGAACGTTGCCTGGCCGGATGAACACCGCCGTGCGTGCAATCACCTGACCGTTGCTCATCTCGACCCCGGTCAACCGGTCGTCGTCGATCACGAGCCGGGCAACTTCACCGTGGACGATGCCGATCCCACGAGCTTCCAGTTCTGCTTGCTCGGCAGAGCCCAGATCGCTCGTGTGAACGAAGTAGGCGACGTCATCCGACCATTGCCGCACCAGTTGGGCATGTTGCACCGACATCGGGTGAGTCCCGAGAACGCCGAGGGCCTGGTCGCGTACTTCCCAGCCGTGGCAGTAGGGGCAATGCAACAGGTCCTTGCCCCACCGCTCGCGAACACCCGGAATGTCGGGGAGCTCGTCGCCGACGCCCGTGGCCACCAAGATGCGCCGTGCCGTCAACTCTTGGCCACCGGCCAGTCGAACAGCGAATCCGGGCTCGATCGCCAGCACCTGATCGTTGACGATCTCGACGCCGTAGCCGGTCACCTCGGCGCGGCCCACTGCCAACAACTCGGCCGGTGGCATTCCGTCGCGGGACAAGAATCCCTGCATGTGCGCCGCCGGCGCGTTACGTGGCGCGCCACTGTCGATCACGGCAACCCGTCGCCGCGCCCGGCCCAGCACCAGCGCAGCATTCAAACCCGCGGCTCCGCCGCCGACGATCACCACGTCGTACATCTCATCGTGCGTTCCCATAGCGATTACCTCCGACGCCAGAGTGCACTGACTTCGCGTATCATGCCAACATTTGTTGCCGTTTCCGGGAATCCGGTGGGCTCATCGGTCGTCAAGGTACTTGACTGGCGCTGTGGAGAAGTCACGAGCGATCACCGACGTGTTGGCCGAAGTCGGCCCACGCCTCAAGCGGGTACGAACCCAGCGGGGCGTGACCCTCACCGAACTCGCCGCGGCAACCGGGATCTCCAAGAGCACCCTCTCCCGCCTCGAGGCCGGGCAACGCAAACCCAGCCTCGAGTTGCTCCTCCCGATCGCCCAAGCCCACAAGATCCCGCTCGACGAACTGGTCGCAGCGCCCCACGTCGGTGATCCTCGGATCCGGCTCACCCCGCAAGTGCGCAAAGGTCGTGTCGTCGTCGCCCTGACCCAGCAGCCAAGTGGCATGCACGCCTGGAAGGTGATCATCCCGCCCGAGCGCAATGAACCTGAGCTGCGCACGCATGAGGGCTACGAATGGCTGTACGTGCTGAGTGGGCAGATGCGCCTGATCCTCGCCGACCACGACATCACCATGGGTCCAGGCGAAGTCGCCGAGTTCGACACACGACTCCCTCACTGGTTCGGCGCCGCCGGCGACCAGCCCGTCGAGATCCTCAGCCTGCTGAGCAGAGAGGGCCAGCGCATCCACGTCCGCGCAGCACCACGCCGCAAGACCACCAAGACCTGACGACGAGCGCCGTGACGCACGGCGCCCGGCCCAGTTCAGTCGGAATCCAGCGGGGCGTCAGCGCGCAGGTGGATGGTCGCTGCATGTCACGCCGTCAACGAAATTGCAACGAGCTTCGAGAATTGTGTGCCGGTGGCGGGGTGGTTCGCGCCATCGACCTGGCGTTCGAGCACTTCGCCCACTTCGGGCGAGACGACGAGATCGTCGAACTGCTGGCCCGAGCCATCGACGACACCGGTGTTGCCGAGAATTGCCGCCGGCGATTCCTCGAGTTGTGCGCCCCGCAGGATTGACGGGTCATCGAGCAACCTGCTCGCTGACGCCCCCGGTACTGTCGAGTCATGCAGATCGGCCTTCTCGGCGAGCTCCAGGTTGTGGACGACAACGACACGGACGTCGTGGTCACGGGCGCCAAGTTGCGTGCACTCCTGGTGATGTTGGCTCTGCAGTGCGGTCGGGCGGTGCCGGCTGACCAGCTCGTCGACGGGCTGTGGGGGCCGGAGTCCTCGTCGGCGACGCGCAACGGTCTGCAGGGCCTCGTGTCGAAGCTTCGCCGAGCGCTCGGATCGGCGAGCCTCGTAGCGACGCGTGGAGGTGGCTATGCGCTGGAGCTTCCCCCGGAGGCCGTCGATGTGCATCGCTTCGAACAGTTCGTGGCGGCAGGACGAGCGAGTGCCGCGAGCGGTGATCTCACCGGGGCCATCGACCTCTTGGCTCAGGCCGAATCGTTGTGGCGAGGCGAGCGCGCTGGCCGAGTTCGCCTACGAGGAGTTTGCATCGGTGGAGGTCGGCCGTCTGTCGGAACTGCGCATTGCTGCGGTCGAGGAGCGGCTCGACATCGAGCTGCAACTGGGGCGACATCGGGTCGTGATCGGGGAGCTGGAAGCGCTCGTTGCCGCGCACGCGCTGCGCGAGCGGCTTCGAGGTCTGTTGATGGTTGCGTTGTATCGGGCCGGCCGCCAGGCCGACGCGCTGCGCATGTTCCAGGAAGGACGCCGCATCCTCGGCGAAGAGCTCGGGCTCGATCCGGGCCCCGAGCTGCGCCGGCTGGAAGCAGCGATCCTCGCCCAGGACTCCTCGCTGGACGTGACGGTCGCCGGCCAGCCCGACACCGCCCGTTCGACCGGGTATCGCTCGACGATCCCGGAGTCGCTGACAGCGCTGGTCGGCCGCGATGACGAGGTCCGCGACCTCACACGGCTGTTCGACGACCACCGCTTCATCACCCTCGTCGGCCCTGGCGGGGTGGGCAAGACGCGTCTGGCGCTGGAGGTGGCGCGCGGCGAGTCGGCGCGGTTGTCCCACGGCGCCTGCCTGGTCGAGCTGGCGCATGTCGGCGAACCGGAGGGTGTGGCAGCGGCAATCGCGTCTGCCCTCGACCTGCCGGATCCCAACCGGCTCGCCGAGATGATCGGAAGTCGTGACCTGCTGATCCTGCTCGACAACTGCGAGCACGTGATCACGACGGCCGCCGAGCTCGCCGAGGACCTGTTGCGTCGCTGCCCGGGCCTGCGTCTGCTGGCGACCAGCCGCGAGGGGCTGCGAGTGGGCGGCGAGACGATTTGGCCCGTGCCCCCGCTGACGACTGATGACGCCGTCCAGCTGTTCGTCGAGCGGGCTCAGGCTGCGGGTGCGCCGCTGACGTTGTCGAGCGAGGTGCGCGCCGTTGTCGTCAGACATCTGCGTCCGCCTCGACGGGCTGCCGCTCGCGATCGAGCTGGCCGCGGCTCGGACGCGCGCCTTTCCGATTCAGCAGATCGCGTCCAGGCTCAACGATCGGTTCCGCTTGCTGACCGGTGGCTCACGAACCGCATTGCCACGCCAGCAGACGTTGCGGGCGGTGGTCGACTGGAGCTACGAGCTGCTGTTCGAAGACGAGCAGCGCGTGTTTGAACGACTGTCGGTGTTCCTGGGGGGTTGCGATCTGGCGACCGCCGAGGCCGTCTGCGCCGACGACGTCCCTCGACGCTGCGGATCTCGCTGACATCATCCAGACCCTCGTCGACAAGTCGCTGGTCGTCGCCGTGCCGAGGGGCGACGAGCTGCGTTTCACGCAACTGCAGACGCTCGCGCAGTACGGCCGTGAGAAGCTCGCTGAACGAGGCGATGCCGAGCGGATCCGCGATGCCATGGCAGCGCACTATGCCCGATTGTGCGCGCGCTCCACGGCTGCCTACGTGGGCGACGATCAGCGCTCGTGGCTCATCGCGGTCGACCAGGAACACGACAACCTCAGGGCAGCGCTGGAGTGGGCGGTTGCCAACGACGATGCCGAGACCGCTCTGACGATCGCCGGAGGGGTGAGCTGGCCGCACTGGCTGGCCGGCACCACGGTCGAGGCCAAGCGTTGGCTCGATGACGCCTTTCGCTGCAAGGGTGACGTCAGCGAACGTACACGCGCATTGGCCTTGACGGGTCGGGGATTGGTCGAGTTCCAAATGGGCAACGCTGCCGGCGTCGATGCCGACCTGAGCGCGGCACTGGCCATCTTCCGTGATCACAACGACGTGGCGGCCATCTCCCTGACCCACTCGTTCTACGCCGAAGTCGCCGCGGCGCGCGGCGACATCGACGAGGGCCGCCGTCGCCGCCTCGAGTTGCTCGAGCACTACCTCGGGTTGCCCGACAGCCCGTTCGTGATCGCCGCGCGTGCGTACTCGCGGGCCAAGCTCGGTGGCCTCGACGGCGATCTCGAACGATCGGAGCGCTACTACCGCGAGGCCGCCGACGCCTTCTCCCGAGATCGACCGGCCGATGATGCTGGCGATGTGCCGTGGGATCATCGCCGATTTCGACGAGCGTTCTGGCAACTATCGAGCCGCTGTCGACAACCTCGACGAGGCCGTAGCGACCAACGACGCGCTCGGGTTGCGTGGCTTCAACGGTTCGCTGCTGGCGCGCCTCGGTTGGGCCCTCCTCCAAGACGGCGACTCGGAACGTGCCGAGGTCGCATACAGCCGAGCCTTGGACCTCGCCCGCCGATTGAGCAACACGCCGGTCATCTTTCTTGCCCTTGCCGGCCGATCCGTGTTGCACCGACTCGATGGTCGCCATGCCACGGCGGCCGAGGCGGCCACCGAGGCGCTCGAGCTGTACCTCGCGGGCGAGCCACGCCGCCTGGCGAACCGTGTCGATCCGCGCGCCGACCTGCTCGCCGGCGCCGCGGTGTGCTGCACCGAGCTCGGAATCCTCGCCGTCGAAGCTGGTCACGCCGAGCATGCGGCGCGACTGTTCGGCCACGCCGATCGCCTTCGCGCCGATGCCGGGGTAACGGTGCCGAAGTTCCAGTGCGGCGCCGTCGGTCCGGCCGTCGAGGCCGCCTCTGCGCTGCTCGGCCCCGCGGCATTTCAGGCCGCGTTCGAGGTCGGACAACGTGGCCACCTGGGCCAGAGCGTGGCGTTCAAACCCTGATTGACCAGGGGCTGCAGCGGCCAGGTCGCTGAGTTCAGCGAGAGTGCAGCCGCAGTTCAGCGCGTTCATGGATGGTGGTGTCACCCCGCAGACGGCGGGACACATCAGGAGGAATTCAAATGAGCGCACTACTTTTCCGCCTCGGCCGCAGCAGCGCCCGCCATCCGTTCCGGGTGATCGGACTCTGGCTCGTCGCGGCGATCGCGATCGTGGTGCTGCAGGGCGCCGCAGGAGGGCACTTCGACGACAGCTTCCGGGTCCCCGGCGTCGAGTCACAACGAGCGGCCGACATCTTGCAGGCCCGGTTCCCGAGCCGCGCCGGCCAGACGGCACGCATCGTCGTCCACGTCAATGACGGCCGGCTCGACGACGCAGACCACAAGACAATCGTCGACCGAGCCCGTCAACAACTATCGACCGGGCACGACGTCGCCGGCGTCACCGACCCGTTCGATCCGCAGTCAGCGGCACTCAGCCAGGACGGGCGAACCGCCTACGTCGACGTCGCCTACGCTCTGGACAAGCTCACGGTCACACAGCTGCACGACGCGCAGGCAGCGGCAGACACCGCCGGCTCCGGCGGCATTCAAACCGAGTTCACGGGAGAACTCGCCCTGCTCGAGAAGCACGATCCCAGCAGCGAGCTCATCGGCATCGCCGTTGCAATCGTGGTGCTGCTGATCGCCTTCGGCTCGGTTGTCGCGATGGGTCTGCCCATCATCACCGCACTCATGAGCCTGTTCGTCGGAGCCGCCGGCGTCGGCGTGCTCTCCGCGTTCATGGATGTCCCCGAGTTCTCACTGATCCTGTGCATGATGGTCGGGCTCGGCGTCGGCATCGACTACGCGCTGTTCATCGTCACCCGCCACCGTCAGCACCTGCACGAGGGCATGAGCGTCGAGGACTCGGCCGGTACCGCCAACGCCACTGCCGGGCAGGCGGTGCTGTTTGCCGGCACGACCGTGGTGATCGCGATCCTCGGCTTGTTCCTCGCCGGCCTCCCGGCGATGACGTCGATGGGTGTCTCGGTCGCATTGACCGTGGTGGTTGCGATGATCGCCGCCATCACGTTGCTGCCCGGGCTGCTCGGGTTGGCCGGAAACAAGATCGACAAGCTCTCGATCCACCGCAAGTCACACGTTGCCAAGCCGGCGCACGCCACGTTCTCGGGCCGCTGGGCTCACCACGTCGGCAGCCACCCGGTCCGCTACGCCCTCGTCGGACTCGTGGCCCTGTGTGCCATCGCCACACCTGCATTGAGCATGCGGATCGGCACGCCCGACGACGGCAACGCCGCCGGCGACACGACCCAACGCAAGGCGTACGACCTGCTTGCTGACGGCTTCGGCACCGGGTTCAACGGTCCGATCCAGGTCGTCATGGAGATCCCGACGGCTTCCGACCGGGTCTCCGTCGATCGCGTCTTCGCTGCTCTGCAGGCCGATCCCGGAGTCGCTGCCGTCACGGCGCCGGTGTTCAACGTCGCCGGCGACACAGCGCTGATGGTGGTCAACGCGACCACGGCGCCACAAGACAAGCGCACCGATGTGCTCGTGCACCACCTGCGCTCCGACGTGCTTCCCGTCGCCGTCACGGGAACTGACGCAACCGCGCGACTCACCGGCCAGGCGATGATCATCGACCTCACGGAACGCATCACGAACCGCCTCCCATTGTTCATCGCAGCAATCGTGGCGATGTCATTCCTGCTGCTGATGCTGGTGTTCCGGTCGATCCTCGTGCCGCTGAAGGCCGCCTTGATGAACCTGCTGTCGATCGCTGCCGCCTACGGCGTGATCGTCGCCGTGTTCCAGTGGGGCTGGGGCAACGAACTGATCGGCGTACACCACACCATGCCGATCAACCCGTTCGCGCCGCTGATGATGTTCGCCATCCTGTTCGGGCTGTCGATGGATTACGAGGTGTTCCTCCTGGCCCGGATCCGTGAGGAGTACGTGGCGACCGGCGACAGCCACCGGTCCGTTGTCACCGGTCTGTCGGGAACGGCAAGAGTGATCACATCAGCGGCGCTGATCATGATCAGCGTGTTCGGTTCGTTCGTCCTCGGCGACGACCCGACCGGCAAGCTGTTCGGTGTCGGCCTCGCCGCCGCCGTGTTCCTCGATGCCACGCTCGTTCGCATGGTGCTGGTGCCGGCGACAATGAGCCTCCTCGGTCGTGCCAACTGGTGGCTGCCGACCTGGATGGAGCGAATCCTTCCGCACATCGACTTCGAGTCGGCGCCCAATGACGCCGAAGCCATCGAAACGGAGGACGACCGCGAGCTCGTGGCGGCTTGAACAAACCGATCGCGTGGTCCAGATCACTTCGAGAGCCGCCCTTCGGGGCGGCTCTCGTCGTTTTGGACCGGCAGCCCTGACCGGGATGGTAGACCAGCCGAATGGCTGATATTGATCACTCGCGCGGTCGGCTGGCGCCGCGCATCCCGACTCGACTCGACGCGTCGGCCCGTGCCGTGTACGACAGCATCGTTGCCAGCAGATCCCCGGGGCGCGCCTCGCCATTTCCTCTCGCGGACGGTGACGGTGCACTTGTCGGGCCGTTCAACGCAATGGTCGCCGCACCGCACATCGGTGGACCCCTTGCCGAACTCGGAGCAGCGCTGCGGTACCGGGGACACCTTCCAGACCGAGCACGAGAGCTGTCGATCCTCGTCGTCGCGGCGCGGAGAAACAGCGGCTTCGAATGGCTGAGCCATTGTCGAATAGCGAGGAATCTCGGCATTGCCGACGATGTCCTCGCTGCCATTCACGACGGAGGGGAACCGTCGAGTGTGACGGATCCCGTCGAGCGCGCGGCCGTCACCGGCACCGCCAGACTGCTGGAAGGCAGCGAGCTCGACGACGCCGAGTACGACGGGCTGGTCGAGTTGATCGGCGAGGATGGGGTGATCGAGCTCATCGTGTTGGTCGGCTACTACGACCTGCTCGCCCGTCTGTTGAACGTGTTACGGGTGCCCACCGCCACTGATTGATCGTGAGACATCGATCACCTCTGATGCACCCAGATCGATAGCGTGATACAACAAGCTCATGGGACGATCCAGGGCTCGGGTCGAAGGCGAAGAGCCGATCGTTCTCCAGCAACAACCGCGAACAAGGGGCATCACATGACCGATGCACGGCCGCAACTGTTCCACCGGATTCTGGTGGGCGCCGACGGATCCTCCGGGTCGGGCCGCGCCATCGAGTGGTCGGCAATCGCCGCGACCGCCACCAAGGCCGAGGTACTCGTCGTCCACGTGCTGACATACAGCCACGAGTTCAACCGCGACCTTTCGATTTCCTCGTTGCGCACGTGGAGACGTGATCTCGAACGTGACCTCAAGACGCGATGGGTCGAACCGTTGCAAACGGCCGGAGTCGAGTTTCGATGCATGATTGTCGAGGGCGATTCCGGCGCACAGGCGCTCGTCGATGTCGCCGATCGAGAAGCGGTCGATGTCATCGTGGTGGGCTCACGAGGGCACGCCAACCTTTCCGAGCGTGTCCTCGGCGGTATGGCGTATCGCCTCTCACATCGCGCCAGCCAACCTGTCGTCGTCGTGCCACCCGGCTGGTCGCCAACTGGGAGCTGATCACCGACGCGTTGCCGACCTCAGCCGTTGGCCGCTGTGGTCCCTTGCTCGCCGAGGTAGCTGGAGAGAATCAGCTGGTGGTTGGCGCGCAGCGTCTCGGCCGCCTCGTGGATCACGAGCTCGCCGTGAGACAGGACGTAGCCACGATCCGCGACGGCCAGCGCAATTTGGATGTGCTGTTCGACCAGCAGCACCGCGCAGCCGCTTTCCTTGGCGTACTTCGAGACGACCGGAAGAAGACGCTCGACGATCACGGGGGCGAGGCCGAGCGACATCTCATCGAGCAGGAGCACCCGCGGCCGGCGGGCCAACGCCCGCCCGAGCGCGAGCATCTGCTGTTCTCCGCCCGACAGCAAGCCGGCGCGGCGGTCGGTGATGTCGGCGAGTTGAGGGAAGTACTCGTATGCCACGGACACGTCGAGGCGTTCTCCGCGGTACCCGAGCCGAAAATGCTCGGCGACAGTCAAGCTGAAGAACACGCCTCGGCCCTCCGGCACGTGAGCGATCCCGAGTTGGGCTCTGGAGGAGGGTGACCGCCGGCCGATGTCGGCACCTTGCACACGGATCACACCCGCCATCGGACGCACCAGGCCGGAGATCGCCCGCAACGTCGTCGTCTTGCCCGCGCCGTTGGCCCCGAGCAATGCGACCACTTCTCCCGAACCGATGTGCAGGTCCAGGTCGCGCACGACGGCCGCCGCGTCGTACCCCGCCGAGAGGTCTTCGAGTTGGAGGACCGGGTCAGCGGCCATCATCCGGCTCGCTCGAGGTGGCCATTTCGGTCGCGGCCGACCCCAGGTAGGCGGTGACGACGTTCGGGTCCTCGCGCACATCGCTGGGCGTGCCATTGGCGATCACCTTGCCGAACTCGAGCACGACCACACGGTCGCTGATACCGAGCACGAGACCCATGTCGTGGTCGATGAGAAGAATCGGCGTACCCCGATCGACGATGTCGCGCAGGTGACGTCCGAAGACGACGGATTCATGAGCGTCGAGGCCGGCCGCGGGTTCGTCGAGACAGAGCAGCTTGGGTCGTGCGGCCAAGGCCCGGGCGACGGCGACGAGCTTGCGTTGACCCTGGGTGAGATCGGTGGGCGTGGCCTCGGCGATGTCGCCGAGTGCAAAGAGGTCGAGCGTCTCGTCGACGGCGCGCGAGCGGGCCACTGGTCGGGCGAGCAGTTCTCTCAGCGTCGACAGCATCGAGGGATGGTGGGCTGCGACCGTGAGGTTCTCGCGTACGGAAAGATCGTCGAACAACTCGATCGACTGCCACGTGCGGGCGAGACCGAGTCGGGCGCGGGTGTGCGGAGGCAGATCGCTGATGTCCGTACCGAGGAGCTCGACGGAGCCTCGATGCTCTACGAATCCGGTGACGGCATCGACGAAGGTCGTCTTGCCTGCGCCGTTGGGCCCGATCAGACCGACCAGTTGACCTGGCTCGACGTCGAGATCGACCCCGACGACGGCATGCACCCCGCCGAACGAGACCGTGATGCGGCGGGCCGACAACACCGTGCTCATGGTTCGGTGACCATCGTGGTCGGTGCGCCATTGGTGAGCACGGGGCGGGTCGTCAGGTGGTTGCTCGTCGCAGCCGCACGCTGCTTTGCGGCCTTGCGTTTGCGATACGTGGTTCCCGCGACGCCCTCCGGGTTCTGAATCAGCGTGACGATCAGAATGAGTCCGCCGACCAGCAGCGTCCAGTTGCCGGAGATCCCGAGGATCGTCTGGAAGAAGTGGGGCACGAGGCCCTCGGTGGCGACCAGGCCGCCGATCACCGCACCCGAAACCATGGTGATCCCACCGATGTAGGCGAAGGCGACGAATCCCAACGCGATCAGGATTCCGAACCGGGCAGCACTGACCGAACCGAAGTTGTAGGCGTACATCCATCCGGCGGTACCGGCGATGAACGACGAGATGGCGTAGGCCGTGATCTTCACGCGGGCGACGTTGATGCCGGCCGCGGCCGCCGCCCGCTCGTTAGCGCGCACTGCAAGCATCTGCTGGCCGAGTACGGAGCGGCGCAGGTTGGCGACGAGCAGGCACAGAGTGATGACGGCGACGAGGTACACGAAACCAAGAACCGGGCTCGGCAGCTTGTCGTCCAGCCCGCGAAACGAGGCGTTGCCGCCGACCGAGGTCCCGAACAACTTCGGCTGTCCGACCGGGGACCCGCTCGGACCGGCGCCCCATCTCGAGTTGGCGAACCCGAACTGCTCGATGGCGATGACACCGGCCAGCGTCACGACGGCGAGGCTGGCGCCGCGTACCCGCAAGGCGGACACGCCGACGATCAGGCCGACCACGACTCCCGCGACGGAACCGGCAAGTGGCCCCCACGGGAAGCCGATATCGGCATGGACGAAGAGATGTGAGACAACGAACCCGGAAACACCGGCAAGTGTGACTTGAGCGAGTGACACCTGACCGACGAACCCCGTGATGACCACCAGGGACAAGCACACCACCATGCCGACGAGTGAGAGCATCAGCGACTGCCGGTAGCCGAACGGGAAACCACCAGCAACACCACGCCGACAACCGCGAGAAAGATGGCGGGGCGAGCGAGTTGCTCCGGTCGCGGAGCCTCCGGCAGCCGCTTCTCAACGAGCTCGCCGCGCGACGGCATCTTCGCGCCGCGCAGCGATAGTGCGATGACCAGCAGTACGAAGGTGAGCAACGCCTGGACTCCCGGCAGCGGTTGACCCTTGTCGGTCGGGAACCACGAAAGCGTTGAGGCGTAGTACATCAGCGATTGGCCGATCCCGATCCCGAATCCGGCGAGACAGGCGACCGGAAGTGAAGTGAACGCGGCGAACAGCGCTGCGGCAAGCGCCGGCACCACGAAGAGCACGAGGGTGCTCGAGTCGGCTTGAGCGAGCGGCGCGGCGACGATACCCATTGCACCCGCCAATGCCGACGCCAGAATTGTGTTGGCCATCGAGAGCTGGTTCGGCGAGAGGCCGGCAAGCATGCCGGACACCTCGTTCTCCGCGGCCGCACGCGTTGCCAGGCCGAACCGCGTCCAGCGGTACAACACGGCCATCGCGAGCCGCGATGAGCAACACGGTGGCCGCCATCCAGAACCTGTTCGCCGGAATTGACGCGCCGAAGACATCGGACGATGTTGGTCGGGAAGACACTGGGGATCTGCTTCGACGGCGAACCGAACCACAGCAGCACCGTCGCTTGAAGCGTCAACAGGATCCCGAGCGAAGCCACCAGCTTGGCGAGTGGCGAGGACCTTCGCAGAGGCCGGAAGACGAGCAACTCGCTGAGAACGCCGACGAAGATCGATACCAGGATCGTGACGGCAATGGCCGGAGAGGTCGCCAGTGTGAAATGGAAGTAGCCGGACTTCAGCGCCCAGAACGTGTACGCGGCGACCATTGCAACGGCGCCGGTGGAGAGGTTGATGATCCCCGACCCGCTGTACGTGACGACCACGGCCATGGCGATCCCGGCGATCACCGCACCCGCCCCGAGGCCGAGCAGAATGAAGAGCGCAATGTCTGTCATTGCCGAGTTCAGCATCGTATGCTCAGCCTCGGGGCGGGTGATCGGGAAGTGTGGATGATGACCGCTACCCGACCCATCCCTCAGGCGGGCCCACGAAGTCGCCGGCCAGCTTCCACTTCTGGTCGCCGTCGTACTTGTAGAACTGCGTGAAGTCGTTGCACACGCCGGGCGCCGCTGGGTACTTACCGCACTGCAGCACGGGCGAGCCGAGGATCAGCGGTCCCTTGAACGCCTTCATCTCGGCTGACGATCTTGTCGCTGGAGATGGCGTCCGGTCCGATTGCGTTGAGCCACTTTGCCAGCGTCATCATCTGGCCGAAGCCCACCAGTACCCACGGGTCGCCGATGCTCTTCTCGAGACCTTGCGCCTTGAGGATGTCGGTGTACGGCGGAACCGACGGGTCGGTCGGATCGATGCTGAGCGATGAGGCGACGGCGTAGAGCCACTGGGGGAGATCCCCGAGCCCGGCCGCGACATCCGCGTTGATGCAGATCGGGCTGGCCAGCACCTTCTCGTCAGGGATGTTGAGTTGCCGGGTGGCCTCGGCGAACTTGACGCAGTCGTTGGGGTTGATCACCGGCATCACCAGATCGACGTCCTGGGCGCCCGCGGCGAGGAGCGGAACCGTGAGGTCGGGCGTGTTGGCCGGATAGGACACCACCTTGATCGGGATACCGGCAGCCTCGAACGCCGATGCCTGTCCCTTGGCGCCTTCGTCCTCGCCTGCGCCTTCTGGATAGACGAGCGCCGCCGATTTGACCTTCAGGGTGTCGCGAGCGAATGTCGCATACGGTGCAAGGATGTACTTGGCGCCCCCGAACAGGACGGCAGCGGTGTTCTGGACGGTGTCGGCGGCACTGACCGAGACGCCGGCGACCACTGGCTTGGAGCCGGCTATCGCTGCATAGAACGACTCGGTACCGATGAAGGTCGGGCCCGTCTCGATCGCGACAATCGAGTCGTCGTTGGCGAACTTCTGGCCGCACTGCTGGCCCTCTTCTTCGGTGTTGGCGATGTAACAGGTGACGACTTCGAGCGGATGCCCACCGATGCCACCGGCCTGCTCGTTGACGAACTTGACTGCGGCGTTGATGCCCGTGACGTTCGTGTCGCTGACGACGACCGCGCCGCCCTGCTGGTTGAAGTAGCCGATCTTGATCGGCGACAGGCTCGAGTCCGCGGCGCCCGATCCGCCGATGTACCCGGCAAAGTCGGTGACCTTGTTGGCGTCGGCCGGTGCGGTCGTGTCGCGCCGTCGCCGTTGTGCTCGGCCGGCGCGGCGGTCGTATCGGCGGGTGCGGCGGTCGTGTCGGCTGGCGCAGCGGTTGCCGCCGGTGCCGCGGTATCCGCCGCAGTCGGTGTCGCCGAGCCTTTGCTGTCGCTGCCGCATCCAACGGCGACGAGTGTCGCGACCAGCAGTGCAGCACTCAGCCGTGCTCGTGACCTCACGGCATTTGGCATGTCGGACTTGGCCATGCTTCCCCCTATCGCAGGTGGCCTACCCCCCCGGGACCGGCCAGTGCGCGAAACAGTACTCCGCTCTGCGCAACACTTGTCACTGGAAACGTTCGCTCTAGCCGAACGCTTGACTTTCGTTCACAGCTTGCCAGTGGATCGAATTCTCGAGCCCGGACTCCGGATCGACCTTCTCGCCTCCTCGGTCCATCCGATTCGGTCGGTCGATCACGCCTCCTTGCTTCACGATCTGGGCCTGCAATGCGTGTACGTCGATGTCGCGCAGGGCGACGCCACCATCGATGGACAGCGTTGCGGCGACGCCTGCTGCTTCTCCCATCGCCCAGCATTCCGGGATCTCGCGCAGTGCGGCGTGTGACTTGGTGTCGGCCGAGAGGTTGCGCCCAGCGGCCAGGAGGCCGTTGATGGCCACGGGCAACAGGCTGCGATACGGAATCTGGAGCGTTGGATAGCTCGGGGTCATGCCGGGGCACAGGCCGATGCTGTCCGCGTAGCCGCCGTCTTCGCGCCAATGCTCGATCGTGATTCGCTCGGCACCCACCAGGCGCCGGGCGTGGCGGGTGCCCACTTGCGACGCCGTGTCGAGGAGCCAGGCGCGCGCAAAGCCGGGCACGTTCTCACGGAAGAACGCCAGTCCCTTGCGAGCGACGTCGCGGGAGACGAACTCCACCTCGGTGAGATCGGCCACGTCGAGCGCCGAGTAGCCGGCCATCTTCGGCGTGAGGAAGAGGGCCACCGAGTCGTATGGCGTCGGGTGCGCCAGGAGTCCGATGCCCTCGGCCGAGGCGCGCTGCATGACCGCGGTGAACTCCTCTTGATGCAGCATCCGGAAATCGAGGTAGCGACGCATGTCGACGTTGCCGAACCGGAAGCTCGTGGTGAGGCGGGCGTGGGCGCTGTCGCCATCGAAGTCGTCGTCGAATGCTGCCCCGGCCAGGGCGAACACGTCGCCGTCGCCGGTGCAGTCGATGACGACGGGCGCCATCAGCGCGAACCGGCCCTGCTTGCTCTCGAAGATCACGCCCTCGACGGTTGGCCCGCCGCTGCCGTGGCGGACGACGGCCGACACCACCCAACAATGCAGGAGCGTGTGCACGTTCGACTCCCGGACGATGTCGTTGGAGACCAGCTTCAGCACTTCGGGATCCACGGTTGGCGACCAGTGCACCGTTTCTCGTAGCGCTGCGGTGCGGACTCGCCAGTAGGCGGCCTCGACGGGGTTCTTCGAGCCCCAGATCTCCGGACTCGGGCCAAGGGTCGCATCGGGACCGCAACGGTCGATGAGCTCGGCGCCGACCCCGGCCACGATGAGGTGCCCATCCCAGTCGGTCATCCGGTCGATCCACGACACCAGCCCACCGGTCGAGAGCCCGCCGAGGTGGTTGTACCGTTCGACGAGCACCGTGTCGGCGCCGAGACGGCCCGCCGCGACGGCCGCTGCTGTCCCCGCGGGCCCGCCGCCGATCACCAGCACATCGCAACTGCCGTAGACGGGAGTCGATCGTGCCGGCTCCTCGACGAAGGTCGCTGGGTCACGCTTCACGATCGGTTCAGCTCCCGATCGCCCGTCGAATGTCGCGGGCCGCTTTCCCGAACATCGTGGCGTCGTTGGAAACCATGACGAATCGGAAGCCTCGGTCGGCGGCGGCGCGTGCGGCATCTGCGTCACCGACCGCGGTCCCGCACGGGATGTCTCGGGCTCGACAACTCGCCAGCGTGCTGGCGATCAGTGCGTCGTTGTCGGGGTGCGACGCCGGGAGGCCGCTCGACAGGGAGAGGTCGCCCGTACCGATGAACAGCGCACTCAGCCCGTCGACGGCCAGGATCTCATCGATCGCTCGGAGCCCGCCCTGATCCTCCACTTGCACACCTCGAACGATGCCGTCCTTGCCGTTGTCGAGGTAGCTCGCCTGGGTGTCGAGTCCCCACCGTCCCGCGCGAGATGTGCTGCCGAGTCCGCGCATGCCAGTGGGGCTGAATCGCATTGCCTCGACCGAGGCACGACACGTGGCAGCGTCGGTCACCCGCGGGACGAGGATCCCGTCGGCGCCGGAGTCGAGCAGGCGTTGGAGATGGCTGTCGGAGCGATCCGGAACGCGCACCAGCGCACCCATTCCCATTGCCTGCGCCATCACGATCGCCCGGTAGGCGCTCTCCAACGTCAGCGGTGCGTGCTCCATGTCGACCACGACGAAGTCGAAGCCGGCGTGCCCGAGCAGTTCGACGGTCTCGATCGTGGCGAGCTTGACCCAGGTGCCGAAGACGGTGGGTCCGTCGCTCGCCAGCCGACGCGCAAAAGTTCCACGTTCGTCCATCTCTACCTTCTACTTGCCAGAGGTGGCACGATACGAGCTATGCCTTACGACAAGAACGATCCGCGATCGCAGTTGTCCACCGCAGGAAGTTCGCCGAGCGGCATCCCGCGCCCGGCGCAGTACCGCGAACTGCACGACGTCGGCCCCGACGAAAAGCACGACAACGGAAGCAACACGTGGTGGACGCGCAGCCAGGCGATGGTCATCGGCTGGACGGAGGCGCGACCGGGTGATGACCTCGTCAGCGATGTGGCGGGGGAGCACGCCGTGCTGGTGCTCGACGGCGCCACGTTGCAGGTGACGCACGACGCCGAGGTCGTCTCGGTCGACGAGCCGGCAGTGATCATCGTGCCACCCGGGTCGTCGACCTTGCGGATCACGTCGGCCGGCACCGTGATCCGGGTGATCGCCGCCGCCACGGCCGCTGACCTGGCAGGTCGTTGCGCGAACAAGAGCGAGTACGACGACGACGACTCGAACGTTGCCGGGTTCGCTCCATGGCCCGACCCAGTTGACGGCCACCGCATTCGTGTCTACCCGATCGCCGAGCACCCGATCGCCGAGGGACGACTCGGGCGCATCTTCCGGTGCTCGACGGTGATGATCAACGTGCTGCCGGAGTCCGACGATCCACGTGATCCGTCGAAACTCTCACCGCATCACCACGACGATTTCGAACAGGTGTCGCTGCAGGTCGTCGGCGACTACGTCCACCACATGCGCGTCCCGTGGACGCCCGACTCGACCACGTGGCGCGACGATGAGCACGGCGCGTGCGAGGCTCCGTCGGTCGTCGTGATACCTCCGCCTCTCGTGCACACCAGTCAGGCAGTCGGCGCGATGCGCCATTGGTTGATCGACGTGTTCGCCCCGCCCCGACGCGACTTCTCAGAACGCCCCGGCTGGGTGTTGAACGCCGACGACTATCCCATGCCCGTCAGCGGCTGAGGACGATTCTGAGCGGACAACTCGTGTGCGGGCCGGGCCTGGCGATCGCAAGGAAGTCCACGCCGGCTACCGGGCGCGAAAGGTCCTGTGGAGTTCTTCACGCCCGCGTGGGTACCCCGAAACACTCCGGGAACGGACTAGCGGCTGAGGTCGACTGCGTTGATCCGAACCGGATTGATCGTCACGACGACGCGGCTTTCGCCGGGTTGATCCATGTTGCGCAGATCGACGCCGCCGTACTTGGCGCCGACCTGATCAGCGAACGCGTAGTCGGGATCGGGCACGATCGTGGCATCGCCGCGCAGTTCGAGATAACGGGCCGGGTTGGCGGTGTCGAGGATGAACAACGTCACCGCGGAACGCTTGCCGAGGTTCTTCGTCTTCTGACGCGACGTGTTCAGCGACACGCGGACCGTGTCGTCGTCTGCGAGAAACCACACAGCTGACAGCTGCGGGCGACCATCGGCACCGACGGTGGCGAGCGTCGCTACCGGTGCGTCGAGCAGGTCTCGGTGGGAGTCGGGAACTGTTGCCATGTGGTGTCCTCCGTGTGCGGCCGGCCGGATTCGGCGCGTGCGCCAGGGAGGTTAGATCACCGGTGCGTGTCGTCGAACTACGGTGCCGAGATGAAGATCGGCATGTATTCGATGAACTTCGGCACGTGCGCGGACCCCGATATCTCGGTGGCGGTTGCACAGCATGCCGAGGCCGCCGGATTCGAATCGGTGTGGACCGGAGAGCACGTGGTGCTCCCAACCCACCCGCCCGAATGGTTCACGATGCCCTCCACGCTGCCCTTCCTCGATGCGATCGTGACGATGACGCTGCTTGCCGCGAACACGTCCACGGTGAAGATCGGAAGTGGCATCCTCGAACTTCCGTTGCACCACCCTCTGCTTCTCGCCAAACAGTTCGCCAGCATCGACCAGATCTCCAACGGCCGTCTCATCGTCGGCGTTGGGGTCGGCTACCTCGAACCCGAGTTCAAGGCGATGGGTGTCGAGATGGGGGACCGTGCAGAGCGCATGGACGAGTTCATCGGTGCAATGAGGGCGATGTGGACGATGGAGGAGCCCGAGTTCCACGGGCATCACGTCGACTTCGCCGGCGTCGATGCGCACCCACGGCCGACGAACCCGTCTGGCCCGCCCGTGATCATCGGTGGACTGAGCGGCCTTGCCCGCCGCCGGGCGATCCGCACGGGGCAGGGTTGGTTCGCGTACAACACGACCATCGACTGGACCCGCGACATCCTCGCCGTGATCGCCAAAGAAACCGCAGAGATCGGCCGCCCCAAAGAGCTGGGACCGCTCGAACTGACGATCATCCCGGCCGGTCCGTTCAATCGATCGGTCGCAGACCAGTACGCAGAGCTCGGGGTCGACCGGGTCGTGGTTCTGCCACGACCCGACGCGCCGACCGACGTGCCGCACACGCCGGTTCCGTTCGACGAGATTCGCCGGACGATCGACACGATTGCGGCCGACCTCGACCTCTGAGCGCTGGCTGGCTCGACAGAATTCTGGCTGATGGGTGACTGTTATCGTCGGGGCTCTGGCTCGATGACAGGGCCGTGCTCGATGACAGAGGGGGTCATGCCGTGAGGCGAAGCACAGACCACATTCTGACCACGCACGTCGGCGCATTGCCTGCGCCGCTCGACGTGTGGGCGAGGCACGACGTCTCCGACGAACGACTGAGAGAAGCAGTCAGCGAGGTGTGCGCGTTGCAGCGCAGCGCCGGTGTCGACTTCATCAACGAGGGAGAGCTGACCAAGGGCGGTCACTGGACCGAGTACCTCGCCTCGCGTCTCGGCGGTTATGAACCGGCCGGACATCCTGGTGCATTGGGTGAGCTGTTGCTGTCGAGCACCGACTGGGTGGACTTCCGCGACTTCTACCTCGCAGTGCTGCAGAACGGCACGCTGTTCGAGCAGTCGGGCGCCACACAACATGTGCCAGAGGGGGCAGAGGAAACGACTCAATCGGTAGAGGACTGGGTGGCCGCGGAGCCCATCTACTACCGCGGTCAGGCGGCGCTCGAGCGCGAGATCAACGTGATGAAGGAGGCGCTCGGCGAGACCCCGGCGTCGGATGCGTTCCTCACGACGACGGCGCCGCTCAGCGTGGAGCCGGGTCGCGTCAAGGGCATCTACAAGACCGACGAAGAGCACATCCATGCGATCGCCGAAGCGATGCGAGTGGAGTACGAGGCGATCGCCGCTGCTGGTTTCCAGGTTCAGGTCGACGACGCGTGGCTCGGAGCGTTGTGGGACCGCATCGGCATCCCGATGGGGCTCGACGCGTACCGCAAGTACTGCCAGATGCGGTGCGAGGCACTGAACCATGCGCTGCGCAACATCCCCGAGGAGCAGATCCGGTACCACCTGTGCTGGGGGAGCTGGCACGGGCCACACTCTGCGGACCTGCCGTTGCCCGACATCGTCGACATCATGCTCTCGGTGAAAGCGCAGACGTACTCGATCGAAGCTGCCAACGTGCGCCACGAGCACGAGGTGGCGTTGTGGCAAGACGTCAAGTTGCCCGACGGCAAGATCCTCGCGCCCGGTGTGGTGACTCACTCGACTCCGTTGATCGAGCACCCTCAGCTCGTGGCGGGCCGCATCGTGCGCTTCGCCGAACTGGTGGGCCGGGAGAACGTCATTGCCTCCACCGATTGCGGCCTTGGCCTTCGGCTCCATCCATCGCTGGCCTGGGCCAAGTTGAACTCACTCACCGAGGGCGCCAAGTTGGCCACGGCAGCGTTGTGGTGACGATGGCCCAGGGCCGCCACGGAGCCACGCTGGTTCCCAGGTAGCGCCGGCACGACCGAAGCTGAACTGGTCACCCATCGACGGGTGTCAACGGCTCCGAGGCGGGCTGCAGTGGTGCGCCGTCGAGATTGCACTGGATTCGACGCGAAGTGCGCGGTGCGCGGGTCTGGGATCCGAGGCCGATGAACGCCAACGGGGACGACGCCGCGGCGACCGACGCGGTGATCATCAGAGCGAGCCGGAATGCGTGGGTGATCTGTGTCGGGTTCGACGCTGCAGAGAGTCCTGAGACCACGGGGATCACCGCGAGCGCGCTCGAGGTTCGCGGCACGGGCGATGGCGTTGTTGACTCCCGACGCCACGCTGACGTGATTGGGATCGGCAGCGGCCATGACCGTGGCAGTCAGCGGCGCCACGAAGGTGACCAGCCCGAGGCCGAAGACGATCGCGCCGGGCAGAACGTCGGTGACCCACGACGCGTTGTCGCCGATGCGCGCCAGTAACAACAGACCGACGGCGGCGATCAACGGGCCGACGGTCAGCTGCAATCGCGGCCCGATTCGCTGGGCCAGTGAGCCCGAACTGGCCGACAACAACAACATCAATCCCGTTGCGGGCAGCAGGGCCACTCCCGCCTGCAGCGCTGACCACCCGGTGGCCACTTGCAACTCGTACGACACCAAGAAGAACGACACTCCGAGCGCGGAGTACAACAGCACGGTCTGCAGGTTCACAATGGTGAAGGTGTGGTTGCGGAACAACGCCGGCGGCACCAGCGGATCGTCGGCGCGCAGCATGCGCCGTACGAACGCGGCGATCGCGGTGATCGAAACGACACACGCACCGAGGACGGTCGCGTCGGTCCATCCGCGAGGGCCCGCCTCGGTCAACGCCCAGGTGCTGGTCGCCAGCCCGATGACCGCAAACCCGGCGCCGACGAGGTCGAGCCTGCGATTGGGGTGCGGATCGCGCGTGCTCGGGTATCGCACTCTGGGCGCACCCGATCGCGAGCGCGGCCACCGGCAGGTTGATCAGGAACGCCCATCGCCATCCGGGTCCGTCAACGAGACCGCCACCCACGAAGGGCCCGATCGCTCCGGCCACACCACCCAATCCAGACCATGCGCCGACAGCGGCAGCACGATCCGAGTCGGCGAAAGCTGGCCTGCAGGATCGCCAGACTGCCGGGTGTCAACAACGCGCCACCCACGCCCTGAAGGATGCGGGCAACCACGAGCACGTCGATGTTCGGCGCGGCGCCGCACAGCAGCGAAGCGGCGGCGAACCACACCGTGCCGATCACGAAGATCTTCTTTCGTCCGAAGCGGTCCCCGAGCGCTCCGCCCAACAGGATCAGTGAGGCCAGTGCCACCAGGTAGCCGGTCAACACCCACTGCAGCGCGCTGATGCCGGCGTGGAACTCCTCACCGATGTGCGGCAACGCCACGTTCACCACCGTCGCGTCGAGGCTGGCCATGGCGCTGGCAGCGACTGTCGCCACCAGGGCGACGCGGCCTCGCGTCGAATGCAGCACCAGCCCCTCGTCGTCGACGACATCGGCGACGCTCGTCATCGGGCAGGACCCGGCGTTTGACGGCGGCGGCCCCCATGCGGGGCGTCAGTCCCCAAACCCACGGAGGGAGAGCTACCGGGCTGCGGCGCGGCTGGCTCCGGCCGCGCCACCATTGGGTGACGTCGCCGCCTTCACGACCTTGGCGACGAGGTTGTTCGGCAGGATCTCGTCGTGGTCGTGGGCTGCCTCGAACCGTCCGCGACCCGCGGTCAACGAACGGAGATCGAGCGCGTAGCGGATGATCTCGGCGGTGGGAACGAGCGCCGAAACGATCTGCTCGCCGTGCTCGCCGGCCGACGTGCCGACCACCCGACCGCGACGCGTCGTGAGATCAGCGAGCACGTCGCCCTGGTTCGACGACGGGATGGTCACCTTCAGCATCGAGATCGGCTCCAGCACGACGGCACCGGCGCGGCCGAGCGCCTCTTTGAACCCACTGGCGGCTGCGTTCTTGAACGCCATGTCCGACGAATCGACGCTGTGGTACTTGCCGTCGTAGCACTCGACGCGCACGTCGACCACGGGAAAGCCGTGGGCGCCGCCGGTCGTCATCGCTTCCTCGATGCCTTTCTGCACGGCGGGGATGTAGTTGCGCGGGATCGCCCCACCGACGATCGAATCGACGAACTCGAAACCCGCGCCGCGCTCCAGTGGGCTGACCCGCAGGTTGGCAACCGCGAACTGGCCGTGCCCGCCAGATTGCTTCTTGACCTTGCCCTCCGCATCTCCGGTGCCGACCACGGTCTCGCGATAGGGGACTCGGATGTCTTCGGTCTCGACGTGCACGCCGAACTTTCGCGCCAGCCGTTCGAGAGCGACGGCGAGGTGTGTATCGCCGGCGCCGCTGAGCACCGTCTGATGAGCGTGGTTGCGATCGACGCTGAGGCCGGGATCTTCGGCGACCAGGCGTTGCAGTGCACCCGACAACTTGTCATCGTCGGTCTGTGTCAGCGGCTTCAGGGCGAGTCCGAACACCGGTGCGGCCGGTTGCTTGCCGACGACCCTCACCGGCATGTTCCGCGGGGCGAGCGTGGTCCCGGTGGTGGTGTTGCCGAGCTTGGCGACGGCAACGATGTCGCCGGCGACGGCACGAATGCAGGGCAACTGCTCTTTCCCGCGCATGTGGAACAGGCCGTGCAGACGCTCTTCGGTCGCCGACGTGCTGGCGATCAGCCGGTCGTCGGGGGAGATCGTGCCCGACACCACCTTGCACAGTGAGACCTGGCCGACGAACTGGTCGGCCATCGTCTTGAACACGTAGGCCAGTGGTTGCCCGCTCGGATCCGCAGGAACCTGGACCTCTTCCGTGCCGGCCGTGACCGTCATCGGCCGATCCGTCGGGGCCGGCCCGATCTCGCAGATGAAGTCGGCCAGGCGATCGATGCCGACGCCGGTGAGCGCCGAGCCGACGAGCACGGGGAACTCCAGGCAGTCGAGCACCTCGTGCGCCAGCGTGCGTTCCAACTCGGCGGCCGTCGGGACGTCGCCCGACAGGTATCGCTCGAGCTGGTCGTCGTCGCCGGAGACGATCTCCTCGACCAGTTCATCGTGAACCCGATGCTCTTCGTCGGCGATGTCGCTGGGCAGCGGCGCGCTGTGATGTTGGCCATCCGGGTCGTACTCGAACGCTTGGTCCGACAACACGTCGGCGACCCCGTGCAGCGCTTCCTCCTCGCCCAACGGCAGCTCGAGTGGCACGAACCCGTGGCCCCACTTCGACTGCAGTGCGGCGAGCGCGCTGTGGAAGTTGGCGCGCTGCTTGTCGTCCTTGTTGACGAACACCATTCGCGGGATCTTGGCGTTGACGCAGCGCTCCCATGCCAGTTCGGTGCCGACCTCGATGCCGTCGACGGCGCTGACCAGGAGGATGGCCAGATCGGCGACACTGAGCGCCGCCATCTCCTCACCGACGAAGTCGGCGTAGCCGGGCGCATCGAAGAGGTTGATCTTGTACGTCTCGCCGTCGGACGCCTTCCATTCGAATGGTGCGATGCCCAGCGACAGCGACATGCCCCGCTTGACCTCTTCCGGATCGGAGCCGGTGACCGTGCTGCCGTCCTCGACCCTTCCGACACGGGTGGTGACGCCCGCCCGGTGCAGCAGGGCTTCGACCAACGTGGTCTTGCCGCATCCACTGTGGCCGACCAGCACCACGTTACGGATGCGCTGTGTAGGTATGACGTCCACCGGCTCGACCCCCATGCTCAGTTCTGGCCGTGATCAACTTCTCGGCAGTGCTCGAATTTCTAGTCGTGCTCGGACTTTACCCACGAGTGGGAACGTCGAGTTACGGCTTGTGCACGAGGGAACGAGCGGTGGCGATGCGCTGGATCAGGGTTGGCGTGTCGAGTAGCTCGTCGGCGACGGGCCGGAGTCCCGGGAACTGACCGAGGCGTTCGAGCGCCGCAACGGTGCTGCGCATCGCGTCGGCCGGCACGGGGTGGCTGATCAGGTAGCCCTGCGCCTTGGTGCAACCGAGATCGCTGAGCACCTGCAACTGGTGCACGCTCTCGACGCCCTCGGCGACCATGTCGAGCCCGAGCGAGCGGCCCATTGCCACGATCGTGCGGACCAACGAGCGGTCGTTGGGGTTGTCGGCGACGCCGTGCACGAAGGCCCGGTCGATCTTGATGCGCTGCAGCGGGAACTTCTGCAACAGCGACAACGAGCTGTAGCCGGTGCCGAAGTCGTCGAGGGCGACGCGCACACCGAGTGAGCGAACCCTGCGAAGCGTCGCCAGGGCGAGCTCCGGCTCAGCGATCATCACGCTCTCGGTGACCTCGAGCCACAACAACTGCGGCGAGACGCCCGAACGAGTGAGCGCCTCGTTGACGATCGCCGGGAAGTTGGGATCGCTCAACTGCCGTGGCGACACGTTGACCGACATCGTCGCCGACTCACTGCAGACACCGTCGTCGATCCAGTTCCGAAGCTGGGTCAATGCCTCGAGCAGCGCCCAGGACCCGATGGGCACGATGGTGCCGGTGTCTTCGGCGATGGGGATGAACTCGGCGGGCGACACCATCGTTCCGTCAGCTTGCTGCCAACGCATGAGGGCCTCGAAGCCGACGACATCTCCGGACTCGAGATCGAGGATCGGCTGGTGGAACAGGCGCAGCTCGCGTCGATCGAGGGCCCGATACAACGCCGTCTCGACCGACAGCCGGTGGGCGACCCGCTCGTGCATCGATTCGTCGTAGACGGCCAGGCAGTTGCGACCCGCGTCCTTGGCTCGGTACATCGCCGTGTCGGCGTGACGCAGCAGGTCCTCGGCCGACGAGCTCGAGCTGGGGCTCAGCGAGGCGACACCGATGCTGGCGGTCACGAACACGTCACCGGCGCTGATTGGCAGCGGCTCACGGAAGATGGACAGCAGCCGTTCCGCCAACGCCAACGACGATCCGGGGGAGCGGGTGGATGGATCGAGCACGACGTACTCGTCACCGGAAAGCCTGGCCACGGTCGAGTGTTCCGGCGCAGCCTTGCTGAGTCGGATGGCGACCATCTTCAACACCTCGTCGCCGGCGCCGTGGCCGAGGCTGTCGTTGATGTTCTTGAACCGGTCGAGGTCGACGAAGTACAGCGTCGGGTGGCTGTCGGACTGCCATGCCATGCGCAGGCAGTCGTTGATCCGCTCGAGCAGCAGTGTGCGGTTCGGGAGATGGGTCAGGGCGTCGGTCTGCGCGCTCGAGCCGCAGATCGGCCTGGGTGCGGCCGTTGGCACGCACCGATTGCGTCACACGCAACGTGACGGCGCCGGCCAGCACCAGCGCCGACACCATCCGGACGGCCGTATCGGCGGCGCCCGTGTGGGCCGCTCGCAGCAAGGGCGATGATCGGGATGATCAGTGAGGAGGTCGTGAGGATCAGCCGACCGAACAGCCGGTTGTTCATCGGCTCGTCCGTCGACCGCTTCAGCAGCACGACCGTTGGGTGGATGAACGCGCCCGCCGCACTGGAGTATGCGGCGACATACAAGGCCATGGCGATGCGGATGGCCCCGTCGCCGAGATGGCCCGCCGCGTTGAGGCCCCACAGCACGTCGCCTCCGAGGTTGAACAGCATCGCCAGGGTGACCAGCCACATCGAGGGTTGGCGACTGCCGGAGCCGGAGAACAACAGCAGCACGAGCAGGAAGAGCACCACGGTTCCGGCGGGCTGGTACGCGCCGGCGAGTATCGAGGAGACCACTGACCCACCGCGAAGGTTCAGTGCCGGCCGGACCAGGCCCACCCAGCTGATCAGCCAGCTGCCGAGACCGACGATCAGGGCATCGCCGAGCACCGATCGGAGGTTGGCCGATGCCCGTCCGCTGAGCATGTTGACGAGGGCGAGGATGATGCACAGCGAGCCGCACAGCGCCAGGAGATCGGAGGCGCGCGTGAAGCCGCCGCTGTCGCCGAGGCTGTCGACGACCTGCGATGCGGCGAAGAAGGCGCCGATCGCGCTGACCGCGGCGATGAACCGGCGATTGACGCGATGCACCCGTGCCGCGACGAAGGTGGCAACCACCAGTGTGAGCGAGGCGATGAGGTACGCAGCGGTGCCCAACCAGCTCACGGGCAGCACAATGACGGCCAACGCCAATGTGTAGCCCAATCCGATCGCCCACCAAGTAAGGGGGGCAAGCGCCCGCTTCAATACGCCTCCCGTTGCCCGTCTACCGCGTCGGACAACGTGTATCCACACCCCGTCCGAAGGGTCTCGTTAGGCTACCTGAAAGACCCGATTTGCACAAGGGGTGGTTTTCCCCGCCGCGAGCAGTCACCGGAAAGGTAGGCGATTCCCGAATGTTCGTGACTCGACACAATACGGTCGTCGAACGCGGGCTGCTCGAACGGCTATGGGACTTGTACGAACTGGCGTATCGCCAGACGGCGGAGGAATCGGCCAGTCGGGAGATGTTGTTCCGTTCCGAGTTCGACGCCGCCGTCGCCGATCCGACCAATCGGCTGTGGGTGCTGTGGGCAGACGACGAACCGGTGGCCATGGTCTTGATCGCGACCGATATCGGCTCGACCCGCTACCTCAGCCGGCCGTACTTCGAACGGCATTTCACCGACCACTCCCGTCGTGGCGCAGTGCACTACATCTTGTTCGTCGTCGTCCACCCGCGCTACGCAGCCAAGGGTGCGTTGACCCGGATGGCCCGCGATGTGCTGGGCACGGAGGCCGCCGAAGGTGTGTTGTTGGTGTTCGATTCGCCGGAGATCAATCAACCACGCGACGACGGTGGCGTGGCGCTGATGATGGAACGGCTGGCCAAGATGGTCGTCAGCGGTGCACCGCTGGTTCCCCTCGACGTGTCGCGCTACTTCTGCATCGACTTCGCGGCGACGTCGGCGTACGTCGAGGCGCCGCAGGCGGAACCGGAACCCGCCAAGGTCGAGCGCGCCGCCGGTGATCCCTGTTCGGCGATAGCCATCACTGTCGCCAAAACTTCTTGCAGTTCGCTACCGTATGGGCAAATGAGTCCAATTTCGGGCCGACCCTGCCCATGACCGCGCTGACCACATGACCTCGACCACTCCATGACATCGCTGGCAGGGGTGTACAGCGTCATCGTTCCGGGTGCGCATCTGATGCCCGCGCTGCTGGGTCAGCGCGACGTCAATCTGCGAGCGATCGAGCACGCGTTCCCCTCGGCGACGATCGTCGTTCGCGGGAACGAGATCACCATTGACGGCCCCCAGGCCGAGCTGGTGAGCCGGCTGTTCGAAGAACTCATCGTGGTGCTGCAAGGTGGCCAGCACCTCGAAGAGGGAATGTTGCGCCGCTCGATCGCGATGGTGCACGACAACGAGCGACCGAGCGCGGTGCTGACCGACGACATCTTGCGCGGGGCGAAGGGCAAGCCGGTGCGCCCGAAGTCGGCGGGCCAGAAGCGCTACATCGACGCCATCCGCAACAACGTGATCACCTTTGGGCTCGGCCCGGCGGGAACGGGCAAGAGTTGGCTCGCCGTCGCCATGGCCGTGCAGGCGCTGCAGACCAAGCAGGTGCAACGAATCATCCTCACGCGACCCGCCGTGGAGGCCGGTGAGCGGCTCGGCTTCCTTCCCGGCGATCTGATGGCGAAGATCGATCCGTACCTGCGACCGCTCTACGACGCCCTCTACGACATGGTGGAGCCCGAGGGTGCGCAGCGTTTGCTCGAGCGCCAGGCCGTCGAGGTCGCGCCGCTGGCCTTCATGCGCGGCCGGACCTTGAACAGCAGCTTCATCATCCTCGATGAAGCGCAGAACGCCACACCTGAGCAGATGAAGATGTTCTTGACTCGTATCGGGTTCGGCTCGAAGGTCGTCGTCACCGGTGACACCACCCAGGTCGATGTCCCTGACGGTCGCAGCGGTCTGCTCGGGCTGGAGCACACGCTGGCCGGTATCGAAGGGCTGGCGTTCGTGCGCCTGGGCACCGGCGATGTGGTGCGTCATCGCATCGTCGCCGACATCGTCGCCGCCTACGGTCGTGCCGACGAGCGCAAGGCCTCTGGCGCATGAGCGACGACGGCCGACCGCGACTGGCGCGGCAACAGCGAGTGGGCGGCGATGGTGTACCGGAGGTCTTCTGCGCGGACGAACAGAACGACATTCGCGTCGACCTGGAGCGTTGGCAGCAACTCGCCTTCGACGTGTTGCTCGCCGAGGGTGTGCGCGGCCTGGCCGAGTTGGCCGTCCTGTTCGTCAGCGAGCGGGAGATGGCCGAGCTCAACGACAGCTACATGGGCAAGCCTGGGCCGACCGACGTGTTGGCGTTCCCGATCGACGCGGCCGAGGCCGAGATCGTGCAGCACGGGCAGCCGCCGAGTCGCGGTCCCGATCGAGCGCCGCCAGATCCCGCCGACATGCCGCTGTTGCTCGGCGATGTGGTGATCTGCCCCGCCGTCGCGGCGCGCCAGGCACCCGAGCACGCCGGCACCGTCGACGACGAGTTGGCACTGCTCGTCGTGCATGGGGTGTTGCACGTGCTCGGCCACGATCACGCGGATGACGCCGAGCGGTTGATCATGCAGGCCCGCGAACGGGAACTGTTGGAGCAATACCTGTGGCACGGCCCGGCGCCGACCACCTTTCGTCAGGAGCACGTCATCTCGTGATCGCATTCAACAACGTCGACTTGTTGATGCTCGTGACGATCTTCGTCCTGCTGCTCGTGCTGATCTTCACCTCGGTTGCCGAGATGGGTCTGTCACGAATCACCAAGCCGAAGGCCGCATCGTTGGCAGAGCAGGGTTTGAAGTCGGGCAAGGCGTTGAAGAAGTTGGTCGGCGCACCCGAGCGCTGGGTCAATCCGTTGCTCTTGACCGTCAATGTTTGTCAGACGGTCCAGGCAACCCTGACGGGGATCTTGTCCGATCGGCTGTGGGGCACCTACGGGATCATCGCCGGTGTCGCCTTGAACGTGCTGGTGTTCTTCGTGCTGGCCGAAGCGGTACCGAAGACATATGCGGTGCTGTATCCACAGAAAGCCGCACTCGCCACCGCCCGGCCCGTTGCCGCGTTGGTCGCCTTTCCACCTCTGCGGCTGGTCTCGCGATGGTTGATCTCCCTCACCAACGTCATCGTGCGGGGCAAGGGGCTGCAGCAGGGACCGTTCGTGACCGAATCGGAGCTCCTCGGGATCGTCGAGACCGCCGCCGACGACGGAGTCGTGGAGTACGAAGAGCGCGAATTGATCGAGAGCATCATCGAGTTCGGCGACACCGTGGCACGCGAGGTCATGGTGCCGCGACCCGACATCGTCACCCTCGAAGATTCGTCGACCGTGACCGCGGCGCTCGACTTGGCGATTGCCCACGGGTTCAGCCGACTACCGGTCCTGCGAAGTGAGAGCGACGACGACGACGACGTGGCCGGCTTGGCCTACACCAAGGATCTGATGCGTGCCGAGCGCAACGGTGAGGGCAACCTTCTCCTCTCCGAGTTCGTGCGCCCGGCCCGGTTCATCCCGGAGTACAAGCCGGTCAACCGCCTGATGCGTGAGATGCAGGCCGACAAGTTCCATCTCGCTCTGGTGGCCGACGAGTACGGGGCGCTGGCCGGTTTGATCACGCTCGAGGACTGCCTCGAAGAGTTGGTCGGCGAGATCGTCGACGAGCACGACGAAGAAGACACCGAGGTCCAGCCACTTCCTGACGGCAACTATTCCGTCGACGGCGGGATGAGCATCTCCGATCTCAACGATCTGCTCGATCTCGGGTTGCCCGACGAGCATTGGGAGACCGTTGCCGGGTTCATCTTCGGCACGCTCGAACATGTGCCCGTCGCCGGCGAGTGCGTGGTACAGGACGGGTGGCGATTCACAGTGACCGCGGTCGAGGGGCGCCGCATCCGTCGGGTTCGGGTCAGCCTCGAATCCGATGTTGACGCCTCGTCCTCGGAGTCCGAAACCCGTTAGTTTCCCGGCATGCAGATTTCGTTGGAAGGCAAGGTTGCGCTGGTGACGGGCGCTTCGAAGGGCATCGGTCGGGCGATCGCCAGGCTCGTTGGCCGCAGCCGGCGCCAACGTGATGCTCAGCTCTCGCAAGCAGGATCAGCTCGAGGTCGCAGCTGGCGAGATCGCCGCATCGGGTGCCGCGGGTGAGACCGCCGTCTTCGCCGCGAACGCTGGAGACGTTGCCGCCGCCAAGGCCTGTGTCGCGGCGACGATCGAACGCTTCGGCGGACTCGACATCCTCGTCAACAACGCCGCGACCAACCCGTACTACGGGCCGACGCTTGGCGTCGATGAGGGCCGATTCGACAAGACCTTCCAGGTCAACCTCCGCGGTCCGTTGTTCTGGTGCCAGGCGGCCTGGGAGATGGCCATGCGCGACAAGCCCGGTGTGATCATCAACATCGCCTCGGTGGGCGGGCTGCGAGCCGAAGGTGCCCTCGGCGTCTACAACCTCTCCAAAGCGGCGCTGATCCACCTCACCCGCCAGCTCGGCGGCGAGCTCGGCCCGACGCGGGTCGTCGGCATCGCCCCCGGGTTGGTCAAGACCGACTTTGCTTCCGTGCTGGTGACCAACTTCGGCGACAGCCTCGCTGCATCGATGCCGTTGAAGCGCCTGGGCGAGCCGCAAGACATCGCCAATCTGGCCACCTTCCTGGCATCCGATCTTGCCTCATGGATCACCGGCGAGACGTATGTGATCGACGGCGGCGCCGGCGTGCGCTCCGGTGCGATGGGCTGACGGGAACCGCGAAGCGGCGCAGGCACCCGTCCCGGTGCCTGCGCCGCTCAGTTGAGTTCAGTTCAATTCAGTTCGGTTCGGTTCAGCTCCATTTGAAGGGTGCGCCGACCGTTGCGATCAAGGCGAACACCGTGGAGATCGTCGCGGCGACGCGCACCGAAGTGTGTGAGATGGCCCTCATATGTACCACTTCCGCGGCGCGGCGACGCTCGTGATCAGCATCACGACCGGCGCCAGCCGGAGCATTGTGAGTCTTGCTTGACGCATGTGCGCCTCCCTGATCGGCGGTCGATCGGTGTGCTGCGGATCCGCCGTCCACCGTCCGCAGCACACCGACAGATATAGACGTCGAGGGCTCGGGTGTACAGGAGGCGAACCGTCAGCCTTCCTGCAAGGCGAGGTCAAGCCGACCGAGGTGGGGGCATCCGGATCGGCCGCGATCAACGCCCGTTTGGATGATCACCCGAGCACGGTGACCACCGACCGTGACCCACAGCCACCACCGGCATCAATCGCCAACCGGCCCGAGAAGGCGAATGAGCCGTGCGACCTATCCGCTGAGCAGCGCCGACCGGCGACGAACCGTACGGTAGGAGCCATGTCCATCCCCCTGATCGACACGATGAGTTGCTCGAAGGGAGCCAGCCATGCCCACATTGATCGTGATCGGTGTCGGCCCCGGTATCGGGACGTCCGTTGCCCGCCGCTTCGCCGAGGAGGGTTTCGATGTTGGGGCCATTGCCCGGTCGAGTCGCAGCGTCGGCGCTGCGTTGGCATCGTTGAACGGGCTGAACGTCCGCACCCACGGAGTCACCGCTGATGCCGGCGACGACGTAGCCCTTGGAGCAGCACTCGATGACCTCGTCTCGCGCCTTGGCGTGCCTGAGGTGGTCGTCTACAACGCGGCGATCATCCAGTCCGACTCGCTCGGCGAGTTGTCCGTGGCGGAGCACCAGCAGGCGTGGGCGGTCAACGTCGTCGGCGCGATCACGACAGCGGCACGTGCTGCTGCCGGCGATGGCCGAGTTGGGGAGCGGGACGTTCATCATGACGGGTGGCATGCCGACGCCGGACGCCCACGCCGTGAGCCTGTCGCTCGGCAAGGCCGGCGTGCGCGCTTTGACGGAGATGCTGGACGCGAAGTACGCAGCCGTCGGGCTGCACGTCGCGACCGTGACGGTCGGTGGAGCAGTTGCGCCGGGGACCGCGTTCGATCCCGACCACATCGCCGACTTGTACTGGCGGTTGCACCAACAAGCACCTGGCTCATGGCAACGTGAATTGCTGATCGCTCGACGACGGTTCGGTCCACCAGGTGGCGCCGGCGATCTGACGGGCACGCATCGAGCCGGTCGGCGCCTATTGTTGGTGGCTGATCGTTCGTCGAGGGAGGCATCGTGCCGGTGACCGCAGGGTTCAATCACGTGGCGACGTTGACGTCAGACATGGCGCGAACGGTGAAGTTCTACCGTGACGCGTTCGAGGCGGAGGTCGTGTTCGAGATGGACGCCAAGGGGGATCACCCGCGCATGTCGATTCTCGACCTCGGCGGCGGTGCGGCGCTGAACGTGTTCGAGGTCGCGGCCGGCGACATCGTCGGCGAGCGGCGAAGCAAGGGCCATCGTGGTGCAATCGATCACTACGCGCCTGGCGGTCGAATCGAAGGCCGTGCTGGAGCGAGTCAAGCAACGGCTGGTCGACGCCGGCGCCGAGATCGGCGAGATCCAGCGGCTGGGCAACGAATGGTCGTTGTTCTTCCGCGATCCCGACGGCATGGAGCTCGAGGTCTGCGCCAAGGCCGAACGATGATCGTCGCCCGAGGCGACGCTCAGACGAGTTGATGCAGTTCACGCTCGGCCACGACGAGGCCGGCGTTCCAGCCAGGCGCCCGTGCACCAGCGGGTAGCTCGATGCGCGCAACGTCGACGCCGCCGCGACGCAAGACCCACGACACGACGGAGTTCGAGTTCCACATGTCTCCGGCGCCCAGTTCGTCGCGACCCCACACGGGGGTGGGAACCGACGACACCTGCTCGACGATTCGTGCGGCGCAGTCACCGTCGACATCGAGAGCGACGGCTGTCGCCTCGCCCGCGTCGGGGATGACGCCGTCGCGCCAGCAGCGAATCTCGTATCGGAAGGTGCGCATCCTGCGGAGGAACCTGGCACCCACCGGCCCCTCGGCCACAACACCACGACGCTCACCCTGGCAAGTCGGGGATCGGCGTCATCTCGATCGTGTAGCGGCCTTCTGGAAGGATGACGACGAGCGCCGAGTGGTACAGGTCGCATCGCTGACGTCGGTGCACGCCGCCGACAGCGCCTCGAACAGCTTCCCGCTCGTACGTACCACTCGTTGCCCGGCACCGAGCGGGATCCACAACAGGTTACCGCAGCGTCCACGCCCTCATCCAACTGCGTGGCCGACGCATCGGGTAGGGCCGGACGTCCTTCGCGACGACCGACCGAGCCGTGGCATCGGCCGGGCGCGTGACAGGCTGATCGCATGACTCATCCACTGACCGGCACTGGAATCTGGAGCAGTGCGCTCCGTCATGGCGATCCGGCCGAGATCGCCGCCGCGGCGACCGAACTCGAGTCCCTGGGGTTCAGCGCGCTGTGGATCCCCGACGTCGGCGGCGATGTGTTCGGCGCAGTCCGCAACCTCCTCGTGGCAACATCCACGACAACCGTGGCGACCGGAATCCTGAATCTGTGGATGCACACCGCGGAGGAGACAGCGCAGCAACATGCCGCGCTGACCGCCGAGCACGGGCGCCGCTTCCTCGTCGGGATCGGTGTGAGCCACGCCGCACTCGTCGATCGCACCATCGAGGACGGCGCGTATCAGCGGCCACTCGCTCAGACGCGCGCCTTTCTCGATGCGCTCGATGCCGCACCGATCCCATTGGCGGTCGAGGATCGCGCCCTCGCCGCCCTGGGACCGAAGATGTTGGCGCTTGCGGCTGCCCGCACAGCCGGCGTGCATCCGTACCTCGTGACGCCAGAGCACACCAGCGTGGCCCGCGAGGCTGTCGGACCCGACGCGCTCGTTGCGACCGAGCAGGGGGTCGTCATGGATACCGATCCACAACGGGCCCGGTCGACCGCACGCGCCAACCTGGTGAGGTACTTCGATCTCCCGAACTACACCAACAATTGGAAGCGGTTGGGGTTCACCGACGACGACATCGCCGACGGTGGAAGCGACCGGTTGATCGATGCGCTCGTCGTGTGGGGCGATGTCGCCACGATCGCCACTCGGGTTCAAGCGCACCGCGACGCCGGCGCCAGCCACGTCTGCATCCAGGTGCTCACCGATGAACCACGCTCGCTGCCATTGGAGCAGTGGCGGTCGCTGGCGCCGGCGTTGGTCTGACCGCCGAGGGATGTCGTGAGTGGTGAAACCGTCGAGGTGCACGAGCTTCGCCCCGAGCTCGTCGATTGCACTCGTTCCCTGATACTCGCCGGGCTCGGCGAGCACTGGGGAGACGTCGACCCGTCGCTCAACCGCGATCTCGACGATTTGGCCGAGACCTACGCGGCCGGGTCGGTGTTGGTGGCGTGCGCTGGCGAGAACGTGCGTCGGCACCGGCACAGTCGTGCCCCGCGGTCATGGTCTGCCGAGATCGTGCGGATGTCGGTCGCGCCCGCTCATCGTCGCACCGGGTTGGGTCGCAGGCTGGTCCGCGAACTGGTCGAACGGGCGCGGGGCTGGGGAATGGACAGGGTCGTGCTCGAGACCTCCGCGACTGGACCGACGTGGTCGAGTTCTACCTGCGGTGCGGATTCACGCAAACGCATTTCGAAGATGGCGAATTTGGTCGTGACGCCTGGTTCGAGATGCGACTCGGAGATCAGGTCGAGGCAGGCGACGACACCGCTTCGTAGGGCGTGGGACGCAGTTCGGCCAGGGTCGTCGGCGTGATCGAGACGAAGAGCGTGAGCAGCGCGACGACACCGAATCCGGCGCCGACGAAGAAGGGGGCGCGCAGTCCGAACTCCCGAGCGACGACGCCGCCGAGTCCTGCGCCGATCGAGATCGAACCCCAGACCAGCCAGCGGTACACGCTGTTGACCCGGCCGAAGAGGTTGGCCGGCACGACCCGCTGTCGCAGCGAGACCGTGATGGTGTTCCACACCGTCGTCCCGAAGGCCATCGCGACGGTTGCAACTGCGCTGACCCACAATCGTGGCCAGTATCCCTCGGCGAACATGCACAGCGTCCAGACGGTGACGGTTCCATACACGATGGCCACGGTGCCCAACCGCTTCGTGAGCCGCTCTGCCACGAGGGCGCCGCCCACCGCGCCGATCGCCCCGATCGCGATCAACGCGCCGTACCACCGGTCGCTGAGGTGCAGCAGATCCTGGGCGAACAGCACGAAGATCGCGGCGGTCATCTGCATGCCCAACACCGACAGGCCGGCCGCCGAGCGCGAGACCGCGCAGCACCCGGCTGGCCGACAGCCAACGAAGCCCTTCGGCGATGTCGGCGCGGAGCGACCGGCGGTGCTGCGGCGGCGGACGAACCGCCGGGTTCCCGCGGAGCGTGAGGACCAACATCGCCGCGATCGCGAAGCTCGCCCCTTCGAAACCGAACGGGAGCCACATCGCGGCGACGAACAGCACGCTGCCGATCGGAGTGCCGATGAAGCTGTTGGCGGCAACCTCGGCGGCGATCCTGCGACCGTTGGCCTTCTCCAGCACTTCGACGGGCACGATCAAGGGAACAATCGCTTGTGAGGCGTTGTCGAAGAAGACCTCGGCGACCCCCAGACTGCCGGCGGCGACCCACAGCATCCACATCTGCGCGTGATGCGACGCGACGGCGATCGTCAAGGCTCCGACGACCACGGCGCGAAAGAAGTCGGAGCGCACCATCAACATGCGATGGTCGATGCGATCGACGATCGCGCCGATGGGCAACGACAGCAGCAGCCACGGGAGTGCGGCCGCGACGCCGATGAACGAGATCGACAGTTCGCTTCGCGTCAGCCTCGAGGCAAGCAGCGGCAAGGCGACGATGAACACACCGTCGCCGAGGTTGGAGATGGTGCTTGCCGTCCACAAACGCCAATAGGCAGGCGAAAGCCTGGTGGCCTTGACGTCAGTCGTCGTCACCCTGGGCCGCTCCGACCAATACCGTCGTGGTTTCCGAATGATTGTTCCGCATGTTGAGAGGCGACCTTAGTCGGTGAGGTGGGCAAATCGTGGCGACGCACCTTGCCCGACGACGTGGTCGGCAGCGCCTCGACGACATGAAGTTCCTTTGGTTTCATGTACATCGGCAGGGAGTCCGACTGCTATTGAGCGAATCGAGGCGAGGGTCGGTGGCGCGCCGCGTTCGGTCGGCACGATCCAGGCGACGATGCGTTGACCCCACTCCGGGTCCGGCACCCCGGCGACGGCCACCTCGGCGATACCTGGATGCGCTGCCAACGCCGCCTCGACCACGGCCGGCCATACGTTCTCGCCCCCGGTGATGATCATGTCGCCGCGCCGACCGAACACGGTGAGCCGTCCGTCGTCATCGACTGCGCCGAGATCGCCGCTCGGGAACCATCCGTCGACGCACGGGTCGGTGCCATCGCGGTAGCAACGCAGCAGCATCGGGCACCGGATGGAGATCTCGTCGCTTGCATCGACCCGGATCTCGACACCGTCGAGGGGGAGCCCGTCGTAGACCACGCCACTGCCGGTCTCGGTCATCCCGTACGTCGTCACCACGTTTGCCGGCAGTTCGTCGGGCGGGCGCGAACCGCCGAGCACGATCCGTCTGAAGAGCCCCGCATCGATTCGTTGCAGCGCGGTCGACACCAGCGAGACCAGCGTCGCGCCACGACCCGCAGCAGCGCGGACAGCGTTGGCATCGAAACCGTCGTGGACGACGAGCCGGCAACCGGTCACCATGGCGCGCGAGACCACCGAGAGGCCGCCCACATGTGACAACGGGAGGCAGGCCAACCAGGTGTCGTCGTCATCGACGCCGAGTCGGTCCGATGTGGCAATCGCCGAAGCGTGTACGGCTTCATGCGTCAACACGACGCCCCGTGGCGATCCCGTCGTGCCACTGGTGGCCACGACGAGTGCGTCGCCATGGTCGACGCCACGGCCATCGAGATGATGCGTGCCGCTGACGTCGATCAGCCGATCGGGCGCGATGGCCGCGAGCACGCTGGCGCGGGCCGCCGGCGGCAGGCGCCGATCGAGCGGGAAGGCCGCATCGCCGGCGTCCCAGATGCCTCGGAGGGCGTCGACGAACTGGTCACCGCCCGGCAGGTCGATCGCAACAAGGTGCGGCACGGTCAGAAGGCTACGGTGACGGCCGTGAATCGGTGGATACTCGGCGCTCGCCCGCGCACGCTTCCCGCCGCGGTCGTGCCCGTTGCGATCGGGGCGGGCGCGGCCGTCGGCGGTCCGTCGCCCGTGTGGTGGAGGGTTGGCCCGGCGCTGGTCGTCAGCCTGGCGTTGCAGATCGGCGTGAACTACGCCAACGACTACAGCGATGGGGTTCGCGGTACCGACGACGTGCGGGTCGGCCCGCCGAGGCTGGTCGCCGGAGGCCTGGCGAAGCCAGGTCACGTCAAGCGTGCCGCGCTGCTGGCATTCGGCGTCGCCGCGATCGCCGGGTTGGCGTTGGCCCTGGTCACGAGCCTGTGGCTGGTCGTCGTGGGGCTGTTGGCGATGCTCGCCGGGTGGGGATACACCGGTGGCCCGCGGCCGTACGGGTACCTCGGGCTCGGCGAGGTCTTCGTGTTCGTCTTCTTCGGTCTGGTGGCCACCGTCGGCACGACCTACGTGGTGGTCGAGGGATTTCCGGGTCACGCATGGGTCGCCGGGTGCGTTGCCGGCTTCCTGGCGTGCGCACTGCTCGTCGTCAACAACCTTCGCGACATTCCCACCGATCGCCTGGCGGGCAAGCGCACGGTGGCGGTGCGGCTGGGCGACGAAAGAACCAGGTGGCTGTACATCGGTTGCATCGCTGCCGCAACGGTGCTGCTCGTCGTGATCGCCGTGTGGTGGCGGGCGTGGGCTGCAATCGCCATCGCCGGCGTGGTGGTGGCCGCCCAGCCGATCCGCACGGTTCGTCAAGGCGCGGAGGGTCGTCAGCTCATCGCCGTGCTGGTCGGTACCGCCCGCGTCCAATTGGTCGTCGGGCTGCTGCTGGCGATCGGCCTGGCGCTCGGCCCGATCAGTACTTGATCTCGCCCAACCAGGTGGTGAGGGCGGCGATCACTTCGTCGCCCTGCTGAAGGTGGGCGGCGTGGCCGGCGCCGGGGATCTCCACGGACCGACCCTCGGGCACGGCCGCGGCGATCTGCCGGCCGATCGCCGCGTACTTGTGGTCGAGCTCACCCGACATGGTCATGACCGGCATGTTCATCTCTCGCAGTCGTGGCCACAGCGAGCCCTGCGCGCCGGCGCCGGCGTGGCGCAGGCTGCTGGCCAACCCGTCCGCCGTGTTCGTCCGCCGGTCGTCGCGCTGAGCCTCTTCGGCCTCCAGCCCGGCGAACAGCGGCTGGGCCAGCCATTCCTCGAGGAACGCGTCGACGCCAACGTCCACGATGTGATCAGCCAGCTTGTTGTCGGCAGCGCGTCGCTCGGCGCGCTCGCTCTCATCGGCGATGCCCGGGGAGGCGCCGATGACGGCGAGCCCGTGAACGAGGTGTGGATACATGAGTGCGGCGTGCATGCACAACCGCCCACCGAGGCTGTAGCCGACGTACACGCCGAAACCGCAGAGCGCCGTCAGCATGTCGGCGCCACGGCGCAGGTCGGCGCGCACGTTCGTGCTGCCGCCGTGTCCGGGGGCATCGACCACGATCGCCTCGTAGCCGTCTGCGGCGAAACGGGCTGCGATCGGCTTCCACGAGTTGGAGGTCTGGGTGAAGCCGTGGACAAAGACGAGTCGAGGTCCTTCGCCGCACGTCCAGGCGGCGAGCCTGCCCTCGAGCGGGCGCCAGTCAGACATTTGCAGTGCGCTTGGCGACAACGCGTTGCAACACCTGCACGAACGTCTCGGGGTCTTGCGCGCCCGGCACCATCCACTTGCCGTCGAACACGAACGAGGGCACGGCGGTGATCCCCAACTCGTTTGCGGATCGGAGGTCGCTGCGGACCTCCTCGACGCCGTCGTCGCTGTCGAGGAACGCTCGCACCCGTTCGTGGTCGAGACCCACGTCGGCCCCGCACGCCGCCAACACGTCCGGGTCGCCGACATCGAGGCCGTCGATGAAGTAGGCCTGCAGCAGCCGTTCTTTCAAGGCGATCTGTTGGCCGGTTGGCTGCGCCAGCCACAGCAGACGGTGAGCCAGGAAGGTGTTGGCGCGCAGCGCCCGATCCATGCGGAACTCGATGCCGCTTGCCGCAGCGACAGCGGTGACATGATCGATGATCTCCCGGGCTCGCTCTTCGCCGCCGAACTTCTTGGCGTATGCAGCGAGCACTGGCCCGGCCTTTCCTGGCGACGCCGTCGGATCGAGTTGGTAGGGACGAAAGACGATGTCGACGTCGATTTCGTCGCTCAGTTCGGCGATCGCCGCCTCGAACCGGCGTTTACCGATGTAGCACCAGGGACAGACGACATCCGACCAGATCTCGACCGTGACACTCGGGAGGATGTGGGGGCGCACGTGCTGGATGATAGGCACGTATCGTGGCGACCATGACCTCGGCGCCACAGGACGTGCAGGCCACCTTCTGCGCCACGCTGGTCGACGAGTGGGTCCGCCACGGTCTTCGACATGCGGTGGTTGCACCGGGCTCACGCAGCACCCCGATGGCGCTGGCACTGGCCGCACGCACCGACATCCAGGTGCACATCTTCCACGACGAGCGGTCGGCCTCGTTCGCAGCCCTGGGGATCGCCTTGGCGACCGGCGTGCCCGCGGCGCTGCTGTGCACCAGCGGCACGGCTGCCACGCACTTTCACGCGGCGGTCGTCGAGGCCCATCAATCCGGCGTGCCGATGCTGGTGCTGACAGCGGATCGGCCGCCGGAGCTCCATGGCGTCGGCGCGCCGCAGACGATCGAGCAGACCAACCTGTACGGCGACGCCGTGCGGGCCTTCGTCGACCCGGGCGTCGCGGACGACGAGCAGCGCACCACCTGGCGATCCGTCGCCTCGGCGGGGTGGCGCAGCGCAACGGGCGATCGGCCCGGGCCGGTACACCTCAACCTGCCGTTCCGTGAGCCGTTGGTCGGTCGCGCGGGCGAGTTGCCCACCGCGGAAGCCACGGAGTTGATCTCGCCGCCGCTCTTCGTCATCGACGAGCTGGTCGATCTGTTGGCGACGCCGCACGGTCTGATCGTTGCCGGCAACGGCGTCGACGAGCCCGGCCGCGTGCAAGCTCTGGCCGCCGCCACGGGGTGGCCCGTGCTGGCCGACCCTCAGTCGGGCTGTCAGCAGCTCGAGTCGGCTGTCGTGCGCTTCGACGCCCTGTTGCGCCACACCGGCTTCGCTGCCGACCACTATCCGGCTGTGGTGGTGCAGCTCGGAATGCCACCGGCGTCGAAGGTGCTCGCCCAATGGCTGGCGGCATCAGGTGCCTCGCACCTCGCTGTGTCGCCGGCAGCACTGGTATCGGACCCGAACCTCCTCGGCGCGCGGCAGTTCCACGCTCCGATCGGTGTGCTCTGTGCGCAACTCGCTGCCCGGGTGTCGCACCACCACCGAGATGCGCCGTGGCTCAGTGACTGGCTGCGCGCCGACCGCATCGCCCGATCCGTGCTCGACGCGGCGCTCGATGCGGAATCCGCTCTGTCGGAGCCTGGTACGGCTCGAGCGATGACTGCAGGCGTTCCGGCAGGAGGTCATCTGGTGGTCGCATCGTCGATGCCCGTCCGCGACGTCGAGTGGTTCGGTGCTCCGCGCAGCGACGTCGTCGTGCACGCCAATCGGGGCGCGAACGGCATTGACGGTGTTATTGCTACGGGCATCGGTGTGGCTATCGGAAGCAATGCACCGACCGGCGTGCTGCTCGGTGACGTGGCGTTCTGCCACGACCTGTCGTCGCTCACTGCGTTGCGGGGGCGAGGACTCGACCTCACCATTGTCGTCACCGACAACGATGGGGGAGCGATCTTCTCGTTCCTGCCTCAAGCCTCGACGCTCGCCGGCGAGCAGTTCGAGCAACTGTTCGGCACGCCACACGGCACCGATGTCGTCGAGGTCGCCCGAGCGTTCGGGCTGCGCGCCTATGTCGCCGAGACCGCCGAGTCGGTGGGGGCAGGCTTTGACGAGCCCGACACCTGTGTCGTCCGCGTCGTCTCGAATCGTCGCGACAACGTCGATGTGCACGCCGCGCTCAACGCAGCGGTGGTTGCCGAACTGACCGCAGCAGCTACGGCCTGACGATGGCCGACAGCATGGCTTGGAACTTGGCCTGCGTCTCGGCCAGCTCGGCCAGCGGGTCGCTGTCGGCGACGATTCCACCGCCGGCGACCAACCGGGCACTGCGGCGGTCGGGTGAGAACTCGGCGCAGCGCAGGGCGACTGCCCAGGTGCCGTCGCCGGCGGCGTCGACCCAGCCGACCGATCCCGCGTAACGGCCACGCTCGAACCCCTCGACGTCGGCGATCAGCGCCAGCGCCTCGGCTCGGGGAAATCCACCGACGGCCGGCGTCGGCGCCAGTGCACGCACGAGCTCCAGCACGTTCGGTCGAGGATCCGAGAGGTGGCCTTCCATGCGGGTGCCGAGATGCTGCACGTTGGCGACGGCAACGATCGACGGCTCCGGCTCCCAATCGAGGTAGCTGCACCAGGGCAGCAACGTGTCGTGGATCATGTCGATGACGACGCGGTGCTCGGTCTGGTTCTTGGCGCTGGCCAACAGCTCGGCCGCAGCACGTTGATCGGTGTCGGGGTCGCCACTGCGTGGCGTCGTGCCGGCAAACGGGTGGGCCCGCACGGTGGTGCCCTCTACCGAGACCAGGAGCTCCGGCATCGCCCCGACGAACCCGTCGATCGAGTATCGGTAGCTCGAGCCGAATGACATCTGCAGTCGCACCAGAACAGCGTGGATGTCGATCGGCTCGTCGCTGCTCACGCAGATCTCGCGGGCGATGACCGCCTTCGTCAGTCGGCCGTCGCGCACCGCGTCGCGGGCAGCCGTGACGGCCCGCAAGTAGTGGTCCACCGGCGTCAGCGGTTCGCTCGTGAAGCTCTGTGCACGCGGCTGTGGACGCGACGGCGTGTCGAGTTCGGTGGACGCGCCATCGATCGTTGTCACCCACTTGCGTCCGTCCGCTGCCTTGACCACGGCCATCGCCGGGATCACCAGCTCGCACGGCGACCCGGGCTTGAACGGAACGACCCCCATCGCCAGTGGTCGTGCGCCATCCGCCTGATCGTCGTGGTCGATCGCCGCCAGGAACTCGGCGACATCGTCGACGGCCACACGGGCTGCGACCCCTCGGCCGGCGACGCCGACTCCGTCGCGGACGAACAGGTACCCGTCGCCGCGGGCGATGTCGTTGAGGTCGACCTCGCGATCGAGCGGTCGACTGACTGCTCGCACGACCGTCAGCTCCGGGTGCCCAGCAGCAGTTGAGTGATGCCGCCGGTGAGCTGATGGTGCTCGGCGTCGGCGAACCCTGCGGCACGGAGGTCTGCCAGCATCTGATCGCGCGATGGGAGGTAGGCGACGCTCTTGGGCAGGTAGCGATACGCCGCGCCATCGCTCAGCAGGCTGCCGATCTTGGGCACGACCTTGCCGAAGTAGATGTTGTTGCCCCAGCGGATCACCTTGTTGCGCGGTACGCCGACGTCGAGCAACGCGATCCTGCCGCCGGGACGCAAAACCCGACCGAGCTCGTCGAAGAACCTCGGCAGCTCGACCAGGTTGCGCAGTGCGAACCCGCACGTCGCCCCGTCAACCGAATGGTCGGGCAGCGGTAGACGCAAGATGTCGGCTTGCGCACGCGGCGCCCCGCTGCGATCGGCGGCGAGCATGCCGAAGCTGAGGTCGAACGACAGCGGGCGATGGCCGGCGCGGCTCAGATCGACACACAGATCGCCGGTGCCGCTGGCGAGATCGATCACCGTGCTGGCCGGCGGGAGTGCCAGCAACCGCACCGCCTTGCGTCGCCAACGCACGTCGAGCCGGAACGTCATGATCCGATTGACCAGGTCGTAGCGCGGCGCGATCGCGTCGAACATCTGGCGAACCGCGGTCACCTTGTCGTCGCCCTGCGGCAACGTCTCGCTGTCCCACGCACGTTTGCTCACCCGAGGGAGGCTATTCGCGGACACGTGTCAACCGGGCTGCCGAGTCGGGCGAGTAGACAACTGTGATGGTGACCAACGACGACCTCCCTGCGGTCATCACGGTCGACTTCGAGTCGTTCTACGTTCAGACCGGTCGGCGGATGCTGTCGCTGGCGTACTCCCTCACGGGGAGTTGGGGTGATGCTGAGGACCTCGTGCAGGAGGCGTACACAGCCGCGCATCGCCGATGGAACGTCGTCGGCAGCTATGAGGACCCCGCAGCGTGGGTGCGCCGGGTGATCACCAACCGAGCGGTGTCGAGATGGCGACGAATGGGCCACGAGTTGAACGTTCGTCAACGACTTGCGGCCCGCACGGTCCAGACTTCGAACGCGGCCGAACCGGTCAATGACGCGTTCTGGGACGCCGTGCGCGCCTTGCCGCGCCGACAAATGGCGGTGGTCGTGCTGCACTACGTGGAGGATCAGTCGGTGGAGGCAATCGCCGCGCTCCTCGGTTGTGCGGCCGGCACCGTGAAGACCCAGTTGTTCAGAGCCCGACGGACGCTCGCGGATCGTCTGGCCGCACAGATCGAAGAGGATCACGATGCCTGAGCTGATCGAACACGAACCCATCGACGAGGTGGCCGGCCGGGCGGTCGCGGCACTGCGGAGGGCGGCGTCGACGAGACCACTCCCAGAGCTGAGCCTGCGCGGTCCCCGCCGATGGCCTACCCCTATCGTCGCGCTCGCTGCTGTGGCGGTGGTGGTGATCGGACTGATTGCTGTCGGGACGAACCGCAACGATCCCGTCGGCAACGACCCGAATGAACCGAGATGGATCCTCACAGACCTACCGGAGGGATGGTCCGCCGTTCACGCCACTGAACCCTCCGAACGAACTCTGACCGACCAGCAAGGGCTGCTGCGTTGGGTCGTGTACGCAACCGATGCTGCTCCGCTCGGCCCCGTCGTCGCGATCGTCCCTGACCAGTTCACCGACATGGCGGAACCGTCGACGCTTCGACACACGGAGGTTGACGGAAGGCAGGCTGTCGTCGGCCAAAGCCACTTTCCGGGTGTGATGTGGCTGGATGTCGAGCTGACCGCCGGGCACTGGGTTGGAATGACCGGAGCCGGCGTCGACGAAGCTGGAATGCTTGCGATCGGTGCCCGCCTGACCATCGACAACGTGGGCTTGCCAATCCTCGCTGATCCGACGACTTTCGGTCTCACATTGGTCGGCGCCGGTGATCCATCGGAAGTCGCGGTACTGAGATCTGACGCGATCGGGACGGCGACATCGACCTATCGATCCGCTGCGGGTGAGGAGTGGACACTGTCGGTCGGACCGGCGACCGACCTCGGCCGGGCCTGGGCCGGGCTGTTCGGGGCGACCAGCCTGGACGGCGGTGAGATGTTCGCCAGTAACCGTTCGATCTTCTGGGAACAAGGCAAGCTGGCCTTCAGGTTGGAGGTCACGACCGCCGACAACCCCGACCTGCCCGCCATGCTCCGTGCGGCGCGATCTGCACGACAGGCAACATCGAAGGAGTGGGCTGATCTCGTGCATGGGAATGCTGCTTCGGTCACAGTGGATACGACAGCGGCAGTCACCGAGACGTCGATCTCTGACGCACCTTCCGGCCCGTGGACCGATGTGCATCTGAACACCTCGGTGGTCAAGCTCAACCAGTTCACCTACCGACTGACATCCACAGGCCGTGATGGGTCGACCTCGACGACCGAGGTCAAGTTCCTTGGGCGAGAGTTGAACTGCGGGCCACTTTCGACCGGCCTCTCCGGTGGCGCGACATCGGGTGGTGGCACGGTGTGCGTGGTCGCCGATCCCCAAGCCGTCTCTAGACCGGCCGAGCTGCGAATCTACGCCGACGACGGAATCCGCTACATCCTCGACATGCAGTCGGTCGATGAGGTGACGTTCGGGGTATACCACCTCGATGGTCTTGACACGCCGCGGTTCGATGTGGTGAACGAGGACGGAACGATCGAACCGTTGTGACACTTCGTGTCAACCCGGCGCGTCGCTGCGGCAAGTAATGATGCGTGATGGTGATTCACGCCGACAATGGCGACGAGCCCGGGCTGATCGATGTCGACTTCGACGACTTCTATCAGCGCGGGTACCGGCGCTGCCTGGCGCTCGGCTACGCGCTCGGCGGCTCGTCAGCGGACGCCGACGATCTGGTGCAGGAGGCGTTCTCGCTCGCCTACCGGAAGTGGTCGAAGATCTCGGCGTATGACGATCCGCTGGCCTGGGTGCGCAAGGTAATGGTCAACAACGCGATGTCGCGAGGCCGGCGTCTGCGACGCGAGGTCCTCGCTATGGCCAGACTTCGCAATCGGGTGCAGGTCGCTACGCCAGAGATCGACGAACGCGACCCGCGAGCTGTGGCACCTGGTCAGCAAGTTGCCGAAGCAGCAAGCTGCGGCAATCGCCTTGCACTACGTCGACGATCTCTCGGTGGACACGATCGCCAAGGTCTTGGAGTGCTCGGAGGGAACTGTGAAGACCCATCTGTCGCGAGGTCGCCATGCCTTGGCGTCGCAGTTGGTGGCACCGACGAAGGAGGCGACGCACGATGACTGATATCGAGGCACACGAACAAGAAGTCGACACGCTCCTTCAGCTCAGTGGCCCACGGCTTCGGACTGCTGCATCGCATGTTGCTGTCACCGACTTCCGTCGGCCGCGTTCAACCCGCGGACGTGGTTGGGTGATCGCCATCGCCGCGGTCGTCGTGCTGATCGTCGGCCTGGTTGCGATCGGGACGAATCGCAACGGTCAGAGCGAGGGCAACGACCCGAGTCGCCTTCACTGGCTGCTGACCGACCTGCCCCAAGGGTTGGAGCTGGCTCAGGTGAGTGAGCCGGGCGACCAGAGCCAAGCCGGCCCGCCAGGGGTCACTGCGATGGTCAACGTCTACGCGACCGATGCCTCGCCCTTGGGGCCGATCGTGTCGGTGGCTGGTTCATCAGGGTTCGGCGACCAGGACATCGTGCCAGCGGCCGGCGGCAGGAATTTTCACGAGACCACCATTGGCGGGCGTCGCGCCGCCACTGCCGACGGGGGGTCAGGGCAACGACTCCTCTACATCGAAGTCGATGGGCACTGGGTATCGCTGACATCACGAAACATCGACGATGCAGCTTTGATGACGATGGCGCAGGCGGTGGTTCGACATGCCGACGGTTCCGCGGAGGTTCCATCGGCTGACCTGGTCGATGGGCTCACGCTCGTTCTCGGGGCGGACGCGCCGGTCACCGACCTGTTCGTGGGGGGCGACTTGGCAGGGATCAGCTACGGCGACGCCGTCGGACGAACGATTTCACTCCAGGTGTATTCACCGAAGGTGTCGGCACGGGCCAACCTCGGGCTGAGCATGCCTCTGACGCCGATGAAGGTGGCCGGGGCCGACGGGTTTCTTGGTCACTATGCGGTAGAGAACTCGGTGCCTCCCACCGATGTTCGAGTGGCAATGTGGGTGCGCGGCGGGCTCGAGTTTCGGGTCACGGGATTCAACGTCACCGACGTCGAGGTCCTGGCTGCCGCAAAGTCCGTCGAGCATGCATCCGATGCGGAGTGGGCAGGGCTCCTCCAGAAGGTCGGTGGCGGTCAAGCCCCGAGTGGAACCACGCCTGCCGCCACCGCCGAGCTGGTACCACCGGGAACCGATCCACCATTCACCGGAGACGTACGCGACGTCACCATCGACGTCGCTGTCGCCAACCCTTCACCGAACGAGCAGGTCTGGTCTGGAACGTTGCCGACCGGTGAGGCCTGGTCGGTCGAGGTCAGCCGTGTCTTCGACTCGGTTGCCCTTCGAGGATCCGTCGGCGGGCAGCCGCAGGGCCTGACGTACGGCCCGTTGGCTCGTTCACCGGGACAGGAGATCGGGTGCTGCGGTCCGCTCAGTGCCATCACGGCAGATTCGACAGCCACCGGATTGCGGGTGACGACGAACCACGGCGATCGATTCACGATTCCGCTCCACGATCTGCCCGACGCCGGCGGGCTTCGAATCGCCGTCGTTGCCCTGGCGGGTGGAGGCGGACCGCAACGCGCCGAGTTGATCGACGCCGATGGCAACGTGTTGCAGACGCTGTCCGGAGGCTCGTAGCAGCTCAGGACTACTGACCGCTCGTAGACTGGACGGCGTGAGTAAGCCCTTGCTGCTCGAGGCTGCGATGGACATGTTCGAGGTCGGTGTTTCCATCCGTGAGCAGCGATTTCGGCGCGATCACTCGGATGCGGCCGAGTCAGACATCAAGGCGATGATGGTCGAGTGGATGCGCTGGCGCCCAGGTGCTGAGAACGGTGATGCAGCGGGACGAGTAATCCAACTTCCAACTCGGACATGAACTCCCTCGATCGCGCACTGCGCTCGATCGTCGCCGATCTTCGATCACAGAGAGTCGGGTTCGCCCTCCCATTGGCGTGCGCAACGATCGAAGACCGCAGCTACGCCCGAAGTAGCGATCTGGTATCTGCCGTGGTCGACCTCCGGGCGCGGATCAGTTCGGTCGGGTCGCGGCGACCTGCTTGGCCCAGCGGTAGTCGGCTTTGCCGGATGGTGAGCGCACGACTTCATCGACGAACACGAAGGCCTTGGGCAACTTGTAGCGGGCGATGTGCCGTTCTGCTTCGGCCAGCAACGAGGCTTCGTCGGTTGTGTGTCCGGGGCGGATCCGCACGACGGCGACGACCTCGTTGCCCCAACGCGTGCTCGGCCGGCCGGCGACGACGCAGTCGTACACGTCGGGATGCGCCCGCAGCGCAGCCTCGACCTCTTCGGCAAAGATCTTCTCGCCTCCACTGTTGATCGTCACGCTGTCGCGTCCGTGCAACTCGACCACACCGTCGGCGCGTAGTCGCGCCCGGTCGCCCGGCACCGCGTAGCGCACGCCATTGATCACGGGATAGGCCCGATCGGTCTTGACCGCATCGCCGAGGTAGCCGAGCGCCAGCCGTCCACTCTTGGCCAGCCAGCCCAACTCGTCGTCACCGGGTTGCAGCTCGCGGTCGAGATCGCCCGACAGCACGTGGTTGCCGGGGCTGATCGCGAACCTGCCCGTGGTTGCCCGCGTGCCGGCGGAGACGTGGGCCAACTGACCCCCGGCCTCCGAGGAACCAAGTCCGTCGACGATGATCAACGACGGCAGGTGGCCGAGAAGCTCTTCCTTCAACCCAGAGCTCAATGCCGCACCGCCCGACAGCAGCACAGTCAGACACTGCAGGTCATATGTCGAATCGTGCAGTTCGTCGATCAGCGGTCGGGCAAAGGCGTCGCCGACGATCAGGAGGAAGTTGAGACGCTCGTGTTCGATCAGGCCCCAGATGTCGGCAGGCTCGAGACGATCGGGGATCGACTGCACGAAGACCGTGCCGCCGAGGTTCCACGTTCGAAACGTCATCCAGTGTCCGGCGCCGTGCATGAACGGCGGCGCAAGCAACGCCCTCAGGCTGCCATCTGCCGCGGCCACCACGTCGTCGAGTCGCTCGGCCGCCGACCCGCCGAAGCACTCGACGTTGGCATCGCCATTGCGCCACATCACGCCCTTCGGCATGCCGGTCGTGCCGCCTGTGTAAAGGATGTAGAGGTCGTCCGGGCTCCACTCGACCGCGGGCTTGTCGGGCGAGGCGGAGGCCAGCGCGTCCTCGTACCACACGGCACCGGGCAGCAGATCGTTGCCCGACTCGTCCGGAACCTGCACGATCACGCGCAGGTTGGTGAGGTCGGGAAGTACCTCCGCCAGCGTCGGGGCAAACTGGCTGTGGACCACCACGGCCGCGGCACCGGAGTCGGTGAGGAGGTACCGCAGTTCCTCGGCGACGTAGCGGTAGTTGACGTTGAACGGGGCGACGCGGGCCTTGAACGCCCCGAGCATGGTTTCCAGGTACTCGTTGCCGTTGTGCAGGTACACGGCCAGATGGTCCTGGCCGCTCTCGTGCCCGGCGAGCTGTGACCGTTCGACGTGCAGGCCAAGGCCGGCATCGAGCAGGAAGTTGGCCAGACGGCGCGTTCGTTGCGTGACGTCGGCCCACGACAGCCGGCGGTCACGAAACACCAGGCACTCCGCGTCGGGTCGACTGGCGGCGATCGCTTCGTGGATGTCGGCCACCGAGTACTCCATGGCCGCAACCTACGCACGCTGTGACCAGCGTCACTCATCGGACAGGCGATCGCGGCCGAAGGCAGGCCCGCCGCGCCCTCTATGGTGCGCCGACATGAGCAAGATCATCTTTGGTGTCTTCATGCCACAGGGTTGGAAGATGGAGCTGGCGAGCATCGAGGGTGCCCAGGCGAAGTGGCAGAAGGCCGTCGACATCGCCGTGCGCGCCGAGGCCCTCGGCTACGACTCGATCTGGGTCTACGACCACTTCCACAACGTGCCGCGGCCGGCGGGCGAGGCGGTGTTCGAGTGCTGGACGACGATGGCGGCGATCAGCCAGCTCACGACCACCGTGCGACTCGGGCAGATGGTCGGTTGCAACAGCTACCGCCAGCCCAGCGTGCTGGCCAAGATCACCTCGACGATCGACGTCATCAGCGGCGGTCGCCTCGATTGGGGGATCGGCGCGGGTTGGTACGAGAACGAGTACAAGGGTTACGGGTTCGAGTTCCCACGCCCGAAGGACCGCATCGGCATGCTGCGCGAGTGCGTCGAGATCGTCAAGAGCATGTGGACGCAGCCGGAGACCACGTTCGACGGGAAGTACTACCAGCTGTCGCGGGCGAACTGTGACCCGAAGCCGTTGCAGTCTCCGCACCCACCGATCTGGATCGGTGGCGGGGGAGAGCAGCTGACGCTGCGTGTCGTCGCCCGCCATGCGGACTACTCGAACTTCGGCGGTCAGCCGGAGGAATGGGCCCGCAAGCGTGAGATCCTGAAGGGTCACTGTGCTGCCGTCGGGCGCGACGAGGAGACGATCGGCAAGACCTGGTCCGCGGAGATGTGCATCCGTTCGAGCGAGGCCGAGCTCAAGGCCTTGGGCACCCTCAGCCTGTGGGGTGATCCGTTCGAGAAGTGGCAGGCCAACGGATTGGTCGGCACGCCGGAACAGATCTGCGAGAAGGTCCAGACGTACGTCGATCTCGGTTGCACCGGCTTCATCCCCTGGTGCAGTGACTACCCCGACACGGAGTCGATGGATCTGTTCGCGTCGGAAGTGATGCCGAACTTCCGCTAACGCATGCGGATGACGTTGCCCGTCACCAGTCGTGCGTCGTCGGTGCACAGCCAGGCGATCACTGCAGCGACGTCATCGGGGTCGGCGACGTGGAAGTGCTCGGAGCTGGTCGCGGCAAACTCGCGGACCGCGTCGTTCACCCAACCCGAGTCGGTGATCGGCGGGTGGATCATGTTGGCGGTGACGCCGCGGCGGCCGAGCTCGGTTGCGGCCGACATCGTGTAGTTCTCCAGCGCGATCTTCGCCGCGCCGTAGGTGACCTCTGAGGGGAACCCGTTGGGACCACCCGACGTGAGACCGACGATGCGGCCCCACGTCCCTGCGCGGTCGATCAGGCGCCGAGCGAATTCGGCGATCATCAGCGCACCGGCGCGAGCGTCGACGCCGAACGTACGGTCGAACAGCTCCGCGGTCACCTCGGGAGTCCTGCGCCCGGCCGAGTCGGTGCCTCCAGCGGCGAACGAGTCGCCCGAGGTCCAACCCGTTGCGTTGTTGATCAAGATGTCGACGGGCCCGAACTCGGACTCGGCCCGATCGAACAACATGGTCGGCGTCGCCGTGTCGAGCAGGTCGGCTTCGACTGCGATTGCCCGGCCGCCGGCTGCGGTGATGCGATCGACCACTTCGTCGCCCGACGTCATCCGGTTCTGCTGATAGCGCTCGGGCGTCCCCGGATCCGATGAGACCCGGCCTCGTAGGTACGTGACCACCACAGCGACGTCGAGTGCAGCGAGACGTTCCGCTGTCGCCGCGCCGATGCCGTGGTTGGCCCCGGTGATGAGAGCAACGTGGCGCTGTGGCGTCGGGCTCATGGTCGCAAGATAGGCGGCGGCACTAGGTGACGAAGACGACATTGGCGTCGCTCAACCCGATGGACAGCGACACCAACCCACGGTCCAAGGTCGCGATGGCTCCGCTGTGGCGTCGGGCAAGCGCCAAGAGATGAGCGTCCGTCACCTGACGATGGCCGACGAGCCGGTCGCGCGGAAAGTACGGAGAGACACTCGGCTCGATGTCATCGGTCCAGAACTGGTGAGCACCGACCTCGCGCAGCTCGGTGAGAAGCGAGCACGCCTCACTCGGCCGGACGGCAGCGCCGACGACCGACGCGTTGGCCGAGATGCGGATGAACCCCGACTCGGTCATCGACGATGTTGCCCAGCCGCCGTCGGCAGTGGCATCGAACCAGTCGATCGCGATCTTGTGGAAGGTGTGTTCCGGCCAGGCGATCGCAATCAGCACGTTGACGTCGGGGAGAACGATCACGATTCGTCGAGCGCGTTCAGCACAGCCTCGCTCGTGATCAGCGGAGCACCCTGACGGGGCGCGAACGTCGGGACCCGGCCACTTTTCCGGGTCGGCCGCCGTTTCGCCTCGATGCCCTCGCGGGACAGCTCGGAGATCACCTTGCCGATGGCGACACCGCGATGTTCAGCGATCTCGCGGGCTGCGGCCAACACGTCATCGTCGATCACCAGGGTAGTGCGCATGCATCTGATGCTATCGCATCATCGGCGCTACTCGTAGCTGCGGTAGATCACCTCGGCGACGCAACTCGGCTTGGCAGCGCCTTCGCACTCGAAGGTCAGTTCGTACGTCGACTGCACGCCGCCGGCGATGTCGTCGACGCTGAGCAGCTTGACCCCGAGCCGCAAGTTGGCGCCGACCGGCACGGGCGACATGAACCGCACCTTGTTGCAGCCGTAGTTGACTCCCATCGTGAAGCCCGTGGTCTGCACGACCAGCGGCATCATCATCGGTGCCAGCGACAAGGTGAGGTAGCCGTGGGCGATCGGCCCGCCGAACGGGCTCTCCTTCTTCGCCCGTTCCGGGTCGACGTGGATCCACTGGAAGTCACCGGTCGCCTCAGCGAACTGGTTGACCCGCTCCTGACTGATCTCCAACCAGTCGCTGTAGCCGAGGTGCTCGCCGACGGCTTCTTTGAGCGCGGTGGATCCGTGAATCATGCGTGGAGACATGGTGCGAGCATTGCAGTCACTGGGGCGTACGGTGAAGTCGTGACTGACCGGCTGCTGCGCGCAGCACTCCTTCCCCTTCGATTGACCAAGAACGCTGCTCGGCTGCTACGAAGTGCCTTGATGGCCGACTTCCTCACTGCCTATTCGATCGTTCAGTCCGACAAGCTGGCTGTGATCGACGACCGCCTCGATGGCACCGTCACCACGCTGACGTACGGGCAGCTCAACGAACAGGCCAACCGCCTTGCCAACGTGTTGCTGGATCTCGACGCTCGCCCAGGTGACACCAAGGTGGTGTGGTGCGGCCCGAACTCCGCTGGGCTCGTGGTGGTGATCAACGCGGCGCGCAAGCTGGGCGTGACCGCCGTGCCGCTGAACTATCGGCTCACCGATGAGGAAGCGACGTACGTCACCGACCATTGCGACGCAACGATCGTCTACGTCGACGCCGAGTTCGCGCCCATGTTCGAACGCATCCGCGGCGCGTTGCCGAACGTGCAGCACTACCTGGTCTTCGACGGAAAGGTGCCACACGGCATGGTCGATGCCGATGCGGCGATCGCCGACGCCTCGGCCGCCGAGCCGGAGATCCCGGAATCGACCGGCAGCGGTGCGACCATGATCTACACCAGTGGGACGACGGGGAAGCCCAAAGGCGCAGTTCGCAGTGGTTCGGCCAACCCGGCACAGGTCGGAGCCATGCTGGCCTACGTCGGCTACTCGCCGAGCGACGTCTACATCCCCACTGGACCGCTGTACCACAGCGGCCCTGGCGGCTTCATGGGCATCGCCCAGGCCCTCGGCCAAACGGTGGTGCTGCAACGCAAGTTCGACCCGGTTGATTGGCTGCGCCTCGTCGACAAGTACAAGGTCACGTCGACGTTCAGTGCGCCGACCCCGATCCGGATGATCTGCAACCTCCCGGCAGAGGTGAAGGCCGGCTACGACGTGTCGTCGATGAAGCGGATGATCGCCAATGCGGCGCCATGGAGCTTCACCCTGAAGCAGATGTACCTCGCCGACTTCCCGGCCGACTCGCTGTTCGAGGTGTACGGCTCGACCGAGCTCGGCGTCAACTGCATCCTGCGCCCGGAAGATCAGCTGCGCAAGCCCGGCTCGTGTGGCAAGCCGGCACCCATGGTCGAGCTCAAGTTGTTCGACGACAACGGCAATGAAGTGACGGGTACCGGGCCTGAGAACACCGGCGAGCTGTTCGTGAAGAGCCCCAGCGCCTTCGCCGACTACTACAAGCAGCACGATCAGTACGTCAAGGACCAGCGCGACGACTACCAGACGGTCGGTGACATCGCCTACCGCGACGACGAGGGTTACTACTACATCTGCGACCGCAAGCGCGACATGATCATCAGTGGCGGCATGAACGTCTACCCCGCAGAAATCGAGGCGGTGCTGGAGATCCATCCCGACGTGCTCGAGGCAGCCGTCTTCGGTGTGCCGAGCGAGGAGTGGGGCGAGTCGGCGCACGCCGTCGTCGTCGTTCGTGAGGGTGCGACGATGACCGAGCAGCAGGTGATCGCCCACTGCCGCGACCACCTCGCCGGGTACAAGATCCCGCGATCGGTCACGTGGAGCCCGGAGCTGCCGAAGACCGGCAGCGGCAAGGTCCTGAAGCGTGATCTGCGTGCGCCGTTCTGGGCAGGTCGCGCCAGCAAGGTGTGAACCGCGGCGCGGGCTGTCACCCTCGCCGAGATGGCTCCCCGCCCGGACGAACTGGGCAGAACACCACGCTCTGAACCGGGGCTGCCCAGTTCAGCCACAAACCCTCGGCTGGGCGGTCATGCGTGATCGTGGTGGGCGGTGAGAGCGCGTCGAGGATTAGCAGCCGGCGTTGGAGTAGGCGAGCGAGATGGGCAGCTGCTTGTAGAGGTTGGCCGATACGTCGGTGCCCAGGTAGGTGGCGAGGTCGGCTTGTGCCGCAGCGTCGCCGCCGCGGCCACGTTGCACGATGTCGTTTGCTCCCGACATGAACGACAACGCCGCAGCGGCGTCGGCGTCGCTGCCCAGCGCAGCGTTGATCGCCGCCAGTTGCTCGCCGAACTTCGGGAGAGTGCCGACCGGCACCTGGGCCCACTCCGTGGTCGGGCTGCCGCTGAGGCCGATGACCAGCTGCCAGTTGACGATCATGCTGGCGAGGTCGTCTTGCAGCCCGGCACAGTCGACCTTGCCGCCGGGTGCTGCAGGCTGGGTCGCGTCCGCGCCCGCCGGCGTTGCGGCGACGACGGAGGTATCCGACGATGCCGGGGCAAGCGTCGCGTTGCCACCCGACGCAGCAGGCTTGTCGCTGCCGCAGGCCACGAGGGCCCAGCAGATGACCGCGATGGCAGCGAGTGGGGACCGAGACAGGCGCATCCGCGAGACCTTAGGGCACCGGCTCAGCCCATTCCGGGAACCTCGGCAGCCGAGTCCTGGCTGAAGACGTTCACCCATCGACCTGATCGGTGGCACCACAACGAGCTCACGTACATCGACTCTTGTTCGCCGCGCCGGCCCCGTGACAGTCGGTGCCAGTCCGCTCGGTAGGCCAGCAACACGGCGTCGTCGGAGACCACCATCAACCGCGGATCGTGCAACTCGAATTCGGCAACGGTCGGACCATTGACGAGCTGGCCCGCGTGCTCCGAGCGATCGGCGAATCCACTCGGGTAGACGCCCAGGAAGTCGTCGGCGAGCAATCGGGCGTCGGCCTCGGAGTCACCACGGCGGAGCGCATCCCAGACCTGCGTTTCGAGTTCGAGGAACGTGGTGATATCGGTGTCTCCGGCAGCCATGGCCGCATTCTCGCCGATGAAGATCGGGTGGCTTGTTATGGGAACCCGTACAGCTCCGCAGGGTTGTCGACGAGGATGCGATGACGGGCCGTGCCATCGGGCAGCCACTCGAAGCACAGCCTGCTGAGCGCGTCCAGCGACGGGGGATCGGCCTGGCCCGGGTGTGGCCAGTTCGTCGCCCACAACATCCGCTCGGGGAATCGTTCGACGAGCGCGCGGACCAGCCGGGTCACCTTGGCGTATTCGTGCGTCGGATCCAGCGCCGATTCGTACGGCGCCGACAGCTTGACCCAGCACCGTCCGGAATCGAGCAGGCCCAGCAGCACACCGAACCGTTCGTCGTCGGGCTCGACCGGTGGCATGTACCGGCCGACGTGGTCGATCACGAGGGGAGTCGAAAGCCCGCGGAGCGCCTCCACCCGGTCGCCGAGATCGCGACCGTTCATCTGCAGTTGGATGTGCCAGCCGTGGGTCGCGATTCGCTCGGCGACCGTGTTGAGCATCTCCCACGGCACCGCACCGCCCGGCAGCATGTGAAACCGTGCGCCGCACGCGCCGAGGCTCGTCAGGTGTTCGAGGTCGCTGTCGGACACCTGATCGTCGATCACCACGACGGCGCGGGCCTGGTCACCGATCTGGGCAACCGCGTCGAGCGTGCACGAGTTGTCGAAACCGTACGTCGAGGGCTGTACGACGACGACCCGCTCGAGACCGAGTGCCGACTGCACCTGCCGGTAATCGCCAACCGTCGCGTCGGGTGGACGCAGCAGCGAGGATGCAGCAACGGGGTAGCGGCCGTCGTAGATGTGCATGTGCGTGTCGCACGCACCTGAAGGGAACTGCGGCGCGCTCACCGGGTGTGCCACCATGCCCGCAGGCGGCTGGCATCGTCGACGTTGACGACGCGAGGAGGCATCGCTCCGGCGAGGATCGCCCGAATCTGCTCGACCGAGCTCATCGCCTGTGCATCGGCGTTCTCCGGCGTCAGGCCGCCCAGGTGTGGGGTTGCGACCACGCCAGGACGACGGGCGAGCTCGGGTGACGGACGCTGGTCCGGTGCCCGACCGACGTCCATGGCCAACCCGCCGAGGTGGCCGGAGTCGAGCGCCTCGGCGACCGCTGCCTCGTCGAGCAGTTCACCGCGCGACACGTTGATCAACATGGTGCCCGGCCGCATAGCTGCCAGGGCCTCGGCGTCGATCAAGTTCAACGTCTCGGCGGTTGCGGCAGCAAGAGGGAGCACGAAGTCGGAGGCCGCGAGCAGCTCGCCTTGGCTCATCTGCTCGAAGCCGTCGGTCGCTGCGTCGGCGGCCGGATCGCAGACCACGACGCGCATGCCGAGCCGATGCAACAGCACCGCGAGGTGCGAGCCGATGGCCCCGTAGCCGATGATGCCCGCCGTCCGTCCACGCAGTTGCCGACCAGCGCGCTGCGGCGGTGCCACTGCGTTGCGGTAGTCGATCGTCGACTCGCTCACGTTGCGGGCGAGGTCGAGCATCAGGGCCAAGGCGAGCTCTGCGGTTGATGCGACGAAGCTCTTGTCGGCGTGGCCGATCAACACGCCGGCTGCGCTCGCAGCGGGGACGTCGATCGTGCTGATGTCGACAGCGCAGCGCAAGAACCCCAGCAGGCCGGGCAACTCGGTGAACAGGGTGGCGTCACCGGGAGTCGAGCGGTGGGCGACGATGAGGTCGCAATCTCGTGCTGCGGCGACCAACTCGGCCGTGGTGAGATCACGATCGAATGGGTTCACGACCACCTCAGCGATTGCCTCCAGCGCCGGAAGTGCTCGTCCGTAGTAGGCCTCGAGGTCCTCCGGGTTGTGGGTGAGGAACGCCGTCAGCACCTCGGCGACGCTACACGCGCAGTCAGTAGCCCAGTCGTTCGACGCGGTCGGGCCGGCGCTGCCAATCCTTGTCGACCTTCACGAACAGCTCGAGGTAGGCGCCCTCGGGGAGTTGGGCGCGGGCGAGCTTGCCCACTTCTTTCAGGACCGCACCACCCTTGCCGATGACCATGCCCTTCTGGCTCTCGCGCTCGACGATGATCTCGACACGGATCCTCGGCCACTCCCATTCAGTCACTCGCGTCGCAATGCTGTACGGCAGCTCGTCGTGGGTCACTGCCAGCAACTGCTCGCGCACCAACTCGGCGACCCACGTCTCTTCGGGCTGATCGCTGACCGTGTCGTCGGGGAAGTAGAGGGGACCCTCGGGCATCAGTGAGGTGAGGTGGGCGATCAACGCCGGGATGCCCTCGCCGGTCTTCGCCGAGACGGGGAAGTAGTCGGATGCGCCGAGCGAAGACGCTGCGCTGAGCTGACCGATCACTCGATCCTTGTTGACCGCATCGATCTTGTTGACGATCACGATCGACGTGGGGAGATCGAGGTGGCCGGCAACCCACTGGTCTCCGGTTCCGAACGGCTTGGTGGCATCGATCACCAGGCACACCGCGTCGACATCGCTGACGCTGTCGAGCGCCGTTGCGTTGACCCGTTTGCCCAGCGCCGTGACCGGCTTGTGCAGGCCCGGGGTGTCGACGAAGATCACCTGCGCCTCGGGCGTGGACAGGATGCCGCGAACCCGCGTGCGAGTGGTCTGCGGCTTGTCGCTGACGATCGAGACCTTGCGACCGCACATCGCGTTGACCAGTGTCGACTTGCCGACGTTGGGCCGCCCGATGAGTGTGACGAAGCCGCTACGCACGATAGACGGTCGTCGCTGCGACTGTGATGGTCGTGCTGGTGGTTGTGGCCGGTGGGTTGAGGAGGTCGACGTAGTCGCGCCGGGCGAGCGGGTCGGTTCCGCTGCTGAGGCCGCCTCCAGGTCCACGTGGGACCTGCAACGGCGAACCAGCCTGCGTGAACAGCACCTGGCCGATCCCTCCGACCTCGGTCACCGTCAACACGATCTGGCCGATTGCCAACAACTGATCCTCCGGCGGGGTCTGCTCGAAGAAGCCGAGGGGCAACTCGATGGTTGCGACTCCGGAGTTGTCTTCTGTCGACTTGATCAATGCCTGCCCTTTCTTCGGTATCGCAGAGCGTATGCCCACGCCGGGCGCACCGGCCGGTGGGCCGTCCTGCAGCGCCGCGATCACCGAGCTCGTTGTCACCGGCTTCGCCAGCTGGCGGGGGTAGCCCTTCAACTGGCCCCCGCTGATGAAGTACAGCGTCACGTCGTCGAGGGCGATGGTCGTGGCGGTATCGACGAGCGTTGTCGAGGTGCTTGGCTCGATGGTCGTTTCTGGAATCGTCGACGTCGACGTGGACGGGATCGTGTCACCCAACTGGCGAAGGTCTTTGCTCTGGATCGTGCTGACCTGTCCGTTGTCGGGAATGCCACAGGCCATGAGCACGGCGACGAGGCAGCCGCTGATGATGCCGAGCCGTTTGAACATCAGGCCACCTCCGCGAAGCTGACCTTGAAACGGGCGCCGCCGCCCGGACGATCTTCGACCCAGGCTTCGCCACCATGGGCGTGGGCATGTTCGGCCACCAGCGCCAAGCCGAGGCCGGTGCCGACGCGATGGCGCGCTGCGCTGCCGCGGGCGAAGCGCTCGAAGATCCTCACCCGTTCGCCGCGAGCCACGCCCGGGCCGACATCGTCGACCGACAGCGCGATGCCGTGCCGCCCATGCGGCTCGACCTTGACGCGCGACGGCCCACCGGCGTGCTCTCGTGCGTTCTCCAGCAGGTTGGCCAGAATTCGTTCGAACCGCAGCTTGTCGACCCGCACGGTCTTGGGCACCTTCGGATCGATCTCGATCGGCGTGTCGCCGAAGCCGTAGCGCAAGGCGATGCGCGACACCAGCTCGCCGACGTCGACCTCCTCGCGAATCAGTTCGGTGGAGCCGGCATCGATGCGGGACAGCTCGAGCAGGTCCATCACCATCTGATCAAAGCGACGAACCTGGCCGACCACGACGTCGAGAGCTTGCTGGGTGCGGTCGGGCAGGTCGGCCCGTCGGGTGTCGAGCACCTCGACAGCGGCCGTGAGCGCAGTGATCGGTGAGCGCAGTTCGTGGCTCACGTCGGACGCGAACCTCGCCTCGCGTTCGAAGCGCGTTTGCACAGCGTCGGCCATCTCGTTGAATGACTTCGCCAAACGGGCGAGGTCTGGGTCGGCCTCCGGGGCCATACGCGCGTCGAAGCCGCCCGACGCAATCTCGCCGGCTGTGGTCGCCACTCGAGAGATCGGGCGCAACAGGCGCCGGCTGGTCGACCACCCGAGCGCGCCGGCGAAGATCGTGGTCACCGCGGCGCCGATGGCCAGCGCCGTGCCGATGGCGCGCAGAGCGCGATCGGTGTCGCGCAGCGGAATGGCCTCGTAGTACTGAGCGTCCGCGGCAGGAATGCTGAGACCGACCGCCATGTACGGGTCGCCGTCCACGCTGAATCTCTGCGTCGCGCTGCCGCCGCGCTCCACGGAGTCCACGAGATCGGGCGGATACGCGGTTCCGGGAAAGACCGCGTTGGAAGGCAACGGGTCCTTGCCCTCGCGGGTCAACAGTGCGTAGCCCTCGCTACTTCGTTTGAGGCTCCGCACCAGGGCCCCGATCTCCAAATCGGTGGGCGCAGGATTCTGCTGCAACAAGGTCGCCCGGATCGATGTGGCGTTGGCGACTGCTTGGGTGAGGATCACGTCGGAACGTTGCTCGACGAGGAAGTTGCGAGCGACGCCGTAGGTGACCACTGCCAAGGCGAGGCCGGCAACCAGCGCCGTCACGCCGAAGAAGAGCGTGACGCGTGTGCGCAGACGTAAAGAGCGTCGTTGACGATCGGCCACCGGCACAGTGTGCCCGATCTGCACGTGTCGTGCGGTGGCGGATGCGCTCAGGCGGCGACGCTGACCAACGGTACGGCCTGCTCTTCGCTTTGCAGCACGGGAGCGAGCGTGTCGAGGTCGGCCAGGATCAGTTCGCTGCGCAGGATCAGTTCGGTGCAGACGAAGACCAGTTGCTGGCCGCGCTCGGCGCAGATGCGAGCGACGTCGCGCAGGGCCTCGAGGCCGACCTCGGCCAGGAGTGACACGCCCGACACGTTGATGATCAGGCCGTAGGACTGCGGGCCGATCAAGCAGGTACTGCGGATCGACATGGCTTGTTCACGATTGACGATCGGCCCGGCGACACCGATCATGGTCAGGTGGCGGCATGTGTCGGTATGCGCAGTCAGAATCGGCGTCAGCAACTTGCAGCCTCCTACGTTACGTTCGGGACGGTCAAGGACGTGCTGCCCACACTGTTCCCCGCTGCCGGTGGAGTACCAGGGGGAGGTAGGTACCCCACCGGGGCAGCGTGAACAGTCGCTATCGTGACGTACCAATGTGACGAGACAACGCGGCGACTGTGCGTTTTCTGTAACAGAATGACCACGGCGAGTAGGTATTGGGGACAGTCCGCAATGTCGGGCGTCGCATCGACGGCAAGTAGGTTCACCAGGTGCATTCTCTGTTGTTCATCGAAGATGACGACGCCATTCGGTTGGCGCTGAGCCTGGCCCTCGAGGACGAGGGATACGAGGTTCGCCAGGCCGAGGACGGTCGCTCGGGATTGGCGGCCTTTGCTGAACGGGAGCCTGACCTGGTGTTACTCGATTTGCGGTTACCTGATATGAGTGGTTTCGAGGTATGTCGAAGCCTGCGTGCAACCAGCATCGTCCCGATCATCATCGTCACCGCCCAAGCAGACACCTACGACCTGGTCGCGGGTCTCGAAGCCGGCGCCGACGACTACGTGACCAAACCGGTCGTGCCGAAGGAACTGGCGGCCAGGATTCGCGCCGCGCTCCGACGCGTGCATCTGCACGATGTGCCGTCGCTCGCTCCGGCCAGCCGCTTCGGCGACGTCGAATTGCGCCGTGAGCAGGGCATTGCCCTGAAAGCAGGTCGAGAACTGAGCCTGACCAAGACCGAGTTCCGGCTGTTGTGCGAGTTTGCCGATCACGTCGGGATGGTGCTCTCGCGTGACCAGCTGCTCGAGCGGGTCTGGGGCTACGAGTACCTCGGCGACAGCCGCCTCGTCGATGCCCATGTGCGCCGTTTGCGGGTCAAGATCGAGGATCAACCGGACGACCCGAAGTTGATCGTCACCGCTCGCGGCATCGGCTACCGCCTCCTCTCGTAGCCACCCCACTCGTTCCCAACCCAGCGTTTGTGAGCTCGGCGCCCCGATACGGGGCGCCAGCAGTCAGACGCTTCCCTGGGTCTGGCGTTTGTGACGCTGGGGGGCCGCAAACGTCAAACGCTGGAGGAGTGTCACTGGGCCCACTGCGGCGGTCGCTTCTCGGCGAAGGCCGCCATTCCCTCTCGGCCCTCGTCGCTGGTGAACAATGATTCCGAGATCGCCTGCAACTCCGGCATGGTGTGCGACCGGCGCAGCAGTGCCTTGGTCGCCGCAACGGCATTCGGGCCGCCGCGAAGCACGTCGCGACAGAGACCGGCAACCGTCGCCGCCACGTCGTCGACGACGTGGGTCACCAGACCCATGTCGAGTGCTCGCGCCGCGTCGAACACCTCGCCGGTGAGGTACGGGCCGGCCAACTTCGACCACCCGCAACGCTGCAGGATCGGACCGGTGATGATCGCCGGCGCGACCCCGATGCGGACTTCGGTGAAGGCGAACGTGATCGACGGATTCACCACGATGAGATCGCATGCCGCCATCAACCCGATGCCGCCGGCGCGAACCGGACCATCGACTGCGGCGATCACCGGCGCCGGCGTCGTCGCCAGGCGATCGAGGACGTGCACGAACGACGTGGAGTCCACCTTGCCGGTCGAACGCTCCTTGAGGTCGGCGCCCGCGCAGAACGCCGGGGCAGTGTGGGTCAGCACGATCACGCGGACACTGTTCTTGCTCGGCGACGTCGAGCGCTTCGTGCAGATCGACCAGCAGTTGCTGAGACAGCGCGTTGCGATTGGACGGCGAATCGAGCGTGATCGTGGCGACGCCTTCCACCGATACGACGCTGACGAGTTGCCCCACGACAGGGCACTGTAGTTGTCTACGTGGTGATCTCCCGAAGGAACGCCTCGACCTCGGCACGCTCACGCGTTCGCCTCATCGGTGGCAAGGCATTGACGACCTGCCAGCGGTAGCTGGCCTTGCCGAGGCGCGGGTCGAACACGGCGACCACGCCGCGATCGGTGGCGTTGCGGATCAGTCGACCCGTGGCCTGGGCGAGCAACATTGCCGCCCTCGGAAGGTCGATCTCGCCGAACGCTGCGGCGCCGAGCAGTTCGCGACGCGCCGTCAACAACGGGTCGTCGGGCCGAGGGAACGGGATGCGGTCGATCGTCACCAACGACAGCGTTCGCCCGGGTATGTCGACGCCCTGGAAGAAACCGGCCGTGGCGAACAGGCACGACGATTCGTCGTCGGTGAACGCCTTGACCAGCGCAGTCTTCGGGAAGTCGCGTTGCGTGAGGATCTTCACATCGACCCGTTCCTTCAGCGGCTGCCGCGGCGGCGTCCATCGCTTTCCAGCTGGTGAACAACGCCAAGGTGCGTCCACCGGCTGCGGTGATGAGGGCTGCCAACTCGTCGTGCACTGCGGAAGCGAACTGTGGGGACCTGGGATCGGGCAGATGCAGCGCGCAGTAGAGCAGGGCGTTGTGGGCGTAGTCGAATGGGCTTCCGACGTCGATCTGTGTGTACGACTGCGTCCGGCAATCCGACTCGGTGGGCGAGCGAGGCCGGCAAAGTCGCGCTGGTGAGGATCGCCGTTCGCTTCGTCCAGATCCCCGCATCCAGCACGGGCCCCACGTCGAGCGGAGCGATCTCCAGACGAGCGTGATCCGGGCTACCGGAGACGAAGGCGACGTAGCCCTCGTGCATGCCGAGGGCGGTGTCGATCTGTTCCTGCACACGTGTCGCGACCTGCTGGGCGCGGACCTTGCGTTGCTGCGCCTCGGGCACGTCGGTGTTGATGGCTCGCAGAGCGCGGACTGCGCCTTCTCGATGCGGGTGCGCACATCGATCAAGGCGTCCTGGATGGCTGCGGGGAACGGCTTGTTCAGTCGTTCACCGGAGAACGGTCGCAGGGCTTCGCGGATTGCCGTTGCCGCCTCGGCAATGCCGCCGACGATCGCCGGGTCGTCGAGCACCCGCCGCACGATGGCGGCGAGGTTGGTGAACCGACCAGGCCCGATCTGCACGCCGACCGTGTCGCTCATGATGTCTTCGAGCTGGTGGGCTTCGTCGATCACGACCACCTCGTGCTCGGGCAGGAGCACGTTGCCGCTGGCCACGTTGAGGCCGTAGAGGTGCAGGTTGACGACGACCACATCGGCGACAGAAGCGCGGCTCCGGGCCAGTTCGGCGAAGCACACCGAGCCCATCGGGCACTTCGTGCCGCCGGGACACTCGTCGCTGCCGACGCTGACTGCCTGCCACGAGCGATCGTCGGGCGACCAGGTCAGGTCGGCCTGGTCGCCGGTCTTGGTCGTACCAGACCACTCGACCAAGCGCTTGATGTCGACCTTGGTGGTCGCCGCGAACTCCTCGATCTCCAGCTGGCCCTGACCGGCGGCGGTTGCCTGCAACTCGCGTACCCGCTGCATGCAGATGTAGTTGCTGCGGCCTTTCAGCACGGCCCAGTCGAACGGGCGGCCGAGGTGCGATTCGAGAAACGGCAGGTCCTTGGCCGCCAGTTGATCCTGCAAGGCCTTGGTGGCTGTGGCGACGACGATGTGCTTGCCGGTCAGGACTGCCGGGACGAGGTAGCCGAGCGTCTTGCCCGTGCCGGTACCCGCCTGGACGATCAGATGCCGGCCATGAGCGATTGCGTCGTCGACCGCTGCGGCCATCTGCTGTTGGCCGGGCCGCTCCTCGGCCGCCGGCAATGCTGCGGTGACCTGTGCAAGGGCCGAGGTCACGTTGTGAGGTTCGGCCACGAACCTCGACGGTAGCGGCTCGGATGATGCAAACGCCGTGAGAGGAGCGGCGCGCTCAGCCGCTTGGTCCGGAGCTGAGGCACCTGGGCGCGACGTCGAGCCGCGACGCCTTTGCCTGGTGGCGATGATAGTGGTCGGCGTGCGCCGGGTCGATACCTTTGATCAGCTGCGGGCGAGGGCGATGGCAGCGTCGAGTTCGCCGGCGCCGAAATCCGGCCACGTCTTCTCGGTGAAGTAGACCGGCGATCCCGCCGACTGCCACAGCATGAAGTTGGAGATGCGTCGCTCGCCCGACGTTCGCACGACGACGTCGACGTGGGGTAGCTCCGGCAGGTACATGTGAGCGTCGAGGTCGGCTGTCGTCACGGCCACGGAGCCGCTGCTCGCCTCCACTGCGGCGTGCACGATCTCGGCACGGCTCCCGTAGTCGAAGGCGACGGTCAGCACCATCCCCGTGTTTCCGGCCGTGTCGGCAATGGCTTTGAGGATGGCCTTCTGCACGTAGCCCGGGGTTCGAGCATCGGGGCTGGAGAAAGGACGTCCGATCCACTGCACCCGCACGTTGAGATCGTTGAGCTCGGCCACCCGACCGAACAGCTTCTTGTGCAGCCCGAGGATGTGACGCACCTCGATGCGCGGTCGGACCCAGTTCTCGGTCGAGAAGCCGAAGACGGTGAGCCAGCCGACATCCCGCTTCACGGCTAGGCGAACGACAGCGGCCAGATTCTCCTCACCTTCGGTGTGGCCGGCGGTTCGCGGCAGGCTGCGGCGCCGGGCCCAACGGCCGTTGCCGTCCATGATGCAGGCGACATGCAGTGGTCGTTGAGCATCAGGCCGCACAGGTCATCAACCATACTCATTTGCCCGCTTGCATGGCCCGCATGTTCGCGTCCGGCGTGGGATGATGGCCGCCATGAGCCGTGCCGCAGAACAGCCTGTCGGGTTGCGGCACGTCGTGATCGTCGGAGGCCTGCTGGAGGAGTGGAACTCGCTCGGCGATGTGGCCTGGCGCGATCGGATCATCGAGTACGGCAAGGTCGTCGAACACGCCGGCGCGTCCTGGTTGACCATCCGTCCGCTCGATCGGATCGCCCCGCCTCACGGTGGTACTCCGGCGTCGATCACTCGAGTGGGGGGATGTACCGGCGTCGTGGATCCGCAGACCGACGGGCGACAGCGACTGGTCGGCGCGGTCAACGCGTTGCGGCGTGACGGACGGGACATCACCGACGCCAACCTGGCGGAGGTCGTCAACGCTCCCGCTCCGTGCGACCCCGACCTCGTCATCGTGATCGGTCCCGATACCGATTTGCCGGCGACCCTGGTCTGGGAGCTGGCGTACTGCGAGCTCGTCTACCTCGACACGGCCTGGGCCACGTTGCGCGGCGCAGATCTCGAAGCGGCATTCACCGAGTTCGCAGGACGGCATCGACGGTTCGGCGGGCTCGACTGATGGGCGCCCCCGTCTATCGCGACTCCGCCGTGGTGCTGCGGACCTACAAGCTGGCCGAGGCCGACCGGATCGTGGTGCTGATGACCGAGCACCACGGCAAGGTCAGGGCGGTCGCCAAGGGTGTGCGCAAGACCATGTCGAAGTTCGGCGCCAGGCTCGAGCCGATGAGCCACGTGCAGCTGCTGCTGGTGCACGGCCGCGCCGATCTCGACATCGTCAGCCAGGCGGAGTCGATCGAGACCTTGGCGCCGATGGTCGCCGACCTCGACCACATGACCAACGGCATCGCCATGCTGGAGGCGGTCGACCAGCTGGCGCTGGAGCGCGAGCCGGCGCCGCACCTGTATCGAATGCTCGTCGGCGCCCTCCGGACCGTGGCGCGGCGATCGGGACCCCTGGTCGTGCCGGCGTTCTACTGGAAGCTCCTGGCGGCCGAAGGCATCACCCCGTTGCTCGACGAGTGTGCCCGCTGCGGGGAGCCCGGCCCGCTGGTCGCGTTCGACATGGACCACGGCGGTGCGTTGTGCCGGAACTGCCGCACCGGGGCTCCCTTGGGCGAGGATGCGCTGGAGTTGATGCGCATGGTGCTCGGCGGCCGTCTGAACGACGCGCTTTGCGTCGCCGCGTCGCCAGCGACACACGAAGTTGCGGCACACGCCACTCGGGCCATGGAGCACCACATCGAGCGTCGCCTTCGGACCGTGGCGATGTTCGAGCGAATGGACACCTGAGCGCACTCCCTCGGCACAAATGTGCCGATCTGGGCGGGCTGTCGGATGCTCGGTCGGGCGCGATTTCGGTACTCGTGGTACTTGTGGTACTCATACCTCACCCAACCAGGCTCAACGGGTTCGATTCCGGAACGTCCACTACCAAAATCGCGCCCAACCACCGAGGCGAGAGGCGCCCACCGTGGCCAACTCATTCGCGGGAGCCCGGGTGGCGCTCGTAGCCTTGCAGAGGTATGCCTGCGACCGATCTCGATCAAGTTGTCAATCTCTGCAAGAGACGGGGTTTCGTCTACCCCTCTGCGGAGATCTACGGCGGTTTCCGTAGCACCTACGACTACGGGCCCCTCGGCGCGCTCATGCTGCGCAACATCCGCGAGGCGTGGATCCGCTCGATGGTGCAGCTCCGCGACGACGTCGTGTTGATCGACGCAGCGGTGCTCGGCCCGCCACAGGTGTGGGAGGCCAGTGGCCACCTCGCCAACTTCACCGATCCGTTGGTCGACTGCACCAACTGCAAGAACCGGTTCCGCCTCGACAAGCTCGACGATCCGAACACCTGCCCCAGCTGCGGCAAGCACGGCACGTTCACCGAGCCGCGTCAGTTCAACTTGATGTTCAAGACCCATGCCGGGCCGATCGAAGACGCCGGCGCCGTGGCCTACCTCCGTCCCGAGACGGCACAAGGGATGTTCATCAACTTCGCCAACGTGTTGAACTCGACCAGGCGCAAGCCACCGTTCGGCATCGCCCAGGTCGGCAAGAGCTTCCGCAACGAGATCACTCCGCAGAACTGGATCTTCCGGACCCGTGAGTTCGAACAGATGGAGATGGAGTACTTCGTGCCACCGGCCGACAGCGCCAAGTGGTACGAGTACTGGTGCACCCAGCGGATGAACTGGTACCTCGACCTCGGTGTGCCGACTGAGCTGTTGCGCTTGCGTGCGCACGACGCCGACGAGCTCTCGCATTACTCGACCGGCACGTCCGACGTCGAGTTCCTGTTCCCGTGGGGTTGGGACGAGGCGGAGGGAATCGCCCAGCGCACGGACTATGACCTCACCCAACATTCGAATCACTCGGGGGAGAAGCTCGACTACTTCGACCAAGCGACCAACGAGCGCTACAAGCCGTACGTCATCGAGCCGGCGGTGGGCGTGACCCGATTGTTCGCGATCTTCCTGCTCGCGGCCTACGACGAAGATGTGGTCAACGACGAGACACGAACCGTGCTGCGACTGCACCCGCGCCTCGCGCCGTACAAGGTTGCGGTGTTGCCGCTCTCGAAGAAGGACACCTTGACCCCACTCGCCCATCAGGTTCGCAAGATCCTGAGCGAGCGATACATGGTCGACTACGACGAGACCCAGGCCATCGGCCGTCGGTATCGCCGTCAGGACGAGATCGGCACGCCGCTGTGCGTCACGATCGACTTCGACTCGCTCGACGACGGCGCGGTCGACGATCCGCGACCGCGACACGACGGAGCAAGTGCGGGTACCGATTGAATCGCTGCTGACCGAGATCAGCTCGCGGCTCGGGTTCTAGCGATGGGTGGCAGGCAGTGACGACATACCTCGATCGAATCCTCAGGGATCACCGTGCGGTTGCCCGATCGGATCACCGTCCCCTGCAGGCCCTCACCGCCGAGGCGGCGCAGATGCCGCCCACTCGCGGCTTCGCCGCTGCTCTCCGCGCCCAGCCGACGTTGGCCGTGATCGCCGAGATCAAGCGTCGGTCCCCGTCGAAGGGCGATCTGTTCGCCGACCTCGATCCGGCCGTGGTCGCCGACACGTACCAGCGAGGTGGAGCGACCTGCCTGTCGGTCCTGACCGACGCCGCGGATTTCGGCGGTTCGGCCGCCGATCTGCAAGCAGCGCGAGGCGCATGCACGCTGCCGGTGTTGCGCAAGGACTTCACGGTCAGCGAGCGCGACGTGCTCGACGCCAGGATCATGGGCGCCGATTGCGTGTTGCTGATCGCCGCGGCGCTCGACAAGAGCGAGCTCGTTGACGTTCCACGAGCTGGCGGTCGACCTCGGTCTCGACGTCCTCGTCGAGATCCACGACGAGAGCGAGCTCGACATCGCGTTGCGGGCGGAGGCATCGATCATCGGCGTGAACCAACGCGATCTCATCACGTTCCATGTCGACCACGACCGGGCCGAACGCATGGCCGCACTGATCCCACCCGGCGTGGTGCGGGTTGCCGAAAGTGGCGTGCGCGATCGCGCCGATGCGCTGCGCTTGCGCGAAGCCGGCTACGACGCGGTCCTCGTGGGCGAATCAGTGGTCACTTCGACGGACCCGGCGGCGGCGATCGCCGAGCTGCGAGTTCCGTAAGCCACGAATTGATCACCGCTCCGGCGAGCTCGGCCCGATACGTTTGCAGCACGATGTTCGTCAAGATCTGCGGTATCACGAATGAGGACGACGCCTTGTTCGCTGTCGCCATGGGGGCCGACGCGGTCGGCTTTGTGTTCGCTCCGTCGACACGACAGATCGCCGCGCAGCAGGTGTTCGACATCACCCGTCGCCTCCCGCCGGAGATCCTCACCGTCGGAGTGTTCCGCGACGAACTGCCCAGCAGGGTGATCGACACCGTGAACCGAGCCGGGCTGAAGGCAGCGCAGCTGCACGGCCACGAGTCGCCAGGGATGGTTGCAGAGGTCGCCGAGCAGATCCGGTGGGTGATCAAGGCCGTCGTCGCCGGGTCGCCGGATCCGCGCCGCATCAAGGAGTTCGGCACCGATCTGATCATGGTCGACGCGCCGTCGCCGGGCTCCGGTGAGCTGTTCGACTGGTCACTGCTCGGCGAGGTACCCGAAGGCCCGCGATTGATACTTGCCGGAGGCCTCGACCCCGACAACGTGGCCACCGCCGTCCGCAAGGTGCAGCCGTGGGGTGTCGATGTGTCGAGCGGTGTCGAGAAATCGCCCGGAAGGAAAGACCCGATGAAGGTCAAGGCGTTCATCGAGCGTGCCCGTGCTGCTGCACCCGCTGCAGCACCTGGGGCCGGACTCGATGCCGTATGACTGGGCAGACGACGAGGAGTAGATGATGTCGCTGATGGCAGAACCATCGGCCAGTGGACGTTTCGGCGAATTCGGTGGTCGTTTTGTACCCGAGACCCTGGTGCCCGCATGCCAGGAGCTGGAGGCCGCGTTCCGCGACGCCTGGGCGGACCCAGCGTTCCGCGCCGACCTCCACTACCAGCTTCGGCAGTACGCCGGACGGCCGTCGATCCTGACCGAGTGTTCCAACCTCAGCGATCAGCTCGGCATCCGCCTGGTGCTGAAGCGCGAGGACCTCAACCACACGGGCTCGCACAAGATCAACAACGTGCTCGGCCAGGCGCTGCTTGCCAAGCGAATGGGCAAGACGCGTCTCGTCGCCGAAACGGGCGCCGGTCAACACGGCGTCGCCAGCGCGACCGCGGCAGCCCTGCTCGGCATGGAGTGCAAGGTGTACATGGGTGCTGTCGACGTCGAACGTCAGGCACTGAACGTGTTCCGGATGAAGCTGCTCGGCTCGGAGGTCGAAGCAGTGCAGAGCGGCAGTCGCACGCTGAAAGACGCGGTCAACGAGGCAATGCGTGATTGGGTCGCCATCCGTCGAGACGACGCACTACTGCCTCGGTTCGGTCATGGGTCCCCATCCGTACCCGTGGATGGTCCGCGAGTTCCACCGAGTGGTCGGCGACGAGGCCAAACAGCAGTGCTTCGACCTGTTCGGTGACGTGCCCGACGTGGTCGTGGCCTGTGTCGGCGGTGGCTCCAACGCGATCGGCATCTTCTCCGGGTTCGTCGACGACCGCAGCAGGCTCGTCGGGGTGGAGCCCGCCGGCGGTGCCGCTGTCGGGCGCGGCCAGCCAGGCGTCGTGCACGGCATGCGCAGCTACCTGATGCAGGACGAGTACGGACAGGTGCTCGAGGCCGAATCGATCTCCGCCGGCCTCGACTATCCAGGTGTGGGGCCCGAGCACAGCTACCTGGCGTCGATCGGCCGCGCCGAGTACCCGTCGGTCACCGATGCCGAGGTGATCGAGGCGTTTCAGCTCCTGGCCCGCGCCGAGGGCATCATCCCGGCGCTGGAATGCGCACACGCGCTGGCCTGGATAACCCGTGAGGCCGCGAACATGCAGGGCTCGACGGTCTTGATGAACCTGTCGGGCCGGGGTGACAAGGATGTCGCCCAGATGATGGACATCCTGGCCCGATGACCGGCGTGTTGGAAACGGCCCTTCGAGCCAAGCGGGCCGCCGGTCGCAAGCTGCTCGTCCCGTACATCACCGGTGGGCTGGAAGGGTGGCAGCAGGCCGTGCGCGCCGTCGCTGCGGCCGGCGCCGACGCCATCGAAATCGGGCTGCCCTTCTCCGATCCGGTGATGGATGGCCCGGTGATCCAGCTGGCATCGCAGATGGCGCTCGAGGCCGGGGCCACGCCGGTCTCGATCCTCGACGAGACCCGCGATCTCGACGTCGGAATTCCGCTGGCCGTCATGACGTACTACAACACCGTCCACCATGCCGGGCACGAGCGATTTGCCCATCAACTCCTGTCTGCCGGAGTCGTCGCCGCCTTGGTCCCTGACCTCCCGCTGGAAGAATCCGGCCCGTGGTGTGCTGCCGCCGACGACGCAGGCGTCGAGACGGTGATGTTTGCCGCCCCGACAGCGCCTGACGATCGGCTGCCGCGGATCGCCGACGCGAGCGCGCGGGTTTCTCTACTCCGTCGGCTTGCTGGGCGTCACCGGGGAACGCCGCGAGTTGGCTTCGACGGCTGCCTCACTCGCCAGGCGGCTGAAGGCGATCACCGACGTGCCGGTGTTGATCGGCGTCGGAGTGTCGAACGCGGCACAGGCTCGCGAGGCCGTGCAGGTGGCCGACGGCGTCGTGATGGGCGCCTCGGTGATCCGGCGGCTGCTCGACAATGGCCCGGATGCCGCAGGGGAGTACGTCGCCGAGGTCCGCGCGGCGATCGATGCCTGAGCCGCTGCGAGTTGTGTGAAGCGGCCCGCCTCACCGAGTGGTTCTACGAGGACGACGTGTGCTGGATCGCCGAATGCGAGCAGTGCTACGTGCCCATGGTCGTCTGGAAGGAGCACGATCCCGCTCCGCCGGAGCAGGTGCGCGCCGAGATGGTGCGATTGCTCGGCTTGATCGTCGAGTCGTCCTATCGCTTCGATGGGCACTACATCGACGACAACATGCGCTCGATACCGGAGCACTATCACGCTCACGCTCGACCGCGCGGCGGCTTCTTCGGCCACGGACTACGTCGGCGACCATAAACGCGAAACAAACCGCTGAGCGCGGTTTGTTCGCTTGCTCGTATTGCCTCCGGGGAAAGTATTTCCGGGGAGGATGTGGATCAGTGGGTATCAGTGAGGAACGACGATGGGACGACGCATCGGTGTCTTCCTTTACGTTTGTCGGCTGCGGCTCCGCCGGGTCGTGAGCAAGTTATCACAGTCCGTGACAACAATTGCAACTTGCTTGAGCAAGAATTGCACGAATCTTTACGGCACGGTCCGTGGCGGTTGGCGTCTCACTCGATCGGTATCATCAGGGGATGCTCACTGCCGGTCGACCAGCGCCCGAGTTCACCTTGACGAACCAGAAGAACGCCGAACAGAGCCTGGCTGCACTGCGTGGCCATCCGGTGTTGGTGTACTTCTATCCGCGCGCCGACACACCCGGCTGCACTCAGCAGGCCTGCGGGTTGCGCGACATCGCCGAGCAGGTCGGCGACACGGTGATTCTCGGCATCAGCCCTGACAAGCCCGCCGCGTTGGCGCGATTTGGCGACAAGTACTCGCTCAACTTCGACCTGCTGTCCGACATCGATCACTCGGTGGCAGAGGCCTATGGCGTCTGGAAAGAGAAGAAGAACTACGGCAAGACCTACATGGGCATCGAGCGGTCGGCGTTCCTGATCGGCGCTGATGGGTCGATCCGCAACGCCTGGTACAAGATCAGCCCGAAAGACACCCCGACACGCCTGCTGGAAGCACTTGCCGAATGACGGCGATGCCCGCACCGGCCGCCGTGTTGCCGCACCGCCCGCCGTTCTTGTTCGTCGATGAGGTGGTGGCCCTCGAACCGGGCATCAGCGCCATCGGCACGTGGCGGCTGTCGGGTGACGAATGGTTCTTCGCCGGCCACTTTCCTGGTCGGCCGACCCTGCCAGGCGTGTTGATGTGCGAAGCGATCGCCCAGATCGGCGCCATTGCGGTGCTGACCGATCCGCGCTTTGCGGGCAAGCTGCCGCTGTTCGGCGGGCTCGACAGTGCCCGGTTTCGTCGGCAGGTCGGGCCCGGCGACACATTGGAGCTCCACGTCGAGTTGCAGCGAATGTCGGCTCGGGCCGGCAAGGGGCGCGGTCGGGCGCTGTTGGGCGGCGACGACCGCCTGCGAATGCGAGTTGATGTTCGTCCTGGTCGACCGCTGATCGGTGCTAGGCGGCACGCCACAACGGCGCCGCCACGAGGGTGCAATGAGGGCATGGGGTACCGCGCTCGACAAGCGCGGCTGCGGCGATCAGCCCGTGGCGGAAGGCGACCTCTTCGACCACGTCAGGGTCGTCGCAGGGACCGCCGAACCACTGGTCGACCACGTCGACGAGCCCGATGTGCTCGCTGCAGTCGAGCTTGGTGTGCACCACGTTCGGTCGGTCGATGTCGAAGATCACGTAGTGGGCCGGCCGTGTGGGCGGCTTGGCGAGCGAGCGTGTGGTCGGATGGGTGCGGGCGGTGCGGAGTCTCATGCGGCGATCATGACAAAGGGGTGTCACAGAGTGCGCGCCACGCTCGGTACGTGTCGGACTGCGTGATCGTGCTCGATCATCGGTCACCGAGCAGACCTCGACGCGTCTCGATCCTCAAGTACCGCGGCTCATTCCAGGCACGAACGAATACCGTTCCTCATCGGCGAATCCGGCGTCTCGGTGTCTGCCCGTCACTCGCTCGGCTGCAGCACAGCGTGGCCAGGGCGCATGCCGACCGGCGTCGCCCGTCTCGACTCCGATGCTCGCCGACGGCGGCTTCTCCAGGGGAGCACCATCCTCGTCAGCGGCACGTCGGGTACCGGCAAGTCCACCCTCGCGGCGCAGTTCTGTCTCGCGACGTGTGCCAGCGGCGCGGCCGTGTACTTCGCGTTCGACGAGTCCGAGGCAGAGATCATCGCAACATGTCTCCGTCGGATCGACCTGCGGCAGTGGGTCGACCCGGCCTGCTGCGGTTCCACTGCTTCCGTCCCGACCCTCCTCGGCTCGCCGTGGATCTGCCGTTCCGGTCCTCGTCGGTATCTCGGCCCTCGAGATGGACGGTGACAACCTCGCCTGCCTGACGTTTACCGACCTCAGTGGGCAGAAGAGCGCAGGACCGCGAGATCTCCCGTCTCGGCGAGATGCAGGCCGAACGGATGGCCGATCTGCAGGCCGCACAGGCAGCCTTGACGATGCAGGCGACGCACGATGCCTTGACGGGCTTGCCGAACCGCTCACTCCTGGTCGATCGGATCTACCGGTTGCGCTGCTCGCGGCCAAGCGTTCGCGACCTGCACGGCGGTGCTGTTCGTCGATCTCGATCGGTTCAAGCAGATCAACGACACGCAGGGTCATGCGATGGGGGACGCCGTGTTGCGCCGTGTGGCCGAGCAGCTGACCGCCGTCGTTCGGCCACACGACACCGTGGCCCGCATCGGTGGCGACGAGTTCGTCGTCCTCGCCGCCAACGTCGAGAGCCGGGCCCACACGGTCCACATCGGGAACCGGCTCGTGACCGAACTGCAGCACCGCCCCGGCGACGCTGACCATGTCGGCGCGAGCGTCGGGATCGCAGTGTCGCTCGGCGGCGAGGATCGGCCGAGGTGCTCCTCAACGAGGCTGACAAAGCGATGTACCACGCCAAGTCGCACGGGCGCGGCCGTGTCGAGGTATTCGATGCCGCGCTCGGCCGCCAGGTCCAGTTGCGTTCGACCGCGCAGAAGATGTTGCAGGCGGCCCTCGATGACCATCGGGTCATCGTGTACTACCAACCGGTCATCGATCTCGGTACCGGGCGCATCGTTGCGGTTCGAGGCCCTCGCCCGCATCGCCGAGAACGACGGCTCGATCCTTCCACCCGTTGACTTCATCTCGGTTGCGGAAGAGACAGGCCTCGTGGTGCCACTCGGCACCCAGGTCTTGGAGATGGCGTGCGAGGAGGCCCGCGGATGGGCGCCGGTCGGACGCCCGGTGGTCCCATTGACGATCGCCGTCAACCTGTCCGCCCGCCAGTTCGAGCCCGGGCCCGTGCCGCAGAAGGGTTTGGTGAGGTTATGTGGCGGGATCGTCAGGCGGGGCCGATGATGATGGTGCCGTTGTGCCCGCCGAAGCCCAGGCTGTTCGAGATCGACGGCGCTGGGATCCATGGCCGTGCAGCGTCGACCACCAGATCCAGCGTGAACTCGGGATCGACCGAGGTCGTTCCGGCTGTCGGCGGGATCAGGCGATGTTCGATCGCCAGCAGCATTGCAATCGCCTCGAGGGCGCCCGCCGCACCCAAGGCATGGCCGGTGACTCCCTTCGTCGACGTGACCGGCACGGCGCGGTGACCGAACACCTCCGTCACCGCAGCGGCCTCGGCCGCGTCGTTCAGCGGGGTCGATGTGCCGTGCGCATTGATGTGGCCGATCTGGCCGGGCTCGAGCCCTGCGTCGTCGAGCGCCAGTCGCATGCAGGCCATCGCACCGACCCCGCCCGGAGCTGGTGCGGTGATGTGATGGGCGTCGGCATTGCTGCCCGCACCCAACACCTCGCCGACGATGTTGGCACCGCGTCGCTCCGCTGCCGTCCACTCCTCGAGCACGAGGACAGCGGCACCTTCACCGAGCACGAACCCGTCGCGGTCGACGTCGAAGGGCCGACTCGACCCGGAAGTCGACAGCGCGGTCATGTTGCCGAAGCTGGCGACACCGATCGGACATCCGGCTGACTCCGTGCCCCCGGTGACCACTGCGTCGCACATCCCCCAACTGATCAGGCGCGCTGCATAGCCGATGGCATGGGTCGACGCGGCACATGCCGTGGTGATCGTCTCGTTGGGGCCGCGCAACCCGTACCGCATCGAGATCGCGGCGCCGGCCGCGTTCGGCATCATCATGGGAACGAGGAACGGCGACACCCGGCGCTCGCCCTTGGAGAGCAGGACCTCGATCTGCTCCTCGGTCGAGCGCAACCCGCCGACACCGGTGGCGAAGATCGTGCCGAAGCGGTGAGACTCGGCCGACGGGCGGCCGGCGTGCTCGAACGCCTCGGCGGCCGCGGCGACTGCGAACTGCTCGACGCGGTCGGCGCGGCGTGCTTCCTTCGGGTTGTTGAAGTAGGGCAGTGGATCCCAATCAGCGACCTCGATGCTGCGATGGCCGGTGATTCCCGGCCCGTTGAGGCCGTCCCAGAACGCCTTCCTCCCAATTCCACACGGTGCGACGACGCCGTAGCCGGTGATGGCGACCCGCCGTCCGGCACCCTTCATCAGAGCTTGCCGACGACCAGGTCGTAGGCCTGGCCGACCGTGTCGATGCCCTCGAGGTCTTCCTCGGGGACTTCGACGCCGAACTCTTCTTCGAGCGCCATCACCAACTCGACGAGATCGAGACTGTCGGCATCGAGGTCGTCCCCGAACTTGGCTTCTGGGACAACTTGGTCTTCCGAGACCGAGAGCACCTCGACGGCGCACTTGCGGAAGCGGGCGAACATTGCTTGATCCACGACTATCTCCTTGTGTTCGTGATGCGGACGATGTTAACGACTGTGGTGTCTCGTGACCCTGCTTGCTGATGGCCGGGGACCGGTTAGTGACCCATTCCCAATCCCCCATCCACGGGGATGACCGCGCCGGTGATGTAGGCCGCGTCTGCCGAGGCGAGGAAGGCGACGACGCCGGCGATCTCGTCGGCGACCGCCATTCGGGCCAGCGGGACTGCAGCGGTCAGTTCGGCGAGGCGCTTGTCGCCCAGCGCCGCGGTCATGTCGGTCTCGACCGGTCCAGGGGCGACGATGTTGACGGTGATGCTGCGCGAACCGAGCTCGCGGGCCAGCGATCGGGCCAGCCCAACGAGCCCCGCCTTGGACGCGGCATAGTTGGCTTGCCCGGCCGAACCGAGCAGCGCGACCACTGATGACATGAAGATGATTCGGCCGGCCCGTGCACGGAGCATGCCCTGCGTGGCCCGCTTGGCGACGCGGTAGGCGGCCGTCAGGTTGGCGTCGATCACCGAGCCGAAGTCGGTCTCGCTCATGCGCAGCAACAATCCGTCCTTGGTGATCCCGGCGTTGGACACGAGCACCTCGACCGGACCGAACTCGGCCTCGACGGACTTGAACGCTGCTTCCACCGAATCGGTGGACGTGACGTCGCACTTCACGGCGAAGAAGCCATCCGGCGGCGGCGACGAGTTGTAGGTGACGGCGACTCGGTCGCCGAGCGCGGCAAACCGTTGTGCACACGCCAACCCGATGCCTCGAGATCCGCCGGTTATCAGTACGACTCTGCTCACGCAGGCCCGCCGGCGGGCGCCCCGCCACCCCAGCGCAGCACGGCGCTGGCCGCGGTCATCCCACCGCCGAACCCGACGAGCAACAACAGATCGCCTTCTTTGACGCGGCCCGTGTCGAGCGCGTCGGCGAGTGCCAACGGGACCGAGGCCGACGACGTGTTGCCGGTGCGGTCGAGCACCATGACCGAACGCTCGGGTTCGATCCCCAGTCGGTCGCATGCCGCCTGGATGATCCGAACGTTTGCCTGGTGGGGGACCACCAGTGCGATGTCGTCGGCGGTGATGCCGGCATGGTTCATCGACTTCGTGGCCGAGTCGACCATGATGCGCACGGCGCGCCGGAAGACCTCCTTGCCCTCCATGTGGATGAAGCCACCGACGTCGGCCCAGAGCAGGCGCCCCAACGACCCGTCGGCGTCGAGATCCCATGCCAGCAATTGACCGGGCCCTTCGACGGCTTCGAGCACCACCGCGCCCGAACCGTCGCCGAACAGCACCGCGGTGTTGCGGTCGTCCCAGTCGACGATCCTCGACAGCGAGTCGGTGCCGATCAACAACACCTTGCGAGCACCCATGGCGATCATCCCGTGGGCGGTGACGAGCCCGTAGACGAATCCCGAGCAAGCTGCATTGACGTCGAATGCCCCACAGCGCAGACCGAGTTCGTTCTGCACCGTTGCTGCGGTGCCCCACTGCGTGTCGGGCGTGGTGGTGGCCAACACGAGCGCGTCGATCTCGGCGAGGTCGACCCCCGACATATCGAGCGCGGCGCGGCCTGACTCGGTCGAGAGGCCGACGGTGGTGCCGCCGACATGGCGCTCGCGAATGCCGGTGCGCTCGACGATCCACTCGTCGGACGTGTCCATCATCTGCTCGAGATCTTTGTTGGTGAGTGTCTTGGGGCCGAGGGCAGTGCCCCAGCCTGTGATCACTGCACCGCGGACTCCGGAAGGTAGTGCTGGCATATCAGATCGTCCTCAACCATGCGATGGGTTGTCTCATTGTGACTCGCTCTCCGTCGACGGCAATGTAACTCTGCAACACACCGGCGAAAGGTGATCGTACCTCGGCATCGCCGACGTGCCCGAGCACGTCGCCGACCGTGAGCCGGCTGCCGTCGGCCAGATCGTCGATCGGCGTGAACAACCCGGCCGCCGGACTGACGACGAGGCGTTCCTGGGCGAAGAGGTGCTCGCCCTTCGAGTTGCGTGCTGTGCTGCGAACCGGCGTTGACCCATTCCAGCAGGCGTTCGAGGTCTTCGGGCGTCGAGACGGCGATCGTTCGAGCTGACTCCACCGTGCGCTTGGCCATGCCGGTCAGCACACCGCCGGGCCCGAGCTCGACGAACTCGGTGACGCCGAGATCCTCCAAGGCCAGCAGGCAGTGCTTCCACCGAACTGGGCTGCTGAGCTGGGCCGACAACAGGCTCGACCACTCCGCACCGGTGTTGTGCGAGAGTGCGTCGACGTTGGAGATCACGGGCACTTCGGTGTCGCGTGGATTGGCTTCGGCAATCGCCTTGCGCAACCGATCGCGCGCTGCGGTCATGAATGGTGTGTGGAAGGCACCCGACACCTGCAGCGGCATCACCTTCTTGGCTCCGAGCTCCTTGGCGACGATCCCTGCGGCGGCCACACCCTCCGGCGAGCCGGCGATCACGACCTGACCTGGTGCGTTGAAGTTGGCGACCCAGACATCGCTGTCGGCACGTCGACAGGCCACCTCGACCTGGTCGTCGTCGAGTCCAAGCACGGCAGCCATGGTGCCGGGGTTCTCGATGCCCGCTTGGTGCATGGCATCTGCTCGCTCGCAGACCAGGCGCACCCCTTCGTCGAAGCCGAGCGCGCCGGTGGCGGTCAATGCGGTGTATTCGCCGAGGCTGTGGCCGGCGCAGAAGCTGGGTTCGAGGCCCAGGCGTTCGGCCGCGTCGAGCACCATCAAGCTGGACACGAAGGTGGTGAGTTGTGCATGGCGCGTGTCGCGCAGTTCGTCGACATCGGCGTCGAGCAGCAACCGCCCGACGTCGCGTTCGGCGACATCGGAAGCCTCGTCGACAAGCTCCCAGCTCTCGTGATCGACCCAGGGCCTGCCCATACCAGGTCGTTGAGATCCCTGGCCAGGGAACGTGAAGGCAAGCATGATGTAGACACGATAGACCGTTTCCGATCGGGTCGAATTGCTACCAGCCAGTAACGGGCGTGAAGTGCATCACTTCGGCCGATACGATCTCGGCGTCACTCGCCCGAGTGGCGGAATGGCAGACGCGACGGACTCAAAATCCGTTGTCCGAAAGGGCGTGTGGGTTCGAGTCCCACCTCGGGCACCTCGACCAGCGTCAACGTCGCGCAGGGGCGCAACGAGCGAGCCGTCAGCTCCAGATCCATACACTGCCTTTCATGGGGAAACGGTCAGTCGAGCGGAAATTGCGCAAGAACACCTCGCGTCTGCGCACGCTCCGCGAAGAACTCGTGGTGATCGACGAGCAGTTGGCCCACCTGATCGACGATGCTGAGGAGAAGAGCCTGCGGGCGCTCGTCGCCGACAACCCGGCAGCGGCGGTCGAGCATCGCGAGGCCGCCGGACATTCCGAGGCGATGTCCGATCATCGGAGTCATGTCGTCGCCGAGATCAGTACCCTCGAAGCTCGTCAGGACCAGTTACTCGACGAACTTCGCCTACTGTGACTCGTGCCTGACCGCCGGGCCGATTCGACCCAGACCACTTTCGACCGAGACCACCCTCGACCAAGCTACTTTCGAAGGGACTGCCGCAGTGACGATTCGTGTTGTGATCGCCGAAGATGAAGCCATCATCCGTCTCGACTTGCGCGAGACCCTCGAGGAAGAGGGGTATGACGTCGTCGGCGAGACCGGTCGCGGCGACGAGGCCGTGACGCTCGTCCGCGACCTGCAACCCGACTTGGCGATCCTCGACATCAAGATGCCGGGGATGGACGGTCTCGAGGCGGCACGGGTGATCTCCGGTGAGCGGATCTGCGGCGTACTGATGCTGACTGCCTTCAGCCAGCGTGAAGTCATCGAAGAAGCCCGCGACGCAGGCGCGCTGGCGTACCTCGTCAAGCCATACCAGAAGAGCGATCTGATTCCGGCGATCGAAGTCGCCATTGGTCGGTTCCGCGAGATGCAACACCTCACGGGCGAGGTCGACGCGTTGGGCGAGCAATTGGAGTCGCGCAAGATCATCGACCGCGCCAAGGGCGTGTTGATCGACGAATGCGGCATGCGCGAGGGCGACGCCTTCACGTTCATCCAACGCACGGCGATGAGCGAGCGCTCTCGGATGCGTGAGGTTGCCGAGCGGGTGCTGGCCGGCACGCTGCGCCCGTGAAGCTGTTATTGCTCGATGGCAACTCGCTGACGTACCGCGCCTTCTATGCGTTGCCGACTGACATGGCGACCGCCTCCGGGCAGGTGACCAACGCCGTGTTCGGTTTCACGTCGATGTTCGCGTACCTCCTGAAGGACCAGCATCCCGACGGCGTCATGGTCGCGTTCGACCGACCCGAGAAGACGTTCCGCCACGACGCCAACCCGTTGTACAAGGCGCAGCGCGAGGCGGCGCCCGACATCCTCCGCCAGCAGATGGGCCTGGTCCGCGAGGTGCTCGATGCGTTGCACGTCCACGTGGTCGACCTCGCCGGGTGGGAGGCCGACGACATCCTGGCGACCGTGGCCGAGCAAGCCAAGGCCGAAGGCCACGAGGTCATCATCGTCACGGGCGATCGTGACAGCTACCAGCTCGTCGACGACCCGGGTGTGAAGGTGCTGTACAACCGCCGCGGCGTCAGCGATTACGCGTTGTACGACGAGGCCGGTATCAAGGACAAGACCGGGGTCACCCCGGCTCAGTACACGGAGTATGCAGCGCTGCGCGGTGACCCCAGCGACAACCTCGACGGGGTCCCCGGCGTCGGCGAGAAGACCGCTGCCAAGTTGATCAACGCCTATGGCGGGCTCGACGGGATCTTCGCCAACGTCGATGCGCAGACGCCGAAGCTGCGGGCGTCGTTGGCCGAACACGAAGACCGCGTTCGCAGCAATGCCGAGTTGATGATCCTTCGTCGGAACGCTCCGATCGAGGTCGATCTCAACTCGTTGACGATCGAGCCCGACGTGGAAGCGGCGCGGAAGTTGTTCGACTTCCTGGAGTTCCGCGCCCTCACAGACCGGCTGTTCGAAGCCCTGGGCACCCCCGGCTCGCCGCAGACGTCGACCGAGGCACAGGTGTTGGAAGCGGAGATCACCGACCTCACCGACGCCGGAGCCGCTGTCAGTGCGATCACGGCGCTCGCATCGCTCGATGTCGTCTGCTCGTGGGCCGGTGAGCCGGGCCGTAGTGACCTCATCGGGCTGGCGATCGTGACCGATCGCGACGCCTGCGAGGTGGCGTGGATCCCAGCGGAGATCGTGGCCGATCCAGCGGTGTTGGGGGCGCTGGCGTCGCACCCGCAGCTGCGCGGCCACAACGCCAAGGCCCTGATGCGTTGGGCGCTCGGCCACGGCATGGAGATCACCGGGCTACAGCTCGACGTGGCGATCGCCGCATATTTGATCGACCCGGCAGATGTCCGGTACGCGCTGGCCGATCTGTTGCAGCGCTACACCTCGTACCAGTTGCCGTCGAACGATGCCTCGTCGGCCGGTCAGCTCGACTTCAGCGAGGAGGGCGACGACAACCGGCGTATCGCCGGGCGTGGCGCGTTGGCGGTCGCACACCTGTCGTCGGCGTTGCAGGCTGCGCTCGAGAAGCAGGGCATGGCCGAGCTGTACGCGACGATCGAGAACCCATTGGTTGGCGTTCTGGCCGAGATGGAGCACGTCGGTATCGCCGTCGACATGGCTGAATTGCAACGGCTGAACCACCACCTCACGTCGGAGAGCGAACGGCTCGCGGCGGAACTGCAACGCGTCGTCGGTCGGCCGTTCAACTTCAATTCACCGGTGCAGCTCCGCGAGTTGCTCTACACCGAGAAGCAGTTGGCGCCGCAGAAGAAGACCAAGACCGGCTACTCGACCGACGCAGCGACGTTGTTGCGGCTTCGCGATGAATGGCCGGAGTTCATCGATCCGCTGATGCAGTACCGCGAGATGGAGAAGCTCCGCGGCACCTACGGGACCGGCCTGATGGCCGAGGTCGCACCTGATGGCAGGATCCATGCGACGTTCAACCAGACCGTCGCCCGCACCGGGCGCCTGAGCAGCGATCAGCCGAACCTGCACAACATCCCAGTTCGCAGCGATGAAGGCCGCCAGTTCCGCAAGGCCTTCGTGCCGGCGCCCGGCTACGTGCTGCTGGTCGCCGACTACAACCAGATCGAGCTGCGCTGCATCGCCCACCTCGCTGCCGATCCCGGGGCTGATCGAAGCGTTCCGCAGCGGGGTCGACATCCACAATGCCACGGCAGCCAGGGTGTTCGGCGTCGAGCCGAAGGACGTCACGATCGAGATGCGATCGAAGGCCAAGATGGTCAGCTATGGGCTGGCCTACGGCATGGAGTCCTACGGGCTCGGTCAGCGATTGGGGATCCCGACGGCCGATGCAGCCGTGATCCTCGATGCGTACTTCGTCGCCTTCCCGAATGTGAAGGCGTACATGGATCGCACGGTGATCGAGGCTCGCATGCGCGGCTACACCGAGACGTTGTTCGGTCGCCGCCGTCCGATTCCGGAGCTGTCGAACTCCAACTTCCGGATTCGCCAGGCAGGCGAGCGCCAGGCGATGAACGCGGGGATCCAGGGCCTGGCCGCCGACATCTTCAAGGTGGCGCTGGTTCGCATCAATGCCGCGTTGTCGGAGTCACACGTCGCCAGCCGGCTGATCTTGCAGGTGCACGACGAGGTGCTGGTCGAGGTGCCGGAGTCGGAGCGCGACACGGTCGGCCCCATCGTGATCGACATCATGCGCCACGCCGCCGAGCTCGACGTCCCCCTGGAGGTCAACGTCTCGTGGGGTTCCAGTTGGGCCAGCGCCAAGGCTGAATCACCGGCTCGGCCCGCTCGGCGGCTTTCGTCGGTCGCACCGTCGGGGAAGTGCGTACTTTCGAGGCGTACAGGCTGCGTTGAAAGTACGCACCTCGTTGGTCGGTTCCGCGGATTCACATCTGTTGTCGGCCCCATCGCCGAGCCCGGGTAGGTCTCCGTGAGCCACTGGTTCGAGCCGATTGCCGAGCATCTCGGATCGGCGTACCTGCGGTACTCGTTCACCAAGGGGACGGACAGGAGATCGACTTCGTGATCGCCGCGCTGGGCCTGAAGCCGGGTGATCGGGTGCTCGACGTCGGTTGCGGCCCGGGTCGGCATGCGCACGAGTTGGCTCGCCGCGGAATGGTCGCCCACGGAGTCGACATCAGCCAGCGGTTCATCGATCTGGCGATCGAGTCGGCTCCGCCGGGCGCGACGTTCGAACGCGGCGATGCCCGGGCGATGGGCTTCGACAGGGAGTTCGATGCAGCGATCTGTCTCTGTCAGGGTGCGTTCGGGCTGATGACTTCGCCTGATGACAACACCGCGGTGCTGGCCGGCATCGCCGCGGCGCTCAGGCCGGGTGGCGCACTGGCCTTGTCGGCGTTCAGCAGCTACTTCGCCGTGAAGTACCACGAATCGGCGACGTTCGATGCGGCGACGGGCGTCAGCCTCGAGCACACCGAGGTGCGCAACGAGCAGGGTTTGGCAACCGAGGTCGACCTGTGGACAACGTGTTTCACGCCTCGCGAGCTGCACTTGATGTGTGATCGGGTCGGCCTCGAGGTTGACGACCTGTACAGCGTCGAGCCGGGGGCCTACGCCGCGACGCCACCGTCGACCGAGACGCCGGAATTCTTGGTGATCGCCCGTCATCGCTGATGGAGGCCGCAATCAGCCCTGGTATCCTCACTCGGTCCGGAATTCGCCGGGCCATTCTTGTAGTGCGATACGAAAGCGATTTCCTTTGTCCGATACCTCGACCTTCTCCGTAGCCAGCGGTGCCATGGGCACCTTCGACGAAGAAGGGAATTACCAGCCCCGCCAAGTCACCGAAGACGACTTGGGCATGTCCTTTGCCGATGCCATCGAAGGCACGATGGTCGAAGTCGAAGACGGTCAGCTGGTCTTCGGTTCGGTCGTCAAGATCGACAAGGACGAAGTCCTCCTCGACATCGGCTACAAGAGCGAAGGCGTCATCCTCGCTCGCGAGTTGAGCATCCGCAACGATGTCAACCCGCACGAGATCGTCCAGCTCGGCGAGAAGATCGAAGCCTTGGTCCTGCAGAAGGAAGACAAGGAAGGCCGCCTGCTCCTGTCGAAGAAGCGCGCCCAGTACGAGCGGGCGTGGGGCACGATCGAAAAGATCAAGGAAGCCGACGGCATGGTCGAGGGTCCGGTGATCGAGGTGGTCAAGGGCGGCCTCATCGTCGACATCGGGCTCCGCGGTTTCTTGCCCGCATCGCTGGTCGAGCTGCGCCGTGTTCGTGATCTGGCGCCGTACATCGGCAAGACCGTGCAGGCCAAGATCATCGAGCTCGACAAGAATCGCAACAACGTGGTGCTCAGCCGCCGGGCATTCCTGGAAGAGACGCAGAAGGAATCTCGCGACACCTTCTTGACCAACCTCAAGCCCGGCGAGATCCGCGAGGGTGTCGTGTCCAGCGTCGTCAGCTTCGGCGCATTCGTCGACCTCGGAGGCATGGACGGCCTCATCCACGTCAGCGAGCTGTCGTGGAAGCACGTCGATCACCCGGGTGCTGTCGTCGCCGTGGGCGACACGGTCACCGTGCAGGTGCTCGACGTCGACTTCGAGCGCGAGCGCATCAGCCTGTCGTTGAAGGCCACCCAGCAAGATCCGTGGCAGGAGTTCGCCAGCACCCACGAAGTGGGCCAGCTGGTGTACGGCCGTGTCACCAAGCTCGTCCCGTTCGGTGGGTTCGTGCAGGTCGGCGACGGCATCGAGGGCCTCGTGCACATCTCCGAGATGAGCACGCACCACGTCGAGGCGCCCGAGCAGGTCGTGACGCCCGGCGAAGAGCTGTGGGTCAAGATCATCGACCTCGACCTCGCCCGTCGCCGCATCAGCCTGTCGATCAAGCAGGCTGCCGAGGGTGGAGAACTGGCCGAGGAGTACCGTTCGCACTTCGAGATCGACGAGCACGGCAACTGGACCGCCGGGGGTGACGACGCCGAGCGCGAAGCAGCCTGGGCCGAGTACTACGAGAACAACCCAGACGCAACGCCGGGCGAGGCCGAGGCCGCAGTCGAAGCTGCTTCGGCGGCCGCTGCTGCTGCAGCGGCCGAAACGGCGGCCGCAACCGACGACGCTCCGGCCGAGGTTGTGCCGGACGATGCAGCGTCCGCCGCGGATTCAACTCCTGCCGACGCCTGATCTCCTCGCGTGACCCCGACGCGCTCTGACCACACGCCAAGCGATACGCCGAACGCGGCGCGTCTGGCCATCGCTGTTCCATTCGAAGATTGGCCGAAGGACGACGTCGCTGCCGCCGACGAACGAACGACGTTGATCGGCTTTCTCGACTATCAACGCGCCGTGTTGGTGCGCAAGGCGGCTGGTCTCAGCGACCAACAGGCTCGGATGGCCACGTGCCCACCGAGCGATCTCACGATCCTCGGTCTCGTCCGGCACATGTCCGACGTCGAGCGCGGCTGGGCACAACGGGCGATGAAGGGTGGGGCACCCGAGCCGATCTACTACGGCTCTGCCCACCCTGATGGTGACGAGGATGGTGACTTCCATCCGCCTGACGACGCCACGATTGCCGACGCCCTGACGACGTACTGGGCCGAAGTCGCGACCGCCGATCGGATCTATTCGGCGGCTTCGCTCGACGAGATCGAGCGGGCAACCCGTGCCACGTACAGCCTGCGTTGGATCCTGGTCCACCTCATCGAGGAATACGCCCGGCACTGCGGCCAGGCGGACCTGATCCGACAGGCGATCGATGGCGCAACCGGCGACTGACGGTGCAATGGCGAGCCTTCAGTCGGCCGAAGCGACCGACCGAGCGCTGGTGAAGGTGGCGAACCAGGCGAGCGCAGCGAGGATGAGGTGCGCAAGCGCCGTCCACCTCCACTTCGACTCATCGAGGTCGAGATGGAGGTCGTGCAGCCAGGCCGCTTCGCCGAGGTAGTTCAACACGCCAAGCGTGGCCAGCGTGGCCAGCGAGATCGACGCGCCGTACGTGCCGCGGACGGCCAGAACGATGATCGCCGCCACCGATGGCAGCGCGACCAGGAGGATCCAGACCGCGAGCGGCGTCCTGTGCGGAACGATGGTGCTCTCGATCAGACTCGGAGCCTGACTCCATTGCTTCTGCGTCGCGCCGACGACCAAGGCGCCCGACAGGATCGCGACGGCAATGAGCGCCAATCGAAGGCGCACGGCGGGCGGGCGCGGCTGACCCGAACGCTTGCGGACGATCCAACACGCGCCGACGAGGCAACCGAGTTCGAGGACCTTGACGATGATCCACGACCCTTCGTCGTATCCATCGATCCCGTACCGGATGGTGCCCGACGCCTGCAGGAACTCGTAGAAGAACGTGGCAAGCGTTACGCCGGCCAGCACGAAGCGCTGCTCTACGGGGTGTCGTGACAGGAGCAGCGGAACGCCGACCGCCAACGCGAGCAGCCACGCCAAGGCGTCGACGGCCGTCGAGCTCGTGAACTCGGTGAACTGGTACGTCGAGCCGTCGATGTCGACCGTCCGGTCGAGCGACAACGAGACCACCCCCAGGATCAGGGCGGCGAAGATCAACATCTGCAGCCACGGGACCTCGGTCCTGGCCCGGGGCTTGCGTGGCAATCGCTCCCGACGCTCGGCTCGTTCGACCGGGCGAGGAGGGTCGACGCTCGGTGCGGGCTTCGGGGTCGATTCGCGTCTCGGTGGCGCTTCTCGGCTGCTTCGGTCGCCACCTCGATGGCCGAGTCGATGGTCGGCTCGGCGCGGCGCAGTTGTGCCTCGATCTCGTCCAGGCGGGCGCGTTCCTGCTCGATCTGGTGCCGGGTCGCGGCTTCCTCCAACTCAGCAAGTCGGACGCGGGCCGCCCGCTCATCGGCGCGCAGTTGTTCGGCACGCCGCTCGCGTTCGGCACGTTCCTCATCGAGCCGGCGGGCGCGCTCTTGCGCAGCGAGATGCTCGCGCTCGACGCGAGCGCGTTCCTCTGCCACCACGGCGCCGATCGCTTCGACGAGGCGAGTCGAGTCGCGCCGAAAGGCCGGGTCACCGTGTACCGAGATGGCATTGATGTCGCTCAAGGCGCGGAGCTCCGGTGGGAGCGCGTCTGGTGCGGGCATCTCGGTGTCTTCGATGAGGACGGGGATCGTCGGCTTGCTCTGCCTCAACGCCTCGGCGAGCTCGAGGAACACGTAGTCCGTGTCAGCGACAGCATGGTCACCGGCCGACGATCGAGACCAATGCGGACCGATGACCGCCACCACGGCATCGACCTCGTTGAGCGTGCGCAGGATGACGTTGCGGAAGTTGGTGCCGGCCGGGATCGAGTCGATGTCGCGAAACACCATCTCGTCACCGAACGCGTCACACAACCGGTCGTGCAACCTGCCGATGAAATGTCGGTCGTCGGCGCGTCGATACGACATGAACACTTTGATCGATCCCACGCCCGAGGCAGCCCCGAGGACTTCGTCGTCCACCCGCAAATTGTCGCGCAGTTCCATCGCCGGCGAAAGGGACCGCCCGCGTCACGTCAGTTTGACGATGCCCATCTTGACGGCCATCAGCACCGCCTGCGTGCGGTCACGGGCGTTCAACTTCTCGTAGATCGACGCCAGGTGGTTCTTCACCGTCTTGCCACTGATGTAGAGGCGTTCGGCGATCTCGTTGGTGCCGTATCCGTCGGCAACCAACTGCAGCACTTCCTCCTCGCGCACCGAGATCAGCGCGTCTTCGCGCCGAGCCTCGTCGAGCATCGCCGAGGCGAGCCGTGGCGACATGGGCCGATCGCCGTTGGCCGCCAACTGGATGGCGAGGATCACCTCACTGATCGACGAGTCCTTCGTGAGATAGCCGACTGCGCCGGCTCGGATGGCGCGGTCGATCACGTCGCGGTCGATGTGCATGGTCAACATCACGACGCGTTGGCGTCCGTCGGCCTCGACGAGCCTGCGGGCGGCCTCGACACCGTCCATCCCCGGCATCGACACATCCATCAGCACGACATCGGGCTTGTGCTCGAGGGCCAGCCGAATTGCCTCGGCGCCGTCGCCGGCTTCGGCGACGACCTTGATGCCTTCGCTCTCCAGTGCGCGGCGAATTCCCTGACGCAGCATGGTGTGGTCATCGACCAGGATTACCGAGAGTCCCAACGTTGTCTCCTGTCGTCAGAGCGCAGATGCACTTGAATCTCCGTGCCACCACGCACCGATGGGCGGATGGAAAGCTCGGCCCCGATTCGGGCCGCACGCTCGCGCATCCCAATGATGCCATAACTATCGGCTCGACTCGTGTGCAATCCGAGTCCGACACCATCATCACGGATCGAGATGGATGCGCTGGTGGTGGTCTCGTTGACCGTCACGGTCAGGTTCTTGGCCTGCGAATGACGCTCGACGTTGGTGATTGCTTCCGCGCGCGATCTGCCAGAGCTCGCGCTCCTGCATCAGCGGTAGCCGGCCGGCGATCTTCACATCGTGGTCGGTTTGGATGCCGGTTCGCTGCTGCACCCTGGTGAGGAAGTCGCGGACGATGCTGGCCAGGTCGTACGTATCGGTGACCTCCGTCCGCAGGTCGAACAGCGTGTCGCGGACATCCGACACCACCGCCGTGACCTGTGTACGCAGATCCTCGAGCACCGGGATGATCTCGCCGCCATCCGCAGCGATCGAGCGGGCCCGGTCGACCTCGTAGCCGATCATGGCCAGTGAGGAGCCGATGTGGTCGTGAAGGTCACGGGCGATTCGCGAGCGCTCCTCGTCGGCGGCAAGTGTGCGGATGCGGCCGAACATCCGGGCGTTGTCGATGGCGATGCCGAAAGGCTCGGTCAGACCATGAACGATCTCGGCCTGCTGCTGCCCGAACGAATCGGGCTGGTCGGCTTCGACCGCGATCAGTCCGACGAGCGCACCGCGGGCCCGAAGCGCCGCATACAGACCGCTGCGCGCCGAGGCAGAGACGCCACCGCGGAAACTGAGGTCGTCGATGCGAACGGTGCGCGGCGAGTCCATAGCGGCGCGGAGGCCCTCGGGGAGGCGATCGAGTTGGAACGACGACGGTGGTGTGAACCCCAGGGCGCGGATGGGTTCGACGGCGCGATCGGTCGCATTGACGAGGAACACGGACAACGCATCGTGGCGCACCATCGCCTGCATTCGTTGCACCGTGGAGTCGAGCACGTCGTCGAGGTCGAGTGAGGCGGGCAGCGTCTGTGCCACGCGCTGCAGCGAGAAGAGCAGTGAATTGGCCTCAGCCAGGCGGCTGACGCGGTCGAGTGCCAGCTGCTGTTGACGCGCCGCCTCCAGGCCGGCACGGTGCGTCAAGCCGCTGGTGAAAGCAACCAGGCCGAGCAGACCCGCCCATACCAGTCCATCGCGGAGGCCGACTCGAACCCCGATCTCGTTGGCATGCTTTGCCGTGACCGCGGCGATTGCGGCCACCCCCAACTGGGCGCTGAAAAAGCCGCCGGCAGCGAAGCCGGCAAGCATTCCCGACGGGATCAGGCACAACGCGAACGGCGAGGCCCACGCACCGGTTGCCAGCACCACGATCAGATGCAGCGCCTGCTCGGCGATGATGCGGATCCGCACTTTGGTGTCGTCGCGGTACGGCACCGGCCGGATGCAGGTGACGATCGCGTAGAGACTGACCACGACGGAAGCGACGATCAGCTTCCAGTTGTCCCAGCTGTAATCGTCCCTCGAGCGGGCCAGCGCACCCGCCAACGCGGCGAGTCGGAAGGGCCAAAGTGGGGCGGCCGTCAGGCTGGGGATCGGTGCCGGCGCCGGCGGGCGGGTGGCGCGGCGCTCGACGCCGCCCGGCGGTGCCGCGTGCACGCGCCGGCGCTCGACCAGCGGCCAGCTGAGCGATTGTTGATCGCGTTGGGGAGGCTCGTTGCCGCGAACACGCTGGTCAACTTCTTCGCCCATCGAAACGAGATGCTACAGAGAGCGCACCGAATGAGCGGGTGACGGGTACATTGCGGCGATGATCCTGGTCGGGCTCACGGGAGGAATCGGGTCCGGAAAGTCCACCGTCAGCAGGCTGTTGGCCGCCCGAGGCGCCCACATCATCGACGCCGATGCCGTCACCCGCGACGTGCAGCAGCCCGGTTCGCCCGTCCTCGAGGCGATTGCCGATCGGTTCGGCGATCGAGTCCTGGACGACGATGGTGGCCTCCGACGCGCCGACCTGGCCGAGATCGTGTTCGCCGACCCCGACGCGCTCCGTGATCTCAACGCGATCGTGCACCCAGCCGTGGGTGCTGAGATCAACCGGCGGGTCAACTTGCTGGGGTCGAGCGACGCGGTCGTGGTGCTCGACATCCCGTTGCTCACCGAGAACCCTCGCGGTGAGTTGCAAGCCAAGATCGTCGTCGACGTGCCGGTCGAGGTCCAAGTGGACCGGTTGGTGCACTACAGAGGCTTCACGGACTCCGACGCGCGGGCCCGGATCGCCCGCCAGTCCAGTCGCGAGGAGCGCCTGACCGGCGCCGACTTCGTGATCGACAACGGCGGTGCCGTCGAGGATCTCGATGCTCAGATCGAGCAGCTGTGGACGTGGCTGCAATCGCTGCCGCAACTGCCGGCCGGCTTCACCCTGGGTCGCCGGACGACGTGATGCTGGCGGTCCACTCGCCGGACAGCATGGCGAACCGATCGTCGTCGACCCACTCGCCTCGAACGAACACCGACAGAGGAGACCGGCCCTCGAAGCGGAAGCCGAGCTTGTCGAGCACGCGACGCGATGCGACGTTCTGCGGATCGATGCTCGCCGAGATCCGGTGGATTCCCGCGTCGGCGAACAGGGAATCGATCACCGCGGCGACTGCCTCGGTTGCGTAGCCCTTTCCTTGATGAGCCGGTGTGATCGAATACCCGATCGTTGCCTGGCGACCGCTGTCGTGGATTCCGACGGCAACGTCGCCAATCGCGGCTCCGGATGGCGCGCCCTCACGCAGTTCAATGGCAAGTTGCACCCACGCGTCGCCTGTCGGACCTTCGAGCGCAGACTGTTCCCGAACCAGTTGCTCGGCCATCTCGACGGTGAATGGCACCGGCCAATCCTGATACCGCGCAACATCAGGGTGATTGCGGTACTCGACCAGACTGTCGACGTGGACAGGGCGCATCATCGCGATCGCCAGACGGCCGGTGGTCAGCGGTAGCGGGATCACCGCAACATTGCAGCACGTCGCCCATCTCCGAAGCTGATCGTTCGTGCTGCACGTCATAGTGTCCACGCCCGATGATGACGTTGGCTGATCCGCTCGAGCATGCGCGACGCTGTTTCGGTGACCGTGTCGCGGTCATCGACGGCGACCGAACCATCACGTATGACGAGCTCGCCGACCGATGCGTTCGATTGGCCGGCGCAGTTGCTGATCTCGGTGTGCAGCGAGGTGACCGCGTCGCGCTCGTTGGCGGCAAATGGTCACCGCTACCTCGAGGCGTTCTTCGGCCTTCCGGCGGCCGGCATCGTGCTGGTGCCGCTCAACACGCGACTGGCGCCAGCGGAGCTGGCCCACATCGTGCAGCACAGTGGTGCCCGGGTGTTGATGACGGATCGCGATCCCATGGGGCTCGACACGCTGGTCGAGCAGATCATCCCGATGCCCGAGGTGTACGAGCGCATGCTCGACGCCACGAGGGCGATGCCGAGCGCGGTCGGCGTGGAGTCCGCCGACCTCGCCACGCTGTTCTACACCGGCGGCACGACGGGCCTCCCGAAGGGCGTGATGTTGACCCACGGCAACCTCGTCGCCAACGCGTTCAACAAGATCCTCGCCTGCTCGCTCGTGGCCGACGATGTCTTCCTCGGTGCGCCGGCCATGTTCCACGTCGCCGGGATCGCCCCGCTCACGGGGTTGGCCTGGCTGGGGGGCACGACCGTGACGACGCCGATGTTCGACCCGGGGGTGTGCCTGGATCTCATCAGCCGGCACGGCGTGACGATCTTCCTGCCGGTTCCGACGATGCTGTCGGCGTTGGTTGCCGAGCAGCGAGCCAGGCCTCGCGACGTCTCGTCGTTGCGACTGCTCGGGCATGCCGGTTCTCCGATTGCTGCAGCCCTGATCAGACAGGCCCACGAAGTCTTCCCCGATGCCGAGCTCGCCCAGTTCTACGGAGCGACCGAGACGTCGTCGGTGGTCACCCGCCTGCGAAACGAGGAGGCAACGATCGACACCGACCTGGCTGGTTCGTGTGGCCAGCCGGCCGTCGGCGTCGCCGTGCGGACGGTGCGGCTCGACGGCTCCGATTGCGATCCGGGTGAGGTGGGCGAGGTGCTGGCTCGTTCCAACGCCGTGATGGTCGGATACTGGCAGAACGCGGCCGCAACCGCCGACGCGCTCCGCGGCGGCTGGTACTACACGGGAGACCTCGGCTACCTCAACGATCGGAACTACCTGTTCGTCGTCGATCGGGCCAAGGACATGATCGTCTCGGGCGCCGAGAACGTGTACTCGGTCGAGGTCGAAGATGCGCTGTACCGCCACCCGGCCGTCGCCGAGGCAGCCGTCTTCGGCGTGCCCGACGAGCGCTGGGGCGAGGCCGTGCACGCGATCGTCGTGCCTCATCCGAACGTCGTCATCACCCAAGAAGCGTTGAAGGCACACTGCCGCGAGTTGATCGCCGGCTACAAGGTGCCGAAGGTGATCGAGATCTCGACCGAGCCGCTGCCGAAGTCGGGACCGGGCAAGATCTTGAAGCGAGTCCTGCGGGACCGTTACGTCGCCATGTAAGTAGTCTGCGCTCATGCTGCCCACACAACCCTTCGGTCATACCGGACACGACTCCAGCCGCGTGATCTTCGGGGCGGCAGCCCTCGGGGCGATGAATCAGGATCGCGCCGACGCCACGCTCGCGCTGATCGACGCCCACGGGGTCAACCACATCGACACCGCACGGAGCTACGGCGACTCTGAGCTGCGGCTCGCGCCATGGTTGGCGACCAACCGCGACCGGGTGTTCCTCGCGACCAAGACGGGCGAGCGCTCCGGTCCCGCGGCCCGCGCCGAGTTGGAGGACTCGTTGACGCGAATGGACGTCGACCGCGTCGATCTGGTCCAGCTGCACAACCTGGTCGAGCCCGAGGAGTGGGAGGTGGCGTTCGCGCCGGGCGGGGCAGTCGAGTCCCTGGCCGCGGCCCGCGAGGAAGGGCTCTGCAGGTTCATCGGGGTGACCGGCCATGGCCTGCGAATCCCGTCGATGCACCTGCGCAGCCTGCGCGCCTTCGACTTCGACTCCGTCCTGTTCCCGTACAACTTCGTGCTGCTCGAACGGCCTGACTACCGCGCCGACGTCGAGGCACTGCTCGAGCTGTGCGCCGACCGCAGGGTCGCGGTGCAGACGATCAAGGCAATCGCCCGCAGCCGCTGGGTCGGCAGTCGAGAGGGCAAGTTCAGCTGGTACGAGCCGCTGACCGACCCGGACGCGATTCGGCGGGCCGTGCACTACGTGCTGGGGAACGACCAGCTGTTCCTCAACTCGACGAGCGACGCCACCTTGCTGCCCACACTGTTCGCCGCCGCGGAAGCAGTGGTGCACACGCCGTCTGCGGCGGAGCTGCGCGCCGACATCGAGACGTTCGGCATCACCTCGCTGTTCGATGGCGAGGCCCTCGAACGAATCTGAGCCGGCGTGCCGGCCGTGCCTGCGGTCGCGGTGAGTGGCTCAGTGCCAGATGCGGGCGGCGGCGTCGACGGTCAGCTTCAGCTTGGCCCACTGCACGTCTTCGGTGATGTCGTTGCCGTGCACGGTGCTGCTGAAGCCACATTGCGGGCTGAGGCACAGCTGCTCCATCGGCACGTACTTGGCGGCCTCGTCGACACGTTGCGCCAGGGAGTCGATCGATTCCAGCTCGGCCACCTTCGAGCTGATCAAGCCGAGCACGACGGTCTTGTTCTCGGGCACGAACCGGAGAGGCGCGAAGTCGCCGGACCGTTCGTCGTCGTACTCCAAGAAGTAGGCATCGACTTCGAGATCACCGAACAGCACCTCGGCCACGGGCTCGTAGCCGCCCTCGGCGAACCAGGTGCTGCGGAAGTTGCCGCGGCACAGGTGGATCCCGACCGTGAGATCCGCCGGTCGATCCTTCAGCGATTCGTTGATGAGCGCCGCGTAGGTGCGCGGAAGCTCGTTGGGGTCGTCGCCGCGTTCGACTGCACCGGCGCGCATCTTCGGGTCGCACAGGTAGGCGAGGTTGGTGTCGTCGAGTTGGATGTAGCGACAGCCGGCCTGATAGAGCGCGGCGATCTCGTCGCGGTAGCACTGGGCGAGGTCGGCGAAGAACACGTCCATATCTGGATAGGAATCGATGTCGATCGCTGCCCGTCCACCGCGGAAGTGGACCATCGTCGGCGACGGGATCGAGACCTTCGGTGTCTGCGTCGCCACCCCGGCCAGATAGACGTAGTCGTCGACCTGGATGTTCCTCACGTGGCGGAGCGGGCCGGTGACGGCCAGGCGGGGTGGTGTGAAGTGCACGGTCTCGGCGGCGTTGGAGCTCGCCGCGATCGCCCCGCTGACCTCGACCCCGGCGAGTTGCTCGAGGAAGTCGAGGTGGAACCACGTTCGCCGGAACTCGCCGTCGGTGATGCTGCGCATGCCGACGGACTCGACCTTGTGCACTGCGTCAGCGATGGCCCGGTCCTCGACGGCACGCTTCTCGGCAGCGGTGATCGTGCCGGCAGCGAACTGCTCGCGGGCGTCGAGGACGACCTTCGGACGAAGCAGGCTGCCGACATGGTCGGCTCGGAACGGCGGGTCGATCGGGCTCATGGTCGCACTGTAGAACAGGCGTCGACAGGCCAGCGGGCCTGGGCTTGTTGCTGCCGAACGGCGGGCTGACGTCGTCGGGGGGAGGGTGGCTAATGTGAGACATATGGCACATGATTCCCATCCTCGATTCAGGGTCCATCACGCGTTGCGCATCAAGGGTTTCGTGAAGGTGGAGAACCTGGCTGAGCTTGCAGGGCTGCCCGAGGAGGAAGTACTGACCCACCTTCAGGCAATGCAGGAGGAGGGCCACACCAACTACCGCGAGGCCCGCGGGCTGTGGCAGCTGACGCCGGATGGTCGCGAGGCGTACGTGATCGCGTTGGAGGAGGACGTCAGCAAACCAGGCTTCCGCGAGGGTCTGGCCGAGAAGTACCACCGCTTCCTCGTCATGAACGAGTCCTTCAAGGCCCTGTGCGCCGACTGGCAGTTGCGCAACGGCGAACCCAACGACCACAGCGACGAGGCCTACGACGCGGAGTGCATCACACGGCTGGGTGCGCTCGACGACGAGGCGCAGCCGATCTGCCACGCGTTCGCTGACGTGGCCAAGCGGTACGACGGCTACGCGGCGCGCCTGGCCGGCAGTCGCAAGGCGCTCGAGAACGGTGATCAGCGAATGTTCACCGGCGTGATGTGCGGCTCGTACCACGACGTGTGGATGGAACTGCACGAGGACCTCATCCTCACGCAGGGCATCGATCGTTTGGCAGAAGGCAGCTTCTAGCTTCGACCGTTGCCCGGTCGTCAGGCGGTCGTGCCGGCGAGGAAGTCTTCGAGCGAGGCGGTGAACTCCGGCTCGCGGTCGAGGTTGCTGAGGTGGGCGGCGTCGAGCTCGATCAGGCGACTGCCACTGATCTGGCTGTGGAGCCAACGAGCCTGCTCGATCGGTGTGGCCTGATCGTTGGCGCCGCCGATCACCATCGTCGGGAGCGCGATCGAGCCAACGACGTCACGAAGGTCCGTGTCGCGCAAGGCAGCGCTCACGCCGGCGTAGCCGTTGGGGTCCGTCGCCAGCAAGGTCTCCCTGGCCAGTGCGAATCGGTCGGGGTTGCGCTCGGCGAAGCCGGGCGAGAACCACCGAGCAATCGACCCCATCCGCCAGTGCACCCATGCCCTGCGATCGAGCAATGCCGATGCGCTCGTTCCACAACTCGGGAGCGCCGATCTTGGCGGCGGTGTTGCACAGCGTCAACGACACCAGCCGATCGGCGTGGTGCACTCCGAGGTACTGGCCAGTGATGCCGCCGACCGACAGGCCGCAGTAGTGGAATCGCTCCAGTTGTTCAGCATCGGCGACCGCCAGGACGGCGGCGGCCATGTCGGCCACGGAGTAGTCACCCACCGGCACATCACTGTCGCCGTGGCCGATGTTGTCGATCGAAACGATGTAGTACTGCTCTTTCAACGCCTGCACCTGAGGCTGCCACATTCGATGGTCGCTTCCGAGAGAGTGGGTGACGATCAGCGAGGGTCGCCACGGCCGGCCGGCTGTCGCGTAGGCGACCTTGGTTCCCGTTGGGGTGGTGGCGAACGAACTCATGGCAGCGAATTCTCCAGGATCGAAGTGACGTAGGCATCTGCCGCGGCGCGGCGGTCGTCGGCGACGACCAAGGCCGACGGTTCGACGTCGAGGGAGGCAAGCGCGGCGCCGGTCGCCTCCATCGCTGCACCCGCGGTCTGAAAGACCAACGGGATGGCGAACCATTCTGCATGCCAACTGCCCAGCCCGCGTTCGAGTTCGTGCGGTTTGGCATGGGTGATGATGGTCGATACCCCGAGGCACGCCTCGGCTGCGGCCATCGCCCGCATCGCGTCGATCGGGTTGCGCTTGCCGGCAGCCGCCGAGGAACCACCGGCCCGTGTCGTGATCTCACCCAGCGCGACGAGCTGGGCGATGTCGCCACCCACCTTGTCGGCCCACCTGGCAAAGTCGCCGACGAGTGTCACGACGTCGATGATCCTTGCCCGGTCCGTGTGCCATGGCAGTCGATCGTCGAGGACGAGATGGCGCGCCACGGCGGAGGAGACCTCATCGGAGAGCCCCATCCGGTCACCGATGAGACCGCCGAGTTGAACGGCGTTCCACGTCTGCCGGCGTCGGATGTGGTCCAGCTGGCCCAGCCATCGGGCAGTCCGAAACCCGACGGTCGTCACGTCGGCGGGCTGGAGGAACGACCTGGCCTGGGTGGCGACGCCGCCGAACTGCCGAATGATCTCGCGGATCGACATCACGGCGCTGCGTGCCAGATCGCCGAGGTGGTCGAGTGCGTCGACGATCAGGAGCACGGTCGCCGTATCCACGACGTCTTGCGTCGTCAGGCCACGGTGGAGGAACGGTCGCGCATCGTCGGGCAGTCGGGCGCGCAGCACCTCGAGTAGCCCGAGCACCGGCGTTCCGGTGTGCCAACCGTCGGCCAGGATGCCGGGATCGACCGGGTCGTCGCACGCCGCGACGATTGCCGCGGCGGCATCAGCGGGGATCTCACCGGCCGCGCCTTGGGCACCGGCGACAGCAGCTTCGACAGCCGCCATGGCCGCAGTGCGCGACGACAGCGCGAAGATCGCGTCCATTCGATCGGTGGAGAAGCCGGGGTACAGGGACATGGCTCAGACGTCGAAGAAGACGGTCTCGTCGTCGCCCTGGTAGCGGATGTCGAAGCGGAACGTCGGCACCGACGAGTCGTTGTCGTCGACTCGCTCGGCGATCAGCGTTGCACGACCGCGACTCGGGTACGGACAACAGCACCGGATCGCTCGCGTTCGCGGCCTCGTCGTCGAGGTAGATGCGCGTAAAGGTCGGGTTGAGCATGCCGCGGGCCTGGATCGTGACGCTGATGTGAGGCGCCTGCATGCGGCCGTCGGGGTGGGGGACCGGACCCGGCCGGATCGTGAGGAATGAGTACGCACCTGTGTGGAAATCGGTCGCGCACCGTCCGAAACCGTTGAACGCTGGATCCTCCGGGACGTCGGTGCGATCGTCGGCAGGGTGGTGATAGCGGCCGGCGCTGTCGGCCTGCCACACCTCGAGCAGTGCGTCTTCGATGTGCTTGCGGTCGCCATCCAAGACCCGACCTTCGATGCGGATGCGCTGCCCGATGGTCTCTGGCGCGGTCAGGACGTTCTCGCCCTCCGCCGACAATCGCATGGTGAAGTACGGCCCGACGGTCTGCGATGGAGTCTGCTGCCGACGATGGTTGCTCACGGCGTGGCCCCCGCACCGCGCAGCACGATGTCCCACCGGTATCCGAGGGCCCAGTTCTCTTCGGTGATCGAGTGGTCGTAGCCGGCGATCAAGCGGTCTCGGCTGTGTTCCGGGACGGATTGGAAGATCGGATCGATGTCGAGCAACGGATCGTCGGGGAAGTACATCTGCGTGACCAGACGAGTCGCGACGGATGGGCCGAGCAGTGAGAAGTGGATGTGCGCCGGTCGCCAGGCGTTCGGATGGTTGCCCCACGGATACGGGCCGGGTTTGATCGTCAGGAACCGGTACTGGCCGTCGTCGCCGGTGCGGCATTGGCCGACCCCGAGGAAGTTCGGATCGAGTGGCGCCGGAAACGCTGTCTCACGCCAGTGCATGTAGCGGCCGCAGGCGTTGGCTTGCCAGATCTCGACCAACGTGTCGGGAACCGGATCGCCGTTCTCGTCGAGCACCCGCCCGGTGACGATGCTGCGCTGGCCGATCGCCTCGCCCCCGGTCCCGGCATTCGTGGTGAGGTCGGCATCGTCGACGCTGAGGTCTGCCCACGCCGGCCCGGGCCCGGTTGTCTCGGTCAGTGTCTGGACGATCGCGATGAGGTCGTGCGACGGTGCACGCTTCACTGTCGACCGGTAGTCGGAGTACAGGAACGGCGGATGGTCGTCTTGGGCGCGTGGCGAGTAGACGAGGGTCATGATGGTCGTGCCGATCGTGCTGTTTGAAACGCGTGGTTGGCCGCGGGCACCCCGGCGTAGATCGCCACGTGCTGCAGCACCTGCGACAACTCGGCATCGCTGACCCCGGTCGTTGCCGACGCTCGGAGGTGCAACGCCAGCTCGTCGCGGCCGAGCGCAGCCAGGATGGCGACAGTGATCATGCTGCGCGTCTTTCGGTCGAGCGTGGGATCCGCCCACAGGTCGCCCCAGACGTTGGTCGTGATCCATTCGAGGAACCCGCGGTCGAGATCGGTTGCGTTGGCCGCCGACCGTTCGACGTGCTCGCGACCGAGCACCTCACTGCGGATCCGCATGCCCTCGTCGAAGTCGCCCATCGGAGTTGCACGGTAGTCGGGGCGATGGCGCTCGACTAGAACGGCAGACCGGTGTAGTTCTCCGCCATCGCTGTCTGCGCGGCGACCGAAGTGGCGAGGTAGTCGAGCTCGGTCTCCTGCATGCGGTGTTCGAACTCGCCGGCATCCTGGAACGTGTGCAGCATCGTGGTCATCCACCAGGAGAACCGAACGGCCTTCCACACACGCCGCAGTGCTCTGGGCCCGTACCCGTCCAACGCAGTGCTGGAGCCGCTGGAATAGTGCTCGGCGAATGCCTCGCTGAGGTAGTACACGTCGGAGAACGCGAGGTTCAACCCTTTGGCACCGGTCGGTGGAACGATGTGCGCGGCGTCGCCGGCCAGGAACAGGTTGCCCCATTGCATCGGCTCGGCGACGTAGCTGCGCAACGGGGTCACCGACTTCTCGATCGATGGGCCGGTGACCAACGCCGACGCGGCTTGCTCGGGAATCCGGCGGCGCAGCTCGTCCCAGAACTGATCGTCGGTCCACGAGTCGGCGTCGGTGTCAGCGGTGCACTGGATGTAGTAGCGCGACAGCATCGGGTTGCGCATCGAGCACAGTGCGAAGCCCCGAGGGTGGCGGGCGTAGATCAGTTCGTGGCTGACAGGCGGCGTCTCGGACAGCACCCCCATCCAGCCGAACGGATACAGCCGCTCGTACTCGCGCCTGACCTCTGAGGGGATGGCGTGCCGGGTGACTCCGTGGAACCCGTCGCATCCGGCGATGAAGTCGGCCTCGATGGTCGCCGTGACGCCGTGCACTTGGTAGCTGACCGATGGTCGAGCCTCGGTGATGTCGTGGACCTGCACGCCTTCGGCCTCGAAGATGATCGGCCAGCCGGCAGCGACACCGGAGTCATACAGGTCCTTCTGGATCTCGGTCTGCCCGTAGACCATCACGGCGCGCTCGACGAGCGCCATGAAGTCGACCCGGAACGGGGATCGCGAGTTGGAGATGTTGACGCCTTCGTGCACGAAGCCTTCGTGGTCCATGCGCACACCCAGGCCCAATGATCGCAGGAGGTCACTGGTGCCCTGCTCGATCACGCCGGCCCGGATCCGCGCTTCGACGTAGTCGCGCGAACGTTGCTCGACGACGACGTTGTCGATGCCGGCTCGCCACAACAGATGCGACAGCAGCATCCCGGCAGGGCCGCCTCCGACGATCGCCACCTTGGTGCGCACGGGGGCACCATAACGAAATCGACGTCGCCGTGTCGGTTCCACCTGTGGGAACGATCGATGCTCAGTGCCGGGTCGGCAGGCGCTAGGTTCCGCCGATATGACGAGCGTGCTCGACGGGCCACGGCGTGAGATTCGCCGCATCTTCCATCAAGGCAGCGCCCAATGGGTTTCGGTCTCCGACGACGGAACCGAACTGCTGCTGTACGACGGCCGGCGTGTCGACGAGAGCGAGGCGTCGTACATGGCGCCTTGTGACCCGACCAAGATCTTGTGCATCCACCTCAACTACGACAGCCGCCGTGTCGAGTTCCGGGCCAAGCCGCTGACGACGCCCACGTACTTCCAGAAGCCGTTGACCGCGCTCAACTCGCATCGCGGCACGCTCCAGCGCCCGGCCGATTGTCAGTTCATCAACTACGAGGGCGAGATCGCCGCGGTGATCGGCACGCCGATGCGCAACGTGGCGCCCGACGATGTCTGGGACTACGTCGCCGGGTTCATGCCCTCGAACGACGTCGGCCTCCACGATTTCCGCGACACCGACGGCGGATCGATGCTGCGGGTCAAGGGCCAGGATGGCTATTGCCCCGTCGGGCCCGGCTTGGTCAGTGGCATCGACATCAGGCGCCAGACGCTGCGCACCTACGTCAACGGTGTCGTCGTGCAGGAGGACCCGGTCAGCAACATGACGTTTCCGATCGACTACATCCTCGCCGACCTGTGCCGGCACATCACGCTGCTGCCCGGCGACATCGTCCTCACCGGCACCCCGGCCAACTCGCGTCCGATGAACATCGGCGATGTCGTGGAGGTCGAGGTCACGGGCGTCGGCAGGCTCACCAACACCGTCGCCGAGTGCCCCGCACCGCGCCATCTCGTCGGGCACCAGCCGACGGCGAGCGACGACGTCGTGCGCGTGGCCCGAGGCGGCGACTGGTGGGCGCAACGAGATGCCGAGCGAGCGCTGGCCACCGCCGCAGCGGAGAGGAACTAGCGGTGGGGAGCATTCTCGGAAATCGGGTTCAGCGGGTCGAGGACCCGCGGATGCTCACGGTGGGCGGTACCTACGTCGAAGACATCCCGGTCGACGCAGCCTGGGTGCACTTCGTTCGCAGCGAGTACGCGCACGGGCGGATCCTTTCGTACGACGTCGACGAGGCCAAGAAGGCGCCGGGCGTGCTCGGGGTCTTCACCGGCGTCGATCTCGACCTGCCGCCCTTCCCCCATGTGCAGCCGATCCTCAAGTCGGGCAGTGAACGCCCGCTGATCGCCCAAGGGACGGTGCGCTTCGTCGGCGAGCCGGTCGTCGCGGTGGTGGCCACCGGACCGGCAGGCCGCAGTCGACGCGGCAGCGATGGTCTACGTCGACATCGAGCCGTTGCCGGCGGTGGTCGAGATCGACGATGCGCTGAGCGACCGAACGCTGGTTCATCCGGAGCTCGGTACCAACACCTACGCGACCTTCGCGTCGGACCACCAAGCCGACTTCAGCGGGTGCGAGGTCGTGCTCGAGCTCCGCGTGATGAACCAGCGGATCAACGGTTCGCCCATCGAGCCGCGCAGCGGCCTGGCGTACTGGGAGCCGGATCCCGACGGAGACCGTCTCGTGCACTACTCGGCATGCCAGGGTGCGCACCCGACCCGCGACATCCTCGCCAAGCTGTACGGCCTGCCGTGGATCGGGTTCGCGCGGTGGTGCCCGATGTGGGTGGGGGCTTCGGTGTGAAGTCCCGAACGATCGGCGAGGAACTGGCGCTCGGCTGGCTGTCGCGGCAGGTCGGTGTGCCGGTGCGCTACACCGAGACCCGCACCGAGGCGATGCAGGCCATGCCCCAAGGCCGCGGGCAGCGCGTCGATGTCAAGATCGGCGGCACACGCGATGGCCGAGTCACCGCATACCACCTCGAGGTCGTCCAAGATGCCGGGGCCTACCCGCTGATGGGCGCCTATCTGCCGATGATGACCCAGCGCATGGCGCCCGGGGTGTACGACATCGCCAATTGCAGCTTCCACGGCGTATCGGTGGCGACGAACAAGATCTCCGTCACCGCGTACCGCGGCGCCGGTCGCCCGGAGGCCGCGCTGGCGATCGAGCGAGCGATCGACTTCTACGCCGCGGAGATCGGCATGGACCCCGCCGAGGTCCGCACTCGCAACTTCATCCCGAAGTTCATGGAGGCGTACACCACCGGGATCGGGACGACCTACGACGTGGGCGACTACGCCGAGGCCATGCGTCGTGCACTCGATGCAGCCGACTATCCGGCGCTGCGCGCCGCGCAGTCAGCTCAGCGAGCCAGTGGTTCGACCGTGCAGACCGGAATCGGTATCGCGGTGTACGTCGAGATCACGTCTGCCGCAGCACCGACCGAGTACGGCGCGGTGCACCTGTTGGCCGACGGCCGCATGCGCGTGCTGACCGGTGCAACCCCGTACGGGCAGGGCCATGTCACCACCTGGAAGATGATCATCGCCGATCGGCTCGGCGTCCCGATGGAGGCCGTCGACGTGGTCCACGGCGACACCGATGAGATCCCGTCCGGAGGCCTGACGGTCGGCTCGCGGTCGGTGCAGGTCGCCGGTTCGTCGCTCGTGACCGCCGCCGCCAAGCTCATCGACGCGGCGCGAGATCGCGCCGCGAACCTGTTGGAGGCGGCCGTCGACGACATCGTGCTCGACGCAGAAGCGGGCACGTTCCACGTAGTCGGGTTCCTCGCAGCCATCGGTTGGTTGGGCCGACGTCGCGGCGGTGGCGGGCGAGCCGTTGGTCGGGCTCAGCGACTTCAAAGCGGCACAGCCGACGTTCCCGTTCGGCGCGCACATCGCGGTCGTCGAGGTCGACACCGAAACGGGCAAGGTGACCGTGCAGCGAGTCATCGCGGTCGACGATGCCGGCACCCTCCTCAATCCGCTGATCGTCGAGGGCCAGATCCACGGTGGCATCGCCCAGGGTGTCGCCCAGGCCCTGTTGGAGTGGATGCAGTACGACGAGGACGGCAACCCGGTGACATCGAACTTCGCCGACTACCCGGTGATCTCGTCGGCGGAGTTGCCCAGCTACGAATTGGTCCACATGGAAACGCCGACCTGGGTCAATCCACTCGGCGCCAAAGGCGCCGGCGAGTCGGGCACGATCGGGTCGATCCCCGCAGTGCTCAATGCCGTCATCGACGCGCTGTCGCCCTTCGGCGTGCGGCATCTCGACGGGCCGGCAACACCGCAACGAGTATGGGACGCCATCTCGATGGCGCAACGCTAAGTTTCAACGATCCGACCATTTGGGGGCCACATGTCGTTCACCGATTCGAGCACGGAGCAGTTCTCTCTGCAACAACGCTACGAGGCCGCGCCGAAGCAGATCCTGGCGACGGGAATCCAGGCGCTCGTGCGTCTTCCGATCGACCTGATGCGCGCCGATCGCGCCAAGGGTTGGAAGACGGCCGCGTTCATCTCGGGTTATCAGGGCTCACCGCTGGGGGGATACGACCGCGAGCTGCAGAGCCAGCGCAAGCTGCTCGACGAGTTCAACATCGTGCACGTGCCGGGCCTCAACGAGGAGCTGGCAGCGACGTCGGTATTTGGCTCGCAGGTCGCCCAGACGTACGACCGACCGAAGTTCGAAGGCGTCGCCGGGGTCTGGTACGGCAAGTCGCCGGGACTCGATCGCGCCGGCGATGCGATCCGTCACGGCAGCTTCGGTGGAACCGGGCGCAAGGGCGGTGTGGTGCTCTTGGTCGGCGACGATGCCGCAGCCAAGTCGTCGACGCTCCCGTCGCGCAGCGACCCAACACTCGTCGCCTTGCACCTTCCGGTGTTCTATCCGGGCACCGTGCAGGAGGTGCTCGACTTCGGCCTGCACGCGTTTGCCATGTCGAGGCTGACCGGGCTGTGGGTCGCCATGAAGATCACGACCCCCGTTGCCGATGGCTCGGGCATCGCCGAGGTCGCGCCCGGTCGCTTCGACCCGGTGCTGCCCACCTTCGAGGTCGACGGCAAGCCGTGGGTACCGACCCTCAGTGGTCACGTCGGTGTCCCGTTTGCGAACACCCTGGAGATCGAGGTGCTCGGCAGCCGCATCGAATGGGCGAAGCGCTACGTCGCCGCAAATCCGCTCAACCAGTTCGTGACCGATCCGAGTGACGCGTGGTTGGGGATCGTCGCTGGTGGATACGACATGCAACAGGTGCTCGAGGCGCTACGCGTGCTGGGTCTGACCACCGACCGGCTCACCGAGCTGGGGGTTCGAGTTCTGAAGCTCGGGGCATTGCACCCGCTGGACCACGGCGCGATCCGCCGGCTGGCCGACGGCACAGCCACGGTGATGGTCTGCGAGGACAAGATCGACTTCCTCGAGTCGCGTGTGCGTTCGGCGTTGTACGGCACGGCCAACGCGCCGGCCATCATCGGCAAGCACGACCACGACGGCAAACCTCTGATCACGCACTACGGGGCGCTGACGATCGACAACCTGGTCGATTCGCTGCGACGGGTGCTCACGTTGCGCATCCCGGCCGACCAGCTCGCGACCGTGCGCAAGTCGGAGCCCGTGCGCATCGCCCTCGGGGCCGAGGCCGTGCGCACGCCGTTCTTCTGCAGCGGCTGCCCACACAACACCGGGCTGCTGGTCCCGGAGGGCTCGCTGGTCGGTGCAGGAATCGGCTGTCATGGCATGGTCAGCATCGTGCCGCGCGAGCAGACCGGCCATGTCACCGGCATCACGCAGATGGGCGGTGAGGGCGCCCAGTGGATCGGCACGGCGCCATTCGTCGAGGACCACCACTTCTTCCAGAACATGGGCGACGGAACGTTCTTCCACAGTGGTCAACTCGCCGTCCAGGCGGCCGTCGCGTCGGGCACCACGATGACGTTCAAGATCCTGTACAACGCGGCCGTGGCGATGACCGGAGGGCAAGACGCGGCGGGGCTGCGCTCGGTGCCGGAGATGGCCCAGATGTTGATGGCCGAGGGCGTCAAGCACATCACGATCACGACCGACGACCCGGCGAAGTACCGCGGCGTCAGCCTGCCGAGTGGTGTCGACGTCGTGCATCGAGACGCGATCGTCGACGCGCAGGAGAAGTTGCGGGCCATCGACGGTGTCACCGTGCACATCCACGACCAGCAGTGCGCGGCGGAGAAGCGTCGGGATCGCAAGCGCGGCATCCTCGCCCCGGCCACGTTCCGAGTGATGATCGACGAGCGCGTGTGCGAGGCATGCGGCGATTGTGGGGTGCAGTCGAACTGCCTGTCGCTGCATTCGACCGAGACCGAGTTCGGTCGCAAGACCGTGATCGACCAGGCCAGTTGCAACGTCGACGCCAGTTGCCTGAAGGGCGACTGCCCGGCGTTCATCACCGTCAAGCCGGGCAAGGCCCGCAAGACCAAGCGGGCGGCTTCTGACGCCACCGATCTGCCGTCACCCAAGCTGCTCGTGCCTGCCGACGTCGCCATCCGTATGCCGGGAGTCGGTGGCACCGGCGTCGTCACCGTCAGCCAAGTGCTGGCCGCCGCCGCGCAGATCGCAGGCATCGACGCCAAGACCGCCGACCAGACCGGCTTGTCGCAGAAGGCCGGTCCCGTGGTGTCGACGGTGACGATCGGCGACCCGACGCCCGGCCGGATCGGGGTGCTGCTGGCGTTCGACGCCCTGGCATCGTCGACGCCCGCCAACCTGGCCGGTCTCGACGCGGAATACAGCGTCGCAGTCGTCTCGACGACCATTGCGCCGACCGGTCGGATGATCGGCAAGGTCGCCTCGCACGGTCTCGATCTGACCCCGCTGCGAACCGAGCTGGCCAAGCGAACCGACGCAACGCGCAACCTCTATGTCGACGCGTCGCAGATCGTCACGGCGCTGCTCGGCAACGCCGTCACCGCCAATGTGTTCATGGTCGGCGTGGCGTACCAGGCCGGCTTCATTCCGCTGCCCGGTGAGGCCATCGAGCGGGCCATCGAGCTCAACGGCACGGCGGTGGAGCTCAACCTCGCGGCGTTCCGCTGGGGGCGTCGCTGGACGATCGATCCCGGTGAGGTCGAGAAAGCAGCGGGCGCCAGCGTTGCCTACGCAGTGCAGCCGTACGCCGTCGATGGCATCGACGACGCGGTGCTTCGCGAGCTGGTCGAGCGGCGTGCCGGCGATTTGGTCGAGTACCAGAGCCGGCGGTACGCGGCACGTTATGTCGAGGTGGTCGTTCGGGCGCATCGTGCCGAGCAACAGGCAGGCGGCGATGGCGAGTTCAGTGTCACCGTCGCCCGGCAACTGCACCACGTGATGGCCTACAAGGACGAGTACGAGGTGGCCCGGTTGCTGCTCGCCGGACGAAAGCGTGTTGCCGCGCAGTTCGGCGACGACTCGAAGATGGCGTGGAACCTTCACCCGCCGATGCTGCGGTCGATGGGGCTCGGGCGCAAGCTTCGTTTCGGTCGCTGGTCCGTGCCGGTCATGTCGACGCTGCGATCGATGAAGGGCCTGCGCGGCACGGCACTCGATCCGTTCGGTCACTCGAAGGTCCGCCGCACCGAGCGTGCCATGGTCGACGAGTACATCGAGCTGGTCGACGAGGCCTCTGCGTTCCTTGCCACCGACCGGGCCAAGGCGCTCGAACTCGTCAGCCTCGTCGATCAGGTTCGCGGCTACGAAGGCGTGAAGCTGGCCAATGTCGACCGGTACCGCACCGCCGTCGCGGCTGCACGTCAGAAGTAGGAGCTACACCGCCGCAGCCTGCGGCCAGTCGGTGTCGTCGACGAAAGCCTGGACGCGGGCGACGCACTCGCTGCGGTCGTACATCCCGTACAGGGCTTGCTTCATGCGCGGAGGGTCGCCGAAGAAGAACAGCTCGTAGTGCGACTGGCGCCCTCCGAAGGCGCTGATCGACATGTCCCAGGCGAGCCGGAACAGGGCGACACGTTCGTCTGCGGAGCTCGCTGCGCCCTGCAGGTACTTGGCGATGTCGGCCCCGCGTGGTCCGGCGAAGTCGGCCTCGGTCGGGATCGTGATCAATCCGCTGGTCGTCACCAGTTGCACGATCTCGACGAGTCGCTTGTAGACGCCGGGGAACCAGTTGCGGGCCGCATCGAGCGGCGGGCGGGCGGGGGTCATCACCCCGTACTGGTTGAGGGTCGCTCCGGCCTCGCTGGCGATCTTCAGGCCCTTCATGATCTCCAGGATCATGATGACTTCCGCAACCATCTGCTGAACGTGTGGTGCGTCGCCGGAGCCGATCATGTCGATGACGGCCTGGATCACGCCCAAGAACGCCTCGGTCTTGGCGATCTTCAGGTTGACCACCTGGTGCGCCATGTGCAGCACCGCGCCGGTCTCGGCATAGGCCCGGTTGGCGAGGTCGACATCGTCCATCAACAGCACGCGGTCCCAGGGCACCAGCACGTCGTCGAAGTAGACCATGGCATCCATCTCGTCGAACCGCGAGCCCAGCGGATGATCGCGGTGGCTGCGCCCGAGGTCGAGAGGTTCGCGGCACTGGAACGAGAGCCCCGGAGTGTTGTTGGGGATGCCGAACGCCAACGCGTACGGCTTCATCTCGTCCCCGCCTTTCAGCGACCGTGGAGGGGAAGATCAGGATCTCGTCGCTGATCGGCAGGGTCGCCAACATGCGCGCCCCGCGCACGATGATCCCGTCGGAGGTCTCGCGGACGACACCGAGCGCGATGAACGGATCGTTCAGCTCGAACGCTTGCTTGCGCCGGTCGACCTGTGGGTTGGTCAAGGCGTGCGTGAGCGCCAGATCGTTCTCACGGACGTACTCGAAGTAGTTGCGGGCGTTGTCGGCGAACTCGGGGCGGCACTGACCGAAGTACTCCGCTGCGGTGCCCGCACCCATGAGGTTGACGTTCAGGTAGTCGGGCATGCGGCCCATGAACCCGAGGCAGGCGTCGGCCCACACCTTGTGCATGGCCGAGCGGCGTTCCAGGTCCTCCCGTGTCCGCGGGACGATGAAGCTCATGCCCACCCGGTCGCCGGTCGACGGCGACGGGAACGTCATCGTGTCGACCAGGTCGGGTCGGTGCTGCAGGTCGTACAGCGCGGCGAGTGAGTGTGCCGCGTTGGCGGTTCGCGGATGTGTGGTCGGGTCGGCGACGAGCTCACCCTCGACCCACAAGGCCGGCGGTTGCGACTGCAGTCTGTCGAGGACCTGCTGACCGGTTCGTGCTCCCATTGCTTCTCCGTTGTTTGATCGTGCTCTATAATCGAACAGATGATTCGAATGTCGAACGAGACTGGTAGCACCCTCGCAAACCCTCGATCGAGGGCTGGCGTGTCTCGACTTCGTCGCCGCGTCGGATCGCGCCGGTCTCGGTCGACGCCACTGCCGAGCGCCGCTGGGCCTGCACCGCTCGATCGTCTACCGACTGCTGCGCACGCTCGAGTTGCGACATCTGGTCGAACGCGATGCGGAGGGCGACTACTCCGCCGGAACGTATCTCGCGGTGCTCAGTCGTTCGGTGCGCCGCTCGTTACGCGCCGCCGCTGCACCGGCACTGGCCAACCTCGCCGAGGAACTGCAGATGACAGCGTTCCTCGTCGCGGCCGACGGCGACGAGGCGGTCACGCTCGACAGCGTCGAGCCGACTTCGTTGAACGCCCACGTCGCCTATCGACCGGGCACTCGACATCCGATCGACCGCGGTGCGCCGGGGATCGCCTTGCTGGCCGGCCGCCCACCGGTGCTCGGCGAGCGGCCGGCCGTGACGCGGGCCCGCCATGTCGGTTGGGCGCAGAGCGAGGCCGAGGTGATCGCCGGGCTCGCCGCGATCGCGGTCCCGATCGCCGACCAGGGCGCCATCGCCGTGCTGTGGCTGGCCGGGAATCCTGTCGACACGTCGATGGTGGCCGAGCAGGTCCTCGCCGCCGCCGGCGACGTTCGCCGACGTCTCGGCCTCCAGCCGGTCGGCGCCTGACGTCTCCGGCCCGCCACCTTCCCCAGCGCTGTCATCGGGCGCGACTTCGGTATTCCCAGTACCGTGTCGCACCCGTTGAGCCTGGTTGGGTGAGGTGTGAGTACTCGGAGTACCGAGAACGCGCCCAACCGAGCCTGGTGCGGAGGTCTGTTAGCTCACGCCCCAGCCACCGTCGACGCGCAGCAGTTGGCCGGTGATGTGCTTGCTCTCGTCGCTGCACAAGAACAATGCCGCCTGGGCGTGGTCGTCGGCCGACAATGGGCCGCCTCCGGAGATCGGCATGCGTGCCTTGACGACATCGAGGGTGTCCGGATCGGACGCAGCACGCTTCGACATCGGCGTCAGCGTCAGCGCCGGAAGGATGGCGTTGAAGCGGATGCCGGCGGATCCGTACTGGCAGGCACCGTTGATGGTCAGCGAGTTGATCCCACCCTTGGCCGCCGCGTAGGCGAGCGTGTTGAAGGCCCCGGCGACCGGATTGGTCGCGGCGACCGACGAGACGTAGACGATCGACCCGCCTGATGGCTGGTCGAGCATGATCTTGACTGCTTCCCGGGAACTCAAGAACGCGGTGTTGAGGTTGAGGGCAACGGTGGTGTTCCACGACTGCAGCGACGTGCTGTGCAACGGTCCGTCGCCGAACGGGCGACCGCTACCGCCGGCGCACGCAAGCAGCGCGTCGAGCCGGTCGAACGCTTCGCCACACCGGGCGAACGCCCGCTCGGTCTCGGCTTCGTCGGTCAGGTCGGCCGCAACCCAGACCAACTCCGTGTCGGGTCCGAGCCGATCGGCGAGCGCGAGGCAATCGTGCTCTTCCAACGCGACGACGAAGAGCCGTGCCCCTTCTGCCGCAAATCGCAGCGCAGCGGCTTCGGCAATGCCGGTTGCGCCCGTGATCCCGCAGACCTTGCCGGCGAGACGACCGGTGACGTTGGGTTGGGTCATGTGCGGCAGGCCTCCATCGCGATGTCGACGAACTGTTTCACCGACTGGGAATGATCATCGACGCGCCACACCAGATGAAATTCGTCGTAGCGCTCGATCGGGCGCAGCGGGCGGATGACCACGCCGTCGCGACTGACGTGCGCAGCCTGCCAGGCATTGAGCCAGCCGATCCCCGAACCGACTGCCACCATGTCGAGCATGCGCTCGACCTGGCTGGCCGGGTGCACGACCCATGCCGGGTGCACCTCCAACGCGGCGCAGTACGCAACCGTCGCATCGTGGTACGTCGGGGCGTCATCGCGCTCGACCAGCAGCACCGGTTGACCCTCGAGATCCGCGGCGTTGACGATCGCCTGCTGGGCCAGGGGGTGACGCTGCGGGACGGCGACGTGGTCGAACGCCACGCGTGCCAGCACCTGCGAGAGCAGCATGTCGGGGTAGGGGACCGGCGGGTGCACCAGCCCGACCGTCAGCCGGCCTTCACGCAGGTCCTTGAAGATGCGCAGCGACGTGAATGCCGATGGCCGGACCGCGACCTGAGGATGAGCGTCGTGGAACTGGCGAGCCGCGCTCAAGGCAGCGTGCTCGCTGCCGTGGCAGTAGCCGAACGTCAGTGGCTGATCGGTGGACTCCGCGGCGCGGCGCAACGTCTCGGCGAGGCTCGTGAACCGGTCGACGGCGCGCAACGACGACCGGGCTTCGTGCAGCAATCGCGATCCCGCCGGGGTGAGATGGACCTGGCGCGTCGAACGTTCGAACAACTGCACGCCGAGCTCTGCCTCGAGCTCGCGGATCCGTTGCGACAGCGGGGGAGCGGTCATGTGCAGCCGGGCGGCGGCACGGCCGAAATGCTGCTCTTCGGCGACCGTGACGAAGTAGGTCAGCCGCCGCAGGTCCACCGCCGAATCGTAGCATCGGCGACATGAATCATGACCAGTTGAGACATGATCCATGTCGCAGCAGGTCGTGGACTTCTGCCGGGCACGTTGAGACAATCGTCACATGAAGATGATGTGGTTCCATCTGATGCCGTATCCCAACCTGCCCGACGACTTCAACACGAAGCATCGCAGTGTGTGGGTCGACATCGACCCGGCGCTGTTCGACCGGGACGTGATGGCGAAGACCTACGACACCTACATCGATCAGTTGGTCTACGCGGAAGACTGCGGCTTCGACGGGATCTGTGTCAACGAGCACCACAACAACGGCTACGGGCTGATGCCGTCACCGAACCTCATCGCGGCGATCTTGGCCAACCGAACATCGCAAGCAGCGATCACCGTGCTGGGCAACTCCGTGGCGCTGTACAACCCGCCGCTGCGTGTGGCCGAGGAGTTCGCCATGCTCGACCTGTTCTCGCGGGGACGCCTCATCGCCGGCTTCCCGGTCGGGACCGCGATGGACACGACGCACTCCTACGGAATGAACCCCGGCAACCTGCGCCCGCGGTACTACGAAGGCATCGACCTGATCATGAAGGCCTGGCAGGCGACCGAGCCGTTCGCCTACAACGGCCGCTTCAACCAGCAGCGGTACGTCAACCCGGTACCGCGTCCGTGGCAGCAGCCGCACCCGCCGGTGTGGATTCCCGGCGGCGGATCCGTCGAGACGTGGGACTTCTGCGCCGAGAACGACTTCGTGTACGGAGCCCTGACGTACTACGGCTACAAGATGGTGCGCGAAACCGTTGCCGGGTACTGGAATCGTGTCGAGGCGCACGGCCGAGACGACAACCCACATCGTTTGGCGGTGACCCAGTTCATCGGCGTGGCCGACAGCGACGCCGAGGCGTACAAGCTCTACCGCGAGCCGGCCGAATACTTCTTCAACCGATCGCTGCACGTGTATCCCGGCTTCGTCGACGCACCCGGATACGTCACCGAGGCCTCGGTGCGCGCCCGGTACAAGTCGCAGGTACGACAGGTGGCGCGTAGCAAGCAGATGAAGCACGACCTCACCTGGGACGAGATGGTCGACAACGGCTATGTCGTGATCGGCGGTCCCGACACCGTGCGCGAGCAACTCGAGGAGGCGGGTCGCGAGCTCCGGATCGGACACCTCTGTGCCATGTTGCAGTTCGGGAACATGAGCGACGAACTGACTCGCTACAACACCAACCTCTTCGGCGAGAAGGTCGCACCCGGCCTGCGCACGATGTTCTCGGAGTACGACGACCCCTGGTGGCCGAAGAATGCCCGCTGATCGCCGATCAATCCGAGTACTGCGAGCATCCATACCATCGTCGACCGAGGAGAACCTCACGTGAGCAAGCGACTCATCTACCTGTTCGGGATCGCCGGCCACGCCGAGTTGTCACCGGCGATGCGCGCCGTCGAGTCGGCCGGATGGGAGATCATCGTCCCGTCGGTTCCCGGCTTCGATGGGGCCTCCGGCTTCCAGCCCCGCGACGAGTACCTCGACTGGCTGACGACGTTCTGGGACGCGATCGACGCGGCGGGCGGCGCGCCGTGTCCGATCGTCGGCGCCTCGGTCGGAGGCATGTTTGCTGCGGAGCTTGCCGCATTGCGTCCCGAGGTCGTCACCGGCGTCGCACTGCTGGCGCCGTTCGGCATCGCCGACGCCTCGAATCCCGGGTTCAACATCTACGGCACACCGGCACCGGAGCGGATGTCGCACCTCTTCGCCAAGGAGGTGCCCGAAGCGTTCGTCAAGCGCTTCGCGCATCTCAGCGACGAAGAAGCCCCGGTCGCCACCTACCTCAGCGACGTCGCCGCCGCCAACATCTTGTGGCCCTTGGGCGACCGAGGCACGGCGAAGCGATTGCATCGCATCACCGTTCCTCGGCTGATGCTGTGGGGCGACCTGGATGAGGTCAACCCGGTCGGCAATGCCGCCGCATGGGGCGGCGCTACGGTCATCGCCGGTGCCGGTCACCTCATGGAATGGGATGCACCCGATCAGGTTTCGACAGCCGTGCTCGACTTCCTCAACTCGCTTGGCGGATGATGTCGCGCAACGCATCCACGTATCGTTGGCGCGAGCCGAGGAACGAGTGAATCCCGTGTGGCGCGCCCTCGATCAACCTGATCTCGACGTCGGGATTGGCTGCGTGTTGTCGCGCAACGTGGTCGGCGAAGAACGCCGGACCCATGTCCGGGTCGGCGCGCAGGATGATCATCGGCTTGGTGATCTGCGCGTCGGGGTCGTATCCGCTCAACGCGCCACCGTGGATCGCCGGCAGCCAGATGTCGGGGTCGCCCAGCATCAAGGCATCGGCGCGGCTCTGCAGGGCACGAGCACTCATGTGGTCGCCCGCCCTGCCCCACGGCATGACCGCATCGGCAACCATCGATTCGAAGAACTGGCGCGGCTTGCCCTCCTGCTGCGCGGCGCGCATGCCGGCCTCGAGCACCGGGAACACGCTCGCCATGATGCTGTGCTCGAACAGAGCCTGGTCGCAGAAGTAGAGCGGCGGATCCTCGCAGAGCGCCGACAGAACGAGGTCGGGTCGGGTGGCGGTGATGTGATGGGTGATCACGCCGCCGAGCGAATGACCGGCCAGAACGACCGGCTTGGCGATCACCTCCTCCATGAAGGCGACTACGTCAGCGGCGTAGAACGGAACCGAGTACGTACCCGGCGCGCGGTCACTGCGACCGTGCCCGCGAAGATCGATCCGGAACACATCGGCATCGGCTCCGAGGTCCTCGACGACCTCGTCGTAGCCGGTCGAGACTCCGGACAAACCGTGCAGCAGAAGCACCGCGACTGCACGCGACGAACCGTCGCGTGTCCATGCCAAACCAGTGTTCTGATGGGTGAAACGCATGACGCCTCCGATAGTTGTTCGCCGAAATGTTATGCACTATGGTGCCCATCGTCACAGGAGATGTTCGCCGTCGCAACGGGGCGCCGCGAATCCACCGTGTGGCATCTCGCATCCAAACAAGGGGGAATACATGGCTCGCCGATTCATGGCAGCCGCGGCCGCAGCAGCAATGTTGTTAGTGGCCTGCGGCAGTGACAGCAAGACCGCAACCACACCCGCAGCAACTGCGGCACCGGTAGACACCGCAGCACCGGCTGACACGTCGGCGGCAACGACTGCAGCTCCGGCTGACACGTCCGCTGCTGAAACGACTGCCGCACCTTCCGACACCACGGCACCAGCGGGCGATGGCCTCGTCGGCAACACGCCGGCAACTGCAGGCCCTGATTGCGGTCTCGGCAACGGTCAAAAGGCCACCGGCGATCCGATCAAGGTCGGCAACGTCACAACCTCGATCCCAGGCACCGACTTCTCGACCGGCCCGGCGATGATGAAGGGCTACTTCGACTGCGTCAACGACAACGGCGGCATCAACGGCCGTCCGATCCAGATGCTCGAAGAGAACGACAACGGCAAGCCGGAAGACGCCGCCGCCGCAGCACGCAAGTTGATCGAGACCGACAAGGTCGTGGCCATGGTCGGTGGCTTCAGCATCCTCGACTGCCCGGTCAACGCCGACTACTACGGCGAGAAGGGCTTCTACGTCATCGTCGCCGGTGTGCCGGCCGACTGCTTCAGCTCGCCGAACATCGCGGCTGCGAACATGGGCCCGGGCTACAGCGCCCTCGGCGCTGCGCAGATCGTGGTCGAAAAGGGCGCCAAGGGCAAGATGGTCACGATGACGGGCAAGCTTCCCGGCTCGGAGTACAACAACTCGCTCGCTGGAGCGTTCGCTCAGAAGAGCGGCCTCGAATGGGAAGACATCCTGCTCGACTTGCCGATCAGCGATCCGAACACCGCCATCCTCGACGCGGTCAACAAAGCGGGCGACGGTGGGGCCATCGTTCTCAACTTCACGCCGCCTGAGGGCCTCAAGCTGCTGAGTGCCGCCCAAGAGCTGAACCTGATCGACAAGGTCATCTGGGGCTCGTCGACGCCGCTCAACGACAACTCCGTCGCCGCAGCGCTCGGAACCGCATGGGCCAACAAGCTCAACGTCAACGCCGAGCTCAGCTTGCTCGACGATCCACGTCCGGAGATGGAGCTGTACCGCACGGTTTCGGCGAAGTACAACCCCGACGCACCGCTGGGCAGCTTCCAGCAGATGGGCTTCATGATCGGCCGCATCATCGTCAAGACGCTGATGGACATGCCACCGGCCGATGTCGATGATCCGGCCAAGGTCAATGCGGCCATCAAGGGCATCAAGAACTTCGACACGCACATCGTGTGCAAGCCGTGGTACTTCGGTGCGCTGCCGGATGGCAACGTGCCGAACAACTGGGACTACAACGTCGTACCTGACGGCACCGACACGATGGTGCTCGACAAGGATTGCTTCGAGATCGCCGAGGTCGAGCCGATCCTCACGGCGGCCCGCGCGGCCGAGAAGGCCCAAGGGCTCAACACGCCGTGATCGGTCGGTGACCGACGAGTAGTAAAAGGAATCGTCCTCGACATGCCAGGTCTTCATGAATTTTGGCCCTACATCGTGCAGGGCCTGGCCTTCGGGGCCATGTATGCGGTGACCGGTACAGGACTTGTCGTCCTGTACCGGACCACCGGTGTCGTCAACCTCGCCTTCGGCGCCATCGGTGCAATGGGAGCTCACCTCGCCTGGTCGCTGATGGGCGGCAGCCTGAAGAAGCCGACGCCCATAGCCCATGGAGCGAAGATCCTTGTGTATCCGGCTCTGGTGGCGATGTGCGCGGCTATCACGTTGTTGTACGGGATGTGGATCGCACCGAAGCTCAGCCGTCGTGATCCGCTGGTCAAATCGCTGGGCATGGTCGGTGTCGCCCTGTTCCTGCTCGGCATCATGAAGGAGCGGTGGGACACCTCGAAGCCCCGCGCCATCACCCTGCCGAGCAAGAAGTTCGAGATAGCCGGAGCGATCGTCACCACCACTCAGCTGATCGCTCTGATCTTCGCAGTTCTCGTCGTGATCGTGGTCAGTGTGTTTCTCAAGGCCACGGCGACGGGTACGGCGATGCGGGCCATCGCCAACGACCGCGATGTGTCGGCGGTGCTCGGCGTGCCCGTGCGACGCGTCGAGGCCCTCGCCTGGCTCGGCAGCGGCATCATCTGCGGCTGCGTGTTCCTCCTACTCCCGCCGCTGTTCAAGAGCCTGGACCAGGGCACGTTGACGTGGTTCGTCGTCGGCGCGCTGGGCGGGGCCATCGTCGGGCAGTTCCGATCCTTGCCGATCACGTTCGTGGCCAGCATGCTCATCGGGGTGCTCGAAGCAGCGCTGACGCCGTTTCGTGGGAGTCTCCAGTTCGCCGGCGACTACCGCAAGACCACGCCGTTTGTCGTTGCGGTGATCGCGATCGTGTGGATCAGCCGCAAACGCACCGTCGTCCTCACCGGGCGGGAGATGCGATGACGGCCGTGACCACTGGTCCGGCGACGGAGACCGCGCCGGACAAAGCCTCGCTGCTCGCCAAGGTCCTCGGCAACAAGGTGTTCGAGCCGGCCGCCGTTGCGGCCACGGTGCTGTTCGGACTCTTCGCCGTGCCCGCCTTCTTCGACGCGTTCTGGATTGCCAACTTCACCCAGATGGCCGTGTTCTCGATCGTGGTCGCCAGTGCCGGGCTGCTCTACGGTCGGGTCGGCCTCGTGTCGCTCGGGCAGGTCGCGCCGTACGGCATCGGCTGCTGGGTCACGATGCGCTTGGCATTCGCCACGTCGCTGCCCTACCCCGTCTTGCTGCTGGTTGGCGGCATCGCCGCCTCGATCATCGGCGTGCTGATCGGGCTGCCGGCCCTGCGCGTCAGCGGTCTGTACCTTGCCTTGGTCACGCTGATGCTTGCGGCGGGGGTCGAGGTCGTCCTCGCCAACATCAAGTTTCCCAACGGTGGACCCGGCTTTCGGGGACTCTCCAAGTCTCTGTCCGACATCAAGGCAGTGCGGCGACCGGTGTTCGCTGTTCCCGACACGGCCTACTATCGATTTGCAGTCGTCGGGGCGTTCGTGATGTTCATGCTGGCGTCTTTCGTCCTGTCCCGAAAGCCCGGTCGGGCGTGGGTCTCGATCCGCCAGAGCGAAGCGGCAGCGCTGGCCGCGGGAATCGATGTCACCCGGTACAAGCTGTGGGCCTTCGCGTTGGCGGCGTTCATGGCCGGAGTCGCCGGCGGTCTGTACGCCGGCACCATCCCGAAGGGCATCGGCATCGACGCCTTCAGCCGTCAGGCGGCAATCTTCCTTATCGCCGTCGTGATCATGGGTGGCATCTACAGCCTGTGGGGCGGGTTGCTCGGTGCCTTCTTCGCCACTTGTCTGTTGAAGTTCCTCACCCAGAACGTCGTCGGCCACGCGTTCTGGACGCGGTTCTCGTTGTCGTTGTTCGGCTTCGGTTTGCTCGCCAACCTGATCCAGAGCACGAAGGCAGCCGAGAAGAAGGGCATCGAGGCGTGATCGACGTCGTCGGATTGTCCGTTCATTTCGGTGGCGTGGTCTCGCTCGATGAGATGACCATCCAGTTTCCGGAGGGCACCTGTGGTCTGATCGGTCCGAACGGCGCCGGCAAGACGACGTTCTTCAACGTGCTGTCGGGCTTCGTCACGCCGCGCAGCGGCCGGATCGACGCCATGGGCCAAGACCTGCTGGCGCTCCCTGATTACAAGCGGGCTCGGTGGGGACTGCGGCGCACGTTCCAAACCGAGCAGGCGATCGAGAAGTTGACCGTGTTCGAGAACGTCGCCACGGTCTACGAACACTCCGAGCACGGTAGCAAGGCCGACCGCACAGCGGCCGTCGACGAGGCGCTCGAGTTCGTCGGCCTCACCGACGGTGGCTCAGAGCACGGTGCGCACTCTCGGCGCCAAGGAACGGCGGTTCATCGAGGTCGCCCGGGCCGTCGTGGGTCAACCGAAGTTGATACTTCTCGACGAGCCGGCTGCCGGCCTGCCCGATGCGGAGACCGCCCAACTCGGCCAGATCATCCGCAGCATCCCCGATCGCGTCGGGGCGACGGTCATCCTGGTCGACCACGACATGAGCCTGGTGCAGGCGTGTTGCGATTGGTCCGCGGTGCTCGACTTCGGCCGGTTGCTGGCATCGGGCCCAACGGCCGAGGTGCTGCGCGACGCCAACGTGATGAGGGCCTATCTCGGCACCGAGGAGGTCGCCTGATGGCCACCTTGTCCATCGAGAACGTGTCGGTCGCCCGCGGACCTCGCAACGTCGTGCACGATGTGACGATCGAGGTGCCGCCGGGTGAGGTCACCACGATCCTCGGCCCGAACGGCGCCGGAAAGTCGAGCCTCGCGCTGGCCTGCGCCGGCTTGGCCCGGGTCACGAAGGGCTGGGTGAATCTCGAGGGCAAGAACCTGGCCAACCAGCGGCCGGAGCGAATCCGCGCCGCCGGTATGTCCGTCGTGCCCGAAGGCCGCCGGCTGCTGCCGCAGCTGACCGTCGAGGAGAACCTCAAGGTGGCGACCTACTCACTCGGTCGCAAGGCGGCCAGTGAGGGCTTGGCCTACACCCTGTCGTTGTTCCCCGAGTTGGAGAAGCGCTGGACGATCCAGGGCCGGTCGTTGTCGGGTGGCGAGCAGCAGATGGTGGTGCTGGCCCAGGCGCTGGTGTCGCGGCCGAAGGTGCTGCTGGTCGACGAGCTCTCGCTCGGCCTGGCGCCGATCGTCGTCAAGCGCCTGGTGCCGACGCTGGCCCAGGTGGCCGAGTCCGGTGTCGGCGTGTTGTTGATCGAGCAATTCGCCCATGTCGCCCTGTCGTTGGCCAAGGCTGCGTACGTGCTCGAAGGCGGGCGAGTTCGCTACAGCGGGTCGGCCGCCGAGCTCACCGAGCGCCCTGAGCTGCTGCATTCCGCGTACCTGCTGCGTGAGCGCGGGGCAGGCACGACCTGAGACCGCTCCGGTTCGCCACCGGCGAACGACGATGGCCCGGTCGCCCTGATGCTGTGAAACAATCCATCGTCGACACGATCTCGCTGGGGGAACCATGAAGCAAAGCACCGACCGCATTCTCACGACCCACGTCGGCAGCCTGGCTCGCCCGCATTCGTTGCTCGACATCATGAAAGAGCGCGAGCACGACCGGCCGTACGATGCCGAGGCACTTGACCGCGAGATCGCCGATGCCGTCAAGGACCGAGTGCGCCAACAGGTCGACAACGGGATCGACATCGTCGCCGACGGTGAGATGAGCAAGGTCAGCTTCCTCGGCTACGTCAAGGATCGCGTCGGTGGTTACGAGGTCGACATGGGCCCGTCGAAGTTGGCCCCGTCGTGGCAGGCCGAGTTCGACATGTTCCCTGAGTACTACACGGAGTACTTCAAGAAGTACTCGTCGGCGGTCAGCCCGCTTCGCCGGATCATCGCCAAGGGGCCGATCACGTACACCGGCCAGAAGTTGCTGCAGATCGACATCGACAACCTCAAGGCGGCGTGCGAGGGCCTCGACGTCGCCGACGTCTTCATGCCGGCATCCGGACCCAGTGGGTTCGGGCGCAACGAGTACTACAAGACCTATGAGGAGTACCTCAACGCGATCGCCGAGGCGATGCGCGAGGAGTACCTCGGCATCGTCGAGGCAGGCTTCATCCTGCAGGTCGACGACCCCTGGTTGATCGACACGTTGTGCAACCCAGGTGAGTCGTTGGAGAGCCGGCGGCGTTCAGCCGACATGCACGTCGAGGCGGTCAACCACGCGCTGCGCGGCATCCCCGAGGATCGTGTCCGGCACCACACCTGTTACGGCCTCAACCACGGTCCGCGCCTGACCGACATCCCCCTGAAGGTTGCGCTCGAGTACACCTTCAAGATCAACGCCCAGGCCTACTCGTTCGAAGTGATGAACCCTCGGCACATGCACGAGTGGCGCCAGGTGGAAGAAGTCGGCGTGCCCGAGGGCAAGATCTTGATCCCCGGTTTGATCGGCCACGCCAACAACTACGTCGAGCATCCCGAACTGATCGCCGAGTTCATCTGCAACTACGCATCGATCGTCGGCAAGGAGAACGTGATCGCCGGTGCCGACTGCGGGTTCTCGTCGCGTGCGAGCTACGCACCCGAGGTGCACCCGACGGTCGTGTGGCCGAAGTTCAAGGCACTGGCCGAAGGCGCGGCGATCGCCTCGAAGAAGCTGTGGGGCTGACGAACAGTACAATCATCACGTCACGCCAGATGGGGGCTGTGGCGCTACCAGAGGGGGTTTGGAATGACTGACACTGCCGAGCAGGTGACGTTCCCGGGGCCGGATGAGATCGAGGGCTTCTGGGCGTTCGACAAGATGCACGCCCCACGGCCACTTCACCCGTTGTCGCAGGATCTGGTCATGTCGACATTGGCTGTTGGCTTCACCAAGGCGCAAGCTGAGTACGACTGTCCAATCGTGGCGTCGAACCAGGCGATCAACCACTACTTCTACATGGCGTTCCATCCCCATCCCGACGAGGCGGTCGTCGAGGATCGCATGTCGCGCTATCTCGACACGCTCGACAAGAAGGTTCCGCTCGTCGGCAAGCGCTGGACGAACGAGTGGCTGCCGATGATCCGCACACGCAACGAGTCGGAGCGCGACGCCGACTACTCGGCGATGAGCAACGCCGAACTGCTGGCCAAGTTCGACGACATGAAGAGTTGGATGACGGAGATGTGGTACATCCACGGCCACATCAACTTCGCGCTCGTCTCGGGCGTGAAGCTCAGCGACTTCTACGCCAACGTGATGCATCCCGACGATCCGACCGAGGCCTACCAGATCCTCCAGGGTCACCACACCCGCCCGGTCGACGCCGCTCACGGCCTGTGGCGGCTCAGTCGAGTCGTTCGCGACAGTGCGTCGCTGCACCGGCTGTTCGACGAAACCCATCCTCGCGATCTCGCCGCGAAGTTGGCCGAGACCGACGAGGGTCGGGCCTTCCTCGATGAGCTCAACGAGTACTTGTACGACTTCGGATGGCGTAGCGACGCCGTGTACGACATCGCCGACGTACCGTGGCGGGAGAACCCGGCGATCCCGCTCGGCAACATCGCCCGCTACATCAACATGCCCGATGAAGACGATCCGATGATCCAGTACGAGCGGGCCGTGAAGCACCGTGAGGATCTCACTGGCAAGATCCGAGCCGAGCTGGCCGACAAGCCGGATGAGTTGGCCCAGTTCGACGAGTACTACGACGCGGCGCAGTACGCCGTCCCGCTCACCGAGGATCATGCGTTCTACATCGACCAGATGGGCGTGGTGTTGCTGCGCACCTTCGTGCTGGCCGTGGGTGATGCACTCGTCCGTGACGGTGTGATCGACGACCGCAGCGACGTGTTCCTCCTCTTCCAGGACGAGGTGCGCGACGCCCTCGTCAACGGAGGCGACCAGCGCGCCACGGTCAGGCAACGTCGGGCCTCCGTCGAGGCCGCCGCGCAGGCGTCGCCTCCAGGTGCGCTGGGCACGCCGCCCCCGCCTGCCGGGCGATTTCGTCGATCCGTTCATGGATGCCATCGTCACCCGCCTGCTCGGCATCAAGCCGCCGGCGGAAGGCGAGCAGGACCCCAACGTGATCGACGGGGTGGCCGGGTCGCCGGGCATCTACCGTGGCGTCGCCCGCGTCGTGAAGTCACTCGACGAGGCAGGCGATCTGGAAGACGGCGAGATCATGGTGTGCGAGATGACACTTCCGCCGTGGGTCCCGATGTTCTCCATCGCCGGCGCGGTCGTCTCCGATGTCGGCGGCGTGATGAGCCACTGCGCCATCGTCGCTCGCGAGTTCAACATCCCCGCTGTGGTCGGCACCGTTGACGGCACCACGCGCATCGAGACGGGTCAGGTGATCACCGTCGACGGCATCAAGGGCGACGTGTACCTCGACGGCCGCGAGTTGTAGGAGGCCAGCCCGCCGGCGAAGAGCATGTGTCAAGCAGCTGATGTTCTTCGCCGCGCAGCGCCTGTCGCAGCGCCCTCGACGGCGCCCGGCCCGACGCGCTTGCCGTTCCGTTCCGACGCGGCCGAGCGCTTGATCCTGCTGGGCACTGCCGGCGCGTCGAACCCGAAGGCAACCCGCGCGGGCTACTCGAACGCGGTGGTGGTCGGCGATGTCGCCTATCTGGTCGACTGCGGAGAAGGAGTTCACCGCCAGGCGTGGAACTCCGGCATCTCGATGCATCCCGAGCGCCGACCAAAAGGCGGCAGCACCGTCCGGTCGATCTTCTTCACCCACCTGCACAGCGACCATGTGATCGACTACATCAACCTCATGCTGGGCTTCTGGCCCAGCAAGCGTGTCGACGTGTTCGGGCCGGGTGAGGCGGGACTGCCGATCGCGCCGTACCCGCCGGATCGTGTCGTGCCCGTGCTGTTCCCGGATGCTCCGACACCGGGCATTCGAATGCTGAGCCAGAAGTTGTTCGAGGCGTTCGCGTACAACATCAACGTTCGAATCGCCGACGAGGGACGCTCCGATCTGACCGCCAACGTGTTCGTGCACGAGATCGGTGTTGCCCACCATCACTATCGCCCCGACATCGATCTGGCGGTGGAGGCCAGTGGCGCTTCGATCGCCACGGCAGCGCCCGAGATGGACCCGGTCGAGATCTATCCGCTCGACGACCACGGCGTCAGGGTCACGGCGATCCTGGTTCAACATGCGCCGGTGTTCCCTGCGTTCGCCTATCGCTTCGACACACCGTCGGGCTCGGTCGTCTTCAGTGGCGATACGGGACCCTGCGACAACGTCGTGCGGATCGCCGAAGGCGCCGACTACCTCGTGCACGAGGTGATCGACCTCACGTTCGTCGCTGGCAGGATCGCCAAGCTGCCCAACCGCGACAACATCCTCAATCACCTCACCGAGTCCCACACGTCTCCGGAGGATGCAGGACGGATCGCCGCCCGGGCAGGTGTGAAGACCCTGGTGCTCAGCCACCTCGTCCCAGGCGACAGCGAGATCCCCGAAGCACAGTGGGAGGAACGCGCCAGGACCCACTTCGACGGCGATGTCGTCTGCGGTGTCGACCTCGATCAGTTCGCCCTGAGTCGATGATCATGGGTACCACCTCCTCGACGCATCACCGGCAGCGGTGAAGGAGGTGAACGAGTTCTGCGCGTAGCCGAGACCACCGAACGGGTTCGTCGGCAACCGTCGCGCCTCGAACTGCGTGCATTCGCCGGTTTGTCGATGGCGTCGGCGGCGATCTCGATCGATCTGATCCTGCCCGCGTTCGGACGAATCCGGACCGACCTCGGCCTGGCCGCCGATTCGAGTGCGACGGCAGGCCTGGTCACCGCGTTCTTCCTGGGGATGGCGGTCGGGCCGATCCCGTTCGGTCTCTTGGCGGATCGCTTCGGTCGCCGTTGGATCCTGTTGATCACCTGTGCGTTGTTCGCCGGAGGGGCACTCGCGGCCGCAGCGGTGCCGAGCTTGCACTGGATCCTGTGGGCCCGATTCGTCTGGGGCCTCGGGTCGGCCGGGCTTCGGGTGATCGCCGTCGCGACCATCCGCGATCGGTTCGTGGGTGACGAGATGGCCCGCGAGATGGCGTTCGCAATGGCGGTGTTCATCTGCGTGCCCGTGGTTGCACCGGCGCTCGGGGCGGGGCTGATCAAGATCATGCCGTGGCGTGGGACCTTCGTGATCTGCGCGGCCTTCGGGATCTTGATTGCGGCGTGGTCGTTGCGGTTGCCCGAGACGCTGCCGGCCGAGCGACGTCAACCGCTGCAAGTGCGCCAGGTCGGCATCGCCACGATGGCAATTGTGCGCAGCCGCGCCGCGTTGACCTACACGCTGGCGAGTGTGGTGATCTTCGGTGCGTTCTCGTCGTACCTGGCGACCTCGGAGCGAATCATCGGCGATGTCTTTCACCGTCGATCGTGGTTCCCATACGTGTTCGGTGGCACGGCAATCCTGATGGGCATCAGTTCGATGACGGTCGGTCGCAACGTTCAACGAGTCGGGCTGGACCGACTGATCCGCTGGGCCGTCATCGCGTTCACGACTGCATCGGTCGCGATGTACGTCGTCAGCCTCAGTTCCGACGGCCAGCCGTCGTTCTGGCCGTTCATCATCTTGTTGTCGCTGGTGCTGATCGGTTACAACGTCTTGCTGTCGAACCTCAACTCGGCAGCGATGGTGCCGGTCGGCCATGTCGCCGGGACCGCTGCGGCCGTGTATGCAACCGTGACAACCGCTGGAGCGGCGATCATCGGCCAGCGCTTCGACAAGGCCTTCGACGGCACGGTCAACCCTTTCAGCCTGGCCTTCGCGCTGGCAGGATCGCTGTCGCTCGTGATGGTGCTGGCGCTGCGGCGATGGGATCGCCGAGAGGTACGTTAGGCCGATGCCGAGTGCGCTGCTCTTCGATGTTGGTGACGTGCTGATGGAGTCGAACTGGGTCGTGCTCGACGAGTTGGAGCGGCGGACCGGTCGGCGATTCACGGGTCGCGGGGCGATGAATCCTGCGGGCGACCCGGCATGGCAGCGCTGCCTGCGTGGCGAGATCGACATCGACGAGTACTGGAACCAGTTGGCAGTGTCAGGTGGCTACGCGGATCGCATCACGATGTGGCGGGCGATGAGCGTCGAGCTGGGCCCCGGCGTGTTCGCTGCCGATGCGTTGGCCCTGGTCGACGAGGCGCGCGCGGCCGGCGTCAAAGTCGGCATCCTCAGCAACGATCTGTATCGCTCGGCGACGCGCGAATGGGTCGTCAGCCGTCCGGAGTTCGACCGTTTCGACGTACTCGTCGACTGCACGGACTTCGGCGAACGCAAGCCGTTGCCCGGCCCATATCTGAAGGCGGCGGCCGACTTCGGGCTGTCTCCCGATGAGATCGTCTTTCTCGACGACACTCCGTATTGCATCGAGGGTGCCAGGGCGGTCGGCATGGTCGCCGTCGCCGTCGACCCGCTGGAGCGATCGCATGCGTTCGATCGAGCCCGCCGTTTGGTCGGCCTCACCCCACCGACGACCGCCGATGTACTCGTTGCCGCTGCCGAGGCCGCGTACCGCAGCCAGGACCTCTCGCAGATCATGCCGCTGCTGCACCCCGACGTCGTCATCTACTGGAACGGCCGCAAGGTCGCCGAAGGCCTCGACGCGGCCCGAGCGTTCCACACGCAGCGGTTGGGATTCGGTTCGAGCGGTGCGCCACGAGTATCGACTCGACAAGACACTCCGTGCGGCCGATGGCGACACGATCTGCGTCGAGTGGGAATCCAGCTATCGCAACGAGTCCGGCGAGATCGTCCGCGGCAGGGCAGGCGAGTTCTGGACCATGCGGTACGGGCTGTTGATCGAATGGCATGCCTATCACCATCGTCTGATCGACGAACCGACTACAGGGAGGGAGCCCGTCATGACGTTTCGGCTGGCTGCGATCCAAGCCGCGCCCGTGTTGCTCGACCGGCAGGCATCGACCGACAAGGCCTGCGATCTGATCACCAAGGCGGGCGAGATGGGAGCGACGATGGCCGCCTTCGGCGAGACCTGGCTGCCGGGCTACCCGCGCTGGGTGCACGCCCGGATTCCGTACCATCAGCGCCGGGCTCTGACCGCTCGGTATCTCGGAGCGGCGGTGACGATCCCCGGCCCCGAGACCGACCAGCTGTGTGCCGCGGCCCGAGCCGCCGGATGCGATGTGGTGATCGGCATCGCCGAGCTCGACGACATCTCCGCCGGAACGGTGTACTGCACACTGCTGTTCATCTCCGGCGAGGGGGAGATTCTCGGAAAGCACCGAAAGCTGAAGCCCACCGATGCGGAACGAACGGCATGGGGCGAAGGCGACGCGACGGGGTTGCGGCCATACTCGCGTTCGTATGCGTCGATCAGCGGGCTGAACTGCTGGGAGCACAACATGGTGCTGCCGGGCTATGCGCTGATGGCCCAAGGCACGCAGGTGCACGTCGCCGCCTTCCCCGGCCACGAGACCGAGCCGGCGGGGATGTCGTCGACCCGACAACTGTTGCTGGCGCGAGCGTTTGCCTCGCAGGCCGCTGCGTATGTCGTGCTGGTCGGTGGCTTGATCCATCCGGACGAGATCGCCGATGTCGAGCTCCGCGACGTGATCGCGACCACGCAGCCGATGAACGGCGGGAGTTACATCATCGACCCGATGGGCGAGGTGCTCGCCGGGCCGGCCGAGGGCGAGGAGATCCTGATCGCCGACGCCTCGCTCGACACCGTCCGCTCGGCCAAAGCGATGTGCGATGTCGCCGGTCACTACTCGCGGCCCGACCTGCTGCGACTGGTCGTCAACCGCAGCCCGTCGCGGCGTCTGATCGAGGAGGAGCAGCCATGACCAACGTCGTCATCACCGGGGCCAACCGTGGTCTCGGACTGGCGCTGGCGAGGTTGTACACCGCCCAGGGCGCAACGGTGATCGGCGGGTGCCGCAACCCGTCGGCCGCCGATCAACTGCGCGAGGCCGGCGCGGAGGTGCATGCATTCGATGCCGGGTCCGGCGAATCGGTTGCCACCTTCGCCGCCCAGATCGGCGACCGACCGGTCGACCTGCTGTTCAACAACGCCGGCATCGATGCCCGCGCGGTGGGTGCCGAGGAGGCCGCCCGCAGCGCCTTGGAGCTGACCGAGGCCCAGTTCCGATCGGTCATGGATGTCAACGTGATCGGCCCCTTCCTCCTGGTCAAGGCGCTCGCGGCAAACCTCGGTGCGGCCGGCGGAACGGTTGTCAACGTGTCGTCCCAGGTCGGTTCGATCGAGGTCGCTCATCGCATCGGCAGCGATGCCTCGTATACGACTTCCAAGGCGGCATTGAACATGCTCACCCTCAAGCAGTCACAGGCCCTGCGGCCCGCTGGTGTCACGGTGATCGCCCTGCATCCTGGCTGGGTGCGCAGCGACATGGGTGGCCCGCGCGCCACGCTCGAACCGGTGGATTCGGCGACGTCGATCGTGGGGGTCGTCGGCAACCTGACGATCGAGAACACCGGCTCGTTCCTGCAATGGGACGGCACCGTCCACCCTTGGTAGGCGCTGGTCGGGTCAGCCGACGATGATCGACGACGGGTCGACGGTGACCTGGCTGTCGTAGTACGTGACGTGCGGCTCGGAGCCGTACCGGGCCGCCAGACGGGCGCGCCAGGCGTCGTCGTACAACGCCTCGGCCTGGGCGCGGCTTTCCCACAGGTACACCCCGCCGGCGGTGCGACCATCGTCGGACAGCAGGAAGTGCTTGCGGCGCAGCCCATCGACGTTCTGGTAGTTCGGGGCGCTGGCCTCGAACATGGCGCGCGCCTCGTCGGTTGAAAGCGGAGCCGGAAGCGCGAAGTTGACGACGGCAACGATCATGCACTCACCGTAGCCCGGCGGTGCGCCCACGGCTCCAGGGCTTCCAGTGCCGAGGCCACGGTGACCAGCACGTCGTCGCGGCCGATCGGTGCGATCATCTGCACACCGCGCGGTAGCCCATCGTCGGGCCAGCCGAGCGGCACGCTGATCGCCGGTTGCCCGGTGACGTTGAACGGGCGCGTGAATGCGCTGCCTCGGCCCGACTGGTAGCCCTTGCCATAGTCGCCCAGCAACGTTGGGGCGTTCGCCGTGGTTGGTGTGATCAACAGGTCGAATCGCTCCCACCACAGCTCGGCTTCGGCGGCGTGATCGAGCAAGAGGCTCTGTGCCGACAGCAGTTCGACGGCGCTCACGCTGCGGCCCGCTTCAACATTTCGCCATGTCATCGCCTCGACATCGCCCTCACCGAGTTGGCGCCCGAGCTTCGTGCTCCACGTGTCGACTTCCACCGCCACGTTGACAGACAGCAGGGTTGCGGCCGCCTTCCACAACGCCGGGTCCGACAGGGCCAGTGGGGCGGAGATCTCCACGCAGCAACCGAGTTCTTCCAGCAACGAGGCGCAATGTTCGGCCGCTTCACTGTTCTCGCTGTCGACGGAGCTGCCACTGAACGCCTGGGTGCACAGCCCGACGCGCAGAGGTGGGCAGGGGAGGCCAACGGCAGGAAGCAGCGGTGTGGAGCCGGCGACCGAGATCGCGTCGAGGAGCGCTGCCGTGTCGCGTACCGATCGGGTCACGACACCCTCGGTGTTCATCCGCGTGCGGGCGTCGGTGGCGACGCTGGCGATCACCCTGCCGCGTGAGGGTTTCAGCCCGACCAACCCACAGTGCGCCGCAGGGATGCGGATCGAGCCTGAGATGTCGTTGGCGTGCGCAGCAGGGACCAGACGAGCCGCCACTGCGGCTGCCGATCCGCCCGACGAGCCACCTGGGGTGAATTCCGGCCCCCACGGGTTGTGGGTCGGTCCGAACGCCTCCGGTTCGCACGTGCCGACCGAGGCCAGCTCCGGGGTGTTGGTGCGACCGAGGGGGATGAGGCCCGCGGCGCGAAACGCCAGCGCAAGGGGGGCATCGGTCGAGGCGCGGAACCCGATGTCGCGTAGGGCGCGCATGCCCATCATGTAGGCCTCGCCCGCCTCACGACAGCGGTAGTCCTTGAACAGGAACGGCACGCCGCGGAACGGCCCGTTCGGCAGAGCGCCGTCAGCGTCGCTGCGTGCCCGTTCGTACTGGCGATGCACCATGACGTTGAGTTGCGGGTCGAACTGCTCGATCCGGTCGATCGCCTGGTCGACGAGTTCGCGCGGGTGCACCTCGTTGCGTCGCACGAGATCGGCAAGCGCCGTCGCGTCGAGATCAGTGAGGGAATCGTCCACCGTTGACCAGGATCGTTTGAGCGCTGACGAACTTGGAGTCGTCGCCGAGCAGGTAGCAGTACGTGCCCAGCAGGTCGTCGGGCTCCATCACTCGACCGAGTGGGGTGCCCGTGGGGTCGTAGTCGCCGAGCACCGAGGATCCCTCGGTGGGCGTGAACCCGGGCCCGACGCAGTTGACCCGGATCTGCTTCGGGCCGAGCTCGAACGCCAAGGTCTTGGTCATCGAGATCACGGCTCCCTTGGACGCGACGTAGTGGAGGAAGCCCTGCGAGCCGTTGAGCGCCGTCGTCGACGACACGTTGACGATCGACCCACCCCTCGGCATGTGCTTCGACGCCTCGCGGGCGCACAGGAACGTGCCGCGCACATTGACGGCCATCATCCGATCCCACTCCTCGACCGAGATCTCCTGGAACGGTCGCCGCCCGACCAGCAGTGCTGCGTTGTTGACCAGGCCGTCGATGTCGCCCACCTGATCGAACAGCGCGATCACGTCCTGTTCGTCGCTGACGTCGCACACGACGTCGCAGCCCGGCAGGACGTCGGTCGAGACGACCTCGGCACCACGTTCGCGTAGCTCACCGACGAGGCGCGCGCCGATACCGCGTGCACCGCCGGTGACCACGATCCGCTTGCCCCTGACGCTCATGAGGTCACACTCACGTCGTGGCGCGCTCCACGATCGTCACGACGCCGCGCGTGCCATCGACTTCGACCAGGTCTCCCGTCTTGATGCGCAATGTGGCCACGGAGGTACCGACAACGCACGGGATGCCGTACTCGCGGCTGACCGTCGCGGCGTGAGTCAGCGAGCCACCGCCGTCGCACACGCATGCGCCGATGATCGCGAATGCGGGCGTCCAGTTCGGAGACGTTGCCTCGGTGACGAGGATCTCGCCCTCTTCCAGATCGAACAACTCGGTTGCCGAGACCATCACTCGTGCCCGCCCTGTGTACGTGCCAGCAGAGGCCGGGAACCCGTTGAGGGTCGTGGTGTGCGGGTCGGCCTTCAGGCCGGCGAAGTAGTGGCTGTGCATGCCGAAGATCTCGATCAGCACCGGGTCTTCGACCTTCTCGGGCAGCGTGCCGACGACCTTGGGGATCTCGCCGCGCAGGCCCTGGTAGTGGTCGTAATATTCGTGGCGAGCGGTGGCGATCGACTGCTTGTCCTTCCACAGCACGTCGCCGCGACAGACCTCCATCAGCTCTGGGAAGAACAAGAAGGTGGTGTCGTCGTAGACGTCGGCGCCGACTGCCTCGGCGGCCGCGAGCGCACCGCGGCGCATGGGAATCGACGATCGCAAGTCGATGTAGTAGTTGTGGTCCTCGTTCCACCACGCGAAGTTGGCGACGGTGCAGATGCCCAGCAGTTCGTTGAACGCGGCCAGCTCGCCACCGTTCAGCTGAGAGCGAGCGGTCTCGATTGCCTCATCGCGTTCACGATGCGAGTCGACCAGCGACTTGTCGAAGTCGTGGCGCTCTTCCATCTGCACGAAGTTGCGCAACTGGCCGAGCGGCGACGACTGGTCCTCGATCCATGACGGGATGTTGATGTCGGCGATGCCTTCGGTGCGCCAACCGTGCACCTTCAAGAAGTCGTCGAACTTCGTCAGCCAGATCGAGGCGTTGCCGCCCGCTTTCGACAGCGCTGTCGCGGATCTGGTCGGGTTCGTGGTCGAACAAGTCGGCGATGCCGAGTCGCTTCGCCTCGTCGGAGAGATCCCACATCGCCCGGTCGGTCTCCATGATCTTGGAGTCGCGACCCTGCAGCATCTTGGCGATGTTGCCGGGGTCGATTCCGTTGCCGGCGCACAGCCCATAGAGCTGGAGATAGATCGCCAGCAGCGGGTACATGATCTCGAAGTGGATCTCCCACGCACGGTGTTTGGAAGGTGCGCGCGTCGGTGATGTACTGGCCGATCTCGGCAAGCGACTTGCCGGCGAAGTCGTAGCTCTCGAAGTAGCTGAGGCCGAGCTCGAGCTCCCACTTGCGCTCGTCCCAGATCGCATCGAAGTTGCCGAGGAACTTCGGCATGTTCTTCTCGATGCGCGCCGCGCGGTAGCCGATCTCCCATTGCGACGCGACCGGCACCTCGCCCTCGTACAGGAACGGCCCGCCCATGCGCTGCACCAGCCCACCTGCCGGCGGCAGCGGAAGCTGGTGTGCAGCGAGTTGCGTCGACCACGCCGCAGCCGTGACGAACTGAAATCCGAGTGGTGAGAATCCGCGGGGCCAGTGGAAGTCGACGAACCAGAACCGCGACTCGTCCTCCTTGGTGAACGGGCCTGACCGCATCCGTAACCAGGGATCGTCGATGTGCTCGGGCTTCCAGCCCGGATACCAGCTCGAGGAATTGGTCAACCGGAACGATCTCTGCCATGACATGACCCCCAAATGATCGGTGTGCTCGGCGCCCATTCCCACACACGGGCTGCGACCGGCGATGCTATATCACGCAGTTGGAATCACTCACGTCCGTCCACCAGCAATGCAATTCCACGGGTGGCCTTCAGTCGCATCGCCAGCGGTGCGGCGTACTCGGGATCGGCGTACCAGGCAGCGAACGCCTCGCGGTTGGGGAACTCGACGACGACCACCCGTCTGCCGAACGGCTCACCCTCGATGATCTCGGCGTCGTTGGCGCCCGCCAGCATCCGTGCGCCGTGTTTGGCCATCGACGGCTTGGCGGCGGCTCGGTATTCATCGAGCAGTTCTTGATCGACGACGGCTGCGTTGATGACGAACAGCACCTTCAACGCCTGATCCTGCATCACCCGATCTTGCCATAGGCGCAGTGGCCGACGCACCCACTAGCTTCGCCGGGGTGAGCGACATGAACCTGCTGGAATCGGCCCTCGACGCAGCCCGGGCGGGAGGAGAGCGGCTGATGGAGGGCCTGCTGCGCCCGCCGGAGATCATCCAGAAGTCGGCTCGCTCGAACATCGTCACGTGGGCGGACGAGGCAGCACAGGCGACCATCGTCGAGTTGCTGCTCGGTCGCTACCCCGACCATGCGATCCTCGGTGAAGAAGGCTCGGCCGGCAACCCCGATGGGCCGTACACCTGGATCGTCGACCCGCTCGACGGCACATCGAACTACGCCAGGGGCATGTCGCCGTGGGGCGTCTCGATCGCCGTGCGCGAAACCGGCGGCCCGCTGCTTGCTGGGGTGATCCTCGATCCGTTGCGCGGCGAGACGTTCGCCGTCGAGCGGGGCGGAGGCACGACGTGCGTGCCAAGCGATACGGCGGCCATCGGCGGCGCACTGATTGCCACCGGTCTGCAGAACGATGACCCCGCGGCGATCCACGAGTACTCACTTCGAATCGAGCAGATGCATCTGCACTGCCGCGGCACACGCGGAATCGGCTGCCCATCGTTCGCCATCGCCTACGTCGCCTCGGGAAAGCTCGACGGGTTCGTGGAGAAAGACGCCACGTATGCGTGGGATGTCGCCGCCGCGGTGTTGCTGCTCGAGGAGGCCGGAGGAGTCGCCACCGACTTCGAAGGAGGCCCGGTCAACCTGGGCCCCGGCATCACCAACATCGTCTCGTCCAATGCGGCGATCCACAGCGATCTGCTCGACGTCGTCAACCTGAGGAGGGCCTGACGTGGGACGGTTGGAAGGGAAGCGGGCAATCATCACAGGAGGCGCCAGCGGCTTGGGTGCAGCAATCGCCGACCGCTTCGCTGGGGAGGGTGCGGCCGTCGCGGTGATCGATCTTCCACGCATGGCAGAACGAGGCGCTGCCGTGGTCGCCGGGTTGCCGTCCGCCGGTGCACCGGCGTGCTTCGTCGCCGGCGACGTGCGCGACGCCCCGTCGATTCGCAGCGCGATCGATGAGGCTGCCGAGGCGATCGGCGGCGTCGACCTGCTGCATTGCATCGGCCGGGGTCCCTTCGCATCCCGATGCGGGATTTCGCGGTCTGCTGGATCTCGAGCCCGAGCATTTCGACTTCGTTCAAGATGTCAACGTGCGCGGTGTCTTCCTGACCGCACAGCGCACCGCACAGCTGATGATTGCGGCCGGTCACGGGGGCAGCATCGTCACGCTGGCGTCGATCGCGGCGAAGCGGCCCTCGGCCGGCGCGTACAGCGTGTCGAAGGCCGCGGTCTGGATGTTGACGCGCTCGCTGGCCGGCGAGTTGGCGCCGCACAAGATCCGCGTCAACGCGATCGGGCCTGCGTATGTGACCACGGAGATGCTGGCGACGATCGCATCTGCCGCGGTGGGTGACGACCCAGCAGCCCAGCAGGCCTGGTACGACCACCGAGCCGCACAACTGCCGCTCGGCGTGCTGCCGTCACCCTTGGACATCGCCAACACGGCGCTGTTTCTCTGCAGCGATGAGGCATCGTCGTTCACCGGTTCGATCCTGCACCCCGATGGCGGCATGACTTCGGCGACAGGTGGCGGCTGACATGGCTGCTGTCGATCTTCGGGGTGCCGGTTTCGACGTTGGGCTCGGGTGTCACCGTGCATCACGGCGTCGAGTTCGGCGTTGTCGAGGGCTATCGGCCGTTGTTGCTCGACCTCTACATGCCCGGCCCCGCAGCCGCATCGGGCGCGGCGATCGTGTACCTGCACGGCGGTGGATGGGCGGTCGGCTCGCGGCGGCGCTTCGGTCGGGCGTTCGCGTCGTGGTCTCCGACGCCACTCGACCTGCTCGCCCAAGCCGGCTTCGTGGTCGCCACCGTCGACTACCGGCTCAGCGGCGAGGCGCGCTTTCCCGCGCAACTCCACGACGTGAAAGCCGCGGTCCGCTGGCTGCGAGGCACCGCCGACCTCGTCGGTGTGGATGTGGGCAGGCTGATCGCGTGGGGAGAGTCCGCTGGCGGCCATCTGGCGGTGCTGACCGGGCTCACCGGTGACACGCCCGGGTTGCACGGCGACGTCGGTGACTTCGTCGACCAGTCGAGCGCTGTCGCTGGTGTCGTCGACTGGTACGGGCCGATGAACCTGCTGTCGATCGGCGCGGCAACATGCACCCGGCAGTGAGAAGCGGCCCGACGACGCCGCCTCGTGGGAGTCGTCGATGGTCGGCGCGCCGCTGCAGTCCGACCCGGCTCGCACCCGGGCGGCCAGCCCGATCACCTACGTCCATGCCGGCGCGCCTCCGATCCAGATCCATCACGGCACGGCCGACACACAGGTGCCGTGCGCCCAGAGCATCGAGTTCGTGGATGCACTGCGTGCAGCAGGCGGGAGCGCCGACCTGATCCTCGTCGAGGGCAGCGACCACTTCTGGACCGGCGCGCCCGATCCGGCGGCCATCTTCCAAGCCTCCCTCGCCTTCGCCCTCGACATCACCTCCCGGTAGCGCCGGTCGGGCGCGCTGTGAGTACCGGGGATACCGGAATCGCTCCCGACAGCGGCTACCACGCCGCGGGTGGCGCGTAGCGCGCCCGACAGGGAAAGATCTGACCGAGTTACCCGGTCAGCGAGTGAGTGAGGAGCAGCGATGGGCACAGAACCGTTGGACAGCGCGACCGATTGGGTCGCCGAACACACCCGCAAGTACGTCGAGACCGGCGGTGAAGACGGGTACATGTGGCGCGGGTACCCGACGGTCGTGCTGACGACCACAGGCCGGAAGTCGGGCAACCTCCGCCGCAATGCGTTGATCTTCGGCCGGGACGGCGACGACTACATCCTGGTGGCCTCCTACGGCGGTCGCCCCCAGCATCCGCTGTGGTACCTCAACCTGGTTTCCGAACCGTCCGTGACGATCCAGGATCGCGAGGACATCGTCCCCGGAACCGCATCGATCGAGCCGGAAGGTGAGAACCGCGATCGCCTCTGGTCGCAGATGGTGGCGATCTACCCGCCGTACGAGGAATACCAGGCCAAGACCGATCGGCGCATCCCGATCGTGCGCGTGCACCCCGACGCCCGCACTGCGTGACCGCCCGGCGGATCGTGCTGGTGCACGGTGCCTGGGCCGGTGGCTGGGTGTGGAAGGACGTCGTCGCGGAACTCGCACGTGTGGGCCACGATGCGACCGCTCCCACGCTGACCGGTCTCGGTGACCGATCGCATCTGTTGGATGACGCTGTCGGGCTCGGCACTCACGTCGACGACATCGTCGGCCACATCGAGCGCGACGATCTCACCGACGTCGACCTCGTCGGCTGGAGCTATGGAGGGATGGTGATCACCGGCGTGATCGCCCGGGTGCCGAACCGCGTCCGTTCGGCTTGCTACCTCGACGCCTTCGTACCCGACAACGGCCAATCCCTGGCCGACCTGTCGCTCGGGCGAACCGCAGCCATGGCCCGCGAGAACGAAGCGGCCCGGCGTCCATTTCCGATTCGTCAGCCCGAGGACTTCGGGGTGGCAGATCAGGCGGTCATCGACTACTGCCGGCCCCGGCTTCGCCCGCAGCCGTGGCGAGCGATGGTCGAGCCGGTGAACGCGCTCCCCGCGCCGCCGGCCCACATCGCCTTGTCGTACGTGTTGTGCACGGAGCATGAAGGGGCACCGTTTCGGGCGACCTACGATCGCGTCCGGCAAGATCCGCGGTGGACGACCCACGAGTTGGCAACGAACCACTTCGCACCGCTGACCGATCCGCTCGGCGTGACCCGGGTGATCGTCGACACGATTGCTACGACAGCGCCGGGATGACCTCGCTGGCGAACATGCGCATCGATCGGTGTGTGTCGGCCGTGTTCATCCCCGGGTTGCGCATCTGCAACGCCAATTGCGTGATGCGACCGAGGTGGCCATCGACGAAGGGACGTAGCTTGCCGATGACGTCGTCGGGTGTGCCGACGGCTGCGAACCAGAACCCGGCGTTGCCGCTGCGCAACATCTCCTGGGTGACCCGCGCGTCAGCAGGGGCCGGCTCACCCTGCAGGTTCTTGCGCATCTGGTAGAAGTTGACGAAGTATTCGATTCCGGCTCCGGCGATCTCCCAGGCCTTGTCGGTCGTTTCGGCCACGCAGACCGGGATCATCACCGAGATCTGGTAGTCGGCCGGGTTGCGGCCGCAGGCCTGCAGCGCGGCGTCGTATCCGGCATTGAACGGAGCGATCAGGTGCATCCCACGCTCCGCGGCGCGGGCCAGGTTCTTCGGCCCCATACCGCCCCACCACATCGGGAGTGGTTGCTGCACCGGCTTGGTCGTGAACGTCATGTCGGGGATGTCGTAGAAGCGCCCGGCGTGGCTGAACATCTCGGTCGAGGCAAAGGCCCGTTGGATCCAGTCGACCATCTCCCACGAGCGTTGGTTCATCTCCGCCGGGTCCTTACCGAAGCTGATGAACTCCTCGTACTGCGAGCCGGGGCCGACGCCGAGATCGAAGCGTCCGTTCGACAAGATGTCGGCGATCGCGGCATCCTCGGCGACACGTATGGGGTCGTGGAACGGCAGCAACACCACGGAGGTGCCGACGCGGATCTTCTCCGTCCGTGCTGCGACAGCGGTTGCCACCATCATCGGCGAGCCGGTCCACTGACACTCGCGGAAGTGATGTTCGCCGTACCACGTCGACGTGAACCCGAGCTCCTCGGCGAGCACGGCATCGCTGATGTAGTCGGCGTACACGTCCTGCAACGCGTACGCGGCATCGGGATGGTTACGGACCCCGCTTATGAGAGCGTATTGCACAATGCACTCCTTCCGTCAGCGATTCTGCAGCATGTTCTAGCACGTTGACGAAGCACCGCGAGCACTACACGAAGTTGCAGGCCACCGAACCGAATGGGCCGTAGTCGGCGACGAAGTGGTCGCCCGGATGCGCTGCCACTGCCCGCGTGAACGACCCGGCCAGGATGATCTGACCCGGCTCGATCGCCAACCCGTACGGGGCGATGCGCCTGGCGACCCAGGCGATGCCGTTCGCCGGGTGGTCCAACACCCCGGCAGCCAGGCCGGTCTCTTCGACGACGCCGTTGCAGGAGAAGATCGCACCGATCCATCGCATGTCGACGTCGGCGGGGTCGACTTGCTTGCCGCCCAGGATGACGCCCGCGTCGGCTGCGTTGTCCGCAATGGTGTCGACGATCGTCCGAGCGCGCTTGGTGACCGGATGGACGCGGTAGCTGCGGGCGTCGATCAGTTCGAGTGCCGGTTGGATGTAGTCGGTCGCCGCCATGACCTGGTCGACCGTGACAGCGTCGCCGCTGAGCCTCCGCCCGATGACGAAGGCGACTTCGACCTCGAGCTTGGGATCGACGAAGTCAGCGTGCCGCAACTCCACGCCACTCTGCATGACCATGTAGTCGAGCAGCGCCCCGAAGTCGGGCTCGTCGATCTGCATCTGCTGTTGCATGGCTCGCGAGGTCAGGCCGATCTTGCGACCGACGAGTTGGGCCCCGCCGGCGATCTGCAGGTCGACCCATGCCTGTTGCACGGCGTAGGCATCGTCGATCGTGAGGTCGGGGTACTCGGCCGTGATCGGGTCGATCGACCTGACGTCGCGCCGGGCGTGCTCGTGTCGCTGAGCCAGGACGAGGGCGAGCTCAGGCGTGATCATCGGGTCACGCCGTGGCCGTCCGCCCCCACGGTGATGCGCTGCTCGTCGCTTCTGCGCTCCCGGATCGGCTGCAGCTTGCCATCGAGATCGAGCACCCGGCTGGCCTCTTCGTACCATCGCGGCACGATCGGGTTGGCCCAGAAGTCGCGGCGCCGCTGATCGTTGACGCTCCACCGCAATGGTTGGTGGCCGGGATCGCCGGTGAAGTAATCGGTGGTGTAGATCTCGACCCGGTGGCCGTCGGGGTCGCGCAGGTAGAGGTAGAACGCGTTCGACACGCCGTGGCGGCCCGGCCCGCGCTCGATGTGGTGGAACTCGTTCGTGGCACCCAGCGTGTCGGCGAGGCTGAGGATGTGATGGGCCTCGGGACAGGCAAACGCCAGATGGTGCAACCTCGGCGACGAGCCCTGTGTCGAGGCGATGTCGTGCACCGTCTGCTTGCGGAACATCCACGTTGCATACAAGGTGCCATCGTCGTCCTCGATGGTCTCCGACAGCCCGAATCCGAGCGCGGTGTACCACTCGTAGAACGCCTGCACATCGTCGGTCACCAGATTGATGTGATCGAGGCGGTTGATGCTGGCGCCGTGACGGAGGTCGTAGCGCTGGTGGTGGTGGCCGATCCACTCGATCTCGTGGAAGTACTCGACGACGAAGCCGAACGGGTCCTGCACACGCACGGTCGGGCCGACGCCGCGGGTGACGCCCGACGGATATCGGCGCACCTCGCAGCCCCGGTCGGTGTGGAAGAGGGCCGCGGCGTCGAGGTCGTCGGGTGTGCGCACGCGAAAGGCGAACCGCGAGCACGCCGGCTCCGTGCCGAGCCGCAGAATGAGGCTGTGGTGCACGAACTCCTCGTGACCACGGAGGTAGACGGCCTCGTCGTCTTCGGAACTGATCACGAAGCCGAGTCGATCGACCCAGAAGTGCTTGCTGGCTTCGAGGTCGGTGACGATCAGTTCCGCAAACGCCGAGCGAACGATGTCGGGAGGAGCAGATGTGGGCATCGACACGATCGTAGGCCGCACTGCCGTCTAGCGTGCGTTGGAACGACTCTGTACTGGGGGTACACATGCCGGCTCGGTCTGGTGAACAGTTCCTGAAGGGCCTTCGCGCCCGCAACCGCGAGGTGTGGTTGGGCGACGAACGCGTCGACGACGTCACCACTCACCCCCAGTTGGAAGGTGCAGCGCGCAGCCTGGCCAGGGTCTTCGACATCCAGCAGGAGTTCGCCGACGAGTGCCTGATGCCCGACCCCGAGACCGGCGAGGCCATCAACGTCAGCCACATGATCCCGCGCTCGATCGACGATCTGAAGCGTCGGCACCGCGGGCTGCGCCGCATCGCTGAATCCAGCGTCGGGCTCATGGGCCGTACGCCCGACTACATGAACGTGACGTTCGCGGGGTTCGCCGGCGAGCGTGCGGCGTGGCTCGGCCCGGAGGGCAAGAACGAGCAAGGCCACGACAACCTCCGCAACTACCAGAAGATGATCGCCCGCCAAGACCTCTCGCTGACCCACACGATCGTGCACCCGACGATCGACCGGGTCAAGGACGCGTCATTCGCCGGCAATCCTGTCCCGTTGCACAAGGTCGGCGAGACCTCAACGGGCATCATCGTCCGCGGCGCGCGGATCCTGGCGACGCTTGCCCCGTTTGCAGACGAGACCGCCATCTATCCGGGCCTCCCTCTTCCCGCTGACGCGTCGAGCGACTATGCGTTGAGCTTCGCGCTGCCGATGGACACCCCGGGGCTGATCTTCATGTGTCGCGACAGCGCGGCGACCGTGGGGTCGAACTCGTTCGACCATCCGCTGTCATCGAGGTTCGACGAGCAGGACGCCTTCACCATCTTCGACGACGTCGAGGTTCCGTTCGATCGGATCTTCATCAACGGTGACATCGATGTGTACAACTCGGTGATGGGGCCGACGGCGTGGTGGGCCAACATCATGCAGCAGACCACGATCCGGGCGCTCACCAAGTTGGAGTTCGCCTACGGTCTGGCGTTGCGCATGGCTGAAGCGGTCAACGACAACTCGGCTCCGACGCTCGAGATGCTGGGCGAGCTGTCGTGCTACGTCGAGGTGACCCGCAGTGCGATCCTGCTGTCGGAGGAACACGCCTACGACCGGGGCGACGGAGTGATCTTCCCCGACGGCCGCCCCATGCATCCCATGCGCGCTTTGCTCGCAGCCTGGTACCCACGAGTGCGTGAGATCCTCATGCTGATCGGCAGCCACAACCTGCTGGCGACTCCCAGCAAAGCGATGTTCAGCGACGCCCGACTGCGCCCGTTGATCGAGGAGTTCGTGCACGGCGCCAACGACATGGACGCCGAGCGCCGGGCTGGCATCTATCGGCTGGCATGGGACTTCATCGGCTCGGCGCTGGGTTCCCGCAACGAACTGTACGAGCGCAACTACCTCGGGTCGGCCAAGACGACCCGCACGCATCACACGTTGCTGTACTCCGACCGCGAGGCGGCCACCGCCCTGGTCGAAACGATGCTGGGTCAGCTTCCGGCAGCCGTGAACGCCACGTAGTCGGTGTCGTCGACCAGTGCTTCTGGCCCGTCCAGCGGCAGCACCTCGAAGTGGTTCAACGCGGCGTTGACGTCACCCGACCACACCTCATCGGGCAGGTTGTACAAGCACTCGATGCCGTTGCCGTCAGGATCTTCGACGTACGCGCTGTGGGTCATGCCATGGTTGCCGCGAACGCGGAACTCGACACCCTGCGACTTCATGTAGGCAATCTGGTCGAGCCACGACTCGCGGCTCGGGTAGCAGACGGCGATGTGATCGACGCCGGGCGTCGAGCCGAACATCTGCCACGGTGTCTCTGGCGGGGGAGCGCTGGCCGGATCCTGCAGCTCGGCGAGCGCCAGATCGTGGTGACGCTCGGCGCTGCCGCGGTAGAACCGCATCTTGTAGTCCGGGAACTTGTCGCGTTCGAGCTCGGCGCACTGCTCGAACCCGAGGATGCGTGTGTAGAAGTCGTGGGCGACTTCGAGGTCGCGGACTCGCAGCACGAGGTGCTGGATGTACGCGCCACTCGACGGTCGGACTGGACCACCTGCCTGCTCTGACATGTGCAACCTCCTAGCGTTCAATGCCCGGACTCTAGCGATAGTTCGGGAACGAAGGATAGTCGGTCGTTCTGCACGGAGGAACGTTGATCTGGTCGATGCGGTGGTGCCTGTGATAGCAACGCGTCGCACGTTTTCGTCAACTCACACTGGGGGATCACGATGGCCAAAGAAGGCGCACTCGACGAACTGCTGGCCGAGGTCTTGTCGCGGTACGACAACTCCCCGAACCCGCGTCTGAAAGAAGTGACGACTGCCGCGATTCGTCATCTGCACGCCTTTGCCCGCGAGGTCAACCTGACCCGCGAGGAGTGGTTCGCAGGAATCATGTTCCTGACCCAATGCGGCAAGATCAGTGACGACGTTCGCCAGGAGTTCATCCTGCTGTCCGACACGACCGGCGTCTCGACGCTGGTCGAGATGCTGGCCTACGACGCCAGCGCGTCGAGCCTCACCGACAACACCGTGCTCGGCCCGTTCCACGCCGCCGGCGCACCGGATCGGGCCAACGGCGAATCGATGCTCGACGATCCGGACGACGGCGACCGCGTGGTCGTGCGCGGGAAGATCACCGATGTCGACGGCAAGCCGGTCGAGGGAGTGGTCCTCGACTGCTGGCAGAACGCCAGCAACATGTTCTACGCGGTGCAGCAGCCGGGAATCCAGAGCGAGTTCAACCTGCGCGGCATCTACCACTCGCAGCCGGATGGAACGTTCGAGATCCGCAGCATTCGTCCCGTGCCGTACCCGATTCCCAGCGATGGCCCGGCGGGTGACCTGTTGAAGAAGAACGGCCGCAACTGGTGGCGTCCCGGCCACCTCCACATCTGGGCCAGGCACCCCGACTACAAGGACCTGATCACGCACGTCTTCGATGTCGAGAGCGACTACCTCGACGGCGACGCCGTGTTCGGGGTGCAGCGCAGCCTCATCCGCGAGTTCAAGCCCGATGACACCGGCGAGTTGGCGACGACCTTCGACATCGTCCTCGACCGCGTCTAAACCGCTGCGCCCGGCGCGGCGATTGCGTCCAACAACTTCACCGTGTAGTCATCGGTCGGGTGCTGCAACACGGCCTTGGTCGCTCCACGTTCGACGACTCGGCCCTCGTTGAGAACAAGGATCTCGTCGGTCACCACGCGGGCACTCAGCAGGTCATGGGTGATGTAGAGCAAGCTGAGACCGTGCTCGCGACGCAGCTCTCCCAGCAGGCGCAAGATGCCGGCGCGCAGTGAGACATCGAGCATCGAGACCGGCTCGTCGGCCACGATCAAATGCGGGTCGCAGGCGAGTGCCCTGGCGATCACAACCCGTTGACGCTGGCCGCCCGACAGCTGGTGAGGAAGCTTCGACGCGAACTGTGTGGTGGGAGTGAGTCCGACGATCTCGAGGAGCTCGTGGACGCGAGTCCGAGCCTGTGCAGGTGTCATACCGAGGTAGTTCTGGCACGGGCGGCCGACGGTGTACTCGGCCGTGTGCAGCGGGTTGAGTGCGCCGTACGGATCTTGGAACACCATCTGTACGTTGCTGTGATACGAACGCAAGGCACGGCGATTCATCTCATGAACAGCCAGGTCGCCGAACATGATCGAACCAGACGTCGGCCGGATCGAGCCGGTGATCATGCTGGCAATGGTGCTCTTGCCACTGCCGCTCGCGCCCACCAGGCCGACAGCGGCACCGGGCTCGATCGTGAACGACACGTCATCGACTGCCATCATCGTCGCCCGCCGTTGCCCACGAACGCGGTAGCGCTTGCTGATGCCGTCCACGGTCAGCGGGGGCACGGTGGATGTTCGCTTAGACGGCATGAGCTGCAACCTTCGATCCGGTGGTGGCCTCTCGGGCGCGGACATGACACGCGGCAGTCCCGGCATCCAGCGGTGTCAGCTTCGGTTCCTCGGCCGTGCACACGGGTTCGGCGAGAGCACAACGTGGCGCGAACAGGCAGCCGTTCGTCGACAACGACAGATCAGGCGGTGAGCCGGGAATGTCGCCCAGTTCGATCACGTCGGCGCGCGGATCGGCATAGCAGCTCAGCAGCGCCTCGGTGTAGGGATGGTGCGGTCCTCTCAACAATCGCTCGGACGGCTGGTCCTCGATGATCTTGCCGGCGTACATCACCATCACCCGATCGGTGGCTTCGATCACCAGTCCGAGGTCGTGGCTGATCAAGATTGCGGTGAAACCGTTCTCTCGCTGCAGGTCCTTGATGGTCTGCATCACCGCGTGCTGGACGATGACATCCAGTGCCGTCGTTGGTTCATCGAACACGATCAAGCGTGGCTCGAGCGACAGTGCAAGGGCGATCGACACACGCTGGCGCATGCCGCCCGACAGTTCGTGCGGATACCGACTGAGTATCCCCGGCTCCAGTTGGACCTTGGCGAGCAGGTCGGCGCTGTAGCTTGCCGACGACGAAGCCGTGGGTCGCTCGCCATCGGCCGCGTGGGCGCGCTGGATGTCGAGGAAATGATGACCAATCGTCCGCACCGGGTTGAGTGCGTTCATGCCGCTCTGCAGCACGAGTGCGAACCCGTTGCGCCGCTGATGACGGAGGTCCTCACCGGACAGATTGCTGATGTCGGTCCCGTCGAAGTCGATCACACCGCTGTCGAGGTGTGCCGGCGGCTGCAGCATCCTCGTCAATGCGTATCCGAGGGTTGACTTGCCGCAGCCGGATTCGCCCACGAGCCCGACGAACTCACCCTCCTCGAGCGACAGGCTGACGTCGCGAACAGCCCAGATGTCGATGCCACGGGAGGGCCGGTAGGTCACGTTGAGGTCGGTCGCCCGGAGGAGGGCCATCACTTCTCCCGGAGTCTGGGGTTGGAGAGCGCGTCGACGCCGAAGTTGATCAGGGTGAACGACACCGCCAGCAGCGCGATGGCCAGTCCGGGGGTGAGGACGAGTATCCATTGCCCGGTCAGCATCGCGTTCTGTTGCTGGGCGTAGTACAGGATCGTTCCCCAGCTCACGGTCGTCGGGTTGCCGAGGCCGAGGAACTCCAGGCTGGCCTCTGCCATCACGGCGGCCGTCGCCGCGCTGAAGAAGCTCGCGGCGACCAGAGATGTCATGTTCGGCAGGATCTCCCGGAAGACGATCCGCCCGAGGCGCTCGCCGGAGAACACCGCCGACGTCACGAACTCGCGACTTCGCAGCGTCGTTGCCTGGCTGCGGATGACGCGGCGCGCCGGTTGCCCAACTGGTCAGTGCGATGACGAAGACGATGGTCCAGATCGACCGGCGGGGCACGTACGCGGCGATGATGATCATCAGTGGCAGTCCCGGAATCAGCAGGGCGAGATTGGTCACGAAGCTCAGCGTCTCGTCGACGATCCCGGGTCGATACCCGGCGATCAGACCGATGGTCACGGCAACCAGGGTCGCGATCGTCCCGGCGCTCAGCCCGACGATCAGAGAGACCCGGGCTCCGTAGATCAGTTGAGAGAACACGTCCTCGCCGTTGCCTGTGGTGCCGAACCAGTTCCCTCCCATCGGGCCGCGGTACGGAGTGAAATCCGTGGACCGCGGGTCGTGCGGCGCCAACACCGGGGCAAACACGGCGACGAGGATCATCAGTCCAAGGATCACCAGCCCGATTCGTGCCTTGGAGTTGGTCCACAGCGTTGCGAACACCCGACCGATCAGCCGCAGCGGGCCGGCAACGGGCAGGGCCTTCGCTGGGTTCGACGGCGGTGGTGTCGTGGTGAGGCTCATCGGCGCACTCGTGGATCGAGGCGGACGTAGAGGAGATCGACGACGAAGATGGCCACCAACATCGTCACGGTGATGACGAGGAACAGCGCCTGCATCATCGGGAAGTCTTGGTTCGACACTGCGATGTACAGCAGGTTGCCGAGGCCGGGATAGCCGAAGACTCCCTCGACGAGCACCGAGCCACCGACGACGGCGCCGAGCGACAACCCGAACGCCGTCACGTTCGGCAGCAGCGCGTTGCGTGCCGCGTACGCCAACGAGATCGTGCGACTCCGCAGCCCATTGGCTTCGGCGAAGGTGATGTAGTCCTCGCCCAGCGTGTTGATCATGTTGTTGCGCATACCGAACACCCACCCCGACAACGATGTGATCACCAGCGTCAGCCCCGGCAGGACGCTGTGCTTGGCTGCGTCGACCAGGAAGGCGATGGTGAGATTCGGGGTCACTCCTGGCAGGTATCCGCCCTTGATCGGGAACAGCTGGAACTTGAAGGCCAACACGTAGAGCAGCAGCAGACCCAGCCAGAAGGGGGGAAACGCCGAGAACATCGTCGCCCCGACGGTGACCATCGTGTCGGCGGGGCGGCCGCGCCGCCACCCGGCGTAGACACCGAGCAGCGTTCCGATCGTGAAGGCGATGATCGTCGTCATCCCGACCAGCACCAGGGTCCATGGCAGCGCCTTACCGATCGTCGTTGCCACGGTCTCGCTCGGGAACGAGTACGAATGCCCGAAGTTGAAACGAGCGGTGTTGTTCAGGTACGAGAAGTACTGCGAGACGATGTTGGTGTTCGGCAGGCCGAGCTGCACTTCGACCGCGTGGCGCTGAGCGTTGGTGATCTGTTGGCCACTCTGAGCCAACTTGGCCAGCGCTGCGTCGACAGGCGAACCCGGCATCAGGCGGGGTAAGGCGAAGTTGACAGTCAGCGCTGCCCACAAGGTGAGGAGGAACAATCCAATCTTGCGGATGGCGTATCTCATCGTTGGCTTCTCTGGATCACGTCGTGCCGGTCAGGCTTTGGTGAGATGGGTGACGACGGTGAGCAGTGCTGTGTTGTAGTTCGTCGGCAGCGTGTATGGATCGGCCTCTGAGGGCCATCCTGTGAAGTTCTTCGTCGTGAACAGACCCCAGCTGCCTCCGTAGTACATCAAGACGACGGGGATCTTGGTGTACATCGCCTGTTGCAACACGTTGGTCGCGTCCGTCTGTGCCGCCTCGTCGGTCGCCGCGGCGAGTGTCGAAAGCGCGGCATCGACGTCGGGATCCTTGAAGCGCTGGAAGTTGTTCGAGGTCGGTGTGTTCACGGGTGTGGCGAACGTGCTGTTGAGTGCGTTGTTGAAGTCCGTGTAGGGATCGCCCGTACCACCGAAGCCACCCATTGCCGCGTCGAACGTGCCGGCTTGGATCGACTGCGAGTACTGCGCGTACTGCGGCAGTTCGAGGGTGACATCGATACCGACCTCACCGAGTTGGTTCGTGACTTCCTTGGCCGCAGCGACCCAGTCACTGAAGTTGGTCGGCATGACGATCGACATGGTCGCCTGCTTGCCATCAGCCCCGACGAGCTTGCCGTCCTTCTGTGTGTAGCCGGCCTTGCCGAACGCGGCAACCGCGGCCGTCGCGTCCTGCTTGATGTTGCCTTGGTCGGCCAGGCTGCCGTCGAGCCATTTGCTGAGGTTCGGCAGGATCAAACCGGATTGGCTGGCCTGATCGAGGTAACCGTTCACTGCCTTGGTCGCGATCGTCGTGCGATCGAGCGACAACGAGATGCCTTGCCGGAAATCGACGTTGTCGTAGGGAGCCTTGGTGAGGTTGAGGTAGAGCCCGATGGTCCCGCCCGGCGGGAACCAGTAGATGTTGTGAGCGGAGTCCTTGGCCACGAACGTCTGCTTCACGTCGGGCAAGAAGTTGTAGGCCCAATCGAACTTGCCGCTGACGACGTCGAGCTGATTCGTGCTCTGATCACTGGCCTGAGCCGGGAACAGCACCACGTCGGGTACCACCTTGTCCGCTTGCCAGTAGCTCGTGTTCTTCTTCAGCTTGTACTGCGTCGGGGCGAACTCGTCCAGCATGAACGGCCCGGTGCCCACTGGCGTCGTGTTGGCAAACGTGGACGGATCCGGGACCACGGACCACAGATGCTCCGGGACGATCTCCGTGGCGCCCAACACGCCGGCGAACGGAACGTTCGGCGCAGTGAACGTGAAGGTCACATCGCTACCGGTCGCGGTGACGGCGGAGATCTGCTGCCAGACTCCGTTGCCGTCGAGGGCCGGGAACGCCTTCAACATGTTGAACGTGAAGACGACGTCGGCTGCGGTGAATGCAGTGCCATCGCTCCACGTCACCCCGTCACGCAACGTGTACACGAGCGTCGTCGGGTCGGTGAACTTGTGGGCTGTCGCCAGGTACTGGCTGAACGAGCCGTCGATCGGGCTGCGTATCTCCATCGGCTCGTAGATCAGATTCACACCGTGCAGCGCCGACGACGGCTGCAACGGGTTGAAGTTCTCGACCAGCGTCGGGTTTCCCGCATCGCCCTGGATGGTCAAGGTGCCACCGGTACCAGCCGACACGCCGGTTCCGGTGCCACTGGTACCACCAGCCGTCGGGCCGGCAGCCTCACTGCCACACGCCACCAGGAAGGCGGCGGCGACCGCGACACTGGCGAACCTCATGAGGTTCGACCGGCCGGACTTTTGGTGGTTCATGTGCACGCTCCTGGTTGATGGCTTGAATTCACGATCGGCGGGCTTGGTGCCGGCCGACATCGGACCCGGACGACGCCCGGCAGAGGGAGCTCGAAATCGATCGTCCAGCCGCGGTCGACCGGTGTCATCACTCCGAGGGATTCGGTATGCAGAACGTCGTGAGTGCGCAACGCGGACATCTCCTCTGCGTCCGGCCACTCGGTCGCGGCGGGCAGCCACTCGACGATGTTCGAATGGTGTTCATCGACCCGCGCCAACTCGGTCGTGTACGCGATTGCCGGGAGGTTGTCGAGCGTCAGGGAGATCCGCCGATCGAGGCGTTGGTCACCCCGGAAGAGGTCGGCGTTGATCGTGCCGTTCCAAACGAGCACATCGATCATCCCGCCGTCGTGAAGCGTCGCCCATGCCTGCACGAGGACTGCGGCGCCGTCGCCGTCGAGATGAGGCTCGAGCACGTGATCCCCGAGGTGCGCGGCGAGGTGCGCTGCCCAATATCGCGGCTTGCGCAGGTTTCCGAGCGTGAGCAATCCGAACCCGTCGTGGAGCAGTCTGGCGAGATCGGCCCAACTCCTCGAAGTGGTCGCTGATGACCCAGTAGGCCAGTGCTTCCATGCGCCCCTGCACGGCGGCGTACCCGCTGAGGACGAATGGTGCGCCGCACGCCGCGTCGTGGATCGCCCCGAAGTGCGTTGACCCGACACCCCATTCCGTCCACCAGATCGGAGCGTCGCCGAATCCGTGTCGCTCGAGCGTCGGGCGGTGGTCGAGCGGCAGATTGCCGTATGTGTGCGAGGTGGCGAAGTCGAGCGGGAGATCCTCGGATTCACAGAAGGCCGCGAGCGCCTCGACCCATTCGGAGGCGGCAGTCGAGGGGCCGCCGATTCGCAGTGTTGCATCGACGCTCTTGACGGCTCGTGCCGACTCGGCATACAGGCGCATGTACTCCTGCTGCGTACCGCTCCAGAAGACCACGAGGTTGGCCTCGTTCCAGACCTCGAAGCCCCACGTTCGGACCTCGTCGATGCCGTATCGGTCGACGAGGTGCCTGGCGAGTGCGGCGACGAGGTCGTGCCACTCGCTCCACTCCCGTGGCGGCGAGATGATGCCGCGATACGTGAACACCGTCTGATCTGGATCGCGGGCGAGGGCCGCGGGCATGAACGACAGTTCGACGATTGGACGGATCCCGAGGGCAAGGACGCGGTCGTACTGCTCGTCGACCTGCGTGAAATCGAAGTGCAGGCGCCCATCACCGTCGCGTGTAACGACTCCGTTGTCATCGTGCAGGATTGCGTGAGCGTGGACGTACCTCACACCGAGATCGTCGTGGGCCATCCGGAGCGCTTGCTCGAACTCGGCACCGATGTCGTAGCCATGACCGTCGTCACCGAAGGAGAACTGCTTCAGCCGTTCCGATCCGACCATGTGCCACACGCGGTGCAGGCTTGCGGTGACCGAAGCGACATCGATTCGGACCGACACCGATCCTGGGTCGCCGACTCGACTGGTCGCGACAACGGCGTTGGACCAGTTCCATGCGGGGAACTCGGCCCCCGCGACCGCACCGACGCGGTAGGTGTATTCGACATCCTCGACGAGCCCGGTGTCGGCAAACGTACAGCCGGCAACGGCCGGCACATCGCTTCCACCGTGGCTGAGGATGTGCGGAGATGCTCCGTCACTTGATCGTTCGATCACGTAGCCGGCAGCGCCCTTCACTTCGTCCCACGTCAGTCGAACGTGGCCGACGCACGGCTCCGCTCGGAGTTGCGACGGCGCTGGCAACGCTGTGGAGGGATCGGTCGCCGAGGTGTCGGTGAGTCGTTGGTAGATGCGGCGCTCCCAGTCTTGGCGGGCGTCTTCGGTCGTGGACTCGGCCGGGATTTCGTCGATCATGTGACGACGTGTGATGTTGCGCTCTATACCCCTGGGTCGGGGCCTTCAAACCAGGATGAATCGGCCGGCGGTTACTGGCCGCGTGCCTCTTTCAACTGGCCACGCAAGCCACTCATCACGTTGCCGAGGTCGAAGCCGACGGTGATCATCCGCCACCCGGCCGATCGGCGCTTCTCGGCCAGCCCTGCCTCGGCATGGATGGCCGGGATGACCCCGTGGCGTTCGCAGGCGGCCCTGACCCGCTCGATCGCCTGGTTCCACTCCTCGTCGTCCTGGTCGGGCTTGGGCTCCAGTCCATAGGTGATCGACAGGTCGGCCGGACCGATGTACAGCGCGTCGATCGCCGGGCACCGCGGCGATCTCGTCGACGTTCTCGACTGCCTGCTTGGTCTCGATCATCGGGATGCACAGCACCTTGTCGTTGGCCGTGGAGAAGTAACCCTCACGGCCGGCGCGCGCCGAGACGCCGACCGGACCCATGCTGCGGCTGCCCACCGGTGCGTAGCGACAGGCGGCCACGGCTGCCCGTGCCTCCTCGACCGTGTTGACCATCGGCACGATCACCCCGTATGCACCGGCGTCGAGCACGCGCCCGATGATGCTCGGCTCGTTCCATGGCACTCGGACGATCGGTGTCGTCTCGGTTCGGGCCATCGCGTAGAGCATCGTGACGGTGTGCTCGAAGCTCTGCAGGCCGTGCTGCATGTCGACGCACACGTAGTCGTAGCCGGCCAAGGCAGCGGCCTCGGCGATCAGCGGTTCGCGGAAGAACAAGAAAGCGCCGAGGGCGGTCTCGCCGCGGTCCCACACCTGACGGAGATGCGTGGTCACGACGCCACGACCTGAGCGGCAGCCTCGGCGATCGCCCGGTCCTGTTCCGTCGAGCCGCCAGACACCCCGACCGAGCCGACCAGGGCCCCGTCGACTCGGATAGGAGCGCCACCGCCGAAGATCACCAGCCGTGGAGTGTGGGTGATGCCGTGCACCAGCGCAGGGTCATCGGCGATCACCGGCCACCAGACATGGGTCGGCAGACCGTTGAACGAGGCGACGGTGTACGCCTTGTTGCTGGCGATCTCCGCGGACAGGCGAGGTGCACCGTCCATGCGCACCGTGACGATCGGCTCTCCGGAGGGATCGCTGACGGCGACGCACACCGCAACGTCGTGCGAACGCGCTGCTGCGACAGCGGCATCGGCCACGCGTTGCGCTGCGCTCAGCGACAGCGAGTTCATCGGTACGAGATCGGTATCTGGCATGGCGACTCCCAACTCGAAGCGGTTAGAACCTGATGACGGTGCGCGCCGATTCGCCCGACATCATCATTGCGAAGCCACGGTTGACCTCGTCGAGCGGCAGCGTGTGCGAGATCATCCCGCTGAGATCGAGTTGGCCCGATCGCCACAGGTCGGCGTACCGCGGGATGTCGACACGAGGGTTGGTGTCGCCCATGAACACCCCGACCATCCTCTTGCCTCGGCGAAAGCCGGTCACCGGGAGCGCCAACTCCGCGTCGTCGGCTTGGATCCCGACCAAGTAGGCCGCCCGACCGGGCGCGGCCATCTCGAACGCCTGACGGACCAGCGCTGGTCGGCCGACGACCTCGAAGACGTGGTCGGCACCGGGGCCGGTGATGTCGCGCACCGCAGCGACGGGATCGACGACGGATGCATCGATCGTGTCGGTCGCGCCGAGCTGCCTGGCCCGATCCAGCTTGCCAGCGTTTGCGTCGATGGCGATGATGCGGGTCGCTCCGGCCAGGCGTGCACCCTGGATCACGTTGAGCCCCACACCACCGCACCCGATCACGGCGACGGATTCGCCCGGCTGCACGTGCGCGGTGTTGAGCGCCGCGCCCAGGCCGGTGACGACGGCGCAGCCGAGGATGCATGCCAGTTCGAGCGGGATGTCGGTGTTGATCGCCGTGACCGCGCGCTCGTCGAGGAGGATGTGGTCCGCCAGCGAGCCGACGTTGGCCATCTGCCCCACGCTGACTCCATCGAGCGTCAGGCGAGGACGGTAGCCCGATGGCCGCTTGGTGACCTGCGGCTGCAGACATGAGGTCGGCTCGCCCGCCGCACACCGCACGCACTCGCCGCAGCCCATCACCAAGCAGGTCACGACGTGATCGCCGACGCTGATGTCGCGCACGTCGGGCCCGATCGCCTCGACGACTCCGGCGCCCTCGTGGCCGAGGATCACCGGGCGGGGCCGGTTCAGCGTGCCGTCGAGGTAGTGGTAGTCGCTGTGGCACAGGCCTGCGGCGACCGACCGCATGAGGATCTCACGGCCGATGGGTTCGTCGTGCTCGACCTCGGCCATGTGCAGCTGATCGGAATCGTCGACAAGTACGGCGGCGCGCATGACGGCGAGCGTAGGCGCGTCTACTTCGTCACACGTCGTTGGCGCGGCAGCGCATAGACACCGGCTGCGAGCGAATTGGTGAGGGTGCGAGCAGCGTTGAGCATCAACCGGACGTGATGCGATTCGTGATCTCCGAGGAGCCGACCGGTCGGGCCGGCAGTCGAGATCGCCGCGATCACCTCGCCGTCGGGCTGATCGCGAATCGGCACACCGATCGACGACAACCCGATCTCGCTCTCATCGATGCTGATCGCGTAGCCGCGCTCGCGGATTCTGGCGAGCTCTTCGATGAACATCCGCGGGATGATGATCGTGTGCCCGGTGAAGGGAGTCATGCCGGCTTTGATCCGTGCCGCAGCGACCTCCGGTCGGAAGGCGGCAATGGCCTTTCCCGCGCTGGATCGATGCACCGGGGATCGTCTGACCGCCTCGATGCTGAAGCGCAGCGAGCCAAGTCCCTCGACGCGTTCGTAGTAGAGAACATCGCCACCCGAGGGCACACCGAGTTGCACCGTTTCGCCGATCGCGTTGCGAAGATCCACGAGCAACGGAAGGGCCTGTTTGCGCAGGGTCGACCGATTGGTGACCAGCTGCCCGTACTCGAGCAGGTGAACTCCGAGGCGGTACTTGCCGCTGAGCGTTCGCTCCAGCGCACCACGATCGACGAGCACGCCACACGTTCTGTGCATCGTGCTCTTGGTCACGCCGACCCGCCTGGCCAGTTCGCTCAACCCGATCTCGGTGTCGGCGAAGAAGGCGTCGAGGATGTCGAGCGCGATCGTCACCGAACGAAGGGCCGGCTTGCCCGATGCTGCTGGCGGAGGAGTCATCGGCCGCCACCCTAGATCGAGTGTTCGCCACAGCGGAACACGAGGCCGATGGCGAACAGTGCCTGCTACTACGGTTCCGGCGATGTCGTTCACCCTCCGTTCACCTGGTGCTCAGGTGCGCGGGATGTCGCGGGGTTCCAAGGTGCTCGCGGTGACAGTGATCGGGGCGTCGATGACGGCCATCGACACGACGATCGTGAACGTCGCCCGCGACACGTTGGCCAAGGAGTTCCACAGTTCGGCGACGAGCGTGTCGTGGGTCTTGTCCGCGTACAGCATCGTGTTCGCCGCAGTGCTCCTGACCTCGGGCCGGCTGGCCGATCGATATGGACGGCGACGGATCTACACGATCGGTCTGCTCGTGTTCATCAGCGCGTCGGCATCGTGCGGTGCAGCGCCGACGCTGACGCTGCTGATCACGGCTCGGATGGTGCAGGCGATCGGCGGCGCACTGCTGGTTCCGGCCGCCCTGGCGTTGCTACTGCCTGAGTATCCGGCAGAGAAGCGCTCGACGGCGCTCGGTGTGTTTGTCTCGATCAACTCACTGGCTGCTGCCGTGGGCCCGGTCGTCGGCGGGACACTGATCGACCTGGCCAGTTGGCGAGCCGCGTTCTTCGTCAACGTGCCGATCGGGTTGACGGCATTCGTGCTCGGACGCAGAGTGTTGGTCGAGTCCCGCGACCAGCACGCCGTCGGCATCCCCGACCCCGCCAGCATCGTCACCGGCATCGGCTCGGTCGGGCTGTTGGCCCTGGTCATCACGCAGGGCAATGACTGGGGCTACGCCAGCGCGTCCAGTGTGGGGTGCTACGCCTCGGCGGTCGTCCTACTGGTCGTGTTCGCCTGGCGGAGCCACGTGGCGCGCCTGCCGGTGCTCGACCTGTCGCTCGTTCGTGAACGGACGTTCTCGGTGGGGAACCTGTCGACGCTGCTGTTCTCCATCCCGTTCTACGGATCGGTGTTCGTCAACGTCAGCTTTCTGCAGGAGGTGTGGCACTACAGCCCGCGCGGCGCGGGGCTGGCGACTCTGCCCGCCCCGTTGATGGCGATACTCGCCGGTCGGCCGGCTGGCCGCTTGTGCGACAGGATCGGACATCGTGCCGTGGTTCCGCCGGCCGCACTCCTCATCGCCGCGGCGCTGTTCGGGCTCGCCGTGCTCGCACCGGAACATCCCGCGTACTGGACGCACTTCGCTCCGTTCCTCGTGATGATCGGCGCGGCAATCGGCACCCTGATCGTCGGGTTGCAATCAGCGTCGGTGCGCTACGTGCCATCCGACCGGCTGGGCATGGCGTCGGCGTTCAACACGACCCTTCGTCAGGTCGGTGCGGCGCTGGCGATCGCGGTCGCCGCGGCGGCGCTGACCAGGCCCGGTCGGCAACTGGCCAACTTCGGGTTCTCCTGGTTCCTGCAGGGCTGTGCGGGCGTCGCCGTCGCCGTGTTGATGCGAGTCGGCTATCGGCCGCCGGTGCAAACGTTCGCCATAGACGAACCGCACACTAGCTGACCTGCGCATCTCTGTTCATACTGCGTCCCATGAGTTATGCAACGAACCTGTGGTATGCCGCGCTGTGGGCCGAGGACCTGGCCGATGGCGCGATGGAGAGCCGCACGATCTGCGAGGAACCAATCGTGCTGTTTCGCGGCCCCGAGGGTCGAGCCGTTGCCCTGGAGGATCGTTGTGCTCACCGCTTCATCCCCCTGAGCATGGGCCAGCTGTGCGATGGCGCCGCGTCGGTCGAGTGCCCGTATCACGGTCTGCGTTTCGGCATCGACGGCGCCTGCGTGCTGAACCCCCACGGCTCCGGACGCATCCCGGCAACGCTGGCAGTGCGTTCGTACCCGGTCGTCGAGCGGCACACGATGCTGTGGATCTGGATGGGCACCGACGAGGCCGATCCGGACTTGATTCCCGACTTCTCGTACCTCGATCCCGGTGCGCCCGGCGTGCTCTCCAAGCGAGACTGGTTGGAGATGGACGTCGACTACCAGCTGGTGATCGACAACCTGCTCGACCTCAGCCATGCCGCGTTCCTTCACCGCGGCGTGCTGGGTGATCCCTCGACGCTGGAATGCGAGATCGACATCGCCAGCACCGACACCTCCGTGACGGTGACTCGCACACGATCCGAGGTGGCGCCGGCGAAGCTGTTCGATCTGATGTTCCGCAACGATGGTGAAGCCGTCGACACGTGGTCGATCATGCGTTGGGATGCGCCGAGTTGCCTTCGCCACGAAGCCGGGGTCTGCCCTCCGGGCGCCGGCCGTGACGACGGGATCACCGTCATCGGTACGCACCTGGTCACGCCGTCGTCGAAGGGGAAGTGCACGTACCACGTGGCGGCGGTGCGGATCGGCGAGTCTGCCGGTTCCGACGATGCAGAGATCTCCGAGCAGCTCTCGGCACTGCGCCGGTACGCCTTCGACGAGCAGGATCGGCCCATCCTCGAGGCCCAGCAACGTGCCTACGACCTTGCCGGCGGACCCGACTCACTGCGGCCGGTGATGTTGAGCATCGATGCCGCTCCACTGCGTGCCCGCCGGGTGCTCGCCAAACTCATCTCGGCGGAGAACACCGACGATGGCGAACGGGTGTTCGTGGCTCTACACTGAGGGGCGTGTCCGACTTCAAGGTCGTCTCCGACTATCAACCCGCCGGCGATCAACCGCAGGCCATCGCCAAGCTGGCGGCCGGCGTCGAGCGCGGTGATCGCTTCCAAACGCTGCTCGGCATCACCGGCTCGGGCAAGAGCGCAACGATCGCATGGACGATTCAAGAGACGCAGCGTCCGACGCTGATCCTGGCGCCCAACAAGTCGCTCGCCGCCCAGTTGACGCAGGAGATGCGCGAGTTCTTCCCCGAGAACCGCGTCGAGTACTTCGTCAGCTACTACGACTACTACCAACCCGAGGCGTACATCGCGTCCAGCGACACGTACATCGAGAAGGACTCGTCGATCAACGACGAGATCGACCGCTTGCGGCACTCGGCCACCGCCGGCCTGTTGACCCGGCGCGACACCATCGTCGTGGCGTCGGTTTCTTGCATCTACGGCATGGGCAACCCGGAGGAGTACAAGGGCCAACTGCTCGACCTCAGCGTCGGCGTCGACTACGACATGCGCAGCATCCTGCGCCGCCTCGTCGACCTGCAGTTCGACCGCAACGACATGACGCTCGGCCGCGGCAAGTTTCGTGTCCGTGGCGACACCATCGAGGTCCACCCGTCGTACGAAGAGACGGTGTTGCGCATCGAGATGTTCGGCGACACCGTCGATCGACTGACGATGATCGATCCACTGACCGGCGAGACGCTCAGCGACCTGCCGCGCACCCAGGTGTTCCCCGCGACGCACTACGTGGCCGGCGACGAACGCATGCGCAAGGCCGTGATCGGCATCGAAGCCGAGCTGCAAGAGCGTCTGGCGTGGTTCGAGAAGGAAGGCAAGTTGCTCGAGGCGCAGCGCCTGCGCATGCGCACGCAGTACGACCTGGAGATGATCCAAGAGGTCGGCTACTGCAACGGGATCGAGAACTACTCGATGCACATCGACGGCCGCAGCCCGGGCGAGCCGCCGTTCACCTTGCTCGACTACTTCCCCAAAGACTTCTTGTTGGTGATCGACGAGAGCCATGTGGCGGTGCCGCAGTTGCACGGCCAGTTCATGGGCGACCGGTCTCGAAAAGACATCCTGGTCGAGCACGGCTTCCGCCTGCCCAGCGCCCGAGACAACCGCCCGCTGCAGTTCGAGGAGGTGCTCGGTCGCATCAACCAGTGCATCTTCATGTCGGCCACGCCGTCGCCGTACGAGATCCAACACAGCCAGCAGGTGGTCGAACAGATCGTGCGGCCCACGGGGCTGGTCGACCCCGAAGTCATCGTCAGGCCGACGAAGGGGCAGATCGACGACCTGATCGAAATGGTCAACGATCGGGTGGTGAAGGGCGACCGCATCCTGGTCACCACGCTGACGAAGAAGATGGCCGAAGACCTCACGGAGTACCTGCTCGAACAGGGTCTGCGGGTTCGGTACCTGCACAGCAACATCGACACCATTCAGCGCATCGAGATCCTGCGCGCGCTTCGGCTCGGCGAGTTCGATGTGCTCGTGGGCATCAACCTGCTGCGTGAAGGCCTCGACCTGCCGGAGGTGTCGCTCGTGACGATCCTCGACGCGGACAAGGAAGGCTTCCTGCGCAGCGAGACCTCGTTGATCCAGATGATCGGCCGCGCTGCCCGCAACGTCGACGGACAGGTGGTGATGTATGCCGACAAGGTGACGGCATCGATGCAGAAGGCGATCGACATCACTCAGCAGCGGCGCCAGCGCCAGATCGCCTACAACCTGGAGAACGGCATCGACCCGCAGACCATCCGCAAGGCCGTCGGCGACATCTTGTCGTTGCTGCGGCCCGACGAGGGCTCGCCGGTGCCTGGCAAGGATCGTCGCCGCCAGCGCGAGCGCGACAAGGTGCAGCGCGAGCTGAGGACGCTGCCGGAGAAGGAGCTGGCCCGCCTGATCCTCACGTTGGAGGAAGAGATGCACGAGGCCGCTGCAGAGCTGAAGTTCGAGTACGCCGCCCGCCTCCGCGACGAGGTCAACGAGTTGCGCCGCGAGCTCCGCGACGCCGGCTGAAGCCAGTCGCTCATCCGAAGCGCTCGAACACCGACTTGAAGCTGCTGCCGGTGTCGCTCTTGCCGCGGCGCTCGATCGTCGCTGCCAGACCGAGCAGCACGATGCCGCCGACGACCAGCCAGCTCCATCCGGGAAGCGAGGCGAGTTGTGAGCCGCTGGCGATCAGCACGGTCGTGGTCAGCAACCCGGTGCCGATCACCAGCGGGGCAGCCATCCGCCTCCACCCTCCGACCGCGATCGCTACGATCCCGACCAGCAGCCCGGCCATCGCCGACCAATCTGCATGGCGAGTGGTCTGCACCGACGAGATCCACCCGGTCAGCAGGCCCAGGCCGGGGCCATAGGCCAGCCAGCTCGAGACCCGCTGCCAACGCCTGATCCCAAGGCCGGCGGCCAGCATCGCTGCACCCGCTGTCATCGATGCGAAGTCGGCACCGGTGAAGTCGTATCGGGCCAGGCTCGACAACACGACGGCATTGGCACCCGTCGTGAACCAGAGGCTGGCGATGCCGACAAGCCCAACAACTGCCGACGCCGTCGCCTGGCCAGATCGTCGTTGGGCAACTCCGTAGACGAAACCCTGGGCACTGCCGACGAGCACGACCAACGAGACGAACGCTGGATGGACGTCGCTGTTCGTCATCGACATCGCGGCCAGAGCGGTGGCGGTGATTCCCGCAGCGTCGAGCTCGGTGAGGCGGGGTGTGACGAACGCAATCCCCGTGAGGACGATCCCGGCAACGATCATCCACCCGACCACGCCGTTGGGTGTTGCCCCGGCGACCCGCACGGCAAGCCATCCGGCGGTCACGAACTGTGCGCTGGCGGCGAACCGCAGCCACAACGACCGGCGTCCGGCGAGGGCAACACAACCGGAAAGTGCGCACGCGGCTACGGCCGACCAGCGAAGATCATCGAGCTGGGTGAATGCAGTGAGGGCGGTCATCGCCACGATCGGCGTCGACAGCTGCGGCCGGCGTTTCATGACGAACGTTCCGACGATCGCCACGGCGGCCGTGGCGATGGCCAGCCGATAGTCGGTTGCCACGATCGCGGCGACCGCGCCAGTGGTCGCGACCGCGGCCACGATGGCGAAGCGGCGGTCGCGTGTGGAGCGCAGTTGTGTGGCGACGCACAGCAGACCGCCGGCGAGTGCCAACGCAAGATCCACGGCCGTCGCCATCGTCCACTGTGTCGGGCCGGGTGTGCGCTGCAGGATCGTCACGGCGAGGTATCCACCGGAGGCGATCGACGCCGTGAGGCACATGGGTCGGCGAACGAGAAAGCAGAACAGGAGTCCGACGACTGCCATGCCGGACACCGCCAGGGACGACGCGGCGAGGGCGGCAATCGAGGCGACGCTGCAACCGATCGACGCGGTGATCGCCGTGTCGGAGAGCCGGGGCGTCGCGAGCAGCCGGCGAGCTGCGATGAGTGCGGTGGCGAGCGCGCCGAGGGCCAGCGGCAGCGACCAGCTCGACAGTTGGGCGAACTGGCGGACGCTCCACAGGGCGATGATGGTTACAGCAAAGATCGAACCGAGGTGTGACGCAGGGAGCGCGATGCGTTGCGAGGTACGCCGCGCTGAAGTCTCGCCACAAACCCGAGCCGGCTTCGGCGGCGAGCTCGATGGCGATGACCAACGAGGGGACCATGCACGCCCACAGAGACGGCGAGGCGCCGCCGGCGGCGAGCCCGGAGACGATGTTGACGACGCCGGCAGCGACTGCGGCACCGGCCCACGCCATCGAACGCTGCCGTTGCGCAACGCTGCCGAGAACGATCGCGGCGACGAGCCCGGCGATCGGAGCCGACCACGCAACCGACGGCCCGGCCGCACCGATCCGTGTCATCGTGCCGTCGCCGAACTTGAACATGCTCAACGTCGCCAGCACGGGGCTCGCGCCGACCGCACACGCGAGTGTCACGGCCTCGAGCCTGCGCCTGCCGGCCATCAACACGCAGGCTGCACCGCCGACGAGCAACGTCACCGGAACGTCGGTGTCGGCAGCGATGCCGCATGCCGCGAGGATCAATCCGACCGCGGCGATCGTCGCCATTCGCGGCGACGCCCAGCGGCGCTTCTGCGCCTCGGTGGTCGTCGCACCGAGCAAGCCGCCGATGACGAGGCAGACCGGCCAGGGCTCGGCGATCGTCGCCCCGGCAGCTATGCCGACGGTGACGGCCAGGCCCGGGACCAGGTGGGCGATCACCCGCGCCGTCGTCGGCGCCCAACGTCGGACCTGCTCTGCCAGCGCGGCAATGGACACCAGGGCAGTGAAGAGACCGGTGAAGCGGAGGCCCTGTGGGATCTGTTGCCAACGGCTGGCGACCACCACGACAGCGGCGACGAGCAACAGGCTCGATCCTGTGATGGCCAGCCAAGCCGCCACCGGTCGGGTCGCGCGAGTTGGCTCGTCGGGCGGCCGCCACGTCGGTGGGGGAAAGGGCGGGGGGCCCCACGAATTGGCCGACGGCTCGTCTGACGCATTGATGGTGTCGCTCATCGCCCCATCATCAACACCGGCGGCAGCGGTGGATATCCGTCGAATCCCTCATTTGTGACTGGGGAGCCCCCAGCGACGAATCAGTCGAGGCCGTGTTGCACGGCGTAGCGCACCAGGTCGGTACGCCGTGTGAGGTGCAGCTTGCCAAGGATGTTGCGCACGTGGTTCTCGACCGTCTTGGCCGAGATCGACAACTCGGAGGCGATCTCGGAGTAGCGCAGCCCGCGGGCGACGAGTTGCAGCACCTGGCGCTCGCGTTCCGACACGGGGTTGCTCTCGTTGGCTTTGGCGAGCCGTCGAAACTCGCCGAGAACCAGCGCGGCGAGCGACGGCGAGAAGACGGGCTCGCCCCTCGCCGCGGCGGCGAATGCCGCGCGCAGTTCGTCGACCGGCGCCGATTTCAGGAGATAGCCGGCCGCGCCGGCCGCTACCGCGTCGAGCAGATCGCGTTCGGCTTCGCTGACCGTCAGGATCACGATCGGGCAAAGCGTCGCGCACGCTTCGACGACGGCCAAGCCACCGCCTCGGGGCATGTGCAGATCGCAGACGACCAGCGCCGGTCGGCGAGCGCGGATCACGTCGATCGCTCCTTCGGCATCGTCGGCCTCGCCGACCACCTCGAACTGCGAGCCGAGTTCGGACCGAACGCCCGATCGCACGAGGGCGTGATCATCGGCGAGCACTACCCGGATTGGGTCGCCGGTGTCGCTCCGGGCGGTATCGGGTTGCGAGTCCACAAGCTCACCTCCGTTCCGTGGCCGGGTGAGCTGCTGATGGTTGCGCGACCACCGACGGCCTCCATTCGGGCGATGATCGATTCGCTGATCCCGTGCCCGGACGCGACGGCACCGACATCGAATCCGGCTCCATCGTCGCGGACGGTGGCGAACACCTGCGCGGCGTCGAGTGCCTCTGCAAAGACGACAACCCTGGAGGGTTGGGCGTGTTCGATGGCATTCGCCACAGCCTCGCCGATCGCCCGAGCCAGTGCATCCTGAGTGCGACCATCGATCCGCGAATCGTCGTCGAGCACGTTGACCACGACGTTGATCTCCGAGCCGGCGCGGACACGATCGATCTGGGTGTGGATGCGTGCCCGCAGCGAGTCGCGCCCCGACGATGCGTCGGCGAACAGGAACGCGCGCAGGTCCCGGTCGGCCTGCCGAGCGGTCGCGGCCAGTTCCGGGTCGGAATCGTGGGTGCGACGATCGACGAGCGCGAGGGTCTGCAACACGGTGTCGTGCAGGACCCTGGCCATCTCATCGCGGGCACGGCGGTGGCTGATCTCGGCCTCGGATCGGCGGAGCAAGGTGACCAGCCAACCGATCAGGGCGCCGCATGCTGCGTAGAACAGCGCAGTGGCGAGTGATGCCACCAGGTGCTTGCGCCCGAACGACGAGAAGTCGTTGAATGCGGCCGACAGCAGCCGTGCCGGCCCGAAGAGGAACCCGATCGCCCCGGCGACAACGGGCCCGGCGGCGATCCCGGCCGATGTGGCGACGATCAGTGGCCACTCGGTTGCCAGATTCTGGCTGGTGGTGAACACGTGACCCGGCTCGAACACCCAGCCGTCGGCTATTGCGAGCAACAGCACGACGAAGGCCTCCGTGGCCACCACCGCCGGCCGGCGCAACGAGTCAGGATCGGCGCGGGCCAGATGCGTTGTGATGGTCGCCACCGTCAGCATCACCACGACCGCCGCCCAGGCCACCACGGGGTGGATCAACGCATCGTGGCCGAATGCGACAACTCCGACCATCCACGCCCAGCAAAGCCAACGCGCCACGACCAGCACCCGTTGCAGCGTGTGCACACCGACGGGTGCAGCGTCACCGAACAGTGACGAGCGAACTGTCATCAGCATGATCTTTGCTCAGGACGGTGCCCTGAAGATGCATGGGTGCGGTCCTAGCGGTGTTCGCGTCAACGCCCCGCTTGCGGGGCGTAGACGCAAGACTCCGCTACCAAGCAGAAACGAGGGGCGCCGACAAGACCGTGGCCATCGAGTCGGGGGGCAATGGCAGGGCGAACAGGTAGCCCTGGCCGAGACGGCAGCCGAGACGAACCAACCGGTCGCACTGGGTCTGGGTCTCCACACCTTCGGCGATCACCTCCAGGCCGGCGTCGGCCGCCATCGAGATCATCGCCTTGACGACGGCTGGCTCGCGCTCGCCGTCGATCACCTGGCCGGTGAATCGGCGGTCGAGCTTGACGCCACTGATCGGCAGCGACGTGAGGGTCTCGAGGCTGGCGAACCCGACGCCGAAGTCGTCGAGCACCAGCTTCACCCCGGCCTCGGCCACCTCGGTCAGTTCGTTGAGCGTCGAGGGCGACAAGTCGAACGACTGCCGCTCGCTGAGCTCCAGCGAGATCAGCTCCAGCGGGATGTTGTGCTTTTCGGCTAGATCCGTGACGGTCTTGCGAAGACCCGACGCGGGGATCGAGTCGAAGTCGAAGTTCACTGCCAGGCGCAGGTTCGGCGACACGCTGCGGAACGTCGCCAAGTGCGTCAGCCCGTCGTCGAGCATGCGGTGGAACAGCGATTCGTTCAGGCCGGCCCGCTCGATGGCGGGCAGGAACTCGTAGGGCTCGCGGACACCGGAGTCGGTCTGCCACCTGGCAAGGGCCTCGAGGGCGACAACCTCGCCCGTGCGCATGTCGACGATCGGCTGGAAGTAGGCGCGGATCTGGCCACGGTCCAGCGCATCGACCAGTTCGGTGGTGGCGTCGTCGAAGCGCGTGGCGGCGATCGTGACCGCGGAGCGAGCGGCGGCGATCGAGGCCTCGGCGGCATCGAGCGCAGCACCGAGACCGACGCCGGGCAACCGGCGGCCGACACCCACCCAGGCCCCGATCCCTGCCCGCGCTCAGCGACTGTCGCAGGTTGGTCTCCATCGCCGTCGCCTCGGCAGCGCACAGGTCGATCGCCAGGATGCCGAACTGCAGCCCCGTGATCCGGGCGCAGAAATGGCGCCCGGCGAGCGACGAGGTCAACAACTTCCCGAACTCGGCGAGCAGTTCGTCGCCGGCCTCGTGCCCCTGACGCTTGTTGAGCTCGTGCAGCTCGTCGAGGCAGATCATGAAGATCCAGGCTTGTTCGCCGCTCGCGTTGCAGCGCTCGTCGTCACACGTGAGCTGGGTCTCCCAAGCCTGGCGGGTCGCACATCCGGTCAGGGCGTCGAGCGGCGCGCTGTCGCGCTCGGTGGCGCGGACGCTGGAGGCCAGCGCCGCCTCGGCGCCGGCGAGTGCGCCGAGGGTGTTGGCCAGCAGCGGGATCAGCGACTCCGCATGTGCCGGCATCGGAGGAGGCATCTCTCGGCTCAGGCCGATCAGCGCCCCGTAGGGCTGACCGTTCGGCAATTGCACCGGCACGACCAGCTTGGAGACATCGGCCAGGAACCGATCGGTCGACAGATCGTTGGGCAGCACACTGTTGGCAACGATCGAGAACTGGGGGTCGACCGAGGCGATCACGATGCGTTCGTAGTCGTTGATCCGGGTGAAGAGCCACGTCGGAATGCCCGAATGCCTTCGTAGGTGTTCGAGCGCGGCGCGAGCCGTCCGCCCCAGGGTTGCCTCAGTGTTCAGTCCGCCGTTCATGCGAGTGCTATCGGCAAGAAGTCACCCGAACTACACCAGAACGTGTGTTCGTTTTTGTGCTACAGTGAGCGACATGTTGCACAGCGGCCGACCGCACTCATCTCGGTAGCCTCGCCCTCATGCCCGCCGCCGACTCCGGAAAGATCATCGTTCGCGGCGCACGCGAGCACAACCTACGAAACGTCAACGTCGAGCTGCCCCGCGACAAGATGATCGTGTTCACCGGGCTGTCCGGGTCCGGCAAGAGCAGCCTGGCGTTCGACACCATCTATGCGGAGGGGCAACGCCGATACGTCGAGAGCCTCAGTGCCTACGCCAGGCAGTTCCTCGGCCAGATGGACAAGCCCGACGTCGACATGATCGAGGGCCTGTCGCCGGCCATCTCGATCGACCAGAAGTCGGCCAGCCGCAACCCCCGCTCGACGGTCGGCACGATCACCGAGATCTACGACTATTTGCGGCTGTTGTACGCCCGCATCGGAGTACAGCACTGCTTCAAAGACGGCACCCCGCTGCAGCGCCAAACGCCGCAGCAGATCGTCGACCGCATCCTCAAGTTGCCCGAGGGCACCCGGTTCCAGGTGCTGTCGCCGGTCGTACGCGGCCGCAAGGGCGACTACGACACGCTGTTGGAGGATCTCGCCGGCCAGGGCTACGTGCGGGCCCGGGTCGATGGCGAGGTCGTCGACATCGCCGAGTTCTTGAAGCGCGACGAGCGCCTGGCCAGGTACGAGCAGCACAAGATCGAGGTGATCATCGATCGCCTCGTTCGGCGCGACGGCATCGAACGTCGCCTCACCGACTCGCTGGAGACCGCGCTCAAGTTGGCAGACGGCGTTGCCGAGGTCGAGCTGGTCCAAGCCGACGGCAGCGACAGCGAAACCCTCACGTTCAGCCAGCACCTCGCCTGCCCGAAGTGCGGCACCAGCTACGACGAGCCGGCGCCGCGCAACTTCTCGTTCAACTCGCCATACGGCGCATGCGAGGCGTGCGATGGTCTCGGCACGACGTTCGAGGTCGATCCCGAACTCGTGATCCCCGATCCCGATCAATCCATCAACGGCGGCGCGATCGCCCCGTGGCGCACGTCGAACACGCAGTACTTCACGCGCATGCTCGAGGCGGTTGCCGAGGTGTACGACCTCGACCTCGACGCGCCGTACCGAACCCTCACCGCGAAGCAGCAGAAGGTCGTGCTGCACGGCGTCGAGGGCAACCTCAAGGTCAAGTACAAGAACCGCTATGGCCGCACCCGCGAGTACTCGACGGCGTACGAGGGTGTCATTCCGTGGCTCAACCGCAGGCGTACGGGTGCGGAGAGCGATTGGTCCCGCGAGCAGTACGAGGGGTACATGCGCGAGGTGCCATGCACCGCATGCGGCGGAGCCCGCCTCAAGCCGGCCTCACTGGCAGTCACCATCAACGATCTCAACATCGCCGAAGTCTGCGACATGGCAATCGGCGAGTCCGCCAAGTTCCTCGCCGCGCTCGAGCTCAGCGAGCGCGATCGAATGATCGCCGAGCGGGTCACGAAGGAGATCAACGCTCGCCTCGGCTTCCTGCTCGATGTCGGCCTCGACTATCTCAGCTTGTCGCGGTACGCGGCCACGTTGGCCGGTGGCGAGGCACAGCGAATCCGCCTCGCCAGCCAGATCGGTTCCGGGCTGGTGGGCACGTTGTACGTGCTCGACGAGCCGTCGATCGGATTGCACCAGCGCGACAACCGCCGGCTGATCGACACGCTGTTGCGCCTCCGCGATCTCGGCAACACCGTGCTGGTCGTCGAGCACGACGAGGAAACGATCCGCGAGGCCGACTGGATCGTCGACATCGGTCCCGGCGCCGGCGAGCACGGTGGCGACGTGGTGTACAGCGGGCCCGTCAAGGGGATCACCAAGGTCAAGGAATCGATCACCGGTCAGTACCTGGCGGGCAAGAAGTCGATCCCGGTTCCGCAGACGCGGCGCCAGCCCGGACTCGAGTGGCTGGAGATCAAGGGTGCCCGCGAGCACAACCTGCGCAACATCGACGTGCGCATCCCGCTCGGTTGCTTCGTGGCCATCACCGGTGTCAGCGGCAGTGGGAAGAGCACGCTGGTCCGCGACATCTTGCTGCCCGTCCTCATGCAGCGCATCTACAAGTCGAAGCACGCCGCCGGCAAGCACAAGAAGATCGACGGGCTCGATCTGCTCGACAAGGTGATCGACATGGATCAGTCACCGATCGGGCGCACGCCGCGTTCGAACCCGGCCACCTACACCGGCGTGTTCGACAACATTCGCAAACTGTTCGCGACGACCGCCGAGGCCAAGGTGCGCGGCTACATGCCCGGGCGGTTCAGTTTCAACGTGCAGGGTGGCCGGTGCGAGGCCTGCTCGGGCGACGGCACGATCAAGATCGAGATGCACTTCCTCCCCGACGTCTACGTGCCCTGCGAGGTGTGCAAGGGCGCTCGTTACAACCGCGACACCCTCGACATCGCGTTCAAGGGCAAGAACATCGCCGAGGTGCTCGACATGCCCGTCGCCGAGGCCGTCGGGTTCTTCGCCAACCAGCCGGCGATCGGGCGGTACATGCAGACGTTGCTCGATGTCGGCCTCGGTTACGTGCGCCTCGGCCAGTCGGCGCCAACGTTGTCGGGTGGTGAGGCTCAGCGCGTCAAGCTCGCCTCGGAGCTGGCGAAGCGCTCGACGGGCCACACCATCTACCTGCTCGACGAACCGACCACGGGGCTGCACTTCGACGACGTGCGACGGTTGCTGACGGTGTTGTCGAGGTTGGTCGACCAGGGCAACACGGTGCTGATCATCGAGCACAACCTCGACGTGATCAAGACCGCCGACTGGCTGATCGACCTCGGTCCCGAAGGAGGCAGCGGGGGAGGCCTGGTCGTGGCCCAGGGGAGTCCAGAAGACGTTGCCGCGGTCGACTCCAGCCACACCGGTCGCTTCCTTCGACCGCTGCTGCAGTAGTGCGCTAGACCACCGAGATGACTCTGACCGACGCGGCCGTCGATCGCGCCGCGCTGCAGCGTCGAACGATCACGACGTTGCGTCTGGCCCAAGTGCCAGGCCAGGCGGCGACCGCGGGTGTCGTCGCCGTGCTGGCCCTGTTCGTCGGTGACCTGCTGCACGACGACCGCTTCGCGGGGTCCGGCAATGCAGCGTTCACCCTCGGGGCGGCGCTGATGGCGCCGTCGTTCGCTGCGTTCAGCAGGCGCCGCGGACGGCGCCCGGCCCTGGTGACGGCGTTCCTGATCGGGGCATGCGGCGCGGCGGTCGCGGCGTTCGGTGGCCAGATGCGCTGGGTCTGGCTGCTGCTGGTCGGCATGGTGATGTTCGGCGGCGCGCAAGCCGCCTCGTTACAAGGTCGCTTCGTCGCCGCCGATCTCGCCGAACCCGGTGAGGGCCCGCGGGCCATCGCGGCGGTGGTCTGGCTCGGAACGTTGGGCGCCGTGTTCGGGCCGGTGTTGACGCCGCAGTGGAAGCGCCTTGCCCAGCACCTGGGGATGGACCCCAGCGTCGGCCCGATTGCATTCGCGGCCGTCTTGTGTGTCGGAGCGGCAGCCATCGTGTGGTTCCGGCTGCGGCCGGATCCGCTGTCGCTGAACGGCGGCATCGACCCGACGGCCAGCCGCGCCCAGCCGATCAAGTCCGTGAAGCGGTCGTGGGCGGTCATTCGGCGCGTGCCGATGCTGCAACTCGGATTGGCGTCGATGATCACTGTTCAGGCCGCCATGGTTGCGGTGATGACGATGACGCCGCCGCACATGCGTGATCACCATCAAGGTGGCTCCTCGGCGTACGTCATCGCCGTGCACATCGCCGGGATGTACGGCCTGGCCCCGTGGGTCGGTCGCTTCGTCGAGCGTGTCCGCCCGGATCGAGCCGTCGTGATCGCCGGCATCGTGCTGGCCTGCGGCACGGCGGGCGCGGTGCTGGCCGGCTACCACCGTCCGCTGATCTTCGTCGGGCTGTTCCTGCTCGGCCTCGGCTGGAACATCGGTCTGATCGCCGGCAGTTCGCTGGTGACCAGCTCGGTGGCGTTGTCGGAGCGCGTCGAGGTGCAGGGGACCGCCGATCTGTTGATGAGCTTCTGCGGCGGGTGCGCGGCGTTCGGCTCCGGCTTCATCAAGCGGGCGTGGGGTTTCCACCTGTTGGCCAACGGCACCAGCCTGGCTGCATTGTCACTCGCCGTGTTCGCCGGGTGGATGGTGACCCGGCGAGGTACCGCTCAATTCGCCTGAGTGGCTCAGCTGCCGCGGAGGCGCTTGCTGAGCTCGTTGAGACGTTCCTTCTCGGCCTTGCTGAGTGAGTTCATCCCGGTGGCGCTGATCTTGTCGAGCAGTTCGTCGAGCTCGCCCTGCGCCGCCGAAACCGTGGTCGTACCGCCCCATGGACCGGCGACCACCGCGGGACGCCGGCTCTGCTTGGGCCGGCGACGGCGATGCGGCGCCGAGATCTTGGGGATCCAGGGGTACGCCTCGAGCATCCCGACGCCACGCGCGGCGAGCGCGCCGACCAGCAACGACACGATGAAGAACAGGAGGTGTCGCCCAGCGCGGTCGCCGGTGAGTTGCAGCACCTCGGCGGCGACGTACACCGCACCCAGCACCCACGCCGGGATCCCGAAGAAGAACCGCACGTTCGGGTACTCGGCGATGAACGTCAGCAGTACGACGAGCTGCACCGTGTGCACACCGGCCTGCGGCAGATCCAGCGCCGTGCCGACCAAACCTGGGATGAGGACGATCAGGATCAGGAACCAGGCGAACTTGGTACGGCCAACCTGCTCTTCCAGGCGCCCACCGAAGTACCACAGCACCGCGATCGACACGATCACCCACAGCAGTTGCTGGTCGAAACCATTGGCCAGTGGCCACGACACGATGCGCCAGAGCTGGCCTGAGGTGACGTCGCTGGGGATCAGCGCCAGCTTGATCAGGAGGGTCTTGTCGATGGCATAGACCAGCACCGAGACGGCGCACGCCAACCCGAGCAACGCCGCCGAACCGATGTCCAGCGTGCCGACGCGGAACCACGGATCGTTGGGTCCTCGGCGGTTGGGCTTGGAGTAAGCAAATCGACCGGCCACGAGGTCAAACCCTACCGCGGCTCGGACTGCGAGAGGCCTAGCCTCGACAATGATGGTGCAGCGTCCGCCGACCGGAACGATTCCTGATACGCCAGGCTCGTATCAGTTCAAAGACGCGCTCGGGCGGGTGATCTACGTCGGCAAGGCGTCGAGCCTCCGTCAGCGGTTGTCGAACTACTTCCAGGACCCTCGAAACATGCATCCGCGGACCGCCCAGATGGTGGCAACGGCGGAGACCGTCGAGTGGATCGAGGTCCGCAACGAGGTCGAAGCGTTGATGTTGGAGTACAGCCTCATCAAGCAGCACCGACCGCGGTTCAACATCCGGCTGCGTGATGACAAGAGCTACCCCTTCTTGGCCGTGACCCTCGACGAGCAGTTTCCGCGGGCGTTGGTCATGCGCGGCCGCAAGCGCAAGGGGACCAAGTACTTCGGGCCGTACGCGCACGCCTACGCGATCCGCGACACGCTCGATCTGCTGCTGCGCAGTTTTCCGATCCGCACCTGCAGCCCTGGCAAGTTCAACGAGCATCAACGCCTCGGTCGGCCGTGCCTGCTGTTCCACATCGAGAAGTGCAGTGGACCGTGTGTCGGCGAGATCGACGAGGTCGACTATCGGCAACTGGTGACGGAGCTGTGCGACTTCCTCGAAGGCGACACGGACGACATCGTCAAGCGGCTCGACGCAGAGATGCGGTCGGCCTCGAACGCGATGGAGTACGAGCGGGCGGCACGGGTGCGTGATCGCCTCGCGGCAGTGCATCGGGCCATCGAGAAGCAGCAGATGGTTGCCGAGCGCAGCGAAGACATCGACGTGATCGGCCTCGCCGACGACGACTTGGAAGCCGCGGTGCAGATCTTCTACGTGCGCAAGGGCCGGGTCGTCGGTCGCAAGGGATTCGTTGTCGACAAGGTGGAGGAGTTGAGCCCGGGGGGCCTGGTCGATCGCATCCTCGAAGAGCTCTACGGTGACGAGCCTCCTCTCGGCGTGCCGAAGCAGGTGCTGGTCCCCGTGGAGCCGGAGGATCTGGCGACGTACGAGGAGTGGCTGACCCACGTGCGCGGATCGCGGGTACAGATCCGCGTGCCGATGCGTGGCGACAAACGTGATCTGCACGAGACCGTCACACGCAACGCCAAGGAAGAGTTCATGCGCCATCGGCTGCGCCGCGCCGGCGACCACAACGCCCGGAGCCGGGCGCTGACCGAGCTGCAGGATCTCCTGGCGCTTCCGGAGGCGCCGTTGCGCATCGAGTGCTACGACATGGCCCACCTCCAAGGCAGTGACTACGTCGGTTCGATGGTGGTGCTGGAAGACGGGCTGCCCAACAAGCGCGAGTATCGGCGCTTCAAGGTCAAAGACGTGCCCGGGAACGACGACTACGCCGCCATGGAGGAGGTGTTGACGCGCCGGTTGACCGCCTATCTGGCCGAGCGCGACCGCCCTCTGAACGAACTCGGTCAACGTCCCGGAAAGTTTTCGTACCCGCCTCAGCTGTTGCTCGTCGACGGAGGAAAGGGGCAGCTCGCCGTCGCCGAGCGTGTCGTGCGCTCGCTCGGCCTCTACGACGAGATCCCCATCGCTTCGCTGGCCAAGCGCTTCGAGGAGGTCTACACCCCTGGTCGCAGCGAGCCGGTCGAGGTGCCACGTGGCAGCGAGGCGCTGTTCATGCTGCAACGCATCCGCGACGAGGCCCACCGCTTCGCCAACACCTTCCACCGCGAGCTGCGCGGCAAGAGAATGACCGCCAGCTCACTCGACGGGATACCGGGTCTCGGTGAAGCACGCAAGAAGAAGCTGGTCCAGGTGATGGGAGGCGTGAACTCGGTGAAGAAGGCGTCGCTCGATGAGTTGAAGTCGCAGTCCTTCCTGCCCGATGCAGTTGCCGAAGCGGTCTACGCCAAGTTTCACCAAGGCACGGCCTCGTCATCCGGCGAGCGGTAGGTGCCCGCCTGGGTGCGTTTCAGCAACCGCTCGCCCCGACGCTGTTCGGCGAGGTAACGATTGCGGGCGACGACGTGCGGAGGCAGCCGTGGCGGGGCGGTCTTGAACCGCTCTCGCGCCGACTGGCGAGTGATTGCCAGCAGGCGACCGATCCGGCCCCAGTCGTACCCTTCGCGCCGAGCGAGGGCAACCGAGCGCTCCGTCAACCACATCACCTCGTCCTTCAGCTGACGGACAGCGATCAGCGCCTGCTTGGGGTCGTCCCCCAGCGCGTGGTCGATCATCGCGACCAGCTCCCGACGGATTCGTTGTTCCACATGTTTCCCCAGTCGAATCGGTGGGGAAGCCGCCCGCGGGACCGTATCCGCCCTTCCGTGCGGAACGGGCGGGGCGTACCTGTGAATTTCCTGTAGCGACAGGTTGACCTGTCGCAGCGGCAGGTCGGCCTGTCGTTGCAGAAAATTGATGGGTCGTCCCGGGAGTCGCAAGAGCTCGTTGAGGTACGATCAGCCGATGCGGCCTGGTTGGGTGCTGGCGGCGAGTCTCACGATCTTGTCATCATGCGGCCAGGCAACGAGCAGTACGTCGGTTCTCGGCACCTCGGCGCAGTTCGGACTGTCGAGCGACGAACGCGGCGTCGCGGTAGCCGTCATGGGCACGTTGAGTGCTGATGGAACGGTGTGCCCGGGCGAGGAGTCGGAATGCGACTACGGGATCGTCGTCGACGGGCCCGCTGGCGATGGGCGGCCCGGTGACTTCGTCGTCGGACGCGGTTGGTACGACGGGCGAAGGCTTTTGTTGGCTTCACCCGTGAATCGAGTCCAATCACCGTTCAACGAGACGGCGTCCGACGAGGCCATCAGCTTCACCGAGGATCAGCTGTTCGACGCGAGCTCGCGGGTGAGCGACCTCGTGACCCAGGGCGTGTTCGTCGTCCAGGGCGGTTACGGGTTCGGCGATCGACGCAACCGTGTGGTCGTACCGATCGAAGCCCTCGACGCGCCGGGCGGTGCGGCGCTCGATCAACTGCCTGCTGTCGTACCTGTCCCGTTCATTCGGCTGCTCGATCGGCCACTCTCGGAGTTGCCGGCGTGGCAATCGGCCGTCGATGGCACCGTCGATCTCATCACGGCGGCCGGACGGTATCGCGGAGGCATGGCGGCACTCGGGACATTCACCATTCAGTACGACTCCACCGCCAACTGTCTGTATGCGGAGTTCGATGTCAAACGGAGTTCGTTTGTCTGGCCGTTCGGCTACAGCGCGACCGAGTCCGAAGGGGTTGTCACCGTGTTCGACCCGCTGGGGGCATCGGTTGCAACGAGCGGAGTGCAGGTCCAACTGGGCGGGGGAGACGCCGGCAGCACCAAGGTGATCGGCGTGACCGGAGACAACACGTGCGGCGCAGCGACATTGTGGGTCGTGAACGGCGGCTGATGACAGCGGGGCTTCGGCCCGTACGATCATCGTGTGCCGGAGGAGAGCCTATGGGAGACCCACGCAGCATGGTGGATCGAAGGGTTCACCGAGGGGGCCGACCCGGAGTACGAGGAGCAGATCCTTCCGCTTGCAGCTGCGGAGTTGGCGGAGGCGCGGCGAGTGCTCGACGTCGGCTGCGGCGATGGTCAGATCAGCCGTCTAGCCGGACGGCTGGGTGCGGACGTCATCGGGATCGACCCGACCTGGAACTGCGTCAGCGTGGCGGCTGAGCGTGGCGGTGCGTCGTTCGCCCGCAGTGAGGCGGCCGCCTTGCCCTTTGCCGATGCCAGCTTCGACGCCGTCGTGGCGTGTCTGGTCTTCGAGCACATTCGCGAGGTCGACTCGGCCATTGCCGAGGTCGCCCGCGTGTTGCAGCCGGGCGGTCGGTTCTGCTTCTTCCTCAACCATCCTCTGCTGCAGACACCGAACAGCGGGTGGATCGACGATCACGTGCTCGACCCACCCGAGCAGTACTGGCGGATCGGCGCGTATCTCGTGGAGCAGGAGAGTGACGAAGAGGTTGAGAAGGACGTGTTCATCCCGTTCATCCATCGACCGCTCAGCCGGTACGTCAACACCCTCGCCGAGAACGGGCTGCTGATCGAGCGGATGCTGGAGCCCGCGCCGCCGGACGGATTCCTCGCGCGTCGCCAGTGAGTACCTCGACGCCGCGACGATCCCGCGTCTGCTGTATCTCCGCACCCGCAAGCTCTAGGCAATACGATGGTCGCGCAGTGGCCGACATTGCGCTGATCACCGGGTTGTCGGGCGCTGGGCGTTCGGGCGCGGCAGCCGTGCTGGAAGACCTCGGCTGGTACGTCGTCGACAACCTGCCGACGTCCCTGGTCGACACCATCGTCGAGTTGGCCAGCAAGCCGAGCAGCGACATCGATCGACTGGCACTGGTCTCGGGCCGCCAACACGTCGACGTGCTGCCGAAGGTCGCCGCGCTTCGTGGCGAGGGTCACCGGGTACGCATCGTGTTCCTCGACGCGCAGACTGCTGAGCTGGTGAAGCGCTACGACTCGTCGCGCCGCAAGCATCCCCTCGATGCAGAGGCCGACGGCCTCGTCGAAGCGATCGAGCTGGAACGCTCGCTGCTCGATTCGGTCAAGAGCGCGGCCGATCTGGTGATCGACACCACCGATCTCAACATCCACCAGCTGAAGGCCAAGTTGATCGCCGCGTTCGATCAGACGGGCGATGGTCAACGCCTGCAGATCGCCGTCGAGAGCTTCGGCTACAAGTACGGACTTCCGCTCGATGCCGACATCATCATGGACGTCCGCTTCTTGCCGAACCCGCACTGGGAGGAACCGTTGCGGCCGTTGACGGGCCACGACCCTGCCGTGCGCGATTTCGTCTTGGAGCGTTCTCATGCATCGCTGTTCCTCGACGAATTCGAGTCGATGATGGTCACGCTGGTCCCGGCCTACGAAGCCGAGGGCAAGACCTATCTGACCATCGCAATGGGATGCACGGGTGGCCGCCACCGCAGCGTCGCCGTCGCCGAGGAATTGGCGGCTCGGCTGCGCGCGCGTGGCATCGCCGTCACGACCGGGCATCGCGACATCGCCCGCTGAGCACTATCCTCGGTCATTCCCGCTGTATGTGAGCTGTATGTGAAAGGACCCACCGCGCATGACTGTCCGTGTCGGTATCAATGGCTTTGGCCGAATTGGCCGTAACTTCTTCCGCGCCGCCAAGAAGCGAGGTGCCGACATCGACTTCGTCGCTGTCAACGACCTTGGCGCCCTGGACGAGATGGCTCACCTGCTGAAGTACGACTCGGTGCTGGGCGTCCTTCCGAACACCGTCAAGACCCACAAGGAGGGCATCTCGGTCGACGACGACGTGTTGAAGGTCTTCTCGGAGCGTGATCCGAAGAATCTGCCGTGGGGCGATCTCGGCGTCGACATCGTCATCGAGTCGACGGGCCACTTCAACAAGCGTGAGGCCGCCGCCGGCCACCTTGCCGGTGGCGCACCGCTCGTGATCGTCTCGGCGCCGTGCGACGGCGCTGACGCCACGATCGTGTACGGCGTCAACCACAAGGACTTCGACTTCAAGACGCAGAAGGTGATCTCCAACGCCAGCTGCACGACCAACTGCTTCGTCCCGATGGTGAAGGTGCTCGACGACGCGTTCGGTGTCGAGCAGGGTCTGATGCAGACGATCCATGCCTACACGGGTGATCAGAATCTGGTCGACGGCCCGCACCGCGACTTCCGTCGAGCGCGTGGCGCGGCGATCAACATCATCCCGACCTCGACCGGCGCAGCCCGCGCCACGAGCCTGGTGTTGACGGCGATGAAGGGCAAGCTCGATGGAACGTCGTTGCGCGTGCCGGTGCCGACGGGCTCGATCGTCGACTTCACCGCCAATCTGTCGAAGGCCGCATCCGTGGGTCAGATCAACGCGGCGTTCAAGAAGGCTGCGACCAGCGGACCGTTGAAGGGGATCCTGCGGTACACCGAGGACCCGATCGTCTCCAGCGACATCGTCACCGACCCGCACAGCAGCATCTTCGACGCCGGTCTGACGATGAGCATGGGCAAGATGGTCAAGGTGTTGGCGTGGTACGACAACGAGTGGGGTTACTCGAACCGCTTGATCGACACCACGTTGTACGCCCACAGCAAGATGCCGAAGAAACGGAAATGAGCCGCATCCCCACGCTCTCCGATCTCGGCGACGTGCGGGGCAAGCGTGTCTTGGTCCGCACGGACTTCAACGTTCCGATGGACGACGGTGTCATCACCGACGACTTCCGCATCCGTGCCGCTCTCCCGACGATCGAGTGGCTCACCAGCCGCGGCGCGCACGTGGTGTGCGCGTCGCACCTCGGCCGCCCGAAGGGCAAGCCGAACCCGAAGTACTCGATGGATGCCGTGCGGGCCCGCCTCGGCGAGTTGGCGCCCGGCGTCGAGCTGCTCGAGAACCTGCGCTACGACCCGGGCGAGGAGAGCAACGACCCGCAGTTCGTCGCGTCGTTGGTCACCGGCTTCGACGCATACGTCGACGATGCCTTCGGTGCGTGCCATCGCGCTCATGCCTCGATCGTCGGCCCGCCGCGGACGCTGCCGTCGGCGATGGGGCTGCTGATGCAGAAAGAGGTCGATGTGCTGCTCGGCCTGCGCAACGATCCGAAGCGCCCGTTCGTCGCCGTGCTCGGCGGTGCGAAGATCAGCGACAAGTTGGGCGTGGTCGAAGCATTGTTGAAGGTCGTCGACGAGCTGGTCATCGGTGGAGCAATGTGTTTCACCTTCCTCGCCGCACAGGGCAACCAGATCGGCGATTCGCTGTGGGAACCGGATCAGCTCGACACATGTCGCCGCCTGCTGGCGGAGTCGGCCGCGGGCGGCAAGACGATCCACCTGCCCGACGACATCGTCGGCCTCGATGCGGCCGGCAACTTCTCCACGTTCGGTCGCAACCTGCCTGACGGTGCAAAGGGGCTCGACATCGGGCCGGGCACCGCGGCGGCGTTCAGCGACGTGATCATCGAAGCTCGCACCGTCTTTTGGAACGGACCGATGGGGATGTTCGAGGATCCACGCTTCGAGGCCGGCACGCGCACGGTTGCGCAGGCGATGGCCGACACCAAGGCGTTCACGGTGGTGGGCGGCGGCGACAGCGCCGCTGCATTGGCGCAATTCGGCCTCGACGACGACGTCGACCACGTGTCGACCGGTGGGGGAGCGTCGCTGGAGCTGCTCGAGTTCGGCGACCTGCCCGGCCTGGAAGCACTGCGTGGTGCACCCAATGCGTAGGCCATTGATCTCGGCGAACTGGAAGATGAACAACAACCACTTCGAAGCGATCCAGTGTGTGCAGAAGCTGGCCTACCTGGTGACCAAGGACGACCTCGAGCACGTCGATGTCAGCATTCATCCGCCGTTCACCGACATTCGCAGCGTGCAGACGGTGATCGACGCAGACAAGCTGTTGTTCGCAGTCGGGGCCCAGTCGTGTCACTGGGAGGACAAGGGAGCCTTCACCGGCGAGGTGTCGCCGCTCTTCCTCGCCAAGCTCAACGTGCAGTACGTGATCGTCGGGCACAGCGAGCGTCGGCAACTCTTCGGTGAGACCGACGAAGACGTCGCCAAGAAGCTGGTGTCGATCCAACGCAATTCGATGACGCCCATCGTCTGCGTCGGCGAAACGCTCGAAGAGCGCGAGGCCGGTGCTACCGAAGCCAAGGTGATCGGGCAGATCCGTGCTGCCTTCGACGGCCTCAAGCCCGACAAGATCGCCTCCCTGGTCGTGGCCTACGAGCCGATCTGGGCGATCGGCACCGGCCGGACCGCGACGTCGGAAGACGCCCAGCAGGTGTGCGCGGCGATCCGCGGCTGCATCCTCGAACTCGCCGGCGAGAACGCCGCCGAGGCGGTACGGATCCAGTACGGGGGCAGTGTCAAATCTGCGAACATCGCCGAACTGATCAGCCAGCCCGACATCGACGGTGCATTGGTCGGTGGGGCCAGCCTCGACCCCGACGAGTTCGCCCGCATCTGCAAGCTCGGGACGTAGAACCTGCGCATCGCGGTCGGAATTTTCCGTCCGACTTTTTGTCCGATCGGAACGTCGTGGCTACCGGTCGGTAAGCAACGGTGCTATGTTGGCTGCGCTCACTCCGATCGGGGAGGACGGTGTGAGAGTGTGGTTGAGCTTCCCGACGAGCGTTCTGCTCGCCTTGTTGTTTCGACCGAGACCCACCTCCCTCCGTTCACATAGGAGGAACACCCACGTGAGGATCACGAAACGCAGCACTCGATTCGCTGCAATGGCCGTCGGCATCGCCTTCATCGCCGCATCATGCGGTAGCGACTCGAAGAGCTCGGATGCCACCACCGGTGCCACCACTGGCACCACACCCGCAGCCGAGACGACCGCAGCCCCAACCGAGACCACCGCCGGCGGCACTGAGACCACTGCCGCTCAAAGCGGCGGAGCCGCGATGACGTTGACGATGAACATCAACCCCAAGGCTGTTTGGGATGACGGTTCACCGATCACGTTCGCCGACTTCAAATGCACCGTTGACGCAACGCTGAACACCCCTGGCTCATTGAGCACCACGGGATACGACAAGATCACATCGATCGAGCAGGGCACCGATGACCACCAGGTCGTCGTCAAGTTCTCCGAGGTGTACGCGCCGTACAAGACGCTGTTCATCAACCTGATCAAGGCTGACGCGGTCTCCGACTGCAACGACGTTTCGTCCGACTTCGCCGACAACATCCCGTTCTCGGGCCAGCCGTACAAGATTGATTCGTGGAGCCTCGATCAGCTCGTGCTGGTGAAGAACCCGAACTACTTCGGCAGCGACGCAGGCAAGGTCGACAAGATCGTCATGGTCCCCAAGGCCGACAGCGACACCGAGATCGCCTCGCTCGTCTCCGGTGAAAGTGACTTCATCTTCCCGCAGGCGTACGCCGGCATCACCGATGCGTTGAACGATCCGAACATCAAGTCGACCCCTGGCTACGGCACGAACTACGAAGGCCTGTACTTCCAGGAAGACGCCAACTGCACACCTGACGAGACCCGCTCGTGCGCCTTCAAGGACGCCGACTTCCGTCATGCGTTCGCCAAGTCGATCGACCGCAACCTGATCCTCGCCAACATCTACGACCCGATCTTCCCAGGCGGGCCGCTGCTGAACTGTGGCCTGTGGGTTCCGACCATCGGCCCGTGGTGCGATGACACGGTCTTCGGCAAGGCAGACGGCACCGACGGCTACTTCGACGCCGCTGGCGCGGAGAAGATCCTGACCGATGCTGGTTGGGCCAAGGACGGCAATGGCATGTGGGCGAAGGACGGCGTTGCGCCGGAGATCCACTGGATCATCAACTCGGGTAACACCCGACGTGAGTCGACCCAGGCCCTCATGATTCCTGAGCTGCAGAAGGCCGGCTTCAACATCAAGGCCGACAACTGCGACGCAGCCTGCTACTTCCAGCAGCGCCTCCCAGCACTGAAGTACGACATGGCCATGTACATCAACACGGCCAGCCCTGACCCCACGGTCACCGGCATCATGGCGTGCTCGCAGGTTCCCGGCCCCGACAACAACAACCAGGGCCAGAACTCCTCCGGTTGGTGCAACGAGGACGCTTCGAAGTTGATGACCCAGTCCGACCAGACGGTTGACGAGACCAAGCGTGCCGATCTCATCCACCAGATCGCCAAGGCCTTGGCCGACGACGCGGTCATGCTGCCGCTGTACCAGTTCCCCAACATCGCCGCATGGCGTACCGATCAGGTCGGTGGCCCGGTCGACAAGGACGCAGCCAACTACCAGGCGTTCCAGAACATCAACGAGTGGACCGACTCCAATGGCGATGGCCAGATCGTTGTCGGCGCCGAGCAGTGGCCAGAGTGCCTCAACCCGATCACCGAGTGCGCCAACTCGTCGTGGTACGAGTGGACGACCGGCTTCAAGGTTCTCCCGACGGTGTGGGCAACCACGTCGCAGGGCACTTACGAGGCGACCCAGCTCGTCACCGGCGAGCCTGACATTGCGCTTGGCTGACACAAGCAGCCATACGCTGAAGAAATGACCTAGTGTGAGCGGGGCCGGCGAATTGCCGGCCCCGCTCTGCAATACCCTGTACGCGTCGACTATTCGGAGGTGCGCCCACGATGATCAGATTCGTCGCACGAAGGCTCATGTGGACCATCCCCACATTGTTCATCATCACGTTTCTCGTCTTCATCGCCATTCGCATCGGGACCGACCCGGTGCAGAGCTACCTACGGCTCAACCCGCGGGCGACTCCGAAGAAGATCCAGCAGTACAAAGAGACCAATGGCCTCACGGGCAACATCGTGTCGCAGTACTTCAGCTGGTTGCATCACTTCGTCACGTTCAACTGGGGCCGCTCCATCAAGGGCAGTCGCCCGGTGTGGCCCGAGCTGAAGGCGGCGATGGCCAACACCCTCGTGCTCGGCACACTGGCCACGGGTGTCGGGCTGCTCTTCGGGCTCGGCATCGGAATCTTCTCGGCGATGCGCCCGCGCTCACTGTTCGATCAGACGTCGACCACGACCGCATTCATCGGGATCTCGATCCCGCCCTACGTCAGCGCCATCTTGCTGCAACTGTTCTTTGCCATCACCTTGACCCGCTGGCTCGGGTTGAGCAAACCGCTCCTGCCGACGTCGGGGGTGTACCCACCGGGCCACAAAGGTTTCGATCTCGTCCTCAGGATCAAGTACCTGATCCTGCCCATCACCGTCGTTGCCATTCAGATCATCGCCGTGTACTCCCGGTACATGCGGGCTTCCCTGCTCGAGGTCAAGAACAGCGACTACCTGCGCACGGCAAGAGCCAAGGGAGTCAGTGAACGCCGCATCCTGGTGCGTCACGCCTTGCGCAATGCGTTGATCCCCATCGTCACGGTGGCCGCCATCGACATCGGCGGCATCATCGGAGGCCTCATCATCACCGAGCGGATCTTCGAAAACAAGGGGATGGGCGACTTCTTCTTGACCGCCTATACAAACGGTGACTTCCCACAGCTGATGCCTTGGATGGTGTTCGTCGTCCTCGGGGTCATTCTTGCCAACCTGCTCGCCGACGTGCTCTATGCCGTCCTTGACCCGAGGATCCGCCTTGACTGAGATCGATCACACTTCCGACCTCGAGAGCACCGAGATGCCCGCTTCCGGGGCAGCCGCTGCGATCAAGGACAACACTGACGCCGACCTCACCGGCCTCAGCCTTCGCGACGAGTCCGAAGGTGTCGGCGGCGAGTCGTTGTCACCGTTCCGCTTGGCGTTGCGTCACTACAAGCGCAACCGAGTCGCGATGGTCGCATTGGTCCTGCTGCTCATCGTGATGTTCATGTGCCTGTTCCCCAGCATCCCGGCCCGGTACGGCGAGGCACAACGACTGCCCAAGACGGCGTCGACGTACATCCATTCGCCACCCAGCGCGAAGGCATGGTTCGGTACCGACGACCTCAACCGCGATTTGTTCAGCCGGGTGTTCTACGGCGGCCGGGTCTCGATCATGATCGGCATCGCCGTGGCATTGATCGCCTGCACGGTCGGCACGATCGTCGGCGCCCTCGCCGGCTATCTGGGCGGGCTGCTCGACGACGTCTTGATGCGCATCACCGACATCTTCCTGGCGTTCCCGATCCTGGTTTCGCTCCTCGTACTGCGCAACGTGCTGGCGGAAATATCGTTCATCAAGGTCGTCATGGGCGACAAGACATCGGTGCGATTCATGGTCCTGTTGTTATCCGCTGTCGGATGGATGGCGGTGGCCAGAATCGTGCGCGGGGTGGTGCTGTCGTTGAAGGAGCGCGAGTTCATCGAGGCATCGCGTTCTGTTGGTGCCAGTGGGCCGCGCATCATGTTCCGACACCTCATCCCCAACGCCTTGGGCCCGATCATGGTGGCGTTGTCGCTGTCGGTGGTCGGCGCCATCCTCGCCGAATCGACGCTGTCGTTCTTCGGCTACGGGCCCAGCCCGGGTGAGGGGCGCACGACGTGGGGCCTGCTGATCGCCCAGTCCAAGAGTGGCGTGCTGTCCGGCTACTGGTGGCTGGTGGTGTTCCCGTGCGCTCTGCTGGTGATCACCATCGTCGCGATCAACTTCGTCGGTGACGGGTTGCGCGACGCGTTCGATCCCAAGGCAGACATGAGTCGGGCGTGATCGACGAACAACCAGTACTCGAGATCCGCGACCTGCGGGTCACCTTTCCGACCGAGAGCGGCGACGTGCAGGCGGTGCGCGGCGTTGACGTGACCGTCGCCGCGGGGGAGATGCTCGGCGTCGTCGGCGAGAGCGGTTCGGGCAAGTCGGTCACGTTCCTCGCTGCCATGGGCCTGTTGCCGAAGACCGCCAAGATCGAGGGCTCGGTGAAGGTGCATGGCGACGAGCTGGTGGGCATGAGCAACTCCGAGATGCGCAAGCAGCGCGGCAAGCGCATCTCGATGATCTTCCAGGACCCGCTGTCAGCGCTCAACCCGACGCACAAGATCGGACACCAGGTCTCGGAGATGATCCGCAGTCACAGCGACATGACCAAGGCGGCCGCCTGGGATCGTTCGGTGGAACTGCTCGACATCGTCGGCATCCCGCAGCCGAGAACCCGAGCGTCGCAGTACCCACACGAGTTCTCCGGCGGTATGCGCCAGCGCGTCATGATCGCGATTGCCATCGCCAACGACCCCGACGTGTTGATCGCCGACGAGCCGACCACGGCGCTCGACGTGACGGTGCAGGCCCAGATCCTCGATGTCATCCAGGAGATCCAGCACAAGTTCCACGCCAGCGTGGTGTTCATCACCCACGACCTCGGAGTAGTGGCCCGCATTGCCGACCGGGTGCAGGTCATGTACGCCGGTCGCAGTGTGGAGCGCGGCGACGTCGAATCGATCTTCCGCAATCCGACGCACCCCTACACTCGAGGACTGCTGGCCAGCCTGCCCACGTTGGGCCGGCACCGCCTGACCCCCATTCCCGGTGCGCCACCGAACATGCTTCGTCCGCCGTCCGGCTGTGCGTTCCGACCGCGGTGTGCATACGCCGAGGAGATCTGCGCCGGCGAGATCCCCGAACTGCATCCGTTGCTCGGGCTGGAAACCGCCTGTGTCCGCGCCGAAGAACTGCTCCCCGAAGGGGTCGCGTGAACGCACCTGCCGATCAGATCACCAGTGATCCGCCGTCGACGACGCCGGTCCTCGACGTCGCCAACCTGGTCAAGGTCTTCCCGATCAGGCAGTTGCAGGGCATTCGGGTCATCCGCGGCATCGTGCAAGCTGTGTCGAACGTCAGCTTCTCCATCGAGTCCGGCACGACACTCGGTCTGGTGGGCGAGAGTGGCTCGGGCAAGTCGACCGTTGCCCGATGCGTGCTGCAGTTGCTCGTGCCGACCTCGGGTTCGGTGAAGTACAACGGCACCGAGCTGGTCGGCATGTCGCGGGCTCGGCTGCAACCGCTGCGCCAAGAGATGCAGATGGTGTTCCAGGACCCGTATGCCTCGCTCGACCCGAGGTTGACGGTGGGCAACGCCATCGCCGAGCCGCTGCAGGTGCACAAGGTTCCCGGCAACCACGGCGAGCGAGTCGCCGAGTTGCTCGAGCTGGTCGGCCTGGCGCCGGACCACGCCAAGCGGTTCCCGCACGAGTTCTCCGGCGGTCAGCGTCAGCGCGTCGGTGTTGCTCGTGCGTTGGCGTTGGAGCCGAAGCTGATCGTGCTCGACGAGCCGGTCTCGGCCCTCGACGTCAGCATCCAGGCCGGCGTGATGAACCTGCTGCAGGACCTGCAGGCCCGCCTCGGGCTGTCCTATCTGTTCATCGCTCACGACCTGTCCGTCGTGCGCCACATCTCCGACACGGTTGCCGTGATGTACCTCGGCAAGGTGATGGAGACCGGCCCGGCCGAGCTGATCTACAACACGCCGATGCACCCGTACACGCAGGCATTGCTGTCGGCTGCACCCGAGCCCGACCCCACGATCGAGCGTGATCGCCAGCGCATCGTCTTGAAGGGTGATGTGCCGAGCCCGGTCAACCCGCCGTCAGGCTGTCGCTTCCGCACCCGTTGCCCGAAGGCCCAAGACGTGTGCGCCGACGAGGAGCCATTGCTGGTCGACAAAGGCTCGGGCCACATGGTCGCCTGCTACTTCCCCGAAGCCGTTTCCGTGATGGCGCCAGCGGTCGCTCGCTGAGAACCCACGCTAGGCTGACAAACCGTGCGCGACTTCGTGATGTATCTGACTGTGGTGCTCAACATCGTGTCGATGGTGGGCATGGTGTCCGGTGTGCTGATGCACAGCGGCCGTGGCGGCGGGCTGTCCGACATGTTCGGTGGCGGCGGCGGTGCAGCCCTCGGCTCGACGTCTGCGGAGCGTAACCTGACCCGCATCACGACCGTATTGGCCCTGGTCTGGATCTTCTCGGTGGTCGCTCTTGGATTCCTGTTGGTCCGCACCTGAGCCTGCGTTATCCTCAATACCCCACCACGTCGAAGTGGCGAAATAGGCAGACGCGCCAGCTTGAGGGGCTGGTGAGAGAAATCTCGTGGGGGTTCAAGTCCCCCCTTCGACACCATCTTGCGAGCGGATATGCCCTGCTCAGAGAGTTCCTAGGACCGGTCCGATAGGCCTCGAAAGGCCATTTGTCCGCGATTTGTCAGCAGTTGAATTTCGAGGCTTTCCCGAACGATGTGAAGCGAAGGGTCGAAGATACAGATCCCCGGCTCTGGGTGCTGTCATCCACCCCGGGTCGGGCGCGATTCTTGCCACCGCCGGCGTGATATCGATCCCAATGGGGCTGGTCGGGCGCGATTCTTGCCACTGGTGGCGTGATATCGATCCCAACCAGCCTGCCGGAGCAGTCGGGCGGTTCGCAGCCGACTCGTCCGCTGCCCGGCTTCAGTGCTCGCCGGTCCTCCGGCTGACCCTCTCCTCATCTGGTTGCTGGCGCGGGTGGCTGCGGATGACGAGAAATACGAGTGCGCCACAAGCGACGTAGATTCCCGATTGGATGTCGAGCAGCACCACGAGTTTGGTGCGGCTGATGAGGATTCCGGCGAGGAGCGATCCGCACGCTCGGGCGAGCGCGTCGAGTGCGCCGGCCATGCCGACAACGCGACCGAGCATGCCGGCCGGGCTGAGCCCTTGGAGCGCTGAGAACAGGCCGATTCCAAGTGCAGCACCAGGGATTCCCGACAGGCCGAACAGCAGGAGGTACAGCCATACCTGCGTGGTCACAGTTGGGGCGTTCCAGAACAGGACGGAGACGGCGCCCATGCCGAGGTAGCCGAACATGAGGAGCTGCGTCGGCTCCCATCGCTTCGCTGACCTTCCGATGACGGTCGCACCGAGTATTGCCCCGACCGCCATGCTGCCACGGATGATTCCGACCTCGACTCCGCCACCGCCGAGTTGTCGGACGACGAACACGACGAACAGCACCAAGAAGAAACCCTGCGCGATCTGGCCGAGGGCGTCGATGAGGAGCATCGATCGCAACGTGCGCTGGGCGCGGATGGCGCGGAGGCCGGCACGGACGCCGCTGGCGACGACATCGCCGGTGTCGTTGTCGGTGGTGATCGGGCTGGTGTCGGTTCGCACGAGTGTGGTCGCAATCGCGACCGCCAGGAATGTGGCTGCGTCGATGACCACGACGGTTCCGATTCCGCCGAGGCCGACGGCGAGACCTCCGAGCGGGGAGCCGATGAGGCGTGCCAGGCTCGAACTGGTCGAATTGGCGGCGTTGGCGACTGTGAGTTGGTCGGGCGTGACGACCCGCGGGAGCAAGGCGACAGACGCTGGATTGTTGATCTGTGTGAGGATCGCCTGGGCGCCGACGACCAGATACGCCGGCCAGATCCGGGATCCGGTGACGGCCAGCAAAGGCGTCAGTGTGATCGCTTGCGCCACGTTGGTTGCGATCAGAGTTCGGCGAAGGTCCCAACGATCTACAAGGCTCCCGCCGACAGGGCCGAGCACGAGTGCGGCGACCAACTCGACGACGAACAAGATCGCGGTGGCGGCGCCTGATCCACTCTTGATGAAGACATAGACCGGGAGCGCGACGAGCAGCAACCAGTCGCCGATGTCGTTGACGAACCCGCCGGTCCAGACGAGGCGGAAGTCGCGGGTACGCCACGGCGACGGTGGTGTCGCAACGACGGGTTCACCATTGTCCGCTGTGAGGTGCTCGGTCACCCGAGATCCGTTCGTGGGAACGCGGCGAGCGACAGACGTACCGAGACAGCATCGGTCGGAGCGTCGTCGCGTGTCGCCTGGCGAAGCGGACGAACGATCTCGTCAATGGCGGCGACGACGTGTCTCAGCTCCTCCAGAGTCACGGACAGCGCGTAGGTGGCGAACGACGCGGCGTCCTGCCACGACGCGGGCACCTCATCGGCATGGGACAAGTAGTGGCGAATCAGACGGTCGTTCTCCTCGAGACTGGTTGCAATCAGTGCTGCGCTCGCTGCCAGCAGTTCGGGCGATGCGGTGCTGTGTGGCACGCCGAAATCGAAGCCGGAGGCGACACAACGCCACCGGCGAGTTCGGCCATCGACCGCCTCGTCGTTGGTGTTGGCGACTCTGGCGACGAGCCCGAACCCTTCCAGGTGTCGCAGGTGATAGCTGCACGCCGACGGAGATGCATCGACCACGTCGGCGCACTGGGTCGCCGTCCGATCGCCGACGGTCATCAGCAAGTGCAGGATCGCCAGCCTGATCGGGTGGGCAAGCGCGGCCAAGACCCGAACATCGCTGATCTTGATCCGCTCCAAATTTGACACATCGACCCCTATCTGAAGGAAACCCTTTAGACCTGCAGACTGGCGCAGCGTCACCCAGATGTCAAGGAAACCCTTTACAACTGTCCCCGTCGGTCGTTCGTTGTGCGCAGCGCCAGACGAATCTCGCGCTTCCTCCGCTCGATCGCGAGATGAAGGGTCCGTGTCTGAGGGGTGTCAGATCGGAGTGGATGCTGCGGGCGCCAGACGGTCGGCCCCGGCTTCGGCTGCGTCGGCACGTGGTGCGTTGGCGAGGAGGTGGCGGAGGAACGCGTCGACGGCGGGTGGACGCCGTCGGTGTTGTCGCCAGACGAGTGTGAGTGCCGGTCGAATGGCCGGCTCGAGCGGACGACTCCAGAGCGGGAGTTGCGTCTGGTCGACGAAGGCTTTCGGCAAGATGGCGACGCCGAGACCGTTGGCGACGAGACCGAGCAGCACCGGCATCTCGTTTGATTCGATGACGACGTTCGGAGTGACGCCGGCCTCTTGCAGCACGACGTCGGCGGCCGATCGAAGGCCTGCGCCCTGCCGAAAGCTGATCAATTCGATGCCGTCGAGCATCTTCACCGAGATCCGCTCGAAGTGCGACAGCGGGTGGCCGTTCGGGCCGGCTAGGACAAGGTCGTCGCTGTCGACCACGACACCGGTGAGACCGCGTGGCAAGAGGGGCGGGTCGATCGAAACGACGGCAAGGTCGATCGTGTCGTCGCGGATCATGTCGGCGAGCTCCGGACCCGTGCCCTCGCGCAATCGAACACGAACACCCGGATAGCTACGACGGAACTTGGCGATGATCTGAGCGATGTCGAGCGACGCCGCCGGAATCGTGGCGCCAAAGGCGACGTCGCCGATGATCTGCCCGCTGAGGCTGGCGATCTCGTCGCGAGCCGACGCAACTTCGGCGAGGATGCGCCGAGCGCGGGCCGCAAACACCTCACCGGCCGGGGTCGGGCGCACCCTGGGACGGACGCGCCGCAGGAGCGACACGTTGAGCTCGGCCTCGAGCACACCGATGTGGTGCGACACAGCCGATTGGGCGATGTGCAGACGTGCCGAGGCCCGCGTGAACGTGCCTTCGTCGATCACCGCCAAGAGGTATTCGAGCTGGCGAAGATCCATCTGGAAACGAGATTATCATCAGCTTGAAGTCCCCATCGACAGATAGGTCGATTTCCAGAAGACTGGCCCATGCAGCCGCCGAGTCGGGCGGCGACTCGATCTTCGGGGGAGATTCAGATGGTGAGTGATATGTCAGCAAGCCGCCGACAGTTCCTGCAGTTCGTCGGGGCCGGAGCCGCGGCCGTCGGCCTGGCCGCCTGTGGTTCCGACAACAAGGGCGCATCGCCGGCCGCCACCACTGGGGCTGCCGGAGACACCACGCCGATTGCATCGGGCTCGTCGACGGCGGGGCCTGCTCCTGACGACACGACCGAGACCACCTCGGCCGCAGTCTCCGGTGGCTCGCTACGAATCATTGCCTCCGATGGCAGCCCCAACGACACGCTCGATCCGCTGGCGATGGAGCGTGCATTTCAAATACTCGCATCGCCGCTGATCTACGAGGCGCTCGTCGATCTCGATGAGCAACTGATCCCGCAGCCTCGGTTGGCAGCCTCCTTCGATTCGCCTGATGAGGGCAAGACGTGGACCTTCGTCCTACGCCCGGGTGTGAAGTTCCACGACGGTTCGGCGTTGACAACGAAGGATGTGGCCTTCTCGATCAACCGGGCGCTCGACCCGGACGCGGGATCCGGCAACTCGTTGGCAGGTCAGCTGGCGGACATCTTGCTGCCGACCGGGATCGTGGTCGTCGACGACTCCACGATTCGCTTCGACCTTGCCAAGGCCTATGTGTTCTTCCCGAACTCGATGGCCACCCGCTTTGCTCGGATCTACAAGGCCGACACCACCGACTTCTCCACGCCCATTGGCACCGGCCCGTTCAAGTTCAAGTCACTGGAGCCCGGGCAGCGTTTCGTGGCCGAACGAAATCCCGACTTCTGGCGAAACACGGTGCTGCTCGACGAAGTCGTCATCACCAACGTCGCCGACGACGCATCACGAATCGCCTCGCTGCTCGCGGGCGACGCCGATCTCGTGTTCGAGATCCCGCTCGGATCAGCTCCCGATGTCACGGGCGCCGACGGCTACACCGTGCTGGAACAACCCAACGCCCGCTGGCTGTCATTGGCACTGGATTCTACGGTTGCCCCGTTCGACAAGCCGGAGGTGGTGAAGGCGATCAAGCTCGCAGTCGATCGCCAGCAGATCATCGACAACGCGCTCGGTGGGTATGGCACGATTGGGTATGACACACCGATCGCTGAGCAGGACAAGTTCTTCGGCGGCCTTCCTGAGCCGAAGCGTGACGTCGCCGCAGCGAAGGCCTTGCTCGCCTCGGCGGGCTTCCCCGACGGGGTCGACCTGCCTGCTGTGGTCGGTCTTTCCGATGAGACGAGCACGATGGCGTTCCTGCAGGTAGCCCAACAACAGTTGGCTGAGGCCGGCATCCGGTTCCAGATCACGCCAGAGTCGGGTGCCACGTACTGGGACGACTCGTGGCTGATCAAGCCCTCGTACTCCAACACGTACCTGCGACGGCATCCCGACGAGATCTTGAAGCTGGTGTTTCTGTCTGCCGGGAGCTGGAACCAGTCGAAGCGGACCGACCCCGACATCGATGCGGCGATCACCGCAGCTGGACAGACCACCGTGCTCTCCGAGCAGATCGCCAGCTACACCAAGGCGCAGCAGTTGATCGCCGAAAGCGATACGACGATCATCCCGGCACACTTCCCGAGGTTGTCGGGCATCAGCAAATCCGTCAGCGGCGTCAAGACGAACCCCGTGTTCTTCCTGGAGATCGACCAGGCGACGGTGGCGTGACGCTGGTCGATCTCGACTGCGACAGCCCGGGCGCCGTTGACAACCCGCGTCCGCAGCGCCGATGGCCCGGGTTCCTCCGTGCATTGATTCGTCGACTGCTCGTCGCGCTCGCCACTGTGTTCGTCGCCAGCGTCGTGGTGTTCGCCGCGGTGGAGGTGCTCCCCAGAGACCCGGCGCGCACCGCCCTCGGCAACGAATCGACCGCACAGCAGCGCGAGGTGTTTCGTGAGCAATACGGGCTGAACGACCCTGCCGTCACCCGCTACTTGCGCTGGGGGAACGGCATCATTCATGGCGACTTCGGGAAGTCGGTCATCTCGCATCGCAGCATCACCGATCAACTCTGGTCGCGCCTCGAGAACACGGCGATCCTCGCGTGTCTCGCTGTGGCGATCAGCGTGCTGATCGGGATTCCGATGGCGATGCGCGCGGCCAGACGACCCGGAGGAGCCTTCGATCTGACCGCCAACCTGTGGTCGATCACCGTCAGCGCCATCCCCGAGTTCGTGCTCGGCCTGACCCTCGTGTACGTGTTCGCATCACGCCTCCACCTGTTGCCCGTGCTGAGCAACAACGTCAACCGAGGTGGCTGGGAGGGTTTCGTGTTGCCGTCGGTCACGCTCGGCCTCGCGGCCGTGTCGTACGTCTTCCGTTTCGCTCGCCTGGGTGTGATCGAGGCGTCCGACGCACCGTTCGTGCGGGCCGCTCGCCTCCGCGGGGTGCCGGAACGTCGAGTGCGATGGCGGCACGTGTTGCCCGTGGCGAGCTCAGCGGTCGTCAACGTCGTTGCGTTGAACGCGATCTACCTTCTCGGAGGGGTCATCGTCGTCGAGAGCGTGTTTGCATACCCGGGCCTCGGCACGCTGCTGGTGACAGGAGTGAAAGACAACGACCTGCCCATGGTCGAAGCAGTTGCGGTCGTCACGGCTGGCCTTCTCGTGGCTGTCAACGTCATCGCCGACTTGGTTGTCGTAATGCTGAACCCACGTCTTCGTCAAGGCGAACATCGATGAGCGTTGTTGCCGTGTCGGCTCGCCCGGCCTCGCGGACAGCGTCCCAGGCGGCTCGCCGTGCCCGGAACCGTCGGCGCCGTTCTCTTCGTCATCACGGTGGGCGCCGCCGTGTTCGGCCGGTTCGTTGCTCCGTACAGCCCTGTGGCGATCGTTGCCAAGCCACGCTTGCAGCCCTCGGTCCACCACTGGCTGGGCACCGATCAGCTCGGTCGCGACCTGTTGAGTCGTGTGCTGCACGGCGGTCTCGACGTGATCATCGTGCCCTCGATTGCCACGGTCGCCGCATTTGTGGTGGGCGCAGGAGTCGGCATGTGGGCCGGCTACGTCGGCGGGCGATCAGAGCGCGTGAGCACACGAGCCGTTGACGTGCTCATCTCGTTGCCTCCACTGCTGATGGCTATCGTCTTCATCTCGGCGTTCGGCGCATCCACAGTTGTGCTCGTCGTTGTCACGTCCATCTTCTTCGTCCCGCGCATCGTGCGAGTGGTGCGCGGTGCGACGGCAGCCGTGGTGAGCACCGACTACGTCGCGGCTGCGCGGGCCCGTGGTGACTCGACCCTCGAAGTGGTGCTCCGCGAGGTGATGCCGAATGTGTCGGGACAGCTGATCGTCGAATTTGCCGCGCGCCTGTCCAACGTCATCATGTTCATGGCCACGCTCAACTTCCTCGGGCTCGGTGCCAGCCCGCCGTCCTCGAGCTGGGGCCTGATGGTCGCCGAGAACAAGCTGTTGCTTCGCTCCAACCCCTGGGCGCCGCTCGTACCCGCGCTGCTCACCGCGGCGCTTGCGGTCAGCGTCAACCTGCTCTCTGATGTGCTTGCTCAGCGGCTCGCCCGCGACCTCCACCGCACGAGCGCGGCATGAGTGCCGTCGCCCCGGTGCTCGAGGTCGCCGGCCTCTGTGTCGATTACGAGACTCCGAACGGGCGGGTCAACGTCTTGCGCAACGTCGGGTTCGGGCTGGGACGGGGGCGGATCCTCGGCCTCGCCGGTGAGAGTGGCAGCGGCAAGTCGACCGCAGCGCTGGCTGCGCTTGGTTGGAACAACGATGTGCAGATCCGCACGTCGGGCACCATCACCCTCGACGGGGTGGATCTGGGTGCTCTCGGCTCAACCGAGCTTCGGCGGGTGTGGGGCAGGCGCATCGGGTACGTACCGCAGGAGATCGGCGGGTCATTGCATCCGTCGTACAGGATCCGCTCGCAGTTCCGCGAGACGTTGAAGCTCAACGCCGGCCTCGGTCACCAGAAGGCAGATCGGCGGGCGATCGAGCTCCTCACGGCCGCCCGAATCACCAACCCCACCGCGGCGCTTGGCCGCTATCCGCACGAGTTCTCCGGTGGGCAGCTGCAACGAATCGCGATCGCGCTGGCGTTGGCCCCCGAACCCGGCGTGTTGATCCTCGATGAGCCCACCACCGGGCTCGACGTCACCACCCAGCAGACGGTGGCCGGCGTGTTGCGTCAACTCGTCGACGATCGACAGGTTGCTGCGTTGTTCATCACCCACGACCTCGGTCTCCTCTCCGAGATCGCCGACGATCTGGCGATCATGTACGCCGGCGAGATCGTCGAGCAAGGCCCGATCGTCGACGTCGTGACGGCGCCGATGCATCCATATACGCGTGCGCTGCTCGACAGCGTGCCCTCGCACACTCGCCCGGTCGTGGCCGCCGGGATCCCCGGCACGGCGCCCGGTCGAACAGTGGTCGGCCGATGCGGCTTCGCCGACCGCTGTGCCCACGCGGCAGCGGTGTGCGTCAACGCCGAACCTCCCCTCGTCGAGGTTGCGGGGGACCGTTCGGTTCGATGCGTGCGCCGGGACGAGCTCTCGTTGGCGTCGTCGCGTCAGCCGGTGAAGGTGCGCACCATCGTCGAGCTGACTCCGGCGATCGACGTTGCCGGCCTCACCTGTTCGTATCACCGCAACGGACGTCGGCACGTGGCCGTCGACTCCGTTGACCTGTGGGTTGTCGACGGCTCGGTGACCGCGTTGGTCGGCGAGAGCGGCAGCGGCAAGTCGACGCTCGGTCGAGCGCTCGCCGGCCTCCTCCGCGCAGACAGCGGTGCCATCTCGTTGGGCAGCGCAGTATTGCCAGAGGATCCTCGGGACCGCAGCACCCAACAACGGCGTGACATCCAACTGATCTTCCAGAACGCATCCGGGTCGCTGAACCCGAGACGAACGGTCGGTGCGCATCTGCAGCACATCTCGACGAAGTTCCTCGACGGGTCTGTAGGCGAACGCAACGATGCCGTCCTGTCGATGATCGACGCAGTGCAGCTGCACACCGGGTTGCTCGGTCGCTACCCCGGCGAGCTCAGCGGCGGACAGCGGCAGCGGATCGCGATCGCGGCCGCCTTCATCGCCCGCCCTCGGGTGGTGATCTGCGACGAGATCACCTCCGGACAAGACGTCTCGGTACAGGCCGCGATCCTTCAGACCCTCACCGAGTTGCAACGCACCCGCGGGACGTCGGTGCTGTTCATCTCGCACGACCTCGCCGTCGTTCGGTCGATCGCGGACCATGTCTATGTCATGCGCTACGGCCGCATCGTCGAGTCCGGTCGTTGCGACGACCTGTTCGAGAACCCCACCCATCCGTACACCAAGGAATTACTCGCTGCGGTGCCTGTGTTGACGACCCATTCCGCTGACACTCAAAGCCGAGAGAAGTGAGCGCCGTCGTCACGCTCACGATCGACGATGCGGACGCCACTGCGGCGCGTGGCGATACCGTCGCTGTTGCTCTGCTGAACGCGGGTCGTACGGCATGGCGGCTCACCGACGACGGTGAGCCTCGTGGTCTGTTCTGTGCGATCGGAGTGTGCTTCGACTGCACGCTGACCATCGACGGGGTTGCCAACGTCCGAGCGTGCATGACACCGGTTCGCAACGGTATGCGAGTCGTCACCGAGTGCGCGGCGTGAGCGCCACCCGGCAGGTTCAGCTCGCCGTCGTGGGTGCCGGGGCTGCCGGTCTCAGCGCGGCGATAGCGGCCGCAGCGGCCGGAGTGACGGTCGCGGTCGTCGACACGTACCAGGCCCCGGGTGGTCAGTACTTCCGGCAACCGAGCACGATCCACGGTGAGCCGTCGTTGACACAGCGACGCGGGCACGAGCTGGTCGAGCAGCGCCCGTCGAGCAGGGGTCGAGATCATCAGCTCGACCACAGTGTGGGATGCGCGGCCTGGCCAGCTCGACATCGTGACTGACGACGAGCTGTCGATCATTCGCTGCAAGGCCATCGTCGTCGCCAGTGGCGCGTACCGAGCGCGTTGCGGCGTTTCCCGGATGGACGTTGCCGGGCGTCTATACCGCTGGCGCATTACAGACGTTGTTGAAGGCCCATCACGTCGTGCCTGGTGAGCGAGTGCTGTTCGTCGGAAGTGGACCGCTGCAGCTCGTTGTTGCCGCCGCCCTGGCGCAGCACGGCACTGCGGTCGCCGGATTGTACGAAGCGGCTCGAGTTGGTCGCCGGGCCTTCGCTGCACCGCGGCTCAACGCCACCGCCATGTGGCGCCAGGGGAGCAGGATCAAGGAGGCCGCCTCCAGCATCGCCGTCCTGCTGCGTCGGCGGGTCCCTGTGCGAACGCGATGGGGGATCGTCGAAGCCGTGGGCTCAACCGAGGTAACTGGGGCAGTCGTCGGCAAGCTCGACGGTGATTGGAACCCGATACCGGGCACCGAGCGAAGCGTGGACTGCGACACCGTGGCCGTGCACTACGGGTTCGTCCCTTCGACGGAGCTCTTGCGGTTGCTCGGAGTCGGAATCGAGCACCGGCCGGAGCTGGGAGGTTGGATTCCTCGTGTCGACGACGACATGGCCACTGATGTCCCCGGGGTCTTCGCGGCCGGTGACTGCACCGGGATCGGTGGCGTGGGCATGTCGCTCGTCGAGGGTGAGATCGCCGGCCGCAATGCGGCGGCGTTCATCGCCGGCTCGCCAGTTCCCCCAGCACCCGACCAGCGCACGCGGTTGAACAGAGAGCGGCGATTCCAAGCGTTGTACGGATCGCTGTTCACACCGCGATCCGGAATCGATTCACTCGCAACCGATTCGACGATCGTGTGCCGATGCGAGAGCGTCACGGCGGGCGCGCTCGACCTGGCCGGTGCCCGCGGCGCGAGGTCGCTGTCCAATATCAAGTCGGTGACTCGCGTCGGAATGGGTGCGTGCCAGGGCCGCGTCTGCGGTCCGATCGTTGCCGGTCGGCTGGCCCGCGAGACCGGTCGAGTAACTGTGCCGTTCACGGTCAGGCCACCGCTGACGCCGGTGAGGTTGGGTGCGCTGCGCAGTGAGGGTCGATCATGATCGGCGCCACCAGCACGGCCGTCGTCATCGGTGGCGGCATCATCGGTACCTCGGCCGCCTACCATCTCGCCCGTCGAGGGCTGAGTGTCACCGTGCTCGAGCGGGCCGCAGGCCCCAGTGAGGCATCGGTGCGCAATGCCGGCGGCATTCGTGCCCAGTGTCGCAATCCCACCGAGCGGGCGATGGCGATGGCCAGCATCGAGCTGTGGCACAAGTTCGCCCGCGACACCGGGGTCGACTTCGAGTATCAGCAGCGTGGCAACCTACGTATGGCGTTGGAACCGGCCACGTTGACCGCACTCGCAAGGGAAGCGGCCGAGGAGGCGTCGGATGGTCTTGCGACCGACGTTTGGGACCAGGCGGAGCTCCGCCGGCGAGCGCCCCACCTATCCGAAGACTTCGTCGGCGCCAAGTACTGCGCTACCGATGGTCACGCCAATCCGATCGCGGCGACGTGGATGATCCTCGATGCGGCCCGGGCCGCCGGTGTCTCGTACATCTCGGGAGCCGACGCCATTGCGATCGAGGTCGAGTCGGATCGCGCTGTTGGTGTGGTCGCCATGGTCGGCGACACGAGCATGCGATACCCCGCAGATCACATTGTGCATGCCGCTGGAGCGTGGGCGAGCGAGCTGGCCGCCACGGTTGGAGTGCATCTCCCGCTGATGCCGGCTCGCAACACGATGCTCGTCACCCAGCCCGTCCGGCCGCTGTTCGATGAGTTCGTTTCGTCGCATGAGTTGCAGGTGTACATCCGCCAGGCGCGGAAGGGCCACATCCACGTGGGCGGTGTCTTCACCGTCGACGACACCTTCGACCAGGCGGTGAGCCGCACCGAAATCGAACACCTCAGCCGGGCGTGCGACATGCTGCCCGCACTGCAGGGCTTGTCCATCTTGCGAGCGTGGTCGGGAACGCTCGACATCACCCCCGACCACCTCCCAGTAATCGGACGACCTTCGCGGCTTGATGGATACGTCGTCGCCGCGGGCTTCAGCGGCCACGGCTTCTGCCTCGGGCCGATCGTCGGCAAGTTGATCAGTGAGATGATCGTCGACGGCTCGTCGAGTATCGACATCAGCAGCACTCACCCCGATCGATTCGCACCGGTGGGCAAACGATGACCGATGTGCTGGCGCTGGAGCGGTTCGCCGCCGACTTGGTGACGTTCGGGCGCTCGCTCGGCCGCGACGATCGCCGCGCGGCGCAGGCGTGCCTCGCCGATGCGGTGGCGTGTGCCTCTGCGGGCGTTGCCACCGATGCTCATCGGCGAAGCGCCGACGCGTTCGGCGATCTCTCACCGAACGCCCACGGCGGAGCCGGGATCTGGTTCACCGGCGCAGTTTCGAACCCGCTGACCGCCGCCTACCTCAACAGCGTTGCCGTCTCGGCACATGACCTCGATGACGGCCATCGTGGCGCAGTCGGTCATCCGGGCGAGGCGGTGGTTCCTGCGGTGATCGCCGAGTACGAAGCGTCAGGTGGCGTCGCTGACCCGCTCAACGCCATCGTGGTGGGGTATGAAGCTGGGCTGCGGCTGGCGGAGCTTCGCAACTCCGCCGGACTACCAACGACGGCGACCGGGCGATGGGCGGGGTTCGCGAGCGCTGCGGCCAGTTGCTATCTCGCCGGCGACGACGAAGTCACCCTCGCCAGTGCACTGAGCATTGCCGGTGCCCTGGCACCGCAGCTGGCGCCGCCGGATCCGCGTCGTGTTGACGGGCTGAAGGAAGGGACGCCCTGGGGAGTGATCAGTGGTCTGATGGCGGCTCGTCTGGCGAGGGCAGGCCTTCCGGCTCCCACATACCTGTTGGAACGACACCCCGACTTCGACTCGGCAGCCCTCGCCGATCTTCGCGCCGGTCCGTGCGGCAGCGATCCATGACACGTACTTCAAGCGGTACGGGTGTTGTCGATGGATACATCCGGTCATCGACATGTTGCTCGCCATGCACCTCGAGCAACCGTTCGTGATCGACGACATCGAGCGCATCGAGGTCGGCACCTTCGGGCACAGTCTGCTGCTCAGCAACCTTCCCGCACCGACAACGCTCGAAGCAGCCCACTACAGCTTTCCGTTTTGTGTCGCCCTGGCACTGACCGCGGGCGCCGATGCATTGCTGCCGATCGATCCCCGGTCGTTGGGGTCATCGGCGGTGCTCACACTCGCCCGGCGTGTCGAACTCGTCGTCGACCCGGTTCTCGACGCCCAGTTTCCCGCGCTCACACCTGCCGCCGTTCGTGTGTTCACCAACAACGCACTTCGCGAACGATCCGTATTCACAGCAATCGGCGACCCGTCGCTGCCATTCACCGCCGAGGTGAGCAGCACGAAGGAGCAGCGACTACTGCGCTGCTCGTCGCTGGGCGGCGAGCTCGCAACGGCGTTGCACGCCGAGCCGTTTGACCTCCCCACCCTGATCAATCTCCTCCAGAAAGCAGTGGTTCACTCATGAGTTCATCCGCGACGCAGCAGCCGGCCGACTCCGAGGATTACCACTTCGTCGACCCCGGCCGAGCAAGACGGACGGCTTTCAGCGAGTCGGAGTTCCGGTCGCGAGTCACGGCGGTGCAACGAAAGATGCGGATCGCCGGCCTCGATGCGCTGCTCGTGCACACGCCGGAGAACATCTACTACCTCACGGGCTACGAGACCTCGGGCTATTTCGAATACCAGGTGCTGGTCGTGCCCGCGTCCGGTGACCCTGAGCTGTTGGTACGAATCGTCGAACGGATGAACGTCGACGAGTACTCGTGGATGGACCGCGCTCGAGTGTGGCGTGACGGGACCGACTACTACTCCGTCACCGCTGAGATGGTCAAAGCCGTCTCGCCACGTGGCAGCGTCGGGCTGGAACGTCATTCATGGTTCGTCACAGCCGATGTGGCAGCCGAGCTCGAGCGTCTGCTGCCGTTGCACGAGCTGGTGGCTTCGAACCGGTTGATCGAGCGTCTTCGGCTGGTCAAGTCCGAGGCGGAGATCCACTACGTCCGTCGCGCTGCTGAGCTCGCCGACATCGCCATGCGTGCCGCGATCGATGCGTCGGTTGCCGGAGCGACCGAGCGCGACATTGCCGCCGCGGCACACGCCGCGCAGATCGTTGCTGGCGCCGAATATCCGGCGCTGCCCCACTACGTGTCGTCCGGCGCTCGTTTGGAGGTGGGCCACGCGCACTGGACCGACACCGAGGTGTTCGATGGCAGCCTGCTGAAGCTCGAGTTCCTCGGTGTGATGCGTCGCTATCACGCTGGCCTCACCCGACCGGCAGTGATCGGGCATGCGAGCGATGCGCTCCACGAAGAGGCCACGTTGTGCGTTTCACTGCAGGACCAAACCCTTGCCGATGTACGGCCGGGCGTCTCGGTCGACAAATTGACCCGTGACGCTGCGATCTCGGCTCGCCGACACCGGACGCCCGGCCTTCAAGATCCGCCTCGGCTACTCGATGGGCATCGGCTTCCCACCGATCGCGGGTGAGGGTCAGACAGCGGACTTCCGTGAAGACGCGACGTGGGAGCTCCAGGCCGGGATGATCTTCCACATGCTCTCCGTGATGCGGGTGGGTCTCGTGGTGAGCGACACGATCCTGATCACCGAGCTCGGTCACGAACGGCTCACACGCACACCGCGAGAACTGCTGATTGCCCACCCGAGATGATCGAGCTGCACGGCACCGCCCGCGAACGGGGCCGCCAACACGGTGAGGCGCTCCGAGATGAGATCGCCACCCGTCTTTCGAGTTCCATCCCCGATGCTGTCCGTGCAGACGCGACTCGTTTGGGGCGAGTTGTCGCACCGTGGCGAGCGGCGATCATGGAGTGGTGCGCGCCAGTGCTCGACGAGCTCGTGGGCATTGCCGAAGCTGCGTCGCAGCCTGTCGATGAGATCGTCCTGCTCAACGCGTTCGAGGCATTCGACCTGGCCAAGCAAGTGGAACTTGGCGGCTGCACAGCCATTGGGGTGCCCGGCGCAGAGGGCGCGATCATTGGACAGAACTGGGACGCCAACCCGTCATTGGCGGCCTCGGTCGCCGTCCACCGGCACAGTGGAATCGATACGCCAAGCTTGATGGTGCTCGCCTCCCCGGGTGGACTTGGCTGGATCGGCATGAACGAGTACGGCGTCGCGCTTGTCAACAACGACCTGCTCACAAGGGGCAGCCGACATGGACTCGCCAGCCAGCCGGGCCGGCGCCGAGCGCTGCAAGCCCGCACCACGAGCGAGGCGGTCGAGCTGTTGACCGACTCGGCCTGCGTCGGCGGCCGCAGCTACATGCTGGGCGATGCCCTGGGCCACGTCGCGACAGTCGAGGTCGCCACGCACACCTGGCCATCGGTTGTCGAGCATTCAACAAGTACGGTGCACACCAACCATGCACGCTCGGCGGAGATTGCCACTGATGAGGATCGTGAGCTGCTGGCCAACACCTATCCGTCGTCATGGGATCGCCAGCGACGAGCCGAGGAACTCACCCGTGCCGATACAACGGCATCGGTCGGATCGATGAGGGGCTGGTTGATGGACCATCTCGGATTCCCTCTGTCGATTTGCCGCCACGAATCGCCCGCCGAACCCACCGTGACAGCCGCATCGGTCGTGTTCGACTGCGGTGCACGCGTCGCCCACGTCACGATCGGCAACCCGTGCAAGTCCGCGGGGATTTCGATCGAGTTGTAGCGTTGCAGTCTCACGAGTACTCCGCGTCGCCGCCGCGATCAGCCAAAACCTGCTGGTGAGCACTGCGATTCGTACATTTCGAGCGACGCGGTCCGTCGACGATGGCTATTCGTGCGGTCTCACGCTGTGTAGCATCGGTGGAACTCAAACTTGCTGCGTGCTCTGAACCTTGGTCCGCTCCTTGTCATTGTGGAGGCACCATCGTGAGACGCATTTCTGGTTGCGTTGTCGGGCTTGTTGCTGTGTCGATGTCGGTTGCGTTTCTCGGCGTAGGAAGTGCCGACGCAGGCCTCGGCGCAGGAGCCACGCCCAGCTTTCCGGCGGTCGTCACCGTCGGTGACACAGGTGTGCCGGCAGCAATCCAGGTGGAGAACGACAACACGCCTCCCAACACCACGAACACCGTGTGCAACTTCGGGGATGCGTTTCCGTGTCCGGCCGGCGACCCTGGTATCACGCTGATCCCATCGTGTGCTCAGCTCGGAGTGTTCTCCTCGTGTGCGCCGGCGGGCGCCGATCCGGGCGTGTTCCGGCTATCGGCAACCGGAGTCGGTGCAGCAGGCTCCGCGTGCCCGGGTATGAACTTCGACATCACGTTGATCGATCCGACGTTTGGGCAGCTGCGCTTCACACCACAGCCGGCGGGCACTCATGTCGTGCTGGCCAACACGAACTCGATTTGTCTCATCAACTTCACCTTCGACGTGTTGAAGTCGCCGGTGTTCGATCAGAACCCCAACGTGGTCGGCGCCCAGACGGTGCAGGTCGTCGACAACACGCAACACGACGGCGGTCAGATCACTGCGTCGGGGCGTGGCACCAGCAGCGGCACGACAGTGCTGCGAGCGGCACCGGCGATCACCACGATGGCATCGCCGAGCATCGCACTGGGCGGCGGGCAGTTGATCGATTCGATCGTCGTCACCGGACGGGTGAACGCGCAGCCGGGAGCGACCGTGACTGCCCGACTGTTCGGCCCCGACGATCCGACCTGCAGCGGCGCGCCGTTGTTCGAAGCCGCTGTGGCATACCCGGCGTCGGATGGCCCAATCAACAGTGCGCCGTTCACGCCGACGGTCGCCGGCGAATATCGGTGGGTCGCGTCGTACAGCGGAGATGTCAACAACGCGCCGGTCTCGGGGGCCTGCACCGACACCAATGAATCGGTGATCGTGTTGCAAGCGACTCCGACGATCACCACGACCGCATCCGAGACCGTGGTGGTCGGAGGGCAGATCGTCGACGTCGCCGTTGTCGTCGGGCCGGGTCAACCCGCAGCCCGGCGCGACTGTCACGATGCACCTGTACGGGCCTGACGACGCGACATGTGCCGGCCCGGCCGTGTTCGAGTCGACCGTTCCGTATCCCGCCGCCGGCGGCCCGGTCACCTCGGGCACAGTCACGCCTTCGGCTGCTGGGGTGTATCGGTGGATCGCGGTCTACAGCGGCGATGCCAACAATGTCTCGGTGTCGGGCACCTGTGACGAGTCGGGTGAATCGGTCACTGTGACGCCCACCCCAATTCCGCCGCCGCCGATCATCGTGTCGCGGCCTCCGACGCCCGCCAGCCCGACCCCGATCGCGACGCCAACCCTTCCGGCCACCGGCGCAGCGTCGCGCACATTGATGTCACTCGCTGCAGTCCTCGTCGCGACCGGCTGCGCCCTCGTCGGTGCGACGCCATCCCGGCGGCGCAAACCGCGCTGACCGGTGATCAGCTTCCTGCGCTCGAGGCCAGGGTCGAAGCGAAGATCTGCCATGCGAGCAAGCTCTTGGCAACCAGGGACAGGGTGATGTACACACGTTCGCCGATCAGGTAGTTGTTCCATCTCCCTACGGCCTTGTACTGCAACCACTGGTTGACGGCGAAGCAGTTGAAGAATGCGAACAGCGAGAAGAAGATTCCGTACACGAACCCAGGAGGATGCTGGTCGGCGTGGGGGCCGACGAGGTAGATCGTGATGGCCAGCCACGGCATGACGCCGGCGATGCAGCCGATCCAGAACGGGCCAAGGCCCGCTCGCGGAGCCTCGTATCGCTCCTGCATCCAGCCAAAGCCGATCATCGAGGCGTTCACCCCCACCAAGGCCACGAGGGCCGCGATGTCATTGATGCCGACGAGCATGGCGATCAGAACGATCATGATCGACGCGCTCACCGAGTATTCCAACCAGCGGTACGGGTTGCGAGACTTGTCGAGCTGCGCCTGGTACGACGCCCAGCGTGGCCCGGCGACCGTGAAGTGTGCGAGAGCCGAGAGGCCGAAGAACGCAGCGATCGCCCAGCCGAAGCCGAGGTTGAACAATGTGACGGTTTGGTTGCCCACGGTCGGCCCCGGCGGACCGGTCATGTAGGTCGCCCGAACCGGCAACGAGAAGCTGTTCGCCAGCACCAGGATGACGAGTGCCTGGGCGAGGTGCAGGCATCCGGCAACCAGGTTGTACGGGCGCAGGCGTGCCATCGTGGACGAATTCCCGGCCATGTCGTCAGAGTACGCCGGGTTCGGCCGGCCGAGGTGCAATTCTCGGGCCCGCCCTCCGAACAATGCGCTGCCGCCGCGCCGTGTTACCCGTGGTGGCGGGGGCGTCGTGGCAGCCAAGCCGGCACCTGCTCGCGATAGGTGTCGTAGGCGGCGCCGAACTGGTGCTTCAGCGCGCGTTCCTCGTAGAGGCGAGTGAACAGCGACATGAGGAGCCAAGCGAAGAACGCGTAGGTCAAGAGCACGGGACGTAGAAGGGCAAGGGCTTGGCCGACGATCGTCGTGGTCACGGCCAGGTACATCGGGTTGCGGACGTAGCGATATAGACCACCGATGACGAGTTGCTCGGTCGGAGCCACCGGAGCGGGAGTCCCCCTGCCGTCGCTCACGAATTGCCAGAACGCATGGAGCAGCACCACCGCTCCGCTTCCGATCAACACGAGGCCGCTGAGCCGGACGGCCGGCAGCCGGGTGATCGGCTGTGGCGTGTGCCAGCCCGTGAGAACTGCGGGGATCACACCGGCGACGAGCAGGGGCGCCACCGCGAAGAAGAGTGCGCTGCCTGCGGCAGCGGTTCGCCTACGCATCGCAGTCTGCTTCCAGCGTCCGGGCGAGCCGGCTTGGTTGAACAGTGATCGTGCGCTGGTGGACCAGCGGCAGCAAACGATCCATTCGCTCGTCGGGCAAGCGAGGAAGCCCTCCTGGCGTGTCCTCAGGACGTTGGAGCATGGTGTTCACCTTTCGAGGAACGGCCTGCAGGGAAGAAGGTGACGATGGCTTGACAAGCAGACCGACTGTCGGTATATATCCATACCGACAGTCGGTCTGTCAAGAGGAGAAGGTGATTTCGGTGCCAGGACGCGTTGATCAGGGACGAGCGACACGTGAGCGCCTCGTGGAGGTGGCAACCGAGCTGTTCGCCACGCACGGCTACGAGGACACCTCGATCGAGGCCGTACTCGACACGGCGACCGTCAGCCGAGGCTCGCTCTACCATCACTTCCGTGGCAAGGAGGCGCTGTTCGACGCCGTGCTCGGATCGGTCGAAGCGCGGATCGGTGGGGCCACCAGCGCAGCGGCCGCGCAGGCCCCGAACTCGGTCGATGCGCTCCGCGCCGGATGCCATGCCTGGATCGAACTAGCCAGCGATCGGGTCGTGCAGCAGATCGTGCTCATCGACGCTCTGTCCGTCCTCGGCTGGCGACGTTGCCGCGAGATCCAAGAACATGCAGCGCTCGGCCTGCTGAAGGCGGCGATGCTGCGTCTTGCGGCTGAAGGACACATTGCCTCGGATATGGCGGACGTGTTCGCTCACATCGTGTTCGCCACGATGAGCGAACTCGCTCTCCTCGTGATGTGGGCTGACGACACGGTGACCGCCCAGCACACCGCGGCGGCCACGGTCGACGAATTTCTCACTCGCCTGCTTCGCTGATGTTGGTGGAACGACGCCGAAAGACCGCGTAGGTGAACGGCTGCACGACACCCGACGGGGTGAGGTGATCGTGACCGAACGCGTCGATCTGGTCGAACCCGTCGGCGAACCGCATGCTCAACGTCGCTGCAGAGTGCCGAGCGACGGGAAGTCCGCTGCAGTGCTCGGGCCCGGCTTCGGAGAAGGTCGCGACGATGAGGTGTCCACCCGGTCGCACAGCGGCGGTGGCACGGTTCGCATACTCAGCTTGATCGACCGGATCGATCAGGAAATGGAAGGTGGCGCGGTCGTGCCAGACGTCGATCGGATCATCGAACACCACGTCGAGCACATCTGCGGCACACGAATCGGACCGAGTTGGCGGTCCGTCCGAGCCGTTCGCCGAGTTGATCGAGGGCAGCGGTTGACAGATCGACGGCCGTGATCGTGCGATAGCCGTGTTGCACGAGATCGAGCACCAGCGCCGAAGCCCCAGCGCCGATGACCGCAACGCTGCTCGATGGCACCGACACGCGGCGCACGAGATCGCTTCAGGGCTGCGGATCGGTCTGGTACCAAGTGACCTCGTCGAATCGCTTCGACTGCCCACACGGAGTCCCAATGATGCGGGTCGCTGGTCACGCTCCGGACGGTAGTCACCTTTCGCGGCTCGCGCTGCGACGGTCTGCGCGAAATATTTGCGAAACTCGCGCAAGGGCAGGCGCTGTCCCAGGCTCGATGGGGAAAGATGGTGGGATGGCCCGTGTGGAACTCCTCGACGTCGACCAGGCGCCCCTGTCCGCTCAGCAGTACTTCGCCGGCGGCGATCCAGGTCCGATCGTCGCCGCGCTGGCCACGGTACCCGAGCTGCTCGGCCCGGCACTCGGGTTCGTCGGCCCCGCGCTGAGTGCCGGCTCTGTCGGTCTGCGGGCTACAGAGTTCGCGGTCCTGCGTACATCGACCCTGCAGGGTTGCACGTACTGCATCCACGCCCACACCGCTGCTTCGCTCGACGCTGGGCTGACCCCCACCGAGGTTCGAGCGCTGCGCGGTGACATCCCGTTGGAGGACGGGTTTCCCTCCGAATCCGAGCGGGCCTTGATCGGCTGGATCGACGCGTTGGCCGGGGCGACCGGGCCGATACCGGACGATGTCTGGCACGCCGCTCGCCAGCACTGGGCGTGAGCACGTCTTGATCGAGATATCCGTCACGGTCGGTGCGACGATGTTCCTCAACCGCTTCGCCACGGGCTTTCAGCTACCAACTGCACCGCACGTGCTGCAACGACTCGCCGACGAAGGCATGTCATGACAGCCACACGGTCCCCAAGCCGGCCGATCGCCGACGCCGTGCACGATGGCACGCTTCCCGGCCGGGTTTGGCTGTACACCAACTATCACTGCAACTTGGCCTGCTCGTACTGCCTCACCGAATCCTCCCCGAGCAGCGAGCGACGGGTTCTGAGCGCCGAACAGATGGTCGCCGTCGCCGAGCAGGCCAAGGAACTGGGGTTCACCGCGCTCGGGGTGACCGGCGGCGAACCGTTCCTGCTGCCGTGGCTGCCCGAGGCAGTCCTCGAGATGGCCCAGCACCTGCCGCTCGTCCTGCTCACCAACGGCACGCTGTTTGCCGGTGAGCGCTTCGATCGTGCCGCCAAGTTGGCCCATCCGGACGTGGCGTTGCAGATCTCCCTCGATTCACACCTGCCCGATGTGAACGACCTGGCCCGCGGGCCCGACAACTTCGCCAAGGTCGTCGAGGCAGTGCCGCGCCTGATCGCTCGCGGGTTGCGCGTTCGCATCGCAACCACGACTGCAGGCCCGCTCGATGATCCAGCACTCGATCCACTGAGAAACCTCGTCGCCTCACTCGGCGTCGCGGCACGACGATCATCTGATACGACCAATCGTGCGACGCGGTCGGGCTGACGAGTTCGGGCTCGGCGTGCGGGCCGCGGCCCGCGACATACCGAGCGAATTGACCATTACCGCCGACGGAGCCTTCTGGGGCAGTTTCGGCCCAACCGTTCGTAATGGCCGACTCGACACCGACCTGCTACTGACCCGAACGATCCTGCCGCTGTCGATACCCGCGTACGCCTTGCTCGCCGAGGTCGTCGGTATGCCGGAAGGCGCCGATGCCACGCTCGGTATTCGTTGAGCGTAATGACCTTCGGGGCCGGTCGGCCTCACTCCGAATCAGACGACGTTGCGGTCACTGCTCGTCGGGCGAACAGGGCACCCGCCAACGCGAGACCACCCCAGAAGGCAACGTTCGAGCCCGTCGACACCTTCTGGATCGCACCGTCGTCGTGTACGTAGTCGAACGTCTGCTGCAAGAACACCACGAGCGCCAACGCTGCGAGTGCGGCAACGCCGGCCCACGCGAGGATCGCCTTGCGGGCACCGACGATCAACAGCACTCCGCAGGCGATGGTGAGCACAGCCCAGAGTGGATTGAACCACAACAGCTTGAGTTCCCAGCGCCGAACCAGCTTGCCATCGGCAGAGAAGCCGGCGTCGCTGCCCAGCAGCGCGGCTGATCTCCCGGCAAAGTCGATCGAGCGGGCGACGAACAACCCGAGCACACCGACAGCGGCCGCTAGTGCTCCGACGACGAGCAGCGCACGCGACGACCGCCGCGGCTCGCCGGCCAAGACTCCGTCGACCCCGATGTGATCCCCCGCCGCGGTTGCCCACAACAGGAGATGCAGGCCGATCATCAACAAGTACGACCAAGACCACTCATCGGACTTCGGGTAGTAGATCGCCGAGAGCATGATCGGCACACTCATCGCCGCGCCGGCGAGAGCTACCAATCGGGTTCGGTAGCCGATGAGCAACAGCGCCGCGAGCACGGTCTCGCTGATCAATGTCACCCAACCGAACAGGTGGAAGTTGGGCAAGACGATCTCGCGGAGCAGCCAGCGGAACGGCGCAAACGGGGCATTTGCAGCGCCCGACTTGGTGTACTTGTACAAGCCGCCACCGCTGTCTTCGCCGAAATCGCCTGGCACCTTCCAGTGCACGTTTGCCAACCACAGAAGGCCGGCGAGAACACGAACCCCACCGATGGTTCCACTCCGTGCCCGGCTACCGATCTGCGCCCGATCAACCATGGGCGCCAGCTTCGCAGGCCGCTGGTTCGACGCCGACCGGTTTCGCGAAAGTTTCGTGCGGCGCAACCTGGCGATCAGCGCCGACGCCTACGATTGCTTGCCATGGTGGGTCCGATCAGATCGGCGGAATCGGACCGCATCACCGAGCGTCTCCGATCCATCTCCGCGACGTCTGTGCTCGCTGTCGGCCCGACGCCGAGTTGGCTCGCACCAACCTTCGCCGGGCGAGCCGACATCCACACGCTGACCGACCAGGCCCTCGCCATTTCATCGCAGCTCGAGCGACGGTACGACGTGGTCGTGCTGACGACGACGTGCAGCATCGATCCAGCGTCGGAGCGAGCGCTGCTGCACGCGGCCGTCCTCCATCTCGAGCGGGACGGCCACCTCGCCATCATTCGCCAGACCAACAGCCGGTTGCCTCTTGCGCCCGGCCAGGAAATCGACCTCACTCACGTCGACGAAGTCGACAGCGGCCGCACGACCACCACGTTGCTGCGGCGCGGACCACGGTTCACCGTCCACGACCTGGTGTTCGAGGCCCGCAGTTTGATCCGTCGAGTCACACCCGGAGACCTCCACTCGCGTCTGCGGGCCAGCGACCCACCGCTCGTTCTCGACACCAGGACGGCGACTGATCGATCACGATTCGGCGTCATCGCTGGCTCGATCCACGTGCCGAGAACTGTCGTCGAATGGCATCTCGATCCGTCGAACGGGTACCTGCACCCGGCGTTCGTGTCGTTCGAGCAGCCGCTGGTCGTCATCTGCAACGGGGGCTACAGCTCCTCGCTCTCGGCTGCCAATCTCAGTCGCCTCGGATTTCGAGATGTGGCCGATCTGATCGGCGGCATGCAAGCCTGGCTCGCCGCCGGACTGCCGGTCAGCGACCCGGATCACTCGCACCTTGATCAGTTGTTGACCAAGCCAACGGACGCGTAGCGGAGACGAGCTCAGCGGTCAACGTCGCGCTTCCATGACACCACGGCGCGCCAAAGACCGCGGATATCGGGTGCCTGTGGGTGGTATCGCGGCGACGATGTGCGACCGAACGTGACCGAGCCGTCAAGCCCAGGTCAAGTACCTCAGGTGTTGAGCAAGGTTGCTCAAGTGGCCTTGCGTTTGTCGCTGGAATCGCCTTGGATATCGGTCTGCGACAACCGGCCAACCCCGTGGTCGCGTTCGAAGTCAGCTCAGGCGGGCGCTTCGAGGGACGAACGAAGATCATCGAGAACGGGACGGGACGAGATGACGAACAAGACGACGGCGCGTGGCGCGACCTGGGGTGGACGCCCCGGTCGGTCGCATCGGCCCGCGACCAGGCGGCGAATGGGCCGTTGCGGCGTTGGCGATCGGCACCGTTGCCCCGATCCTTTGCCTCGGCTCGCACGCGTCGGCGGCGGCAGTGTACGACCCTGCTCTCGACGGCTACTCGATGAAGGCCATGACGGAGAACATCGGTGCCACGGCGTTCTGGGATGCGGGCATCACCGGGTCTGGCGTTGACGTGGCGGTCATCGACACGGGCGTGGCACCTGATCGAGGGTCTGACCAACTCCCGACAAGATCATCAACGGTCCGGATCTCTCGCTGGAGTCTCAGGACTGCGAACCTGGCCCACCTCGACACCAACGGCCACGGCACGTTCATTGCCGGCCTCATCGCTGGCAAGGATTCCACACTGCAACAGCCGTACTCGCACGCGCCCGCCGATGAGTACCGCGGGGTCGCTCCCGACGCTCGCATCGTCAGTCTCAAGGTCGGAAGCGCCGATGGCGGTGTCGATGTCACGCAGGTGATCGCGGCGATCAACTGGGTCGTCGATCACCGGCACGACAACGGCATGAACATCCGTGTGCTCAACCTGTCGTACGGCACGAACTCGTCGCAACCGTCGGTCGTGGATCCCCTCTCGTTCGCCGCGGAGCGAGCATGGAAGGCGGGGATCGTCGTGGTGGCCGCTGCGGGCAATACCGGCTACCAGCGAGGATTCGGCGCACCGGGTTTGGCCGATCCCGCGTACAACCCCTACATCCTGGCCGTCGGCGGTTACGACACGAAGGGCACCGAGCGAGACTTCGACGACAGCGTCGGAACGTACTCGGCCAGCGCGAACAGTCGCGGCGCCCGCAAGCCCGACTTCGTGGCCGTCGGCACCAAGCTGCAGGGTCTGCGAGTGCCGAACTCTTACATCGACATCCACCACCCCGAGGGCCTGTTGGGCACCCGGTACTTTCGTGGGACGGGGACGTCGGAGGCTGCCGCGGTGACTTCGGGAACCGTTGCGCTCGTTCTCCAGAAGTTCCCGCAGCTGACCCCCGACCAGGTCAAGGGCTTCCTGAAGGCCCATGCCCGGGATCTCTTCTTCGGCCGCCAAGCGGGCTCAGCGGGAGCCGGGGCGCTCGACCTGACCCGGCTTGCCCGCTCCACCCCAGGGACCTACGCAATCCAGATGTTCGCCCCAGCTACCGGCACGGGGTCGGTCGAGCTCTCCCGCGGCACGGATCACCTCACCAGGGACGGAGTGGTGCTCAAGGGTCAGATCGACATCTTCGGCCAGCCGTTCACGTCTTCCACGGCGGGCAGCACCTGGTCAGGTGGCGTGTGGAACGGTTCGACGTGGTCTGGATCGACGTGGTCTGGATCGACGTGGTCGGGTTCGACGTGGTCGGGTTCGACGTGGTCGGGTTCGACGTGGTCGGGTTCGAGTTGGTCGGGTTCGAGTTGGTCGGGTTCGAGTTGGTCGGGTTCGAGTTGGTCTGGTTCGGTTGGTCGGGTTCGAGTTGGTCGGGATCGTCGTGGTCCAGCGAGGCGTGGGGCTGACCTGTCGCGACGCCAGCGTTGTCAAGGCCACCGCCTCGGGCGATTGTGCCTCATGTCTCGGTCGTTTGACACCGATCATTGAGAAGTGATCTTCGAAGGGCGACAGGCGTGAGCACCGGGCCGCGGGCCGGACCGCGGCGCGCCATGGGAACCCCCGCCAAGATCGCAGTCCTCTCGCTCGGCATCTGGGCGGCGGCCGGGCTTGTCGGCGTGGGCTCTTCGATCGTCAGCAGTGGTCCGCGACAGGGAGATGGCCGTGGTTCGTCGCGCTTGCCCGTGTTGGCCCTGCTGTTCGCCTTCGCCGAGATCTTCGTCGTGCACCTGCGCATCCGCGCCGATGCGCACACCTTCTCGCTCGTCGAGTTGCCCCTGGCACTCGGACTGTTCTTTGTGCGAGCCCCTCGTCCTCATCGGTGCCCAACTCCTCGGCGCCGGACTCGCCCTCGCCTTGCACCGCAAGCAAGGTCCACTGAAGCTGCTGTTCAACGGCGCCGTGTTCGCGTCGACGACGATCGCCGCCATTGCGCTGTTCCGCTGGATGGCCGCAGAACGTTCGTCGTTGAACCAACCCGTCTTGCTACGAGGTGGGGTCGCGCTGCTCGTCGAGGCACTGATCTCGGTGATCCTCGTGTTCGTGGTCATCTCGATCTCGACCGGCTCGTGGCGGATGGCAGACCTGCGATCCGACGCCGGCTTCGGCATGGTCGCGGCGATCTTCACGACCAGCCTTGGCATCATCGCCGTCGTGGTGCTCGATGCTCAGCCTGGCATCGCCTGGCTGCTGGTCGTTCCGACGGCGGGCACATACCTGGCCAATTGGGCGTACACGACGCAGCGCCGCCGTCATGAAGGCCTCGACTTCTTGTATCAGTCGACCCAACTGCTCCATCAGTCGTCGGAGTTGGAGACAGCAATCATCGATCTCCTTCGGCACGCATGCAGCACGTTCAACGCCGAGGCCGCCGAGCTGATCTACCTCACCGAGGCGAACACGCAGCCGGTCTGCGTGCGGGTCGGCCCGGGCGATCAGGTTCAGACCCTGCAAGCCCTGGGCGACAGGTCACGAGTTGTTGATCGGGCTGTTGGCTTCCGATGGGGCCTCGATCCTGCGCGCCGGTGTCGATGGGCCTGCCGCGGAGTTCCTGGCGTTGAGCGGATATCGCGACGCGATCGTCGCTCCATTGCGCAACGAGGTCCGTATCGCCGGCGCCCTGGTGATCGCCAACCGCCTCAGTGAGGTCGTGGGGTTCGACTCGACGGATGCGCGCCTGGCCGACACGCTCGCCAACCACACCACGACGGCGCTGGAGAACGGTCGGCTCGAGCAATCACTCGAGCAATTGCGCGTTCTCGAGGGTCGTCTCACATTTCAAGCGCTCCACGATCCGTTGACCGGATTGGCAAACAGAACCTTGTTCCGCACTCACTTGCAGCAGGCGATCGATGACAACGTCGATGGACGGGGCGCCGTCTTGTTCATCGATCTCGATGACTTCAAGACGGTCAACGACAGCTTCGGGCATGCAACCGGCGATGCCCTGTTGATCGAAGTCGCTGATCGTCTCAAGCGCTGCATCGCCGAGCTTGACGTGATCGCCCGGCTGGGTGGCGACGAGTTCGCCGTCCTGCTCCGCAACGCCGACGACGCGCCCGCAGCAACTGCGGCCGCCGAGGGGGTTCTACGATCGTTCGAGGAGGCAGCGACGATCACGCACCGTCAGCTCAGCATTCGGGCGAGCATCGGCATTGCTCTCATCCCGGTCGGGGCAGACCCGGAGACGATCATGCGCAACGCCGACACGGCGATGTACATCGCCAAGGCGCAAGGCAAACACCGTGTCGTGCCATTCGAGTCGTCGATGTACGAGTCGAACGTCTATCGGTTCAACCTCCACAGCGACCTGCAGCGGGCTCTGGATCGCGACCAGCTGACCATCCACTTCCAACCGATCGTCACGTTGTCGACCCAAGACGTCATCGGCGCAGAGGCCCTGGTTCGGTGGCACCATCCCAGCCTCGGGGAGCTGTCGCCGGACAGCTTCCTCGGCGGTTGCCGAGCAGACTGGATTGATCGTCGCGATCGACAGGCTGATCATGGACAAGGCGTGTGAATGGCTCGCCGGCGTCGATGCATCCGTCACCCGGTCTGGTGCCATGGGTCAACGTGAACGTCTCACCGCGCAGCTTCCGTGAGCCGACACTCGTCGAAAGCGTGACTGCTGCCCTCGAGCGACACCGCCTGAAGCCGAACCGGCTCGGCATCGAGATCACCGAGAACTTGATGTCGGAGCAGGCCGACACGGCGATCGAGACGTTGGAGGAGCTGAGGACGATCGGCCTGCGACTGGCGCTCGACGACTTCGGTACCGGATACTCGTCGCTCAGCTACTTGCAGTCGCTCCCCGTCGACGTCGTCAAGATCGCCAAGCCGTTCATCGATGGTCTCGAGGCATCGGCGTCGCAACGCGCGTTCAGCACCGCGATCGTCGCCCTCGGCGAGGCGCTCGGCAAGTTTGTCATTGCCGAGGGGATCGAGCGCTCAGAACAGCTCGACCTGCTCGAGGCCATGGGCTGCGATGCGGGCCAGGGCTACATGTTCGCTCGGCCGATGGCCGGGGCCGAGTTCGTGCAATGGGCCACTCAATGGCGGCATCGTCCACTGCAGGCGGTGATTGCCGACGTCGGTCAACTCCGGGCGCTGCGCACAGCACATCTCGACACCTCGTCGGCCTACTGACCCCCGCTGTTCGCCCGAAGGCATCGTTCAGTCGTCGGGACCGTCCGGATCGCCTGCATCGACTGCTCCAGCACGCTCGTCCCGCTCGGCCCACTCCAGCAGCGGGCTGATGTCGAACACCGACTCGTCGATACCGGCATGCAGGTCGCCGAGCTCGGCAAAACGTCGGGGCACCGTCTCGATGGTCAGCTCAGCCGGCTCCACCGCGTCGATCTCGTCCCAACCGATCGGCGTCGAGACGCGGGCGTCCGGCACGCCACGAACCGAGTACGCCGCGGCCATGGTGTGGTCTCGGGCGTTCTGGTTGTAGTCGACGAACAACGCTGTCGGGTCGCGGTCCTTGCGCCACCATGTCGTCGTCACCGCGTCGGGCATCCGCCGCTCTACCTCGCGGGCGAAAGCAAGTGCGGCGCGACGCACGTCTGCGAACCCGTGTGATGGGGCGATGCGCACGTAGATGTGCATGCCCTTGCCGCCCGAGGTCTTCGGCCATCCGATTGCGCCGAGCTCGTCGAGCACCTCACGGGTCACATGGGCAACGCGGCGCACGGTGTCGAACGGGCACTCCGGCATCGGGTCCAGGTCGATACGCCATTCGTCGGGCTGCTCCGTATCGGCGCGCCGGGAGTTCCATGGATGGAACTCGACCGTCGACATCTGCACGGCCCAGATCACCTCGGCCAGTTCGGTCACGCACAACTCGTCGGCATGCAACCCGTAGCGCGGAAAGTGCAGCCGAACCGTGCCCAGCCACGGAGGTGCACCCGACGGGACTCGTTTCTGGTGCACCTTCTCGCCGGAGGTCCCTGTCGGAAAGCGGTGCAACATGCAGGGCCGTTCGCGCAATGCATTGACGATCCCGGGACCCACGGCGAGGTAGTAGTTGACGAGATCCAGCTTGGTCTCGCCGTGTGTGGCGAAGTACACGCGATCCGGGTTGGTGACGCGAACGATGCGTTCGCCAACGGGAACCTCGATTGCGGGCGACTTCGACGCTGCCACGCCGCGACCGTACTGTGAGATCTCGGTAACGTCATGCTGATGAGTCGTGAAGAGTCGCGCGATGACGTGCCGCTGACCAACCTCGACCAGCCGTTGTTCGACGATTCCGACGCCTCGAAGCGGGACCTCGTGGACTACCTCGACGCCGTTCGGGACCGCATCATTCCGGTCCTTGCGGATCGCCCACTGTCGGTGATCCGTGTGCACCGAGGGCAGGAGGCGTTCATGCAGAAGAACGTGCCGAAGTACGTGCCATCGTGGGTTCGAGGTGGTGAAGCTGTGGGCAGAGGCTTCCAAGCGTGAGGTCTCGTACGCCCTGTGCAACGACCGTCGCACCTTGCTGTGGTTCGCCAATCAGCGCGCGGTGGAGTATCACCCGACGCTGAGCCGCATCGACCAGCCAGACCACCCGACACATCTGGTGCTCGACCTCGATCCTCCGGTCGGCGACTCGTTCGCGCTGGCCGTGCAGGCCGCGCACCTGGTCCGTCACGTGCTCGGCGAGCTGGGCCTCGAGGGAGCCGTCAAGACCAGTGGAGCCAAGGGGGTACATGTCTTCGTACCACTTGCCGGCAACGTGTCGGTCGAGGCCGCTGCGGCCGCGACGCGGGCCATCGCAGCTCGCGTCGAACGCCTCGATCCAGAGATCGCCACGACGGCATTCATGAAAGAGGATCGTGGCGGGAAGGTGTTCATCGATTCCACGCGCGTCGGTGGAGCGACGGTCGTTGCGGCGTACAGCCCCAGGGTGCGCCCCGGTGTGCCGGTTTCCTTTCCGGTGGCTTGGGGTGATCTCGATCGTGTCACACCGCGCGACTTCACGATCCACACAGCCGTGCAGCAACTCGGTCACGGCGACCCGTGGGCCGACCAGATGCCTGCGCCACAAGCTGTGAGCCCGGCTCTCGTCGCCGAGGGAGAGGCGATCCCCGTCGCGCGTGTGCAGGCGATGCACGAGGGCAAGCGGCGTGCCCGCAGCCGCCGCACTGACGCCGCCGGCTGAACGCTCCGTCGTCCGACGTTTGGATTCACCGTCGATCGGCAATGAGTAGTTCGACCCGTTTGCACGGGCCCCCCAAACAAGGAGAAGTGTCCGTATGTTCGGTTTCATCGTCTATCTCATCGTGATCGGCCTCGTTGCCGGCTTCATCGCCCGGGCTCTGGTTCCCGGCAGGGATGCCATGTCGGTCGGTGCCACGATCCTTCTCGGTATCGTCGGATCATTCGTCGGAGGCTTCCTCGGTTACGTCCTCACCCATCACGACGCGCAGGACGGCGCATTCCAGGCATCGGGCATCATCGGCTCGATCGTCGGGCTCCGTGATCGCCCTTCTCGTCTACCGGGCCATCAACTCGCGGAGCAGCCACCACCTAGTCTGAGCTGATGGCACATCACATCATCGGCTTTGTGAAGGGCGATCATGCTGTCGACGGCGCCCCCGCCGTCGACAGCAACGCCCGGATGACGGCGTTGTTGGGGGTGTGCTTGCTCGTCGCTTTCGGGATCGAGAGCGTCACGGTGATCGATGTGCGCCAGATGTTCACCTGGCACGTGTTCGTCGGGTTGTTCATCGTCCCCTTGGTCTGCTTCAAGCTGGCGACCACCGGCTATCGCTTCTGGCACTACTACCGAGGCGCCGAGGCGTACCGCACCAAGGGCCCGCCGCATCCCATCCTGCGAATCAGCGCTCCACTGTTGATCGTTGCGACGCTGTTGATGCTGGGCGCCGGCATTGCCATGTTGGCCGTCGGGCCTCAGAACTCGGACACGTGGCTGACGATCCACCAGGGGAGCGTGATCGCCTGGGCGGTGCTGATCTCGATTCACGTCCTCGGTCACGCCTTCGAGACGTGGCGCCTGACCGCAGCCGACGTGCGAGCGAAGCCGCCACTACCGCGGCGGAGTCTTCGGCTGATCTTCGTCGCGGTGAGCCTGGCCATCGGCGTGACCGTCGGTGTGGCTTCCCTCGGCTGGACCAGTGCATGGCGCAACCGACCGCGCCACGACGATGGCCTCGCGCCCGTCACTGCGCTCATCGCCCGCTAGCCCCGACGAGTCCTGTGGAGTGCCTGGCGCCCACCTGGGTGCCTCGGAAGACTCCACATGGGATCAGTATGAGCTCATCGCTCGCCGGAGCGAATCTCGTCGAGGATGATGACGCTCTCGGTCGAGCGCACGCCGGGCATTCGTTGGATTCGTTCGAGGAGCACATCGCGCAACGCAGGAATGCTCTCGGCGCGGGCGATCAACATCAGGTCGAATCGACCGGCGCACATCGCCAGGTACTCGACCCCCGGTATGGCGGCGAGGTCGGTTCTCACGCTGCGCCAATCGTGCTGTTCGATGTCGATGAAGACCAAGGCAGCCACACCAAGCCCGAGAGCAGTCGGATCGACGGTCGCGGTGAAGCCGGTGATGATGCGTTCGTCGCGGAGCCGTTGCAGCCGCGTGTGCGCCGTCGATCGCGACACGTTGACCTGCGCGGCGAGGTCGGTCAGCGAGATCCGGGCATCCTGCACGACCGCAGCGATGATTGCCTGATCGACGCCGTCGATCTGTCGAACGGGTCCCGGTTGCAGTGGCAACGTATCGACGTTTTGATCGATGTAGAGATCATATTCCGTCACTTCGCTGTTCCTTGGCACGAGAATCTCGACAATTCTGTGAATCCGCGGGATGATTGTCGCCATGATTGGTTCAGTGCTGGAGCTCCCGACCGACCACCCCGGCTTCGCGGATCCGCAGTACGTCGAGCGTCGCAACCACATCGCCGCGCTCTCGACCGAGGACCCCTTCGGCAGTCGGCCGCCGCTCGTCGACTACACGCCGGCCGAGAACCAGGTGTGGTCCACGGTGCATGCCGCGTTGACGTCGTTGCACGGCGAGTACGCCGTCGGGGAATACTGCCGGGCGGCTGACGTGCTCGATCTGCCCACCGACAAGGTCCCACAACTCGCCGATGTGTCCGACCGGTTGACGGATCTCACCGGGTGGCGTCTGTGCGCCGTGCCGGGCCTGGTCTCCACGGCCGAGTTCTTCGCTGCACTTGCCGATCGTTGCTTCCCGTCGTCGCAGTACGTGCGACATGCCTCCGTGCCCTTCTACACGCCGGAGCCTGACGTGATCCACGAGTTGATCGGGCATGCCAACTCGTTGGCGTCTCCGCGTATCGCCGGGCTCTACGAGCGGGCCGGTCAGATCGCCTGCCGTCTCGAGGACCCCCGCTTGGCCGAGCTGCTCGGCAGGGTCTTCTGGTTCACGCTCGAGTTCGGTGTGGCGATGGAGCGAGGTGCGTTGCGCACCTACGGCGCCGGCTTGCTGAGCTCGTATGGTGAGATCACCAACTTCCGCAATGCCGATGTGCGGTCGTTCGACACCAGTGCGATGGGTGCCTTCGACGACTACGAGATCTCGACGTTCCAAGAGGTGGTCTTCGCCGCCGATTCGTTCGACGGACGCCGAGGCGCGGCTACTTCGATTCTTCGACGAACTCGTCGCCGCGTAGCTCGGCCGGCAAACGGTCTCCGATCCGGTTCCGAAATGGGCCGGACGCCGCATCACCGTCCAACAAGCGCAGGCGCTGCACGTTGAGAGCCTCCAGGCCGGCGCCGTAGACGACGTGATCGCGGCCTGTGCGCTTGCACTCGTACATCGCCGTGTCCGCCTGCATGCAGCAACGCCTCGCCATCGACCTCACCGTCGCTGGCTGACTGCGATCCCGATGCTGACCTTCGGATTGATCGTGACACCACGGCTTCGCCATGGTGCTGCCAGAACGATTGCACAGCGATTGGCGAACGCCAGCGCCTGGGCCTCGTCGGCGCGTGGCATCAAGACGGCGAACTCGTCACCACCAAGTCTGGCGACCGTGTCGCTCTCATCGGCGATGCGCCGCAGGCGATCGGCGAGCTCGATCAGCAGCAGGTCCCCGCTGGCGTGGCCGAGTGCGTCGTTGACGCGCTTGAAGTTGTTGAGGTCGAGCAGCAACAGCGCGTTGGACCCCGGCGCGCCGTCGGGGCCGAGCGCCGACTGCATCCGAGCACCGAGGAGTGCCCGGTTCGGGAGGTCGGTCAAGGGATCGTGCGCTGCTCGGTGGGCGAGTTCGAGCTCGGTCCGCTTGCGATCGGATACATCGATCAGCACGGTCCGCACCCGTCGGCGGCTCCCCTTGGTCGAGACCGTGGTGCGCAGCTCGACGTAACAGGTGCCCGGTCCCGACCTCACCCGAACCTCGGTCGTGACCGCGCTGCCCGTCTCCTTCGCGTGCAGCACGGCATCGATCGCGAGGTGGCGGTCGTCGGGGTCGACCAGGTCGAGCAGTGCCTGGTCCGTCCGGGCTGACGGGCCGATGATCTGTCGCGTCCGTTCGTTCATGTACAGCATCTCACCGGAATGGAAATCGGTTTCGAAGACGTAGGCATTGATGCCATCGAGCAGTTCTTCATAGCGACGATTCGCGGTGAGGTTCCGATTCTTCAGATAGTGGACGGCGCGAGCGACGGCCATCGTCGACAACGTTGCCGGGACAGCGAACGCCAACAGCGCTCGATCGTCATGGATCACGCCGGCGCCCACGAGCAGCAGTCCACCGGCGATGATCGACGGCTGCAGCACTCGCTGGCGAACACCCATGGCCCCGGTCACCGCGCCGACGAGCTGGCATGCCACGACACCGACGACCACGACCGGATTGATGATCGCGCACGATCCTGCGAGGTACTGGTCCGCCGCCAGCGCCCACCCGGCCTCCCCGTTTCGCCGGTGCTGCATGCCGACGAGCACGTTGAACGGCAGCACCAAACACGACGACCAGCACGGCCACCGCACGTGATCCCGCCACCCACGATGCCAGGGCGAACGCCACCAGCATCACCGATCGAATCTGGTACGTGCCGCGCCACAGGCGGCCGTCGTCCCACCGGTGCCAGGGGTGACCGCTGAACCCGGACTGGCCTCGCTCGCCGAGTCGTCCGGTCTCCCCGAGCTGCAACGCGTTCGTCGCCGGAGCGCGATCGTCGAGGTGGGCGACTACATCCACATCGAGATATCGGCCGGCCGAACGGCAACCTTGAGCGGCGATGTCAGGTGTCGAGGGCAGTGAACATCGCTGCGAACCACTCGATCGAGTCACGAGTGATGGGATCGACCACCAGTTGCACGTGGTCCGCGCCGGCCTCGGCGAACGCCTTGAGCTGGTCTGCGACCTCCAGTGGAGTCCCGCGAACGGGTTCGACGCGACCTGACGCCGTATTCGCCCATCCGGCGACCGACACCACCGTCGAGTTGGATGAACACGGCACATGTCGCCGACACGCTGCCCGCCGGCCGGCCATGCTCGGCGATCTGCTGATCGACGCGGCCCTTGAGCTCGGCGAATCCACCCGGGGAGTTGCCGTAGTCGCTCCACCACACGTTCCAGGCGTCCGCGTAGGGGAGCGTGATCGAGAGCATGCGCGGCCGGGTCGAACCGACCATCAGGGGAGGGCCTCCTGGCCGCGTCGCACGCGGGTGCAGCACACACCGCTCGGCCCGGTAGAACTCGCCGGCGAAGTCGATCTCGCCCTCGGCCAGAAGGGTGCGGATGATGGTGAAGGCCTCGGCGAAGCGACTGACCCGTCGGTCGAACGGGAAGCCGAAGGCTCGATACTCGCGCTCGTTCCAACCGGAGCCGAGGCCGAGGATCAACCGACCGCCAGAGATGGCGTCAACCGTGGCAGCCTGCTTGGCCAGCATCGTCGGCTCGTGGAACCCGGCGGACGCGACGAGGGGACCGAGCAGCACCCGCTCGGTGGCGGCTGCCAACGCCGCGAGCGACGTCCACACCTCCCACGGCCCGCGTGGGCCGACGGCGAGGTCGTACAGCAGGTGGTCACCGAGCCACACCGAGTCGAACCCGACCCGTTCGGCGGTCTGGGCCATGCGGATGAGCTCGGGGAAGGGCACCTCCCACTCCACCTCCGGCAGTTGAATCCCGACGAGCAGCGGACGAGTCACGCGTGCACGCTAGTCAGCGGTGCCGGAAGGACCGGTCGAAATCGCACCGATGCGTATGATGTGGCGTCGCATACACGAGACAGATCGTCGACGATCGATTGGAGAACCGATGAGAATTGGCGCCATCTTCTCGCAAGCCGACAGTGGGATCGATCCTGATGCGATCAGGAAGTGGGCGGTCGACGCCGAAGCCGCCGGCTTCGAACACTTCATGGCGTACGACCACGTGCTCGGCGCCTCGAGTTCCCGCCTCGGTCCCGGGCCGTTCGGCAGTTTCCCGGCGGCGCCGTACACAGCGGAGAACACCTTCCACGAGATCTTGGTGCTGTTCAGCCATCTCGCCGCGTTGACCACTCGGATGAGCTTCGTCACCAGCGTGCTGGTGCTGCCGCAACGCCAGACCGCGATGGTGGCCAAGCAGGTTGCGTCGATCGACCTGCTCAGCGGTGGTCGCATTCGTCTCGCTGTCGGGGTCGGCTGGAATGCCGCGGAGTACGACGGCCTCGGTGTCGATTTCGGCGATCGTACGGCGCTGCTCGAGGAACAGATCGATGTGATGCGCCTGCTCTGGACGCAACCTCTCGTCGACTTCGACGGGAGGTTCCATCACCTCCGAGGCGTCGGCATCAACCCGTTGCCGACGCATCCGTTACCGATCCTGATCGGTAGCGGCGGCTCCGACGCCGTGTTGCGGCGCGTGGTGCGCAAGGCCGACGGTTGGATGCCGTTGCTGATTCCGGGGCTCGACGCGATCGACATCGCCACGGCGGTCGCCAAGCTGCGGCAGTTCGCCGAGGAGGCGGGCCGGGATCCGGCCACCTTGCCGATCCACGGCCGCGTGTACATCGGGCCCGGCTGGCAGGCCGCGCTCGATCAGGCGCTCGAACTCGGGTTCACCGATTGCAGCATCGGGTTCAACCGGCTCGCCCAGCCGGGCCTGTCTCATGCCGAGCACCTCGCCGCGGTGATCAGCGCCAAGTCCGAGATCGACGCTCGCGTCGGGTGAGTGCAGTCATGAGTGACGATGTCATCATCGCGGGAGGTGGGATCGGTGGCCTCACCGCCGCGCTCAGCCTGCATCGCGCCGGCCTGCCGGTGCGTGTCTTCGAGAGTGTCGACCGGATCCAGGCACTCGGCGTCGGCATCAACCTGTTGCCTCACGCAGTGCGCGAGCTGGACGCGCTCGGGTTGGCCGACGCGCTCGTGAGCAGCGGCCTGACCCCCTCGACGCTCGCGTACTTCACCAAGCGCGGTGAGTCGATCTGGGATGAGCCGCGTGGGCTGGCCGCTGGCTATCGGTGGCCGCAGATCTCGATCCACCGTGGCGAGTTGCACACGATCTTGCATGATGCAGCCGTCGCCCAAATCGGGGCCGACCGCATCCACACCGGATGTCATCTGGTTCAGTTCTCCGAAACGGCCGGTGGCGTGCAGGCCACGTTCATCGATCGTCGAACCGGCGCTGACAGTGCGACCGCGAGCGGCTCGATGATGATCGCCTGCGATGGCATTCATTCAGTCGCCCGGCGGCACTTCTACCCCAACGAGGGCATGCCGAAGTGGAACGGGGCGTTGCTGTGGCGCGGTCTCGCCGAAGGTCCGCCCGTCTTGGACGGTCGCACGATGGTGTGGGCCGGTCATCCTCGACAGAAGTTCGTGCTGTACCCGCTTCGCGACCTGCCCGAAGGTCGTCAACAGCTCAACTTCATCGCCGAGTTGCGAACCGACGACACCGAACTGCTCGAACGAGAGGATTGGAACCGACCGGGTGATCTCGGCGACTTCCTCCCACAATTCGCCGGGTGGGTGTTCCCGTGGCTCGATGTGCCCGCACTGATCGCTGCGGCGCCGGCGACGTACCTGTTCCCGATGGTCGACCGCGACCCGGTCGATCGCTGGTCGTTCGGTCGCACGACCTTGCTCGGTGACGCCGCGCACCCGATGTACCCCATTGGTTCGAACGGCGCCTCGCAGGCGATTCTCGACGCCAGAACGCTGACCGGTTGCCTGCTGTCGTACCCGGACGACGTCGAGCATGCCTTGCAGCGATACGACGAGGTGCGCCGTCCGGCGACGTCGGCAATCGTGCTGGCCAATCGCGGACTTGGTCCAGAGCTGCCGATGCAGCTGGTCGAAGAGCGCGCTCCCGACGGGTTCGAGCGGCTGTCCGACGTGATCAGTCCGGAGGAGATCCTGGAGGTCACGGATGGATATCGGAAGATGGCCGGCTTTTCGCTGCAGCAACTCCACGATCGGCCGTCACTGGCCGACCTGCCGTATTAGAGCGAGGCGCACAGCGCCAACAGTCCGGCATCAGTGAGATCCGACAGGGCGTCGTCCATGCGGTCGGGCCACGTCGAGAACTTGGCGATCACCGTGTTCGACGGATGGTGGATCATCAGCACCTGCCCATTGATCCCGAGACCGCAGTAGATGCCCGCGACACTGTCGTAGACCCACCAGAAGTCGTGGTAGCACGAGTTCGGCATGGCGCGGCGCTCTTGCGGAGGCAGCACGAACGCGTCGATCAGGTTCTGATCGTGCATCGCCGGCCGACGCATCCACTCGTGCGGCACCACTCGACGGCCGTCGAGCTCGCCATCGTGCAGGCACATGACTCCGAATCGGGCAAGGTCTTCCAACGTTGTGCAGATCCCGCCCTCCACGACGGGGAAGCCAGCTGAATCGACGATCATGTCGGCGTCGTTCGCGGCAACCTGCGACCAGATGTGACGGGAGAACAGCTCGGGAAACGTCTGGCCGGATGCCTCACACATCACCCACGCCAACACGTCGGGCAGGATGGATCGGTACTTGAACACCCCGCCGTGCTCGGTCGAATTGATCAGCTGGGGAATCCACTGATACGTGTCGTGGGGGATGTCGTCGCGCACTCGAGTGGTGTACCCGGAGATCTGCTCGAGCAGCCGGCCGTGGCTCTCCGGGTCGGCGTAGTCCTCTTCGTCGAACAGCGTTCCGGCGCGCATGTCGAGTAGGTGCTCGAGCGTGCACCCTTCCCACGACGTGTCACGAAGAACCGGGATGTACTCGGGTACGCAGCGCCCCAGGTCCAGCACCTGTTCGCCGACCAGCACACCGGCGAGCGTTGCGGTCAGCGACTTTGAAACCGACATCAACAGGTGGGTGTCTTCGGGTCGCATCAACCCTCCGTAGTGCTCGAAGACGACCTCATCGTCGTGCACGACCATCAACCCGTCGGTGAAGGTCGCGTCGAGCATCTCGGCCAACGTCCAACGGCGATCGAGGTGCTCGAACGCGAAGTTTCCGAGGTCGTCCGGTCGCCGCCTCAGCGGCTGAATCGCGTTCGGTGGACCCGGCGATCCGCGCCGTGCGGGTCAGCTCGCGCACGTGCAGGAATCCCCACCGGTTGTACGGCGGCTCGATCCAGTTGGCTGAATCGGTCTCTCCTCGCGCCGCCCTGAACTCCGATCGCATGGCCCACGACCCTAGACGCGCCATCTCCACCCGATGTGTGGGGGGTCGTACGATCGTCGACGTGGGCGAAACCGAACGAGCGATCTCGAGCGAATTGCTGTGGTCGTACGCGCCGGACACGACTCAGTACGAGCAGGCCGGTGCTCCGGCTTGGCTCGACGAACTGGAGCTGACGCCGGCGCCGCCGTACGTCAAGATGCTGACCAGATCGCTGAACGGCGACTGGTTGACGGCCGACCAGTTCCGTGACATGGAGATGTCGCTGCGACACCGGCTGCTCGACGAGCAGCATGATCTGGTCGTGGCGACGCGGCCCGCAGCCCATGAGGCATCCGTCGAGGCGTTGGAGCTCGTGGCGGCGTGGCTGGCCGGCAAGGGCCTGCCCGCGCCACCCGCTGGACATGCCCCGCTGGAGGCCGCCGGCCGGGCAGTGCAGGAGGACCTGTGTCTGATGGTGCAGCGCGACGGCTCGTGGCACCTCGACGGTGCGGTGTTGTGCTTTCCGTCGTTCTGGTCACTGACCGAGAAGTTCGGGCGACCGACCATCGACGTCCACAAGGGAGTCGCCCACTACGACGAGGAGCTGGCGCCACGAGTCGACCGGTTCTTCGATCGCATGCGTCCCGGCCAGATCGTGTGGCGCCGGAACTTGTCGGTGAAGCCGTTTCCGTTGTTGTTCGTGCCGCTGCCGAAGCGGGCCCAGCCGGTCGGAGACCTGAGCACCACCGAGGACGGGTCGCCGTTCTGGCTGCGCAGCGAGTTTCAAACGTTGCAACGCCTGCCGCGCAGCGGGGCCATCTTGTTCACGATCAAGTTGCAGCTGGCCCCGGCGCGGGTGTTGATGGATCGCCCCGACCGGGCCGCCGATCTGCTGACGATGTTCCGATCGTGGGACGACGAGATGGTGCGCTACAAGATCGCCGCCAACAACCTGGCACCCGGGTTCATCCCGTGGTTGGAGCGGCTCGTGGGCTTGCCTTGACATTTTGTACAATCGAACGACGCCGATGTGTGGGAGAGCCGTGCTCGCTGAACGACTGAACAACTTGGGAACCGAAACCGCGTTTGCCGTGTCGCTGGCTGCCGCGGAGTGGGCGGCGAAGGGCAACAAGGTGTATCCGTTCCACCTGGGTGACATCAACCTGCCGACACCGGCGAACGTGGTCGAGGCGATGAACCGAGCGATCGCCGACGGCAAGACGGGATACTGCGCCGCTGCCGGGATCGCTCCGCTGCGTGAGGCGTTGGCCGACGATGTGTCGATGCGCCGCGGACTGACGTTCAGCGCCGGCAACGTCGCGGTCCAACCGGGCGGCAAGCCGGTGATCGGCAAGTTCCTGCAGGTCGTGATGAATCCCGGCGACGGCGTGCTGTACCCCACGCCCGGATATCCGATCTACGAGAGCCAGGTCGAGTACTTCGGGGGAGTCGCCCAGCCCTACCGGTACATCCAGACGTCCACCGGGTTCGCGATCGATCTCGACCATTTGCGATCGCAGATCACCTCGCACACCAAGGTGCTGATCTACAACAACCTGCAGAACCCGCTCGGCTGCGAGAGCTCGCTCGACGAGATGCGATCGCTCGCCGAACTGGCAATCGAGCACAACCTGTGGGTGCTCAGCGACGAGGCCTACTTCGAGATGCGTTACTCGGGAACCAGCACCTCGATCGCTTCGTTCCCGGGCATGCGCGAGCGCACCGTGATCCTCTACACGTTCTCCAAGAAGTTCGCGATGACCGGATGGCGCCTCGGTGCCGCGATCGGGCCCAACGAGGTGATCGACCAGATCACCAAGATCAACACCAACGACGAGAGCTGCACGACGCACTTCGTGCAGGCAGCTGGTGTGGAAGCGCTGCAAGGCGACCCGTCGGGCGCAGCGGCGATCTTGGCCGAGCTCGAACGACGCCGCGATGCGGCAGTCGAGCAGTTGCAGACGATCCGCGGCCTTGTCATCGCCAAGCCCGACAGCACGTTCTACCTGTTCCCGAACGTCACCGACGCGATGGATGCGTTGGGCTTCACCGAGGTCGCCGAGTTCTCCGACGCTGCGTTGCGCGCCACGGGCGTGTCGTTCTGCACGCGGCGCCATTTCGGCCGACCATTGCCCGGTGAGACCGAGCAATATGTGCGGTTCGCGTACTCGGGCATCTCCGTCGACGACATCCGTGCCGGCATCGGCAACCTACGTGAATGGATCGAGGCCGCCTGATGGCCCAGCCGCGGATCGTCGTCGCCGGACGAATCCCCGATGCCGGACTCGATGTGCTCCGCCCGCACGGCAACGTGTGGGGCTGGAAGCACGACGAGCCGATCGAGATCAACGAGCTCTACGAACGCATCGCCCACGCCGACGCAGTCCTCACTCTGCTGACGACCAAGGTCGATCGAGCGTTCCTCGACGCCGCCGGCCCCCAGCTCAAGGTGGTCTCCAACGTGGCGGTCGGTTACAACAACATCGACGTCGCCGAGTGCCGCGGGCGCGGCGTGGTCGCCACCAACACCCCGGGCGTGTTGACCGATGCGACCGCCGACATCGCCATGGCCCTGATCTTGATGGTCACCCGCCGTCTCGGCGAGGGCGAGCGCATCATCCGCTCGAACGAGCCGTGGCAGTGGGGCATGTTCATGCTGCTGGGCACGAGCCTCCAGGGTCGCCGTCTCGGCATCGTCGGCATGGGGGCCATCGGGCAGGCGCTGGCCAGGCGAGCCAAGGCGTTCGGGATGACCGTCGCGTACAGCAATCGCACCGCGGCGCCGTTCGACATCGAAGCCGAGCTGGGTTCGGAGCGACTGGACCTCGACGAACTCTTGGCGACGTCTGACGTCGTCTCGATCAATTGTCCGTACTCGACGGAGACGCACCACCTCATCGGAGCCGAGCAGTTCGAGCTCATGCGTTCGTCGGCCTACCTCGTCAACACTGCCCGAGGTCCGATCGTCGACGAGGTGGCACTGGTCGCCGCGCTTCGCGATGGTGCGATCGCCGGTGCCGGGCTCGACGTCTACGAGCACGAGCCGCAACTCGCCCCCGGCCTCGACCAGCTCGACAACGCAGTGTTGATCCCGCACCTCGGCTCGGCCACGGTCGAGACCCGCGCCGCGATGGCGACGCTGGCGGCCCGCAACACCGTGGCCGTGCTGACCGGTCAGCCGGCGCTCACACCCATTGGCTGAACTCGGCCACCTGAGCCGCTACAGCAGTTCGTAGTCGGCGCTGTCGACGTGCCGGGTCTGTTGCCAGAACTCCAGCAGGCTGAACGGCCAGTTCTGGGCGACGCGTCCCGAGTCGCTCTTGTACCAACTGTTGACCGTCGATGCGCCCCATGCCATCAACCGGTTGCCCTCGTCGATGCGCTCGTTGTACCGGTCGTGTACCGCCTGCCGACAGTCGATCGCCCGGGCGTGCGTCGTCAGCACATGATGCAGGCACTGGAGCACGTAGTGCACCTCGCACTCGGAGAAGTAGATGATGCTGCCATTGACCACGATGTTGGTGTTCGGGCCGTAGAGCATGAAGAAGTTGGGGAAGTTCGGCGCAACGATGCCGAGATAGGCGCGTGCGTTGCCATCCCATTGGTCGTGCAAGTCGACGCCACGGCGGCCTGTCACCTTCATCGGTGTGAGGAACCGCGAGGCCTGGAACCCGGTTGCGTAGATGACCACGTCGACGTCGTGTTGCGTGCCGTCTCCCATCACCACACCGTCCGCTGCGATGCGCGCGATCGGGTCGGTGAGCAGTTGCACGTTGTCACGTTTCAACGTCGATGCCCAGATGCCGTTGTCGCGAATGATCCGCTTGGCCGCCGGCGGATACGTGGGCATGACCTTGGCCAGCAGGTCGGGCCGGTCTCCGAAGCACAAGCCGATGTACATCCCCAACAGCATCCGCAGCGTCTCGTTGGCGGCGCTCACGCTCTGGCCGTGACCGTCCCACATCGGGTCGACCTCCACGGCCGGCAGCATCCCTTCGGCGTAGCGCCAGAACAACCAGAACCGGTACCACTGGCTGTAGTAGGGCACGTGCTTCAGCAGCCATCGCTGCCCATCGGCAACATCGTCGTGGTAGTCGAGGGTCGGTGCCAGCCAGTTCGGCGTGCGCTGGAACACCAGCACCTCGCCCGCCTCCTCGGCGATGATCGGGATGAACTGGGCAGCGCTGGCCCCTGTGCCGATGACGGCGACACGTTTGCCCGTGAGGTCGACATCGTGGTCCCACTCGGCCGAGTGAAATGCCGGGCCGCCGAAGGTGTCGCGACCAGGGATGTCGGGCAACTTGGGGCGGTTCAACTGGCCGGTGGCGTTGACGACGGCGTCGAAGCGGCGGTGACTTCGTTCGGCCGTCGTCGCCGACGGTGTGCACGTCCCAGGATGCAGATTCGTCGTCGAATACCGCTGCCTCGACCGTCGTCGAGAACTCGATGAACTGGCGGACGTCGAAGTCCGCCGCACAACGCTTGAAGTACTCGAGCAGCTCGGGCTGCGTCGAGAAGTGTTGCGGCCAATCGTCGCGCTGCGCGAACGAATAGCAGAAGAGGTGGCTGGCGACATCGACGCGGCAGCCCGGGTAGGTGTTCTGCAGCCACGTGCCGCCGACTTCCGCGTTCTTCTCGTACACGACCACATCCAGTCCCGCCTGATGCAAGCGATGCGCGGCCAGCAGCCCCGACATGCCGGCACCGACCACCGCGACCCGAAACGCCCGGCCGGGCGCAACCTCGGCGGCAGTCCACGTCGGCGCTCGAAGATCGGCTGTCGAATCCGCCGAGCTCTTCGAGCAACAGCGCCAGGTAGTCGTCGGTGGTCGCCGTCCCCATCATCCAGCTGATGATCGGCCGAACTGCCTCGGCGGTCGGTTCCGGTGGGCGCGGCCAACCGGCGTCGCGGAGTTCGATCAGCGTGCGCAGGGCGAGTACCCGGGCCCGGGCCTGTTGCTCCGGCGTCCAGCCTCCTTGCGGCTCGTGGTGCTTCGTCGGGTCGAGGTACAGGTCGTCGCCCGGGAGCCCGGGTTCTCCACTGACGTGGGCCAGCGCGGCGAGCAGCGAGGGCAGATCAGCCACGGCGACCATGCTGGCCAGCAGATCGTCGTCGCTGCCGCCGGGTGCTGGCTCGAGCTGGGAGGCCATGGTGCGGACTGTAGGCGGACGGTAGCCTGGTGCCCATCATGCGAGCCTCACTTGCCGAACTGCTGTCGTCCGGGCGCACTCTGCTGGCCGACGGGGCGACGGGCACCAACTACTTCGAACGTGGCCTTGGCGCCGGCGATCCGCCGGAGTTCTGGAACTCCGATCAGCCCGACAAGGTCCGCACGTTGCACCAGCAGTTCGTCGACGCGGGCGCCGACATCATCTTGACCAACACGTTCGGCTGCAACCGTCACCGTCTGAAGCTGCACCGTGCCGAGGGGCGGGTCTACGAGCTGGCCAAGCTGGCCGCCGAGATCGCCTGCGAGGTCGCCGATGCCGCCCCGCGACCGGTGGTCGTCGCCGGATCCATCGGGCCTACGGGTGAGTTGTTCGAACCCCTGGGCGCGCTCACCGAGAGTGCAGCGATCGAATCGTTCGAGGAGCTAGCAGCGGGCTTGAAAGCCGGCGGCGCCGACATCGCCTGGATCGAGACGATGTCTGCCGCCGAAGAGATTCGTGCTGCTGCCACTGGGGCGCTGCGAGCCGGTTTGCCCTACACCGCGACCTGCTCGTTCGACACCGCCGGCCGCACGATGATGGGCTTGCTGCCCGGCGACCTCTCGCACGTCTTCGACGGTCTGGAAGTACCACCGGTCGCAATCGGCGCCAACTGCGGCGTCGGCGCCAGCGACATCCTGGTGTCGTTGCTGGCCATGACGGAGCGCGATGCCCACACCTACCTGATCTCCAAGGGCAACTGCGGAGTGCCGTACTTCGCAGGCACCGAGGCGGTCTACACCGGCACGCCGGAGCTGATGGGCAAGTACACGCAACTCGCCGTGAAGGCCGGGGCTCGCATCGTCGGGGGTTGCTGCGGCACGTCGCCGGTGCACCTCGCAGCAATGCGGCAATCGCTCGACGAGCTGATCGCCAAGCCGACGATCGACGACATCATCAAAGGCGTCGGCCCTCTCGTCAACGCCGCTCCCTCGGGTCCGGCGCCCGACCGCGAGCGTCGGCGCGGACGGCGCGGCGAGTAATCTCGCCTCGGGGTCGGCTCGCGGGCCGCTGATACGGAGGTTGGAATGGCACAGCAGGTTCGTGGAGTCGTGGCGCGCTCGAAGGGCGCGCCGGTGTCGATCGAGACGATCGTTGTGCCGGACCCTGGGCCAGGAGAGGCCGTGGTCAAGGTGCAGGCGTGCGGGGTGTGCCACACCGACCTGCACTATCGCGAGGGGGGCATCAACGACGACTTCCCGTTCCTGCTGGGTCACGAAGCTGCAGGCATCGTCGAGGCGATCGGCGACGGGGTGACCAACGTGGTTCCCGGCGACTTCGTGATCCTCAACTGGCGCGCTGTGTGCGGCACATGCCGCAGTTGCCTTCGCGGCCGACCTTGGCTGTGCTTCAAGACCTTCAACGCCACACAGAAGATGACGCTGACCGACGGCACGGTGCTGACGCCTGCGCTCGGCATCGGCGCCTTCGTGGAGAAGACATTGGTCGCTGCCGGGCAGTGCACCAAGGTCGATCCTGGTGTGCCGGCCACCACCGCAGGTCTGCTCGGCTGCGGTGTCATGGCTGGGATCGGTGCGGCGATCAACACCGGCAACGTCGGCCGCGGCGATTCCGTCGCCGTGTTCGGTTGCGGCGGTGTTGGCGATGCCGCGATTGCCGGTGCTCGCCTGGCAGGGGCGCACACGATCGTCGCGGTCGACATCGACGATCGCAAGCTGGAATGGGCGAAGGAGTTCGGCGCAACGCACACGTGCAACTCGAGCAAGAGCGACCCGGTGGAGTACATCAAGTCGGTCACCGGTGGGAATGGCGCCGACGTCTGCATCGAGGCCATCGGCAACCCGGCGGTGTACCGGCAGGCCTTCGAGGCCCGCGACCTGGCCGGCACCGTCGTGTTGGTCGGTGTCCCGCGCCCCGACATGACGCTGGAGTTGCCCTTCATCGAGGTGTTCGGCCGCGGCGGAGCGTTGAAGTCGTCGTGGTACGGCGACTGCCTGCCGTCGCGCGACTTCCCGATGTTGGTCACGCTGCACCAGCAGGGCCGGCTGCCGCTCGACAAGTTCGTCAGCGAGACGATCTCGCTCGACGCAGTCGAGGAGGCGTTCCACAAGATGGAGCGTGGCGAGGTCTTGCGTAGCGTGGTCGTGCTGTGATGAGGGTGCTGTGACCATCGAACTGGTCACGACCGACGGCATCTTCGCTCTCGACGGCGGGGAGTGGGCGGTCACCAACAACATCTGGCTGGTCGGCGACGATCGCGAAGTCGTCGTCTTCGACGCCGCACACGACGCTGCGGCGATCGTTGCCGCTGTCAACGGCAGGAGGGTGAAGGCGATCGTCTTGACCCACGGCCACAACGACCACATCAACGCCGCGGTCCCGCTGCGCGACGCCGTCGACGTGCCGGTGCTGCTGCACGACGCCGATCACATGTTGTGGGATGTCGTCTGGCCTGACGCGCAGCCCGATGGAGCCGTCACCCCCGGTGATGTGCTGACCGTCGCCGGGCATGAGCTCGGGATCCTGCACACCCCTGGCCACTCGCCGGGCTGCTGCTGCTTCCACGACTCTGCATCCGGGGTCGTGTTCAGTGGCGACACACTGTTCTGCGGTGGCCCGGGCGCCACCGGCCGCAGCTTCAGCGACGAGCCGACGATCCTGCGGTCGATCCGCGACGTCTTGCTGGCGCTCGCCGATCACACGGTGGTGCACACCGGTCATGGCGACAGCACGACCATCGGTGCCGAGCGCGAAGGAATCCTGGCGCGAGCCGCCGAACTCGGCCTCTAGGCCTGTCCAGGCGCAAAACGTGAACGAGGAGAGGCGCCTAGGCACCTCTCCTCGTTCAAACATGAACTGATAGAAGACTCGACATCTCGCTATGGATACCGATGGGACCAGCCTCGGTGAGATGGTCGAGCGGAGGTTGGCGGGGTTTCGCCAGACGGTCCAGTCCGAAGGCCGTTAGCGGCCAACCACCTCCAGAGTCCCACAATCTAAACCTGTCATCGTTTGGACCACCTCCTCTCTCTGGTGATCAACATTCAAACAGTCGACGTCGAGGTTGGCAAGCGACTTTGACTAGGCAATTCGGCTCAATCTCGTCGACGCCGCAGGTAGGCGCGGGCCAGTTCGTGCAACCGGTCACGGCCGAAGCTCGGATCGTGGCCGGCGTGGACGACGTTCACCGCGAGGCCGAGCAGGCGCTCCATGGTCTGGCAGTAGTCGTGGATCGAGGATTCCGGCAGTTCGTCGAGCAAGGGGCCGTCGTAGATCGCATCGCCGGAGAACAGCGTGCCGGTGGTCTTCTCCCACAACCCGATCGAACCCGGCGAGTGGCCAGGGAGATGGATGACCTCGAAGCACCGGTCCCCGAGGTCGATCTCATCGCCTTCCTGGATGAATCGCACCCGTGCGACCGGTTGCTGATGGAAGCTGTCGGCGGCGACTCCCACCGGCAAGGCGGTGACGAAGTACGGCTCGGGCATCGGGTAGCCGGCGGCCTCGAGGGCATCGACCACATCGTCACCCCACGCTTGCCGCGGAACCAGCGACGAGATCGGAGGGTTCAACAGCAACGGAGCCTCGGCGGGATGCACCAGCACATCGTCGAACTCGTGATGGCCACCGATGTGGTCGTCGTGGCCGTGCGTCGCAAGTGCCGTCACGGGCTTGTCGACGAGGTCGGCCAACTCGTCAGAAAGGCTCATCAGCCCCATCCCCGTGTCGATCACCAAATCTCGATCACGGCCGCGCACGTGCCAGATGTTGCACCGCATCAACGGGATGACGTGCGGCTCCCACAACAGAGTGATCGCATCATCGATGGTCGTGCGTTCGAACCAGTGATCGGCGATGGGTAGTGGGGTCACTTCGTCTTCTCGACTTTCGGCTTCTTGGCCCGGCTGGGCGCAACTCGGGAGGGTTCTCCGGCCATCTTCGGATACACGGGTGGCCACGGGGCGTCCTGCAACCCGGCAGCCTGGTCGGCGCGCACCATCTCGAGCAAAGGATCGATCGACTGTGGCGAGTCGTTCATCGTCGCCCACGCGTCGCCGTGCTCGGCGACCCACCGCGGCACGGTGTCGATCGTCATGTCGTGCGGCCGCAGCGTCGGCAGCAGGTCCCACGGGAACGGGAACGACACCGGGGCGTGGTCCAGTGCACGTACCGACCACGGCGCGAACACGGTCTTGTGCGGGGCGTTCTGGTTGAAGTCGATGAAGATGCGCTCGCCGCGCTCTTCCTTCCACCACGCCGCGGTGATCAAGCTCGGGTGACGGCGCTCGAGCTCACGGGCGACGGCGACTGCCGCGCTGCGCACCGCAACGCTGTCGTGGGTCGGTTGCAGCCGCACGTACACGTGCAAGCCTCGGTTGCCGGAGGTCTTGATGAACGAGGCGATGCCGAGCTCGTCGAAGAGCACCTTGGTTGCCGCCGCCGCTTCTTGGGCCATGCCGTAGTTCGTTCCAGGACCGGGGTCGAGGTCGATGCGCAGTTCGTCGCAGTGCTCTTGATCGGCGGCACGAACAGGCCACGAGTGGAAGCCGAGGCAACCGAGGTTCACCGCCCACACGAGATGGGCCAGGTCGGCAACGACCAGTGCTCGCGACTGCGTGCCGTTGGGTGTCTGCACGATGGCGGTGTGCAGCCACTCGGGCGCACCGTCGGGGATGCGCTTCTGGAAGAAATTCGACCCGTGGGCGCCGTTCGGGAACCGCTGCAACAGGACGGGCCGATCGTGCATCTGGCGCATTACTGCGTCACCCATGGAGATGTAGTACTGCACGAGATCGAGCTTGGTGTTCTGGCGGGTGGTGAAGAACACCTTGTCGGGGCTGGTGATCGTGACGTCGTGGCCTGCCACGGAGATCTCGACCGGGTCACTCACAACCGCAACCGTATTCGGTCGCGCCAGCTACCGTCGGACGGATGGGGGAGATGCGGGTCGAGGCGCCAATGCAGGGCACGATCGTTACGGTCGATGTGTCAGCAGGCGATGCCGTCCGAGCCGGCCAGCAGTTGATGCTGATCGAGTCGATGAAGATGCACCACACCATCGATTCGCCGTGCGACGGCACCGTGTCGGATGTGCTGGTCGCGACGGGCGCGACGGTGATGGCCGGTGCTGAGCTGGTCTGCATCGAGCCGGGAGCCGCGAGCCACGGGGCGGCGGCGGAGGTCGTGCCCCGTGACCCGACCGTGGTGCGGCCCGACCTCGCCGAAGTGCAGGCTCGGCATGCGGTCGGTCTCGACGATGCCCGGCCCGAGGCCGTGGCACAGCGGAGGGCAGTTGGACGGCGGACTGCGCGGGAGAACGTCGCCGACCTGGTCGACGAGGGCTCGTTCGTCGAGTACGGGCCGGTGGTGATTGCCGCGCAGCGCCGCCGCCGTTCCGTCGACGACCTCATCGCCCGCACACCGGCCGACGGCATGATCGGTGGGATCGGTACCGTCAACGGTCAACTGTTCCCGGGACGTGACGCGCGGGTCATCGCCGTCTCGTACGACTACACGGTGCTGGCCGGAACGCAAGGCCAACAGAACCACCGCAAGAAGGATCGTCTGTTCGAGCTCGCTGCGTCCTTTCGCCTGCCCGTGGTGTTCTTCACCGAGGGCGGCGGCGGTCGGCCCGGCGACACCGACGGGGTCGGAGTCAGCGGACTCGATTGCTGGGCCTTCAACTACCTCGGGCGGCTCAGTGCGCTGGTGCCGCTGGTCGGCATCAACGCGGGGTACTGCTTCGCCGGGAATGCAGCGGTCCTCGGCTGCTGCGATGTCGTCATAGCCACCGCCGACTCGAACATCGGCATGGGTGGGCCGGCGATGATCGAAGGTGGAGGGCTCGGCGTCTTCGACCCGAAGGAGATCGGGCCGATGACGGTGCAGGAGTTCAACGGCGTCGTCGACATCGCCGTTGCCGACGAGATCGAGGCGGTCGAAGTCGCCAAGCGGTATCTGTCGTTCTTCCAGGGCGCGCTCGACCAGTGGGCCTGCGCCGATCAACGCGAGCTGCGGGGCGCGATCCCCGAGGACCGCAAGCGCGGCTACGACGTTCGTACCCTGATCGACACCCTCTTCGACGAGGGCACGGTCCTGGAACTTCGGCGTGGGTTCGGGCTGGGCATCGTCACCGCGCTGGCCCGCGTCGAGGGACGCGCAGTTGGTGTGATCGCCAACAACCCCGGTCATCTGGCAGGCGCGATCGACAGCGACGGAGCCGACAAGGCAGCTCGATTCATGCAACTCTGCGACGCGTTCGACATCCCCATCGTCACCCTGGTCGACACCCCCGGCATGATGGTCGGGCCGGCGGTCGAAGAAACCGCTCTCGTGCGTCACTGCTCGCGCCTGTTCGTGACCGGGGCCAACGTCACCGTGCCGATGGTCAGCGTGGTGTTGCGCAAGAGCTACGGGCTCGGCGCGCAGGCGATGATGGGTGGCAGCACCAAGGCGCCCGCCGCCTGTGTTGCCTGGCCGACGGGCGAGTTCGGCGGAATGGGCCTGGAAGGTGCCGTTCGACTCGGCTATCGCCGGGAACTGGAGGCGATCGATGACCTCGAGCTGCGTGAAGAGAGCTTTCAGGAGCGCGTGGCCCAGATGTACGAGCGCGGCAAGGCCTTGAACGCTGCATCGCACTTCGAGATCGACGACGTCATCGACCCCGCAGACACCCGCCGCTGGATCACGACGATCCTCGACTCGGCGCCGGCGGCGGCGCCACGGTCGGGCAAGAAGCGGCCGAACATCGACACCTGGTAGGAGTACCGACATGCATGTTGACGAAGTCGAGCTGCGGACGATCCGCCTTCCGTACAAGTCGGTGTTCAAGACATCGTTCGCCGCCGAGTCGGAGCGGACTGCGGTGATCGTCACGGTCCGCTCCGACGGCGTGGAGGGCTACGGCGAGAGCGTGATGGACCGCTTGCCGTCGTACCGTGAGGAGTCGATCGTCGGGGCGCTTCACCTGATCCGTGAGGCGCTGGTTCCCTGGCTGCTCGCCAACGGCTGCGACGATCCACTGACGCTGTGCGATTCGTGGAGAGGTTGGCGCGGCAACCCGATGGCGAAGGCGGCCCTGGAGCTCGCGGTGTGGGACTGTCACGCCCGGCAGCTCGGCGTGCCGTTGCGCAACCTGCTGGGTGGCGATCGCACCGATGTCGCCGTTGGCGCGAGCCTGGGCATGAATCCTGTCCCCGACACGTTGGCGTCGGTGGCGCGGCATGTCGAACAGGGCTACAAGCGGATCAAGCTGAAGATCGAGCCGGGCTGGGACGTCGAGCTGCTGACTGCCGTGCGCGCCGAGTTTCCCTCCATCGAGCTGACCGTCGACGCCAACGCGGCGTACACGCTCGGTGATCTCGATGTACTGCACCAGATCGACGGCTTCGGACTGCACTACATCGAACAACCGCTGCATTGGGATGACCTCACCGATCACGCCACGCTGGCACCGCAGATGACCACGCCGATCTGCCTCGACGAGACCCTCACGTCGCCGGCGCGGACCAAAGCCGCACTCGACCTCGGCGCATGCGCTGTGGTCAACGTCAAGGTCGGCCGTGTCGGTGGATTGGCGGCAACCAAGCAGATCCATGACCTGTGCGTAGCCCGGGGTGTGCCGATGTGGTGCGGCGGCATGCTCGAGACCGGCGTCGGCCGCGCTCACAACATCCATGTGGCGACGATGCCTGGTTTCGTGTATCCGGGCGACACTGCGTCGGCCAGCCGTACCTACGCCCGCGACATCACCGAGCAGGCGCTCGAGGCAACCGATGGCATCATGCCGGTCCCGTCCGGCCCTGGTATCGGCGTCACGCTCGACCGACCGTTCCTGGAAACCGTCACCGAATCGGTGGAGGTGTTGCGCAGGTGACCATCGAGTTCCGCGAACTGCGTACGGCAGCGGAACTGGCGCCGATGCCGCTGCTCGAATCGCGCGTCTGGGGCGGTCACGGCGAACTGGTCGCGGTCAACATGCTCGTTGCCACGATCAGCGAAGGCGGGATGGCGATCGGCGCGTTCGAAGGCGACCGACTCGTCGGCTCGGTGTACGGCTTCGCCACCCATGAACCCCATGTGCTGCACTCGCACTACCTGGCGGTCGACCCCGACTACCGACGCACAGGGCTCGGCGTCGCGCTCAAGCACCGTCAGCGCGAGTGGTGCCTCGCCAACGGACGCACGGCCATGCGGTGGACGTTCGATCCGCTCCAGGTCGGCAACGCCCATCTCAACCTTCGATCACTGAACGCCGTCGGGGTGCGGTACCACGACGATCTGTACGGACCGATGGGCGGGATCAACGGCGGCCTGCCCAGCGATCGCCTCGTCGTGGAGTGGCAGTTGATCGGCGAGCGGTTCACCGGCAGCGAGGTGGCGGTGGTCGACGTGCCACCGGTGACGCCCGAAGAGATTGCGTCGGCCGCCGAACGGGCGCTGCACGCTCGCCTTGCCCTGCGTGACGCGATGCAGCCGCTGTTCGACGACGGCTGGCAGGTCACCGATGTCGACCGGGTCAGTCGCACCTACATCCTCACCCGGTGATGACCTGCTCGGCGAGGTTTGGGAAGACCTTGCTGACCTTGGCGGTCAGCCACTGGCCGTAGGTGCCGCTGATCTCACGGAGGTTGGCGCGATCCCATCGTTGATCGGCGTCGGCAGGTGCGATCCATCCGTCGTCGAGGTCGATCGTCTCGATCACCGCATCCCATCCGGGATCGAGGAAGAATGGCAATGAGTAGCGATCCGCTGGCCCCAGGTTCCGCGCTCGGTGGGGCGTCGATCGATACCGGCCGGCGGTCAGTCGATCGAGCATGTCGCCGAGGTTGCAGATGATCAGTTCCGGATCGTGTGGTGCGTCGACCCACTCGCTGCCGACCTTGACCTGCAACCCGGCCGTGCCATCGTGTGCCAGCAGGGTCAGCAACCCGTAGTCGCTGTGTTCGGCCACGCCCCACCGGTCAGCACTGTCGGGCGGGTGTGGTGGGTACCGGAAGATGCGAAACAGCGGTGTTGGGTCGGCCGTCAGATCGCTTCGAAAGAATCCCGCCCCGAGACCGAGGCCTTCCGCCATCAGCGCCAACACGTGCTGGGCCAACGGCTCCATCGCAGCCATCCACTCGGTCACGAGCGGGCGCAGTGACGCCGGCTCTCGGGGCCAGATGTTGGGGCCGTGCATCGGTCTGGCGTCGACGGGCTGCTCTCGACCGAAGTAGTAGCCCTCCTTGAGGTCGGGCACGCCCGACGTCAGTTCGCCTCCAAGGGGGAACCAACCACGCCAGGCCGACCCGCCGTGAGAGAGCGCCACACGCTGTTTGTCGGCTTCGTCGCGGCCGAAGAAGTCGCTGGCGCTGCTCAACACGGCGCGGCGCAGGTCGGGGCTGACCCCGTGGTTGCGAATCGCGAAGAAGCCGAACTGCCGACAGGCCCGATCGATCTCCGCGGCGGCCTCCGTGGAGGCGATGTCGATGGTCGGCAACATGCGTCGCAGCCTAAAGCGCGGCAAGGTGGCGGCCCGTTCGTCGTGCCAGAATCGACGGTCGTGACCACCGCCCAACTCATTGTCGTTGGGGTGGCGGTCTTCTGTGCTGCGTTCATGCAGATCGTCGCCGGATTCGGGTTCGCCCTGCTGGCGATGCCTTTGATGACTCTCGTGATCGAGCCGAAAGTCGCTGTCGTGGTCAGCACGTTGGTGGGAGTGTTCGTCACCGGGTGGCTTGCATACCGGGACCGGGCCGAAGCGGATCGGATCTTGGTGCGGCGAATGACGATCTCTGCATATGCCGGCATGCCGATCGGTCTCCTGATCTTCATCACGGTCGACGACAACGTCTTGCGCCTCTTGTTGGGTGTCGCCGTCCTGATCGCCGCGGCGATGTTGGCGCTGCGCGTCAACCTGCACCACGTCGGTCCGTCTCTCGACTTCGCCTCCGGATTCGTCTCGGGGATGCTGGCCACCTCGGTGTCGACCAACGGGCCGCCGCTGGTCTTCGTGTTGCAGGCCCGGCAACTCACTGCCGTCCAGTTCCGGGCCACGATCTCCACGGTGTTCGCGTTCAGCAACATCTTCGGTCTCTCGTTGTTCATCGCCTCGGGCAAGATCACACGTGATGGGCTTGTCGCCGCGGCAGTCACGCTGCCCGCGATGCTGCTCGGTCAAGTGCTGGGGTTCCCGTTTCGTAAGCACGTGCACGGCGAGCGGTTCCGCTGGCTGATCCTGCTGCTGCTGTTCGGCGCAGCGATCAGCGCCATCGTGAACGCGCTCGTCTGATGCAAGGATGGCCGGAATGATCGCCGCCTGCGTCGCCACCGGGATCGCTGCGCTCGCCAACTGGTACTCACGCTGGAAACGGCTCGATCGCGTCGAGCTGATCAGCAAACCCCTCACGACCGTCGGCGCGATCCGCGATCGCGGCGCTGGCGGATGGTCCGCGGCCGGCCACCGTTGCCGCCCTCATCGCGCTCACCCTCTGCCTGGTCGGCGATGTGGCCCTGCTGCATGTCGTCGATCAGTTCGTGGTCGGTCTCGCCGCCTTCCTCCTCGGCCACATCGCGTTCATCGTGATGTTCGCCGAGCGTGGTTTCGATCGATGGCCCATGGCCGGTGTCGGCGTGCTCGGCTGCGCGCTACTGATCGGCGGGGTTGCGATGCCGATCGTTCGCGGCGCCTCGGCCAAGGGCTTGGGCATCCCGGTGCGGGCGTACCTCGTGGTGATCTCATCGATGACGGTGCTGGGGTGGGCGACGGGAAACTGGCTGATCATGGTCGGCGCAACGGCCTTCATCGTCAGCGACTCCATCCTCGGTTGGGGGCAGTTCGTCGCCGAACGGACGTGGATGCATGTCGCAATCATGGTCACCTACCATCTCGCGATCGTGTCGCTGGCCCTCAGTCTGACGCTCTGAATCGCGGCGCGCCTATCCGCCGAACATCTGCAGCCACTGCTCGGCCGACTTGGGGCGGAACACGTAGTTGTCGTCGCGAATCGACTCCAGCGTGGCATGTGACGGCTGCGAGTAGCGGTGGCCGGGATAGACGACCGTCTCGTTCGGCATTCCCGCCAACTTCTGCAGGCTGTGGTACATGTCTTCGGGGTTGCTACCCGGCAGATCCGTGCGTCCGCATCCGTCGAGGAACAAGGTGTCGCCGCTGACCAGCCGGCCGCCGACGTGGAAGCATTGACTGCCCGGAGTGTGGCCGGGTGTGTGGATCAAGGTGACGTCGATCGAACCGACCGACACCACGTCGCCGGGTTCGTGCGCGGTGAGGTGATCAGCGCCGATCTCGGTCGTTCGCTGCACCCACGGCACCTCGTCGCGCTGCACGTGGATCGGGCAATCGACGTGCTCCAGCAGCGCAGCGACGCCTTCGATCACGTAGTTCCCCATGCGTCCACCGACGTGGTCGGGGTGGTAGTGCGTCGCCAGCACCCCCGTCACGGTCATGCCGTCCGCCCGGACGGCATCGATCAGGTCGGCCACCGCATACGCAGGATCGACCAGCAGGCATTCGCCCGTCGTTCGGTCGCCGAGGGCGTAGACGAAGTTGACCATCTGCTGGGCCATCGGGTCGCCGATGGCGAAGTCGCGGCCCGAGAGCAGCTGGCGGAAGTAGAGGCGATCATCGGGGTGGTTCGCTGCCATCCGTCGTACGCTAGCGAGCCATGAGATCGCCGCGACAGAGCGACCGATGACCCGGCTCACTCAACTGGTCGAGGGCCAGGTGCTGGTCTACGGCGGCGATCGGTGCACCGTGGTCCCGGCCGAGTTGGCCCGAGCGTTCGTGGCCGGCGATCGCCTGGTCATCGTGCAAGACACCGGCGATCTGCTGCACATCCCCGCCGCCGAGCACCAACTGGTGACAGGTGCCGTGACGCAAGCTGTTGATGCCTTTGCCGCGCTGGCCGAGTGCGACGACGAACAGATCACCGAATTCTTTCAGCGGTTCGCCGACGCCATCGACGACGACGGCGTCTTCTCCAGCGGTGCTCGCTGCCAACCAGGTCGACCTCGACACGGCGTCCGACAGGGGACGCTCGACGACCAGGCTGCGGCTGTCGGCAGCGATGCGCACCGACATGGCCGCTGGCCTGCGCAGCTGGGGTGCATCGTCGATCCGGCGCCAACAACTGCTGTCGACGGTCCACCACGAGGGCTGGTCGGTGTCATCGCTGCGGGCCCCTCTCGGCGTGGTCGGCTTCGTGTTCGAAGGCCGGCCGAACGTGTTCGCCGATGCGACCGGGGTGCTGAGAACGGGCAACACGGCCGTGTTCAGGATCGGCAGCGATGCCTTGGGCACGGCGCGGGCGATCATGCGTGCATGCGTCGCGCCGTCGCTGGCGGCTGCCGGCCTGCCCTCGGGTGCAGTGCAACTCGTCGAGTCGCCGGCACACGCGGCCGGCTGGGCATTGTTCAGCGACGCTCGACTGAGCCTGGCCGTCGCCCGCGGCTCGGGATCGGCCGTGGCTCAACTCGGGTCGGTGGCCCGCCAGAGCGGCGTCCCGGTCAGCCTGCACGGCACCGGTGGGGCGTGGCTCGTCGTATCGGAGCACACCGACGCGGCAACGATCGGCGACGTCGTCGAGCACTCCCTCGATCGCAAGGTGTGCAACACGATGAACGTGTGTTGCATCCCTCGGTCGCGGGCGGCGGAGCTGCGTGGCATCGTCGTCGAGGCGGCAGAGCGCGCTGCCGCCAAGCGCGGAACCCACGCCGTGGCACACCATGTCGACACAGCCGAGGTTCAGCGTCTCGGCGAGGAGTGGGAGTGGGAGGACTCGCCCGAGTACTGGATGGTCGAGGTCGATTCGATCGCCGAAGCAGTCGCGCTCTTCAACCGTTTCAGCCCACGATTCTCCGCATCGCTGATCAGCGACGACAGTGGCGAACACGAATGGTTCTATGCGGCGATCGACGCTCCCTTCGTCGGCAATGGGTTCACCCGTTGGGTCGACGGGCAGTTCGCGCTCGACCAACCCGAGCTCGGGCTCTCGAACTGGCAAGCAGGTCGCCTGTTTGCACGGGGCGGGGTCCTGTCCGGCGATTCGGTGTACACCGTGCGGTTGCGCGCCGACGTGCGCGACCATTCTCTGCATCGGTGACAGTAGGGTCGCCCCTCGTGCATCGACGGACGGGTGGATTGCTGCTGGTCGGCTGTCTCGTAGCTCCGCTCGCTTCGTGCGCAACGGCCCCTGGTGTGGTGTCGACCGAGGCACGGTCCGGGCCGCCGGCCATCGCGTCCAGCTTCCGGTCGAACGACGTTGCCGACCACACCGTCGACGCCTGACCAGTCGACCCTGCCGACGGTCTCGTTGCCCACCTCGGTGCCGCCCACCACGGTTGCGGTGCTCGACGAGGACGGCATCGGAGACGCCCTGTTCCCGGCGCTCGGAAATCCGGGCATCGATGTCGAGCACTACACGCTCGCGCTCGATTACGACCCCGTGCGGAACAAGATCTCGGCCACCGAGCACCTCGACATCCTCATGACCGAGGATCGGGCGACCTTCACGCTCGACTCGGACGGCCCGGTCGTGTCCGCTGTCTCGGTCGACGGGGCCCCGGCCACCTTCGTGGCCACGCCGGCCGGAGTTGTTCATCACGCCGATCGCTCCGCTGACCAGCGGCCAGCGGATCGGTGTCGATCTGACGTACACCCTCACGCCCGCACCCGTGCCCTCAGCCGCCGGCCAGGAGGTCGGGTGGTTCCCGACTCCCGGTGGCTCGTACGTGCTCAACGAGCCCGAGGGTGCCCACACGTGGATTCCGTCCGACGATCACCCCAGCGACAAGGCCACGTTCCGGTTCGAGCTGACCGTGCCGGCCGGCCTGACGGCGGTCGCCAATGGCGGGCTCGTCGATCACACCACGGGCACGTCGACCGAGACGTGGATCTGGCAAGAGGACCGACCGATGGCGACCTACCTGATCCAGCTGCTGACCGGGGACTACGAGGTCGTCGACGGTGTCGGGCCGAACGGGTTGCCACTGGTGAGCGTGGTGTTGCACGACGATCGGGCAACGATGCAGCCGTACCTCGACACGATCGACGACCAGATCGACTACTTCGACGACTTCTTCGGTCCGTACCCGCTCGACCGGTACGGCATCGCCATCACCGACAGCTACCCAGGACTGGCGATGGAGACGATGGAGCGATCGATGTTCAGTCGCGGCGATTTCTCGAGCGGTCGGCTCGACAGTGGTCAGGAGTTGTTCCTCTCGCACGAGCTCGCCCACCAGTGGTTCGGGGATGCGGTGTCGCCCGAACGATGGACCGACATCTGGCTCAACGAGAGCTTTGCCACGTACGGCGAATGGATGTGGCTCGACCACATCGGCGTCGAACCGATCGATTCCTCGGCCGAGGCCGGGCTGTCGAGCCGTCAACCGCTGTCGACCGCGCACCCCAGCGTCGCCGGCAACATGTTCGGATTCAACAGCTACGACGGCGGCGCGGTCGTGTTGCACGCCTTGCGCAAGACGATCGGTGATGACCTGTTCTTCACGTTGTTGCGCCGCTGGGTCAGCGACAACAACGGCTCGTCGCGCACGACGGAAGACTTCGTCGACGTTGGCGAACGAGGTGGCCGGCCGCGACCTCACCGACTTCTTCGCCACGTGGTTGTACGCGGACAGGCTGCCGACCTCGTTCCCGGCGTAGCCAACGGGGCGCGACGCGGTCGGTGTTGAGACGTGGTGATCAGATCTGCTTCGTGTCGGCAATATGAGCGACGACGGACAGGATGGTGGTGGGTGCGGTGTGGACGAGTGCGGTCACGTTGACGAGGCCGTGGTCTCGACAGCGTTCTGCAAACGATTCGGACTGCTTCGGAGTCCAGCCGTGGCTGGCGGTGCCGTGAGCGCCGGTGTCGTGGATGCAACGCTCGAGGACAACGAGGCGACCGCCGGGTGCGAGCACACGACAGGCCTCGGAGATGGCGTCGTCGACATTGGCCCAATGATGAACGGTGGAGAGCGACCACACGACCTGTGCCCAGTTGTCATCGACAGGAAGCGATTCGGCGGTCCCAATCCGCCAATCGACGCCGGCATGCGAACCCCAGCGGGCGCGTGCGACGCGCAGCATGACGCGGGCGGGGTCGACTCCGATCACTTCGGCGCCCATCGCTCGCGCCTCGTGGACCGCCACGCCCGGGCCGCAACCGACATCGACGAGTCGATCGCCTGTGCGCAGTTGGGCGAGCTCGATCGCCAGTTGTGCTGCACGGCCGCGTCCGAAGAGGAACGACACGGCGGCAAGAAGTCCGCTCGGACCCGAGAAGCCGGGATGGGTGGCGTGATGGTTCGGGGCTGGTAGGGCATCACCGTGGGTGTTGTGGGCGTCGGTTGAATGAGTGTTCATGTCTGTCACTCTGAGGGTTGAACCCGGGTTCAAGTCAAGCCATGATTGGAGGATGGATCGAGACGGTGTCATGACGATCGGTGAGGCCGCCGAGTGGGTTGGTGTCGCCACGTCGACGCTGCGGTACTACGAACGCCGCGGGCTCGTGGTGGCCGACAGCCGGGTCTCGGGGCAGCGCCGATACGAGTGGTCGACGGTGCGTCGCTTGGCATTCGTACAGATGCTGCAGGACGCCGGCCTGTCGCTCGACGACATCCAGGGCGTGCTCGGCGCGGACGACAACGATGTCTGGAAGGGCATTGCCCGCCAGCGCCTCGCCCTGCTGGACGATGAGATCAGCCGGCTCGACCACTCGCGGGAACTGCTCGCGGCAGCGTTGCTGTGCCGGTTCGACCATCCCCTCGACGAATGCCGGATCATGAACAGCGAGATCGACCGCCGCCTCACCCAAGCCTGACCGCCCGCGCCCTCGTGCCCGGCGTCGTCAACTAGTGGCCGACGAACCGTTCGAGGATCTTGCTCCGCCACGTCTCGGTCTTGCCGGTGCGTTCCTCGTAAGCGTCGGCGCCGATCGGTAGCCGCAGCATGGCGTTGATGCCGAGCCAGCGGAACGGTTCCGGCTCCCACTTCCTCGACCGATGGTTGACCCACGGCAACGAGACCAGGTCGGTCTCGCGGCGCAGGATCAGATCGGCCAGGGTGCGACCGGCGAGGTTGGTGGTCGTCACGCCATCACCGACGTAGCCGCCCGCCCAGGCCTGGCCAGCGGCCTCGTCGAAGCCGACCGAGCAGAACCAGTCGCGCGGCGCCCCGATCGGCCCACCCCAACGGTGGGTCACTGCGGCGTCCCCGAGCGCAGGGAAGAGTTCGCCCAGCAACTTGCGCAACGAGTCCTGCACACGAGCGTGGCGATCGAACTCCGGCTTGATGGCCGATCCGAAGTGGTACGGCGCACCCCGACCACCGAAGGCGATGCGGTCGTCAGCCGTGCGTTGACCGTAGATGATCAGGCGGCGGTCGTCGTTGAAGGTTTCGCGCTGTGCCCAGCCGACTTCGTCGAAGAACGAGCCGGGCAACGGCTCGGTGGCGATCATCAACGAGTAGATCGGCGCGACCGTGCGCCGCTGACCCGGCAGCCGAGCGGTGAAGCCCTCCGTTGCTCGGACCACGACGTCGGCAGAGACCGTCCCGGTCGTACAGCGCAGCGTTCGATCGCCGAGCTCGAGCACTCGCGTCGCTTCGTAAATGGTCACTCCGGAACGCTCGACGGTCTCGGCCAACCCCCGGACCAGCCGGGCCGGGTGGATCGCGGCGCAGTGCGGGGTGTATCCGGCCCCCAGCACCTTGCTGGCGTTGAGACGAGCCGTCGCCTCATCAGCCGGCAGCCATCGATAGTCCTCTTCACCGAACCCCCACGAGCGGTAGTACTCCAGCAGTTCGTGCACCCGCCGGACCTGCGGCTCGTTGCGGGCCAGGTTGAGGTAGCCGCCCTTGGCCAGGTCGCAGTCGATGCCCTCCTTGGTCGTCACACGGGCGACCTCGTCGACCGAGTCGTGCATGGTGCGCTGCAGAGCGACGGCCTTCTCGCGCCCATGCTGCTTGGCCATCGCCTCGAAGGTCATCGGCAGCAGGGCCGACAGCCAACCGCCGTTGCGACCGCTGGCGCCGAACCCTGCGAACTCCGCCTCGACCACCACGACTCGCAGTGTCGGGTCGATCTGCTTCAGGTAGTACGCGGTCCACAAACCGGTGTATCCCGCGCCGACGATGGCGACGTCGGCGGTCACGTCGCCGGGCAACGGCGGCCGAGTCGACAGGTTGTGATCGGCCGGCAGCGAGTCGAGCCAGAAGGAAACTCCGCGGGGGTCGGTCATCGCAGCGACACTACGCAATCACCCGGCAGCGGCTCTACGCTGACGCCGATGTTGCCGACCCCCACCGGCTGGTTCCCCGATCCGTGGAACAGCGCCGGAGTGAGGTACTGGGATGGTCGAGCGTGGACGGGACACTCCGCACTGCCGGCGCCCGCCGAGGAACCGCACCCGACGCTGCCAATCCGCGCCGCGTGGGGTGCGGTCCTCACGTTGCTGGTGTCGCTCATCGCCAGCAGGTACTTGCTGAAGGCGATCTCGGGGTTCGAGTGGCCGATCGCGGTCTACGTGACGATCCTGGCCGTCATCGGCTACGCGCCAGCATTGTTGTGGTGCTGGTACTCCAGTCGCCGATGGGGGACCGGGCGGTTTCGAGCTGATGTCGGCCTGCGGGCGCGCTGGGTCGATGCCGGATGGGGACCGGTGACGTGGGGTGCGTGCCTGGTAGCGCAGGTGGTCGTCGGCGTCGTGATCGTTGCCGTGAAGATCCCGTTCACCAGCAACATCAAAGACGTCTCGAAACTGCACGCTGATCGCGGTTATGTCGTGTCGCTGCTCGTGCTCGCGGTCGTCGCCGCGCCGATCGCCGAAGAGATCGTCTTTCGCGGCGTGGTGCTGCGTGGTCTGTTGTCCCGCTATGGCGCCGTGGCGGCGGTCGGAGTGCAGGGGGTCCTGTTCGGATTGGCGCATTTCGACCCGATTCGCGGCGCGGGCAACATTGGCCTCATCCTGGTGCTCGGCTCGGTTGGGTGTGTGCTGGGCGGCGCAGCGTTCCTGATCCGGCGGATCGTGCCCACGATGATCGCCCATGCGATCCTGAACGGCATCGCCATGGCCCTGGCCCTCACCGGCTGGCTCACGCCCCGCTGACCACAGCGGGTCAATGCGACAGCGGGACGTTGTCGATCAGGCGGATGTCGCCGAACCAGACGGCGGCGAGGGCAATCGCCGGGCGATCCAGGACCGCAACCGGTTCCAGGCTCGTCGGGTCGACGATGGTCAAGTACTCCAGGCGGGCCCGCGGCTCGGCGGCGATCCGTTCCATTGCCGGCGTCAACAGCGCTGTGGCGTTGCGCTCGCCGGCGGCAAACGCCGTCGTGAGGAGCCCCAGCGCCTGGACCACGCACACCGCGGCGACCCGGTCCTCCGGCGTCAACCGCTGGTTGCGACTGGAGATCGCCAGGCCGTCGCGTTCGCGAACGGTTGGGATGTCGACGATCTGGATGTCCATGTCGAGGTCAGTGACCATTCGGCGGATGATCGTCAGCTGCTGGAAGTCCTTGCGGCCGAAGACGGCGACGTCGGGCTCGATCGCGCCGAACAGCTTCGCCACGACGGTCGTGACGCCCCGGAAGTGACCTGGCCGGCCGGCGCCTTCGAACGACTCGGCGAGCGCGCCGGGCTCGACGTGAGTCTGGAACCGCGGCGGATACATGATCGCCGCGGTTGGCGCGTACACGGCATCGACGCCGGCGGCGCGGCAGGCCTCGACGTCGTTGTCGATCGGTCGGGGGTACTTGTCGAAGTCGTCGTCACGGTTGAACTGCAGCGGGTTGACGAAGATCGACACGGCGACCACGTCGCTGATGCGTCGGGCCTCGTCGATCAGGGCCAGGTGGCCGGCGTGCAACGCGCCCATCGTCGGCACGCACCCGATTCGCTGCCGCCCGGCGCGTTGGGCGCGGCTCCAGGCGTGCATCGACCGTGGATCGCGACAGATCAACATGGCAGGCTCATCCCGATCGACTCAGTGGAAGCTGTGGGCGTCGTCAGGCCAGGTGCCGTCGCGAACCTCGCGCACGAACTCGGCCGTGGCATCGACAGCTGCGGCGCGGAGGTTGGCGTACTGCTTGGTGAACTTCAACGACATCTCGCTGAGACCGAGCACATCGTGCAGGACCAGCACCTGGCCATCGCACCATGGCCCAGCGCCGATCCCGATCGTGGGGATCGACACCTTCTTGGTGATCTCGGCGGCGAGATCGAGCGGCACACCCTCGATGACCATCGCGCACGCACCAGCCTGTTCGACGGCATGGGCATCTTCGAGCACGCGTTCGCGGCCGCCCGCCTCGAACCCGCTGGCGCGTCCTTGAACCTTGTGGCCGCCCATGCGGTGGAAGCTCTGCGGAGTGAGGCCGATGTGCCCGACGACGGGGATGTCGACGCGGGTGAGGGCCTCGATGGTCTCGCCCATCACGACGCCGCCTTCGAGCTTCACGCACTCGGCGCCTTCCTTCATCAACCTGATCGAGCTCTCCACGGCCTGTTGCGGACTGACCTGGTAGGACCCGAACGGCAGGTCGCCGACGATCAATGCCCGCGGCTTGGCCCGTGAGACCAGGCGAACGTGATACACCATGTCGTCGAGCCCCACCGGGATCGTGTTGGCCTCGCCCTGCACCACCATCCCCACTGAATCGCCGACCAGGATCACGTCGACGCCGGCAAGGTCGACCAGACGGGCAAAGGTCGCGTCGTAGGCAGTGATCATCGTGATCTTCTCGCCGAGCGCTTTCATCCGAGCCAACTCGGGAACCGTGACCTTTGGCCGTTCGTGCGTCTCGCTGGTCATGAAGCTGTTGCCTCCCTCGACCGGGGTGAGGTCTCCCCGACGCCAACCGCCAAGCTATCGACCCCGAGACCGGTTCTAAAGGCTATCCCGGGCGGTCGTTCCCGGTTCAGTTCCGTCTCTGGAAGGCGCTGGGGCACACATCGGCGTAGCTCGGGGCGCCGCCCAGCGAGCGCGCCTCGATCACGGCGCGGGTGCAGGCGAGGGCAAAGCAATCTGCCGCCGCAGTCAGCAACGTGTTGATGACACTCGGCCTGGTGTCGGGTCGGCGCAGTCCCGGCTGGCGTCCCTCGGCGATGGCGTGCCGGCCAGTAGCCAGGCTGAAGATCGTGTCCCCGTCGAACATCGAGTGCACCGGGCGGATCGCCCTGGCCAGGCCGTCGTGAGCCACCTCGGCGATCTTGCGGCATTCCGGCTTGGTCAGCGCGGCCGTGGTGGCGACCACCCCGATCGTGGTGTTCAACGGCGTCAGCGCCGGGCGCGTTGCCTCGATCAGGGCCCGGCGATCCGTCGCTGACGGTCTGCGCAGATCGATCCCCTCGTGGAACCAGGGCAACCCGCTGGCGGGGTCGATCACCTGCCCGGCGGCGTTGACGACGGCGAGCGCCGCGACGACGATGCCATCGGCCAGCGTGATGCTGGCGGTACCCACCCCACCCTGCAGCCCACCGGCCAGCGCGCCGCTCCCGGCCCCCACCGCGCCCATCGCCACGGCGCCGCGACGCGCCGCAGCACAGGCTCGGTACCCGAAACTGTCGTCGGGCCGATGGGCGAAGTTGCCACCGCGCCCGAGATCGAAGATCACCGCGGCCGGCACGATCGGCACCACATGCCCCGGCTGTGGACCCACGGGGAACCCGACATGCCGTTCCTCGTGCCACCGCATCACGCCGTGCGCCGCAGCGAGCCCGTAGGCACTGCCACCGGAGAGGCAGATCGCCTGCACCCGATCGATCATCGCGATCGGGTCCAGCAGGTCGGTCTCGCGAGTCCCCGGCCCGCCGCCGCGCACGTCGCACGAGCCCATCGCGCCGCCGTCGACACGCACGACCGTCGTGCCGGTTCGCCAACCCGCGCTCCGTCGATGATGGTGACCGACCAGTACTCCGGGTACGTCGGTGATGTGGCCGAGGCCCATCCGCGCTAGGCGCTGGTGAGGTGAGATTCGGCGGTCGCTGCCTCCAGCGCACCGCGACCAATCGTGCGCCACACGCCGATCCCGACGATGTAGAGCGGGCAGGCGATCAGCAGCGCAGTGCCGACTGCCGGCTTGTTGCGCCACGGACTCTCCCAAGCCAGCGGGCCGTGCGGCGATTCGGCGGTCATCCACAGCACCGAGGCCAGCCACACGATCGTCACGGTCACCGTCAGCGGGCGGAACTTGCGCACCTGCATGGGGTGCACGAACTTCCAATTGGTCAACTGCGTCAGCGCCAGGGCGACGCAGGCTGCCGTAGTGAACCAGGGGTTGGCGCGGCAGCAGGTACAACGTCGGCACGATCATGTTCCACTCGCACGGGAAGCCGTTGAACCAGTGATCGTGCGTCATCTGGTCGGTGCGCGACATCCACAATGCCGACATGAACAGCACGAACGCTCCGATGTACAGCGAGGCGCCGTTGGGCAGCATTTCGAACTGGTGCAAGAAGATGACCGGAATCACGATGCAGGTCACGAAGTCGACGATCAGGTCGAGGGTGTAGCCGTCGATCCGCGGCACGTGATCGCAGACCTTCCAGGCCCGTGCCGCCGGCCCGTCGACGCCGTCGAGCACCATCGCAACTGCCAGCCACAGCACCGCCTCGCGGGGCTGCTTGTCGGATACCGCGATGATGCCGAGCATCCCGCAGATCGCACCGCTGGCGGTGACGCCGTGGACGAACCATCCCTTGGCAATCGGATGACGAACTGCAGATGCTGCCGCATCGCCTACGTTGGACATCGAGCGAACTCCTCATCGCCGACGGGCGATCGTACGGCGCCTCGGCTGGAGCACTCATGCTAACCGGATTTGAATTGGGGCCGGGCAGATAGCGTGCGCTGCCATGCGAGACCGGCTGCGCGGCGCAACCTTCGAGTTCTTCGGCGCCGCTGTACGAGCCGTGTGGAGACGCATCACGTGGTGGGGTGCGATCGGGCCCAACGGCAAGGCCGGGCGGCGGTTCGGACGCTTCGGTCAGAACAGCATCATCTGCTTCCCGGCCAACACGATCTTCAACGAGGGGTACATCCGCATCGGCGAGGGCACGCTGATCGGCCCACAGGTGACACTGTCGGTCGGCATGATGCCCGGCCAGCAATGCATCACCGAGTCGGTGGTGCGCATCGGCGATCGGTGCCTGATCGGGAAGGGCAGTGGCATCGTCGGGCACCTGTCGATCGACATCGGCGACGACGTGTGGACCGGCCACAACGTGTACATCACCGATCAGAACCATGGCTACGACGACGTCACCCGCCCGATCTCCCAACAGACGATGCCCGAACAGCCGGTCGTGATCGGTGACGGGTCGTGGCTGGGCTTCGGCACCGTCGTGCTGCCGGGGGCGCGGATCGGCCGGCATGTCACCGTTGGCGCCAACTCGGTGGTGACCGGCGAACTACCCGACTACTGCGTCGCGGCCGGAGTGCCCGCCGCGATCATTCGCCGCTACGTCGACGGTCAGGGCTGGGTACGACCACCTCGGTAGCTCCCGTCAGACATCGCCGCCGAGCTCACCGGGGGGCATGCAATGGGCGATGTCGTTGCCGGTCGTGAAGTCGATCACCGTGTTCGAGACCGGCCCGCCGTTGAGTAACGACTCGCGGTACGGCGCGAGTTCGAAGGCGCGTAACCGGGCGGTGTACGCCCTGCGGTCGCCGATGATCTCGCGGTAGTACTTCACGAAGATCGAGACGCGTTCGCGGTCCTTGGCGGCCTGGTCGCCGCTGCTCGCCAGCGGGAGGGCCTCGAGATCGTCGACCATTCCGTCGAGCAGGTCGGTCGCACGGTCGACGATGTCGGCCCGCTGGATCATCTGCTCATGCGTTGGGTTGGAGATGTAACCGCCCGAGGTGTCCACCAACGCCAGCCGTTGCTGCTCGACGCCGGCACAGATCCGATCGGCCGACGTGCGCCAGGCCTTGTCGGTCACGAAGTACACGCCACTCTTCGGGGCGAACACGAAGGCGTACACCCACATCGCCGCGATCAATGCGCAGATCAGCACGAGGAGGGCGCGCACCCATCGCCGGGCCTTCGGCGGCGGCGTTTCGAATTCGGCTGCGACAGGTGTTGTGATCATGTGTCCTTGGGGCGGTAGCAGACGGCCAGTTGCGTCACGGCGCCGCCGACGCCGGCGGCAGCAGCGATCACCGCACCGGTCCAGCCATGCCAGTCGATACCGATCGCGTGGTCGAGCGACCAGCGACCCGGGCCGACCATGGCGATGACGAATGCGCTGGTTGCGATCGAAGCGCAGTACTCCCACCCTTGATTCGGCTTGAAGATGAAGAAGCCCACCTTCCAGTGCGCGACCACGATCGCGACGATCATCAGGCCGATCATTCCTGCACCGGCCAATGGCGTCAGCAGGCCGGCCGCCATCAGCAGACCGCTTCCGACCTCGGTCGTTGCGGCCAGACGGGCCTGCCAGCGTGGCCAGCGCATGCCGATCCCCTCGAACCAGCTTGCGGTTCCCTCGAGCCCACTCGGGCCGAAGAACTTGTTGTACCCGTGATAGGCGAAGAACAGGCCGAAGACAACGCGGAGGATTGACCAGACCGGCGTTGAATTGAGCCACGGTCTCCAACGCTACGGCACGCCTCGATGGGATGGCATATTTCGGGCAGACCACCCGGTGGCTCTGCTAGAACCACTGCACGTGAGTGCAGCCCTGGAACGCGCCAATGTCGGGTGACGGCACCATCGTTCCCGCCGATGCCGGCCGAGCGAAGCAGGCGTTTCGACTGATCCGCGGGCTGTTGCGGCATCACAAGCGGCTGTTCTTCACCGCTGTCGGCTGTGCAGCGGTGTTTGCAGCATGCACGGTGTTCTCCTCGGTGGTCGTGCGGCTCATCATCGACAAGGTCATCGTCCCCCGGTTCGAAGACGGCACGGTGGCCGCCCACCGCGTCGTCGCGATCCTTGGTCTGTTGATCGCCGTCGGTGTGGTGCGTGCAGTTGGCGTCGTGGGTCGCCGCACGTTTGCGGGTCGCACGTCGTGGCGGGTCACCGAGTCGCTGACGGCCGAGGTCGTCGACCGAGTCGTTGCCCAGCCCGTGCCCTGGCACCGTCAGCAGCGCACGGGCGACATCATCACCCGCGCCGGCGTCGATGCCGAGGCGGCCACCCACATCCTGAACCCGCTGCCGTTCGCGTCGAGCGTGGTGCTGATGTTGATCCTCTCGGCGGTCTGGCTGCTGATCACCGACGTGTGGCTGGGCATGGCCGCTGTCGCCGTCTTCCCGCTGCTGATCGGCCTGAACCTGACCTACCAGCGGCGCGTCGACCGCTTCTACGACGCGGCGCAACTCGAGCTCGGCAAGCTCAGCGAGGCGGTGCACGAGAGCTTCGACGGGGTGACCGTCGTGAAATCCTTTGGTGCAGAAAGCCGAGAGACCGAACGCCTCTCGGTGATCGCCTCCAGGCTGCGCAATGCGCGCTTCGGGGCGATCCGTCTGCGCAGCACCTTCGAGGCGCTGCTCGACGGCGTACCCACCGTCGTCAACATCGTCCTGCTGGTCGCCGGGGCGTACCGCGTTCGCAGTGGCGATATGACGATCGGTGAGCTGACCAGCTTCATCTACCTGTTCACGTTGCTGGTGTTCCCGCTGCGTTTGATCGGGTTCGCCTTGTCGGAGCTGCCGTACTCGATCGCCGGCTGGAACCGCATCCGCGAACTGCTGGATCAGCCACTGGTCAGCGACCCGGCGCTGACCCTCCTGCGCCACGCCGACAACAGCATCGAGCTGGCTGGCGTCACCTTCAACCACGACGGCACGCGCGATGTGCTGCGCAATGTCGACGCCCTGATTCCGGCTGGCCGAACCGTCGCCGTCGTCGGCTCGACGGGTGCCGGCAAGACCACGCTGCTGCATCTCATCGCCGGTCTCATCCCCGTCGACCATGGATCGATCACGGTGCCGCAGCAAGGGTGCGCGCTGGTCTTCCAGGAGCCGTTCTTGCTCGCCGGGTCGGTCCGCGACAACGTGGCGATGGGTCGGCAGCTCGATGACAGAGAGCTCTGGACGGCGCTGGAGTCATCGGAGGCGGCCTTTGTCCACGAGTTCGCCGATGGCCTCGACACGATCGTCGGCGAACGCGGTGTCGGCCTCAGTGGTGGCCAACGGCAGCGCATCGCCCTCGCCCGTGCGCTGGTCGGCCACCCGGTCGCTCTGTTGCTCGACGACACCACCTCGTCGCTCGACCCGGCCACCGAGGCGAGGGTCCTGTCGAACCTGCGTGCCACCCTCGGCGATACCACCGTGGTGGCCGTGGCCTCGCGCCCGTCGACGATCGCCTTGGCCGATGATGTGTTGTACCTCGCCGACGGTCGGGTCGTGGCCCACGGCCGCCACGACCAACTCCTGGCCACGGTGCCGGCGTACCGGAAGCTGATGGAGGCCTTCGAGCACGATCGGGCCGAGCACGAAACAGCGGTGCAGTTGTGACCGAGCCGATCAGCCGCTGGTCCGCCGTGCAGATGATCGGCAAGGGCGTGCAAGCCGCGCCGGCGCTGCGCCGCGGCATCGGTGCGACGTTCGGTCTGGCGATGCTCGGTTCCGCGGGCCGGGTTGTGGTGCCGATCCTCGTGCAGCAGGCAATCGATCGTGGACTGAAGAAGGGCCACGTCGACGTCGGCGCGATCACGGTGCTCGGCCTGATCGGGCTCTGCGTGATCACCGTCGCCACCATCGCCCAGCGAACCGCCGTCGCCCGTCTCGGCCAGCGCAGCGAGGAGGCCCTGTACGGGCTGCGCGTGCGCCTGTTCGAGCACATCCACCGCCTCAGCCTCGCCGACCACAGCGAGGAGCGGAAGGGTGCGCTGGTGGCACGGGTGACCAGCGACGTCGAGACCTTGTCGCAGTTCTTCTCGTGGGGTGCGTTGGCGTGGCTGCTCGACGGCACGTTGATGGTGATGGTGGCCGGTGTGATGTTGGCGTACGACTGGGTGCTCGCAGTCGTCGCCTTCGCCACTGCGGCGCCGCTGGCAATCGTGTTGCGCAGCGTGCAGCGCCACCTGGTTGCTGCCTACGACAACGCCAGGTCGCGCAACGCGGACGTGCTGACCGCGGTCAGCGAGGTGGTCTCGGGTTCCGAGACGCTGCATGCATACGGCGCCGGGGCGCACTACGCCACGTTGACGAAGCAATCCAGCCACGAGCGATCGAACGCGTTCATCCGCGCCAACACCATCGGTGCGTTCCTGTTCCCCTCGGGTGAGGTGTTCAGCGTGCTGACCGTGGCCGCAGTCGTCAGCATCGGCGTGATCCGCGGGCCAGGCGCCGGCCTCACCTCCGGTGCCCTCGTTGGATTCATCTTCTTGACGTACCGGTTCCTGGAACCGATTGCCGAGTTCACCGAAGTGCTCGATCAAACCCAGACAGCCGTGGCGGGCCTGCGCAGGGTGCTCGGTGTGCTCGACAACCCGATCGGGCCTCCCGAGCCGCTGCATCCGGTCACGCTGCCCAAGGGCGTGCTCAGTGTCAGCATCGAGAACGTCACATTCGGCTATCGCAGCAGGGGCGACGACGAGGAGCCACCGGTGCTCATCGATGTCAACGCGCACATCCCAGCCGGTCAACAGGTCGCCGTGGTCGGTGAGACCGGCTCGGGGAAGACCACGCTCGGTCGTCTGATCGCCCGATTCGCCGACCCCACCATCGGCGCCGTGCGGCTCGGCGGCGTGCCGTTGACGGCGGTGGCCAACGACGAGTTGCGCATGCGACTGGTTGTCGTGCCGCAGGAGCCGTTCCTGTTCGACGGCACCATCGCGGCAAACCTTGGCTTTGCCGCGGCCGATGCTGAGCGTGCCGGATCTCGAGGAGGCGATCCGCGGGCTCGACCTCAGCGACTGGCTGGAGACGCTGCCCGACGGGCTGTTCACCCAGGTCGGCCAGCGCGGCGACCAACTGTCTGCGGGCGAACGACAGCTGGTGGCGTTGGTCAGGGCCTCGCTCGTCGGTCCCGACGTGTTGGTGCTCGACGAGGCGACCTCATCGGTCGACGCTCTCACCGAGGTTCGCATCGGACGCGCGCTCGACAAGTTGGCGGCCGGGCGCACCACGATCGCCATCGCCCACCGCCTGTCGACCGCGGCCCGAGCAGACCGCGTGTTGGTGCTCGAGCACGGACGGCTGGTGGAGGATGGGTCGCACGCCGAGCTCCTGGCCGCAGGTGGGGCGTACTCGCGGATGTACGAAGCCTGGATCGCAGCCACTGCCTCGACCCAATGAGTCGAGTGGTTCAGCCCCGCCCGGGTGCCCTGAGACACTCCACACCCTGGTCGGTGGCTAGGTCTGCACGTCGATGTTGAACGGCAGCGGGCCGTAGACCTTGCCGACCAGGCACGCGACCGACGTACCGCCGATGTCGACCGTCGACGTCCATGGCGCGGTCGCGCCGGCCTCGACGTCGAACACGGGCACGGTGTCGATCTTTGTGTCGTCACCGTTGTCGAAGTCGACCTCGATGCGGTAGTCGCGTCGGTGATCGTCGAGGTTGCGGATGGTGCCGTGCAACGTGGCCGTTCCATGATCGATCGTGCACGGCTGTTGCACGAGCACTTCGTGCGGGCCCGGTTCGATGAAGTTGCGGACCTCGCGGAGCACCACCTTGGTGAAGAAGAACCCGCCGACACAGACGGCGAGCGCGATCGGCGCAAGCGTCAAGCCCGCGACAGCAAATCCGTGCCCGTAGCCGTCGTTGCGACGCGCCGACTTCAGCCCCTGCACCCCGAACACGATCGCGGCGACCGCTGCACCGGCGGCAAGTGCGAACACGAACGGGACCCAGCCGAGCGCCACGGCGGAGATCCCGGTGACCATCGAGGCGATCGCCTTGCCGCGATGCCTCGGCAGTGCCGGGGCGGGCAGGACGTGATGCGCCACCGGAGTGTCGACGTATCGCTGGCCGTTGACCGAGACGTCCGATGTCCACTGCACGCCGTTGAAGTACCGGTACTCGAACCTCCGCATCGGGTCGGGGTACCAGCCGGGCTCCACTGGATTGCACCCTATCGACGTCTACGATCGCCGCCGGTGAAAGGAACGAGATGGAACTAGTGCTGATCCGACACGGCGAGCCGGAATGGGTGCGCGACGGGCTGAACGTCGTCGATCCGCCGTTGACCGAGCGCGGTACGCGCCAAGCCGAGTGCGTTGCCGAGGCGCTGGAGGGCGAGGAGTTCGACGAGATCCTCACCTCGCCGCTGCGGCGACCGCGGCTCACGGCCGCACCATCACTCGCACGGCGCGGTGCCGACGAGGTCGTCGAAGCGTGGTTGGAAGAGATCCGCGAGCCCAATTGGCATGGCACGCCTGCGGAGTTGGCCAAGAAGGCCTACGAGGAGGAGCGGTCACGTCCCGCATCGGCACGCTGGGAGGGCCTGGTCGGCGGCGAGCCCGCCCGCGAGTTCGTGGAGCGAGTGCGCGCCGGCGCCACTCAGTTCCTGGCCGATCGGGGGATCTACCGCAGCAAGCAGACGTTGCCCGTCTGGCACATGGACCCGTCTGATCGCCGTATCGCCGTGTTCGCACACGCAGGCACCAATGGGGTGATCCTGTGCCATCTGCTGGGTCTCGATCCGGTGCCGTGGGAGTGGGACCGCTTCGTCACGGGGCATGCGTCGATCACCCGGCTGGTGACCATGGAGCTCGCCGACGGTCACACGTTCGGCCTGACCAAGTTGTCCGACGTCGAGCACCTCGCTGTCGAGGACCGGACGGGCTAGCGGATCATCGCCACGAACACCGCATGCGCTTGATGCCGTTGATGAACGCGCTCTGGAGGTAGTCGGGCTCCGAGGTGATCTGCAGATTCGGCAGGCGCGTGCGGATCTCGTCGAAGATCACCGCAATCTCGCGACGTGCCAGATTGGCGCCGAGGCAGAAGTGGGGGCCACCGGCGCCGAACCCGACCTGTTGCGGTTGCAGCGGGCGGGCGATGTCGAAGTCGTCGGCGTTGGGGAACACCGTCTCGTCGCGGTTGGCCGAGTTGTACCACAGCACCACTTTCTGGCCGGCTTCGACCTTGGTGTTGTGGATCACGGTGTCTTCGGTGACAGTCCGGCGGAAGTGGATGACCGGTGTCGAGCAGCGCACGATCTCGTCGACAGCGGTCTTGACATTTCCTTCGTAGTCGTCGAACCACGATCGCCGTTGATCCGGGTTGTCGGTCAGCAGCTTCATCCCGTGGGCAATTGCGTTGCGGGTGGTCTCGTTGCCGGCCACGACGAGCAGGATGAAGAAGCGATCCGAACTCCTGCGGCGTCAGCCGCTCGCCGTCGACCTCGGCGTGCATCAACGCCGAGGCGATGTCGTCGCCCGGGTCGGCCCGACGGTTCTCGCCGAGTTGCTGGGCGTACATGAACATCTGCATCAACACGCCCATCAACTGCTCGAACGAGCCGACGTACTCGGGGTCGCCGACACCGAGGATCACGTTGGTCCATTGAAAGATCTGGGCTTCGTCCTCGGGCGGGATGCCCATCATCTCGCAGATGATCTGGAGGGGGAGCGGTGCGGCGATCTGCTCGACGAAGTCGCATTCGCCATCAGGGAACTCCTCGATCAGCCGATCGATGATCGCGGTCGCCTTCGTGCGGACGTATCCCTCGACCTGGGTGACCTGCCTCGGCGTGAACCCCTTGGCGACGATGCTGCGCAGGCGGAAGTGGCGAGGGTCGTCCATGGCGATCATCGAGCCGATGAACTCGTTCATCTCTTGGGGAATGTCGCCGATGTTGACGCCGCGGCCGCTGATGAACACCTGCGGGTTGCGGCTGGCGGCCCACACGTCGTCGTAGCGGGTGACGGCCCAGTAGCCGGGGCCCTTCGGCAGCGGGCTGCCCTCGTACAGCCACTCGTCGAAGAAGACGAGTTCGTCAGCGTGCCGCAATGCCCGGAACGCGGCATGCCGGTAGTCGCGCGACGCGATCCAGAACTCCGGGTCGCTGAGATCGAATGTGCCCAGGTGCAACATCGCCGGCCATGCGGGCGAGCGTACCGATGTAACGCCTTCCGCGTAGGCTCGTAGGCGTGTTGATTTTCCCGGAGATCGAGCGAGCCCTCGTCGTCACGGCACATCCCGACGACGTCGATTTCGGTGCGGCTGGAACCGTGGCCACGCTGACCGACGCCGGTGTGCACGTGACGTACTGCCTGGTCACCGACGGCGACGCCGGTGGCAGCGACCGCTCGATCTCACGCCACGACATGGCGATGCTGCGACGCAAGGAGCAGACCGATGCTGCCGCCCAGGTCGGTGTCACCGATCTGTTCTTCCTCGGTCACGGCGATGGAAGAGTGCAGGCGACCTTGCAACTGCGCGCCGACATCAGCGCTGTCATCCGTCGCGTCCGGCCTCGTGTCGTCATCACCCAGTCGCCCGAGCGCAACCTCGACCGCATCTACGCCAGCCACCCCGATCATCTCGCGGCCGGCGAGGCGGCGCTGTGCGCCGTGTATCCCGACGCCCGCAACCCGTTTGCATTCCCGGAGCTGTTCGAGGAAGACCTCGAGCCGTGGGCTGTCGACGAGGTCTGGGTCATGGGCGGTTCCAGCGGCACGCATCCGATCGACGTCACAGCGGCAGTCGATCGCAAGATCGCCGCACTCATGTGCCACGTCAGCCAACACCCCGATCCACAGCGAACGGCAACGATGGTGCGGGAGTGGATGGCCAGCACCGCCAAGCAGTTCGGTCTACCCGACGGGGCGTCGGTCAGAGACGTTTCGCGTCGTGGATACTCGTTAGCTACCATCCGGTAACAAGACTCATCGAGGGGAATCACCATGCCTGAAGCAGTCATCGTCGCCACCGCCCGCAGCCCCATCGGCCGGGCCAACAAGGGTTCGCTCACCACGCTGCGCCCCGACGACATGTCGACCCAGATCATCGAGGCGCTGATGAAGAAGGTGCCGCAGGTGCAGGGCTCCGACATCGACGACCTGATGATGGGCATCGGCCAGCCGGCGGGCGAGGGCGGCTTCAACATCGCTCGCGTCGTGGCCGTCCTGGCCGGCCTCGACGACGTCCCCGGCGTCACGGTCAACCGCTACTGCTCCTCGAGCCTGCAGACGATCCGCATGGCCTTCCACGCGATCAAAGCCGGCGAGGGCGACTGCTTCATTTCGCAGCCGGTGTCGAGACCGTCAGCCGGTATGCATCGGGCGCCAGCGACACGGCACCGAACGCGATCTTCAAGCCGTCGGGTGAACGAACCAAGCTGCGTGCCCAGGGTGGCCAGGGCAACTGGACACCCCCGTCAGGGCTGCCCGACATGTACATCGCCATGGGTCAGACCGCCGAGAACGTGGTCGAGGTCGAAGGCGTGACCCGCGAGGAGATGGATCGCTTCGGCGTGCGCTCGCAGAACCTGGCGTGCGAGCATGTCGAGAACGGCTTCTTCGACAACGAGATCACCCCGCTGGTGCTCGAGGACGGCACCGTCGTCAGCAAGGACGACGGCCCGCGGCCCGGCACCAACTACGAGACCGTCAGCCAGTTGAAGCCGGTCTTCCGACCCGACGGCACGATCACCGCCGGCAACGCCTGCCCGCTCAACGACGGCGCCGCAGCCGTGATGGTGATGAGCGACACCAAGGCCAAGCAGTTGGGCATCACGCCACTGGCGCGGATCGTCGCATCTGGGGTGTCGGGCTTGAACCCCGAGATCATGGGCCTCGGGCCCATCGAGGCGTGCCGTCAGGCGCTGGCCCGAGCCGGGATGACGATGGACCAGATCGACCTCGTCGAGATCAACGAGGCCTTCGCGGCGCAGGTCATCCCGTCGGCCAAGCACCTCGGCATCCCGATGGAGAAGCTCAACGTGCACGGCGGCGCGATCGCTCTCGGTCACCCGTTCGGCATGACCGGCGCCAGGATCATGACCACGCTGATCAACGGCTTGCAGCACGAGGACAAGACGTTCGGGCTGGAGTCGATGTGTGTCGGCGGCGGTCAGGGCATGGCGATGATCGTCGAGCGGCTCAGCTGAGCCGAGCCAGGCGACGGCCTAGCGGCTCTCGGCGCGGACGCGGATGATCTCGGGCTCGTTGGGGAGTTGGATCGCCCTCACCACGTAGTACTGATCGGCCGTCATCAACTCTGCCAACGCCCAACAGGCGTCGGACTCGCGTTGCCCGTCACCGATCGGGTGCAACTCGTCGACATCCAGCCCGGCAGAGTCGGCCTCCGCATGCCAGAGTGCCACGAGGCCGCGGCGAAGTTCTGGGTCGTCGATCAGGTCGGCGCCGCGCAGGCACAGTTCGACGCTGGTGATGGTGACCGGTTGCAACTCGGCGCGGTTGACGACGTCACCGCTGAGCTCGCCATCCAGCATCACCACCACGGGCCCGCCGTTGCCGGCGACGCCGCCCACGAAGCCGTATCGAATCAATGGCCAGCCGTCGTCTCCGGTCGTTTCGAACCGAACTCGATCACCTGGCCGGTACATCATGCCGCTGCCTCGGCCAACACGGCGTCGCTGAAGGCGGGCCACATGCGCAAGGCCTCATCGGCCCATTCATCGAATGCTCGATCGGTTAGGGCGAGGCAGGCCACCCCCACGGCAGGATCCACCCACAAGAAGGTACCGGCGCCGCCGAAATGTCCAAACGTCTCCGGCGAGTTCGTTGTGCCGGTCCAGTGCGGTTGTTTGCTGCCGCGAACCTCGAAACCGAGCCCCCAGGGGCACGGTGCGAACCGGCCGACCCCGGGGATGATCCCGTTCAGGTCGGGGAACTGCGGCGTCACCGCGTCCGTTGCCGTGGCACTGGAGATGAGCGTCGGTGTGCGGGCCTCGATCGCAAAGCGGGTCAGGTCGGCTGCGGTGCTCCACATCCGGTGCGCCGGCGAGCCGTTCAGCGTCGTCGACGTCATCCCGAGGGGATGCAGCACGGCCTCGTCGAGGTAGCTGCCGAAGCTGATCCCGGCGGCGTCGCGCGACCGTTGCTGCGGCCATCTCGATGCCGGTGTTGGAATAGATCCGGTTGCGCTCCGGGCGGCTGATCGGCTCCGTCCCGTCGAAGCCATACCCGCCGGCATGGCACAGCAGGTGGCGCAGTGTGCAGCCCTGGCTGGCCGACCGGCATGATCGAGCGCGACGATCCCCTCCTCGACGGCAACGAGGCAGGCCCAGGTCGTGATCGTCTTGGCGACCGATGCGATCCGGAAGATGTGCTGCTGGTCGCCCTCGGTGCTCGATCGAGCCGTCGGGGTGGATCGCCGACCGCGGCGACGGTCTCGACCGGCCAGTCGTGGATCAGCCCGAGTGCCTGCACTGCGGGTCAGGCGAGGCCGGTGGAGCGCAACATCTCAGCGACCTGGAAGGCCAGATCGAGACTCTGCCGGGCGTTCAGCCGGGGGTCGCACACCGTCTGGTATCGATCGTCGAGCTGGCTGTCGAGGATCTTGTCGGCGCCACCGACGCACTCGGTCACGTTGTCGCCGGTGAGCTCGACGTGGATCCCACCCGGCCATGTGCCCTCGGCGTGGTGCGCATGCACGAAGCCCTTGATCTCGTCGACGATGTGGTCGAAGTCGCGTGTCTTTCGGCCTGATACCGAGGTGAACGTGTTGGCGTGCATCGGATCGCACGCCCATACGACCGGGTGGCCGGCTTCGCGTGTCGCCCGCAGCAGCGGGCGCAAGGCGTCTTCGATGTGCTCGGCCCCCATGCGGCTGATCAACGTCAGGCGCCCGGGAACGCGCGCCGGGTTGAGCTTGTCACACAGTTCCAGCACGAAGTCGGCCGTGGTGCCTGGCCCGATCTTGCAGCCGACGGGGTTGCCGACGCCGCGGAGGAACTCGATGTGGGCGCCGTCGAGCTGGCGTGTGCGCTCGCCGATCCACAGCATGTGCGCTGAGCAGTCGTACCATCCGCCGCTCAGTGAGTCCTGGCGGGTCAACGCTTCCTCGTAACCCAGCAGCAGCGCCTCGTGACTGGTGTAGAAGTCGACCTCGTGCAGGTTGTGGTTGTTCTCCGTGTCGACACCGCAGGCGCGCATGAACCGCAGCGCGCGATCGATCTCGGCGGCGATCTGGTCGTAGGCGCGGCCCTCGGGGCTCGACGCGACGAACTCCTGCGTCCAGGCATGTACGCGGCCGAGATCGGCGAACCCGCCCTTGGTGAACGCTCGCAGCAGGTTCAGCGTCGAAGCCGACTGGTGGTAGGCCTGCACCAATCGGTCGGCCGACGGCACCCGCGCCGCCTCGGTCGGGTTGGGGTCGTTGACGATGTGCCCACGGAAGGTCGGCAGGTCCATCTCGCCCACACGTTCGAAGGCCGCAGATCGAGGTTTGGCGAACTGCCCGGCGATTCGCCCGACCTTGACCACCGGCACGCCGAGTGAGTAGGTCAAGACGACGGCCATCTGCAGGATGACCCGCAACTTCTCGCGGATGTTGACCGCCGAGAACTCCTCGAAGCTCTCGGCGCAATCACCGGCTTGCAGCAAGAACGCATTGCCGGCGGCGACGTGCCCCAACGTGGTCTGCAACGACCGTGCCTCGCCGGCAAAGACCAGCGGGGGATAGGAGGCGATCTGCTTCAGCGCCCGATCGAGGTCGCCCTGATCAGGCCACGCCGGTTGCTGCTCGGCAGGAAAGGTCTGCCAAGACGAAGGTGTCCACGCCTTTGCCACGTGGCAATACTAATTGCGTTGCACGCAATCTGCGCCGTGAATAGCAAGCGAAGGACCAGGCACGGAATCTCCGGTTGGACCGGATGATCCGTGCCTGGTCTCAGGGCAGGGTCTTGTAAATCTCAGGCTGCGAGGATGCGCACTGCGTCTTCGCGCAACCCGGCGACTGCCCGGCTGACGAGACGACGTGCGGCTTCGGCGGTGACGCCGAGGTTCTCGCCGACCTCACGGAAGCTCTTGCGCTCGCCGTCGAGCAGCCCGAACCGGGCCTCGATGGCGTAGCGGGCACGCTTGTCGAGCGTGCCGAGCAGCTCGTCGAGCAGCTCGCTGTCGACCATGGCCATCACGGCATCTTCAGGCGTGCCGTCGCCGTTGGCCATCAGGTCGCCGAGGGTGGCATCGCCATCGTCGCCGATGGTCTTGTCGAGCGAGACGGGGGTGGTGAGCCGGTGCAACTCGGCATTGCCGAGATCCAACGTCTCGCCGTCGCCGGATGCCTGACGAAGCGCAGCACGAAGACTGGCCGAGCGGTCGCCCGGGATGCGGATGAGACTGGCCTTCTGATCGAGCGCCCGGCCGATGGCCTGACGGATCCAGAAGGTTGCATAGGTGGAGAACTTGAAGCCCCGGCGCCAGTCGAACTTGTCGACGGCGTGCTCGAGCCCGAGGTTGCCCTCCTGGATGAGGTCGAGCAGATCCATGCCTTGCGGGAGGGGATACCGGCGGGCGATGGAGACGACGAGGCGCAGGTTCGAACGGATGAAGCGATCCTTGGCGTCGGCAGCAGCAGCAACGGCCGCCTTGAGGGCGGCGCCCTTCTCGCCGTTGGCGAGACGCTCGGCAGCATCACGGCCGCCTTCGATGACGCGAGACAGCTGACGCTCTTCCTCAGCGTTCAGCAACGACACTTTTCCGATGTCATTCAGGTAGAGACCGATAGAGTCATTCATGGCAATTGTTCTCAACTTCTTTGTGTGTTTACGTATTCCAGGGGCATACTGTGCCGGTTGACACGTGCCTGGGGCACGCCGGGGGATCGGCACTTCGTGGATCTTCCGGAAGAACTACGCGGCTCGCGGTCTGGGGCCGGGCTAGCTCGGTGTCGGTGAAATGGGGGGGTCAGAATTGGGGGGAACGGGCAACAGTACTACATCGGCGCGAATTTGTCATGTCAATACGCCGTTTCTCGTCAAGAAATCCGCAGGTCAGGGGTGCCTGCGTGGTAAAGCTTCCCGGCCCTAGACTGGGCCACCGTGCCCATGCGAATCGGACTGTTCGGCGGCACGTTCGATCCGCCCCACGTCGGCCATCTGGTCACCGCGGTCAACGTGCGCCACGCCCTGGCTCTTGATGCCGTGGTGCTGATGGTCGCCAATTCGCCCTGGCAGAAGCATGGGACCAGGGCGATTTCTCGCGCCGGAGGACCGCCTGGCCATGGTCGAGGCTGCCGTTGCCGACGTGAAAGGCCTGGTCGCGGGCGATGCCGAGATCCGCCGTGGCGGGTCGAGCTTCACCGCCGACACCCTGGCCACCATGGTCGAGAGCTACCCGGGCGCCGAGTTGTTCACGATCGTCGGCGACGATGCCGCAGCCGGGTTGACGACGTGGGAACGGTACGAGGAAGTGGTCTCCCAATCCCGTCTCGTGGTGGTCGACCGACCGGGCACTCCCGTCGAACTGCCCGCCGGGATCGACTGGCTGCGTGTCGAGGTGCCCCGGCTCGAGGTGTCGAGCACCGACCTACGAGCCCGGGTCCGCGACGGTCGGCCGCTCGACTACCTGGTCACCGAGCCCGTGCTCGAGATCATTGCAATGCGCATGCTCTACCGGGACGCCGCATGACATCGCTTCGCGTCACGGCGTCGGCGCAACACCCTCTTGGCTCTCGCTGCCGGCGTGCTCGCCGCAATCGCCGCGCCGACGCTGTTGTACGTGGGCGCCAAGGCGATCTCCAACTCCAAGGCCGGCCAGAACGTGCAGGCCGACCTGCCCCCTGAGCAGAACTTCCCGCAGACCCCGACCGCGATGCTGGCGACCGTCAGCGCCACCAACGAGCTGACCAGCGTGACGGTGCTGGTGCTTGCACCGGATGCCGACGTCAGCCCGGCCGGCTACGACCAGCGCGGCGGAAGCATGGTGTCGGTGCCGATCAACGCCGACATCGGATCCGGTGACCAGTTGCTGTCACTGCACGACTCGTACGCAAACGGGGGAGAGGACCAGCTCCGCACCGACCTCGAATCGGCCATCAACCTGACCGTCGACTTCAGCGCAGTGATGACTGCCGATCAATTCGCCGCGTTCTTCACCGGATTGCCGGCGGTGCAGCCCACCTTCCAACGCGATGTGCTCGGGCCTGACGATGCACCATTGTTTCCGAAGGGCCCAGCCGTTCTCACTGCCACCCAGGTCGCCCAGGTCCTGACCACGAGGTCGCCGACCGAGCGCGAGCAGGCGCGCCAGACGAATCTCGATGCGCTGTGGATCGGCATCGCCGCGGCGGTCGGAACCGGTCGCGAAGGCCAGACCCTGAGCGCCCAGTCACCGACGACGTTCGACGAGATGGCCGCCAGGCTGCTGGCAGGACCCGTGGCCTCTCGAGGATTGGTCGAGCGTCCGCTGTCGACCGAGCGGAATCCGGACGGCCTCGACGTCGAGGAGCTCGATCGATCCGACACGATCCTGGTCTTTGCCAGCATCGCCCCGGCCGAGATGACACGTCCCGCCGGTGGCCTCTCGTACCGCTTGGAGGCCCCGCCGGGCTACGACCAGCAGGTGCGCAAGACGATTGGAATCCTGCTGTCGTTCGGTGGCAACGTCGTGTCGGTCGATCTCAACGCCAAACGGGTCGCCGATACCACCTATCTCATCTCTGACCAGGCGTTGGCGGCCGCTGAGCCGACAGACAACGCCCTCTTCGGCACCATCAAGATCGAGACGCCCGATGTACGCCTCGGTGGCGTCGACGAGACGATCGTTCTGGGCACCACCTACCTCGACGGGGTCGATCTTTCGGCACCCGACGCGACGACTTCGACGTCGACGTCGGTCGAGCCGATAACGGAGACAACCGCATGAGTCAAGCGTCCGCAGCGGCCCTCGCCGTGACAGCTGCACGAACCGCTGACGACAAGAAGGCCGAGCGCACGCTGGTCTTGTTCGTCGGCGATGTGCTGTCGATCACCGACTACTTCGTGATCACCAGTGCGTCGAACCGGCGACTGGTGCGCATGGTGGTGGACGAGATCGAGCAAGCGGTGCGCGAGCAGCACGGCCGTTCACCGTTGCGGATCGAGGGTGTCGCCGAGCAGCAGTGGGTGTTGATCGATTACGGCGACGCGGTCGTGCATGTGTTCAGCGACGAGATCCGTGCCTACTACGAGATCGAGCGGCTGTACCGCGATGTGCCCAAGGTCGATTGGCAACTCGACCAGGACTGACGTCGCCGCCGCCGTCTCCGCATCTCGCTAGTCTTCGTGTGCCATGTCAGTACCACTTTCCGGTCCCTTCGACACGGGCCAACTGCCCCGGCTGGCGCCGCACCCAGTCACCGTCACGGTGGCGCGCACGATTGCGCCGGGCCGGGAAGCGGAGTTCCTTCGTTGGGCAGACCAACTGGTCACGGCAGTCCGCGAGTTCCCGGGTTGCCTCGGTGCCGCGGTGCTGCACCCGGGCGCGGATGGAGGGGAGTATCAGATCCTCGTGCGCTTCTCCGACGGGGTGACGTTGCGGGCCTGGGAGCGTTCGGAGATCCGCAACGAGTGGATGGATCGCGCCGACCAGTTCGTCACCGGCGCGCGGATGCAACGCACGGTAGGTGTCGAGGAATGGTTCAACGCCGCCGGCCTGGCTGAGCCGAAGCGCCCGCTGTGGAAGAAGCTGTCGTTCGAGGTCGCCTGGGTCTATCCGGCGGCACTGCTCATCTCGGTGGTCCTCGCACCGTTGCTGGTGAAGATCCCGCTCGGGATACGAGTTCTCACGAGCATTGCGGTCGTCACGGTGGTGATGCAGTTCATGGTGTTGCCCATCCGAAAGCGTCTGAGAGCCAAGAGGCGTTTCTAGACGTGTTGGGAACGGCGACGACACGTTGGTAATCTCAGGCGTCCCAAACGGGGCTGTAGCTCAGTTGGCAGAGCACTTCCATGGCATGGAAGGGGTCAGGGGTTCAATTCCCCTCAGCTCCACGAAATACCAGGTCAATAGACATATTGACGCTCTGACCCCCATCGAAGCTGGGCATCACATGTGCCAGACCTCTTCCATCTCGCGTCGGGGATGTTCGAGCCGGTTGGCGACGCCGACAAGACCGAGTGCACTAGTCAGATCTACCTCGCGCAGCCCGCAAGTCGCAGATCCTGACTGGTCGAAGTCAACGGGCGGAGCTGAACCCAATGCTCATGTGGTTGCCGTCGATGCCGATTACAAGACGGAGACCTACTCGACCGCGGAAGGAAGGGGCCACGTGACAACCCAAACGCTGATCATCATCTGGATCATCGGTGGTTTGGTCGGCGCAGTCGTCGGCCAATCCAAGGGGAGGAGCGGCACGGGCTTCGTTCTCGGCTTGCTACTCGGTCTGATTGGGATCGTGATAACGGCTCTGCTCTCCAAGACCCCTCAGAAGCAGGCATCGGACCTCGGGGTGTCGACGGTGCCGACGCAACCGGGCGGCTGGTGGCCGGATCCAATGGGTCGGCATCTCCACCGGTACTGGGATGGCAGCCGATGGACCGACCACGTCGCCGATGGTGGCCAGCAATCAATCGATCTACTCAACCGTTAGCGGCTGTTCGTCCTGATCACATCGACGCCGTGATCACTTCGCCGAGGCGCTGACTGACCGGCCAGGCCCCTCGTCCTTTGTTGTTGAGGATGGTGAAGGTGAAGCGCCCCGCGGGATCGTGGACGGAGACGAACCCGACGCCGGCATCGAAGCCGTGCATCGACACTGCGCCGGTCGAGTCGTCGATCCAAAAGCCGAGCCCGTAGTGCGCCGAGTCGGCAGGCACGCTGCTGCGCGGACGCACCATCTCGCCGACGGTCTCAGGAGTCACGATCCGACCAGCGAACAGCGCCGCCCACAGGGCGTGGACATCGGCTGCTGTCGTGTAGATGCCACCGTCTCCGTTGCCCCGCACGGGGAGGTGGAACACGTTGGTTCGCAAGCCCTCGTCGTCGAGATAACCGAGTGCGGCGCTGCCCGGTAGCTCGTCGGATCGCAGGAATGCCGTGTCGGTCATACCGGCCGGGGAGCACACCCGTTCTTCGACCAGGTCATGGAACGGCACGCCAGATGCGCGCTCGGCGACCAACGCCAGCAGCACGTAGCCCCCGTTGCAGTATGTGAACCGCTCACCGGGTTCGTACTTCATCGGGTAGCCATCCAGCACCCTCAGGAACTGCTCGGTGGTCGCCAGCTCGTGGACCGGCACGGTCATGAGATAGTCGTTCCAGTCGTGCACCTCGTCCTCGTCGAGATAGTCACCGATGCCCGAGCGGTGGGCCAGGAGGTGCTCGACGGTGACGCGATCGTCGATCAGGGGCAGCTGGTCGCCGAGCAACGATCGCACCGCGGTGTCGAGGCCGAGCTCACCACGCTCGACGAGACTCATGACCGCCAAGGCCGTGAGGCTCTTCGAGCCGCTGGCGACCGCGAACTGGGTGTCGATCGTCGCCGGGATGCCGAGGCCCCGATTCGCCAGGCCGTACGTGCGTTGGACAGCAACGCGTCCGTCGAGGTCGACCCGAACGACGCCCGTCAAGCCCTCCTCGGCGACGATGCGGTCGATCACATCGCCCAGCTGGTCGGATGAAACTTCCACGCCTCCCAGGCTTCCACATGCGTGCGCGCTGGGGGCGTCGGTCGCCAACGCCTACCTCCGCGAAGACACATCGGTCCACATCGAGGTGTTGCAAGATGGATAAGGCGTTCCGGTTTCCGTCTGCAACGGCTTCCTCGACGAGTGCGACACATGTTCGGGCGAGTGGCGGGAAGTGTCACCAAGCTCGATCCCGACTCGCCTGTCTACCTGGTGCATTGGGGCGCCACAAAAGAGGGCGTATGCGAAGGAAGGATGTCTCGACGCCGCTGCCGCGTATCGCAGTGGCCAGTGGTACCACCATCCGCGAACGCAGCGTGCCAATAACTACATTTCACCGCGCTCCGGCCGGTGGCCTGGAAGCGGGTGCGCGGCTCGGTGAAATCGCCGGGTCGTCTGGGCCAAGTTTGATCCGGGATTATTATCGGTGGCGGACACGAGGGAGATCGCATGGCGTTGGTTCGGCTGCTTGGTCCGATCGATGTAGTCGGCGATGACGGCGACGACCGGAATTCAGGCTCCGCTTTGCGTCGCACGATCCTTGCGCTGCTCGGATTGCACGCCGGAGAAGTGCTTTCGCCGGATTGGCTGATGGAGCATGTGTGGGGCGAGGAGCAACCGGATTCGGGGCTGCCGGCGTTGAGATTTCATGTGTCCAAGCTGCGCAAGGAAATGGGCGATGCTGTGGCGATCCGGACGCGCCCGGGCGGTTATCTCCTCGATGAATCCCGGGAGTCTGTGGATGCACTGCTCTTCGACGACGTCGTGCGTGAGATGCGTCTCGACGTCGACGAACAGGGATCGGTGCGTTGCGTTGAAGCCCTTCGACTATGGCGTGGACAGCCATTCATCGACGCCGCGGCTTGTGCAGCCCTGGAGCACGAAGCGGCACGACTCGAAGAGGCGCGACTCGCGATTGTGGAGCACTACCAGCGATGTCTACTCGCCTCGGGCGCGGCGGCCGCTCTGCTTCCCGACCTCACCCGGCTCGTGACCGAGAACCCGCTACGGGAGGGTCTGTGGTCATCGTTGATCCTCGCTCAATATCGGGCCGGACAGCAGGCGGAAGCGCTACGCAGCTATGACCGACTCAGGACGATCCTTGCCAATTTGGTCGGGTTGGACCCATCTCCCGAATTGCGCGATCTGCAACTCCGCGTACTGAGTCAGGATCCTGATCTACTCGTCAGGTCCTCGGCGCCGTCGGTCGCGGCGCGTTCTGTCGGCGACACCGACAGCACCGAAGCGCCGCCTGCTGCGTCTGCCAGGAATGGGGATCCCCCGGCACAGGTGCACACCGTGATGCTCACGGACGTCGAGGAGAGCGTTCGCCTGTGGGAGAGGTTCCCCAACGACATGGGGGAGCTGCTGTCAACGCATCTCCGGCTCGCCGCTGAGGCGGTGAGACGCCACGGGGGCGTTCCATTGCAGACAATGGGCGATGGGATGCTTGCTGTGTTCACGTCTGCCAGCGCGGCGGTGCGTAGCGCCGTTGAGATCCAACGTGACGTCGGCCGACGCGACTGGGGGCCGGTCGGCGAGCTTCGAGTGCGCATCGGGCTCCACACCGGGGCGTGTCGGGTCTCCGGCAAGGACGCCCTCGGCCGTGTACCGAACCTCGCGTCGCGCCTTCAGACCGCCGCCCACGGCGGTCAGATCCTTCTCTCCCGATCAACCGAGATGGCAGCCTCACTCGATCCACACCCGGACATCCAGACACGACAGCTCGGCTACTTCTCGATTCGCGGATTCGACGAACCGGTAGAGGTGTACATGGTTGTTGCCGAAGGTCTGCGATCCGACCTCCCGCCGCCGCGCGCAGCGGCCGAGGGGTCGGGAGCACTGCCGAACGATGACGTGGCTCTGGTCGGTCGTGACGGCGACATCGAACGACTCCCAGGTCTTCTGGCGGGCCACAACGTCGTGACGCTTTGGGGGCCGCCTGGCGTGGGCAAAACGCGCCTCGCGGTCCGCGTGGCAACGGTGCTGCGGCACCGATTCGCCGACGGCATTCGATTCGTCAATCTGGCGTCGGTGGAAGAGTCGGCAGATGTGGCCCGCTCGGTGGTCGACGCGCTGTGTGCCCAGCCAATCGCCGAGGAGCGACTGGCCGATACGGTGCTGCGAACCCTGCAGTCCACGAACATCTTGTTGGTGCTGGACAATTGCGAACACGTCCTCGACGGAGTTCGGCCATTGCTCATGGCAGCGCTCCGACGGTGTCCGAACCTACGCGTGTTGGCGACGAGCCGCGAGCCGCTCGCAATTCTTCGGGAGTGCGCCGTCGAAATTCACCCTCTCGATGTACCGCGAATCAGCGGGACGAACATCGACGAGTTGACCACCTCAGATTCGGTCAAACTCTTTCTGGCGCACGCCGGCTTTGGTTTGACGAGAGACAACGTCGAGGCAGTCATGGCTACATGTCGGAGCACTGACGGACTCCCGCTGGCGCTGGAACTGGCGGGGGCACGGGCGAGCGTCGAGGGCCTCGTTGTCGTCGATTCGACATCGAGAAGCGCCTGGTCGAGGGGAGGATCGTCCATCGAACGCGCCGACCCGATCGATGATGCGCTCCGGCGGTCATTGACGATGTTGTCTGCGCAGGAAGCTGAGTACTTCGCGCGATTGAGTGTGTTCAACGGCCCGTTCGGTCGGGAGCTTGCCGTTGGCATGTCACCCGACGAGGCGTCCACCGAGACGATGCTCGCTCGACTTGTTCGCAGAGCGCTCGTGCAGCGATTGGGCGAGGTCGGTCAGTATCGGCTGCTCGAGCCGGCGCGCCGATTCGGTCATTCTCAACTCGATGTCGATCAGCGAGCCGATACCGGATGGACCCATGCCCGCATGATGCTCGTTCGCGCAGAGGCGCAGGCACCGAGAATGAAGACGGCGGACGAGCAACAAGCTGTCCGTGCGATCCGTGATGAGTTTGCCGAACATCGGGCGGCGTTTCATTGGTTCATCGATCATGACTCGGTGGGCGATGCTGCTCGACTCGTGTGCTCGTTGTTTCAATACTGCGTGTGCCAACCGGCGCCGGAGGGGTATCGCTGGGCCACGGCGGTGTGTGAACGCCTCGTCGGTGACGAACCCTATGCCACAGAGATCATGGGATGTGCGGCGCTGGGACGTTGGTTCGCAGGCGATCTCAGGAATGCGATTCAGCTTGCTGAGCGCGCTCTGAGGCCGTCGGACGGAAGGAGCGACTCGGAACGGTGGGCGCGCACTGCGCTCGTCAACGCCTACGGGTACGCCGGTGACCTGATTTCGCTCGAACCCCACTATCGCGCGCTCGTGACGGGTCTCCGTGAGAGCCCTGACGTCTACTGGCAGGTGAACGGTCTCGGCTTCGAGGCAGTCAGGTTCGCCATGTTGGGTGATTCGCCGAAGGCATTCGACATGGCAAAGAAGGCAATCGCGGTCAATCGGGGCACCGGCAACCCGGAATGTTTCAACTGGGGCTTCTACGCGCTCGGTCGGGCGCTGGCGCCGACCGATCCTCGGGCCGCGTGCGAAGCCTTCGAGCAAGCGATGAGCGCGTCTCGAAGCATCAGTGGCAACTTCTACGTCGGGCTGGCCCTCATCGAGTGGGTCCGTCTGAAGCGACAGCTGGGAGAGAGCCAACTTGCGGTCTCCGGGGTTCTCGACCTGGTCGACATGATGACGACTTCCGGCAACCGCTCGCAGATGTCGCAGACATTGCGCGAGGCGGGTCTGCTGTTGGCCGACGCCGACCGCCAAACCGAAGCCGCGCTGGCCCTTCTGGCTCGGCGCGGGCTGCCGTCGATGCCGACTGGTGGTTTCCTCGACTTCGAGGAAGCCCCGCGCCTTGCGGAACTGGCCGTCGCACTCGAGGATCAGTGGACCCGGCTCGAGGTACGAGCCGCGGCGCTCAGCGAGCCTGAATTGATCGAGCTGTGCCGGGCCGAGCTCGGCCGCTTGAAACGCCGATGATTCCTTCGCATGGCCTGCAGGATGCGGTCAGGGCGTGTGATGCCAATCAGGCGCACCAGGAATCGTGATCTGGTACTTCTCGCCGAGGTACACCGACGCGCGTGCCGTGACGTCATTGGCCAGCATCCGCAAAACTCGCCCGCCGAGCCTGTCAAGTCGGCGGGTCGATGTGAACGGGGCGGTCTTGACGGCTCGCTTGGGCAGCAGTGCGAGGGACTCCAGGAGCACACCGTTGCCTCCAAGGTTGAGGCGCCGCCGCACGACGTCTGGACTGAGGGAGCGCATGACTGCGAGTGGTAGAGGCCTGAGCACGGGCGGCATGCTCTCCTCGAGCTCGTCGAGCAGAGCGCGCGTCAGCACCCGACCCGACCGCAGAGCTGTCCACGACATTCCGACTTCAGTCGCCCGAGGCGAAGGATCGAGCCACTGGCGACCTCGGATCTGATTGACGAGGTCGCGCGACTGCTCAATGGTCGGCGGACGCAATCCATGCCACCCCGGCGGGACTTCGAATTTGACCTTCACTCCGGAAGGCGGGTTCTTCAGGGAAGACCTGACATGGGCCGACCCGATGGCAAGGTAGGCGCCGACCAGGTCCCACAGGTGGAGGTATGCCTCCTGCTCGTCGGCACTCCAGCTGACGCCGTAGCGGTCCAAAACCTCGAACACCACGAAGCTGAACATCAGCTGCATGCCGAGCAGGTCTTCTTGATTGAGGACCGGAGTGTTTTCCTTGTCAAGCAACTTCTGGCCGTGCGTGTCCCTGTTGGCGGGGTCCAACTGGTTGCGAATCACCTGGTGAACGATCCGAAGTCGCACACATGCAACCCACGGCAAGTTGTTGGTGACGGTTGCCTCGGGCTTGAACAAGTTGTTGGCGACAGCTTGCATCTCAGCGGCTGTCAGATGCCAGCGCGTCCCACAGTCGATCCTGGTCGGCGGCATCGGCGCCCCTCTGCATCACCGTGAGCAGGAACTGCGCTGTCGCGCCGATTCGTCGCGTCAGATTTCTTGTGAGTTCGCCATGCGCGCCCAGGACCGCCGCGCCGTACTCGGTCGCGTACGACTGCGGTAGAGCAGCCAAGAGAAGCGCCCCGGATATCTCGGCGATGTAGTCGCTGAAGAGTCGTTGGGCGACGAGCAGCTTCTCGGGATCGATCTTGAACGCTCGTGGGAGCAGCTCGGCTTTGGGAAGATCGTTGAACTTTCGCAGCGCGTCGTCAATTTTTATCAGCGCCGGGTCGACGAACCCCGAGCTCTTCAGCCCATCGTCGCCGAGCGTGCGCAACCTCTCGAGAACTTCTGTGCGAAGGACGATTCGACTCACGGGCCACCATCCCCGAACGGAAGGCCGGTCGGGCCCGGATCTACCGGTGCCTGAACGTCGAGCGTGCTCGTATCACCAACACGCGCCGGTATCTCGCCGTAGACGATCTTCCACTGATCGGCAACGGTATATGGCGACCAGAACAGGGTCTCGTCCTGTTGTCGTGACCTGATGAGGGCGAGGGCCCAGTTCATCCTCTCGTCCCACCGCCTCCAATCGTGTGCCGCTGAACCACGCGTCCCAGATTTGACGATTGTCCGATCGATGCTGCGTACTAAGTCGACGATCTCATGGAGTGCACCCCTGGTGTCTTTCGTCAGTCCCTCTTCGTGTGGCCCCAATTTGGGAACCTGGCGCAGATCGGGAGGAAAGATCGGCCACTCGCGGTGTTTGGGTGGGATGTCACGACCCAACCGGAGTGTCTCGGTCGGCAACGCCATCACAAGAACTTGATCAGTCATCAAGCGTGACCAGATGGTGGAGAGCACTCTTCGTTCGTTGGGATGCGTCGATTCGAGGAAGGCGAACGCCATGTTCGGAGGCACACCTCTGAAGCGTTCGGAGAGCTTGGCGAGACGCCAACTGATCGCGGCGCCGACATGTTGGGGAATGTGGTTGAGCACTACCTCGACCGGGACGTCGGCGAGATCCTGCTCTGCCGCAGTGAGCAGGAGGTTGCCACCCAACATCAGCCACGCCCTCCGAGCGTTCGACGTCTCCGTACGAGCTTTCGAGTAGTAGTCAAAGGCGAGCTTCATCGGCGCAATGTGCCGCTCGACGGTCATGTTGATTCGAGTCGAGCCGAGTCTCGTCCTGACCCGAGTGAGGATTTCTGAATCGTCGTCGGTAGAGAGGGTTCCGTCCGGCGTCAGTCTTTCCATCACGGACGCGAAGATGGCCAGTTGGCCCCACGCCAGCGCACGCCCCACGCGCTGACCGTCGGACGATCGTGCTCGCAGAATTGCCGGGGTGAGTTGGCGTCGCAACGGTCCCGGGATGCCGGAATTGAGACGTTGGGGTGACCTTTGGTTGCTCAGGTTCTGCGTCACGGTCAACGTGCCCCACATCGCGAAGTGGAACCAGTTCGCATTGACGGGCCGCGACGGATCCGTCTTCAACCGATCGGAGCATTTTACGCCGTCGTGGAGGTAGACGGTGTCGAGGTACGTCGCCAGGTTGTAGTACGTCAGCGCGATGCGATGGGCTCGCAGATCGCTGTCAGCGGTCTGGCAGACCAAGTTGATCCATTCCGGGTCTCGGAACCACTCCGGTGGCGGTGGACCCCGGTATGGGTGGTTCCAAGGCTTCGTCGGTTCCGCGCCCAGTCCCGTGTCCGTCACCGACGCGTCAGCGGTCAGCGGAACACCTGTGCCAATTGTTCCTGCCATCACGCCCCCCAGCTGTGTAGCTCTCAAAAGACTAGCTCGGCTCAGCTGAGTCAAATTCCGGCCAACGTGAGCGGTCCGACTCACGCGGTACGCGGGCCGGCGCTCATGTCGGTTTCAGACGATCCGGGCATGAAATCAATCATCGCCTCCGTAGCAACCATCTGCGCCTTGCTCGCCACTGACGGCCTGCAGGGCGCTGGCGCCGCCGACGCTGCCGGCGTCGGCATCGTCCCCGTCCTCGATGTGCCGGCCCCGGTGTTCACCGGGCAGAACGCCGGCCGCGGAGGTCAGGCCACCCGGATCGAGCTGGACGAGGTACAACTGTACGACGACATGTCGGCCTGGTACCGGTTGGCTTACGTGCCGGGTGGTACTCGACTGCAGGTGTTCGAGCACTCCGCTGTCGGCACCCTCGGTCCCGACGCCGACATCGTGAGGAGCGCAGGTACCGCCTGGCAGGTGGCCAACCGTTTGGTCGAGCAGGAAAACCGTTCCACAGCCGCAGACTTGCCAAGCTGGGCTCATGTGCGCACGGGGAACACCGACGGTCCTTCGGCTGGTCTGATCTTCACGCTCTCCTACATTGATCTACTGACTCCAGGGGCCCTCGTCGGAGACCTACGAGTGGCCGCGACGGGCGGAATCACCATCGACGGGATGGCATTCGCCGTATCAGGGATCGACGTCAAGATCGCTACCGCTCGCCTGACGCAACCGGATGTGATCTTCATCACCGAATGGCCGTCGGCAATCGACAGCGTCACCAATGTCGTGTCCGAGAGTGGTCACGTCCCGGTTGGCAGTGACATCGCCGAATTCCTGAACCTCAGCGGCTACGAACGCTCAGGTCAGAGCGCCGCGCGTCACCGAGGAACTGCAGCGGTCGTTCTCGTTCATGACGTGCGTCAAGCGCTGGCATGGCTGTGTGGACGCACCGAGAGAGCGGGCGTCTGCGCCATCGCTCAGCGGTCGACGAGCATCCGGTTGGAAATCCCATAGCCCGCACGCCTGCTTGCTCTGCGTCGTACGGGTCGCAGAGAGCCTTCGTCATTCTCAACGAAACCGTTACGACGTAACGGTCCTTTTCGCGCACAGCCACCCGAATCAGATCTGGCAGACCGGATAACGGACCTGTGTGGGCACGACCTGATCGGGACGTCTGGCCGTAGCCACGATTCAAGCAAACTGCGTACGTTCGAGTCGATGTATCCGACCGTCCGTCTGATGGGGAGAGTAGCGACGCCAGTCACCGGCGCTGCTGTGCCGATCCGGGTGTGGGGGCGCTCTTGGATGCGGCATGGCGCTTGTGGCGGACAACGTGCTTCTCGATGCAGATGGCACTCCGTCGTGAATGAGCGGTTCTGAGGTGCGCTCGCCTGGAAACAGCTCTGCGGCTCTTCAGCGGGCAGCGATCGCGGTGGCAGCGGTCGGTGCCGCCTTGGCCATTGGCGCGATCATGATGGTTGCCCTCGGGGCCAATCCGTTGAGCGGCTACAAGGCGCTGTTCACGGGGGCGTTCGGCAGCAAGCGAGATCTCGCCGACACCGCGGTGAAGGCAATGCCGCTGCTGTTGGTGGGCACCGGCATCTGCATCTCGTTCCGGGCCCGAGTCATCAACATCGGCGGGGAAGGCCAGATCGTGGCCGGTGCTCTCCTTGCCACGGTGACGGCTCTAGCAGTGCCGGGGCTGCCGTCGGTGGTGCTCGTGCCGCTGGTGCTCCTTGCCGGGATCGTCGGCGGTGGCGCGTGGGGGGCCATCCCGGGCGCCTTGAAGGCATACCTCGGCGTCAACGAGATCCTGTCGACGATCATGCTCAACATCGTCGCCGTCCAGGTCATGAACTACCTGCTGCGCGGCCCCTTGATCGACCCTGCCGAGGCCTCCCGCGGGACGCGCATCCCGCAGACGCAGCGACTCTCACCAAACGCCGACCTTCCCGTGCTGTTCCACGGCACCCGACTGCACCTCGGCGTCGTCGTCGCTGTGGTGGCGGCGATCGCCGCGTGGGTCTTTCTCTGGCGCACGACCACCGGGTACCGGCTGCGCGCCGCCGGGGCCAACGCGGATGCCGCCCGATACGCCGGAATCGCCGTGAAACGGATGACGACGCTGGCCCTGACTGCCAGTGGCGCGATGTGCGGCCTCGCCGGCTCAGTGCTCGTGTTCGGCAGCGAGAGTCATCGATTCGTCACCGACGGCTCGGCCACCGGATTCACCGGCTCGGCGGGATTCAACGGAATCGTCGCTGCCCTGTTCGGCGGGCTGCACCCGCTGTTGACGATCCCGGCGTCGCTGTTGTTCGGCGGGTTTGCTGGTCGGAGCGAACGCGATGCAGAGGGCCATCCAGATCCCCGCGTCGCTGGTGATCGCGGTGAACGGGCTGGTCGTGGTGTTCGTGGCCGCAAGCGTCAGCCTGCGCAGGCGCGTCACAGCCCGCGTCGAAGGCGTGCGGGTCGCGTCGCCGCAAGTCGAGGCCGCCCCGTGAGCGAGTTCTTCACTGCATCGGTGCTCGTTGCCACGGTTGCGGCGGGGCTTCGCCTGGCAACGCCGTACCTCCTCGCGGCACTGGGCGAGACGCTCGGTCAGCGAAGCGGGGTCCTCAACCTCGGCGTCGACGGTGTGATGCTGCTCGGCGCGTTCTTTGCCTACTGGACGGTGCTCGAGACCGGGAGCCTGGCGACGGGCATGCTCGCCGGTGCCCTGGCGGGCGTCGTGATGGGGGTCGTGTACGCCGTGGTGACGCTGGTGTTCAAGACCGAGCAAGGGATCAGCGGGATCGGCATCTACCTGTTCGGGCTCGGCTTCTCGGAGTTGATCTACCGTCAAGAAGTCGGCACACCGAGGCCGATCAAGGGCTTCACCAAGGTGAAGATCCCCGTGCTCGGCGACATCAAGTACGTCGGCAAGATGCTCTTCCAGCACAGCCTCATGGTCTACCTGGCCCTGCTGCTGGTGCCGGCGATGGCGTTCCTCGTCAACCACACCCGGTTCGGTCTCGACGTACGCGCCGTTGGCGAGACCCCCGAGGCCGCGGACAGCCTCGGCGTCAGCGTGGCCCGCACGAGGACGGTGACGATCCTGATCGGCAGCACACTCGCCGGTCTCGGCGGCGCTGCCCTGGCACTCGAGCTCGGGACCTTCCAGCAGAACCTCACCAACGGCATCGGCTTCATCGCCGTGGCGCTCGTCTACTTCGGTGCATGGCGCCCGACGGGTGTGCTGCTCGGCTCACTGCTGTACGGGATGGTGACGGCCACGGTCAACCAGTTGAAGACACTCGGCATCGTCACCGGCGCCGCCGCCAGCCTCACCACGATGGCGCCCGCGGTGCTCACCGTGATCGCCCTCGTCGTCATCGCCCGGCGCAGTTCGGCCCAACCGGCGGCGCTCGCCCTGCCGTTCGAGAGGGCGCGATGAACGCCAACGATCTCCCACCCACCCCCAATGTGAAGGAGCAATAATGACCACATCCAAGCACCGGGCGCTCCGGCGCTCGATCATCGTTCTCGCCGCAATCGGCCTGGTTGCCGCATCCTGCGGCTCCGACGCGAAATCGACGCCGTCTGCGGCGACGTCGGCTCCGGTCTCGAGCGCCGCCGCGGCGACGCAGCCGCCTGGATCCACGCCAAGCGCCGGCGCCGCACTGAGGGTTGCTGTGATACTCCCCAGCGCGGCCAACGACTTGTCGTTCAGCCAGAGCATGTCCGATGCCCTCAACCGCATGAAGGATGACGGACTCATCTCCGAACTGAAGGTGAGTGAGAACATGTTCGTCGTCGACGATGCCGCGGCCGCGATCCGCAGCTACGCCCAAGATGGCTTCGACGTCGTCATCGCCCACGGCTCGCAATACGGTGGCTCGCTGCAAGAGATCGCCCCGGACTTCCCGAACGTTGCGTTCGCCTGGGGAACCGCTGCCGACACGTTCGGCCTACCGAACGTCACCGGGTATTCCGCGGCGTCCGACGAGGGCGGCTACGTGATGGGCGTGATGGGTGCGATGCTCGCCAAGGGCGCCTCGATGGGCGTCATCGGTCCGATCGAGGTCGGCGACGCCAAGCTGTACAACGACGGATTCGCGGCCGGTGCAAAGGCCCAGGACCCCGCCGTGAAGGTCGGCGTGAACTACACCGAGTCGTTCAGTGACACGGCCCTTGCGGCCGAGGCGGCCACCTCGTTCGTGACGGGCGGAGCCAAGGTGTTGACCGGTTCGTCGCAGATGACCGTGGGTGCTGTCGGGGTCGCCAAGAACAGCGGAGTCGCCTGGTTCGGGACCAACTCCAACCAGACCCAGCTCGCCCCCGATGTCGTGGTCGCCAGCCAGGTCTACAAGTGGGATGTCGTGCTGAAGCAGCTGTTCGACAAGGTCAATTCTGGTTCCTATGGCGGCGAGACGTACGAGATCAATCTCGCCAATGGTGGCGAAGTGATCGAGTTCAACTCGGACTACCAGTTGCCTGCAGACGTCAAGGCGGCCGGCGACGCGGCGATTGCCGGAATCACGGACGGCTCGATCCAGACCGGCGTTGCCGGGAGTTGACGCACATCCGAATGACCCGCTGAGAGGAGGCATGGCGATGACATCGAGGGTCGTAACCGACGAGACCACACCGATGTTGCAGATGCGCGGGATCGACAAGCGATTCCCCGGTGTCGTCGCCAACGACAACGTCGACTTCGACGTCAGGGCCGGCGAGGTTCATGCCCTCCTCGGCGAGAACGGTGCGGGCAAGAGCACGTTGATGAAGATTCTGTTCGGGCTGTACCGACCCGACAGGGGAGAAGTGCTGCTCCACGGCAAGCCGTTGCGGCTGCGCTCGCCTCACGACGCGATCAAGGCCGGCGTGGGCATGATCCACCAGCACTTCATGCTCGTGCCCACGCTGACCGTCACTGAGAACGTCGCACTCGGTTTGGAGCGCAACCCATTCGCCCGAGTCGACCTGTCCGGCGTTGCTCGGCGGATAACGGAGCTGAGCGACACGTACCACCTCGGCATCGACCCCGACGCACAGTGCTGGCAGCTGGCGGTCGGCGAGCGTCAACGCGTCGAGATCTTGAAGGTTCTGTATCGGAAGGCTCGCTTGCTGGTGCTGGACGAACCGACCGCCGTTCTGACGCCCGGTGAGGTCGACGAGTTGCTCCGCACGCTGCGCCGGATCGCCGACGACGGCTGCGGACTGATCTTCATCAGTCACAAGCTGCGCGAGGCCATTGACTTCGCCGATCGCATCACGGTGATGCGTGACGGCGCAGTGACGGGCGAGGTTCTGCCGGCCGAGACGAGTCTCGACCAGCTCGCCCAGCTGATGGTCGGGCGCCCAGTGAAGCTGATCCCTGACAAGGCACCGTGCGTCCGTGGCCCGGCGGTGCTGAGCGTCTCCGACCTCACCGTGGCGGGCGACCGTCGTCAGGTCGCCGTTGATGCCGTCACGCTGGAGGTGTGTGCTGGTGAAGTCGTGGGGATCGCCGGCGTGTCGGGCAACGGTCAGCGCGAGCTCGCCGACGCGATCGCCGGGTTGCGGCCCGCGGCGTCGGGAACGATTCAGATCAACGGGGTCGACACGACGAACAACTCGCCGCGCGCCTCGCGCATCGCGGGGCTTGCCTATGTCCCCGAGGAACGGATGCGCGAAGGGGCGATCGGAGACTTCAGCGTGTGGGAGAACCTCATCTTGTTGAACCACGCCGAGTCCGTCGAACGCGTCGCGCGGGTTCCTGCAGATGCGGGCAATTCGCCAGCAGGCTCAGGAGCTCGTGTCGTCGTATGTGGTCAAGACTCCGAGTCTCGACACGCCGGTCCGGTCGCTGTCGGGTGGCAACATCCAGAAGATGATCATGGCCCGCGAGATGTCGGCGGCCGCCAGCGTGTTGATCGTCTCGCAGCCCACTCGCGGTGTCGACATCGGCGCAGCCGAATACATCCACGCCCGGCTGATCGACGCTCGCGCGGCCGGTGTGGGGGTTCTGCTCATCTCCGGGGAACTCGAAGAAGTGCTCGGAATGAGCGATCGCATCGGCGTGATGTTCGAGGGCCGCCTCGTGGCGATGCTCGATCGCAGTGACTGCACAGCGGAACGGCTCGGCCTGCTGATGGCCGGCGAAGCCGACACAGATCGGAGACAAGGATGATCATGAACTCGGAACCTGGTATCGAGGGCCTGCACACGTTGCACGGTCGAAGTTTGCTGACGACCCATGACTGGTCGACGGACGATCTCGACACGCTCCTCGCTGCTGCGTCGCGTCTCGAGGCCCTCGACCGTGGCGGTGTTCGCGTCGATGTGCTGCGCGGTGAACTCGCCTACGCGATGTTCTTCGACAACTCGACTCGGACGAAGTCGGCGTGGGCGGGGGCCGCGGCCCGCCTCGGGATGCACCCGGTGATCGTCGACGGTTCCTCGACGCAGGTGTCGCACGGAGAGACGGCCGAGGAGACCGGCGCCATGCTCGGGATGAACGCCCACGCCCTCGGTGTTCGTCACGACCTCATCCTCGGCGAGGGCAACGCGTTCATGCGCGATGTGCAGCGCGGGATCGACGGCTACCTCGCCGCTACCGATGATTCGCGCGTCGTGCCGATCGTCAACTTGCAATGCGACATCGATCATCCGACGCAGTCGCTGGCCGATCTGCTGTGGTTGCGCGAGCACTTCGGCGGATCCGTCGCCGGTCGACGGATCACGGTGTCGTGGGCGTACTCGCCGAGCTATGCCAAGCCGCTGTCGGTGCCGCAGGGCATTGTGTCGTTGCTGACCCGGTTCGGCGCACACGTCACGCTGGCCCACCCGCCGGGCTACGAGCTGCTCGCCGAACCGATGGCCTGGGCCGCCGAAGGCGCTGTTGCATCTGGAGGCTCGTTCCGGGTGACGCACGACATGGACGACGCATTTGCCGGCGCCGAGGCCGTGTATCCGAAATCGTGGGGCCCGCAGGTGTTGATGGGCGAGCGAGTGGCCGCCAACCGTGCAGGTGACCGCGAGGCGATGCGCGACATCGAACAGCGGGCGTTGGACCAGAACTCACAGCATCGGGATTGGATCTGCGACGAGCGGCGGATGGCATTGACCGCGGCTGCCCTCTACCTGCACTGCCTGCCTGCCGACATCGGCGCCGAGGTCAGCACGGGTGTGATGGAACGGTTCCGCGTCGCTGTCGCTCGCGAGGCGAACAAGAAGGTGTACGTGATCATGGCGATGCTCGCCGCAGCGAAGGTCCCGGATCTCGCCGCAGTACTCAACGGAGGTGTTTGAAATGTCCAAAGTGTCAGAAGAACTGAACTTGTCGAAACTCGATCACACGGGTCGTCGAACTGGCCGAGCGATATCGTCCACTCGCCGTCGCAATTCTGCGAGAGGCGATCCGCATCCCGGCCGACGAGGTCGACCGGCCCGTCGATGACGGTGGCGACCCGCGTTCAGGGCTCTCGAACCACGAGCGTCGCCGGCTGCACTTCCTGCACGACACGATCATCGACATCGACGCTGTGCGTCACGCCGACGACGTGTGGTTCGACGACTACGGCAACCTCGTGTGGGTCGTGCGCGATCCGTTCGACGGCATTCCACCGGAACACCAGAAGATCATCTACCTCGACGGTCACACCGACACGGTGCAGGCCCTGCGCACGCAATGGCGCGACAAGCTCGGCGGCGCAGTCGATCCCGTACGACGGATTGATCGACGCCGAGGTGCTCGCCCCATCAGCGCTGCGCGCTCAGCTCGGCTATGTCCCGCCGGAGGACGAGTGGGAGCACCTCGTGTTCGGTCGCGGTTCGGCCGATCAGCTGGCCGGTGTCGTGGCCCAGATCGTCGCTTCCAAGATCATGCTGGAGCTGGTGGACGAGGGCGCGTTGCACGGGGTGATCGTGCGGTCCTACGCCACGGCCGCCGAAGAGGACAACGACGGCGGTGGCCCGCGCCACGTCGTCGCCAGCCTCTGGCCGGGAGCCGGTGCCGACATGATCCCCGACGTCGTGATCTTGACCGAGGGCACCGGGGACGCCATCAAGGGAGCGCTCGGCATCTACCGCGGCCAACGCGGCCGCATGCAGATCGAAGTCACCGTCGTCGGGCGCTCGTGTCACGGCTCGATGCCCTTCGAGGGCCTCAACCCGCTCGAGCACGGCGGCGCGATCCTCACCGAAGCGGCCCGGCGTCACGCGGCCGGCGACGGATTCGCCGTCGATCCGTTCCTCGGTCGAGGCACCCGCACGGCATCGTGGTCGATGCTCGACACCCCGAGCGACTGCGCGGTGCCGGACCGCTTCACGTTCCGTTTCGATCGACGCCTCACGCTGGGAGAGACCCCGGAGCAGGCGCTGGCCGACATCGAATCGCTCGACGCGGTGGCGGCGGCACGCGCCGCCGGCTTGACCGTGACCATCGACGCGCCTCGCTACACCCAGCCGACGTGGCGCGGCTATCCCGTCGACAACGCCCAGATCTACCCGGGCTGGGTCACCCCCGCCGAACACCCCTCGATTCGGGCGGCCGTCGACGCCTACCGTCGTGTTGTCACACCCCACGTCGTCGAACCGGCCGGCGGGGCAACTGGCGGCGCGCTGCGCGCCGAACCTCGCGTCGACAAGTGGATCTTCTCGACCGACGGCGTCGGCTTCCCGATCCCCGTTGACGACGCCACCATCGACGTTGGCCCCGACAAGGCCTGGGTCGTGTCCGGGCCCGTGAAGCACCCGCCGATGTTCGGTATCGGAGCCGGCATCGAGCAGAACACCCATCGCATCGGTGAGTGCGTCGACGCCCGCGAGCTGCAGCACGCCATCGCCGTACTTGCCCGCTTTCCTCGCTCGTTCGTGGACCTCACCACCGCTGGCTCGTGATGCGAATCGTCGTCGCACTGGGTGGCAATGCCCTGCTCAGGCGGGGACAGAAGCCAGACAACGATGTGCAGGAGGCCAACGTGGCGTTGTCGGTCAGGGCGCTTGCCCCGCTGGCCCTCCACCACGAGCTCGTGGTCACCCACGGAAACGGTCCGCAGGTCGGTGTGCTCGCCCTGGAGAGTGCACTGGATCCCAACCTGACCAGGTCGTATCCCTTCGATGTTCTCGGAGCGCAGACCCAGGGGATGATTGGCTACTGGTTGTTGCAGGCGCTGCAGAACGAGCTCCCTGGCCACCAGATCGCGGCGATCATCAACCAGACGTTGGTGTCGGCCGCTGATCCAGCGTTTGCCGATCCGACCAAGTTCATCGGTGAGATCTACGACGAGGCCCGGGCGCGTTCGCTCGCCAAGGAGCGCGGCTGGACCGTCAAACCGGATGGTCCGCATTGGCGACGAGTCGTCGCCTCGCCCGAGCCACGGCGGGTCGTCGAGACCCGCTTGATCCGCTTGATGCTCGCCAATGGTGCAGTCGTCGTCTGCGCTGGGGGTGGCGGGGTGCCGGTAGTGCGCAACAAGCTCGGTCGCCTCGAGGGTGTCGAGGCCGTCGTCGACAAGGACCGTACGGCGCTCGTCCTTGCCGAGGCGCTCGACGCCGATGCCCTGCTGATCCTCACCGACGTGGCCAATGTCTTTCGCAACTTCGGGACGCCGCAGCAGGAGGCGATCACTCGCTCGACACCCGACGCCATGCGCGATGACGAGTTCCCCGCCGGATCGATGGGACCCAAGGTCGAGGCCGCCTGTCGCTTCGTCGAGGTCACCGGTGGGATGGCCGGCATCGGTCGCCTCGAAGATGCCGTCGCCATCTTGGCGGGCACCGCCGGAACCATCCTGACGCCGACCGGTGAGTACTCACCCCCAAGGCCGACCGAGATGTAGCGAGGTTTCTCACGCCACGCGTGCGTCATCGAGGCGTCAGCGGACTCGTTCTGCGGCCTCTACCCGGGCCGCGAAGCCATCCAGCTCGGCGGCGGTGGGCTGATGGTTCCAGAGGTACATGCCATCGAGCAATTCGGAGTACTCCTCCTCCTGGCCCGGCTGAACCGCCACGGCGATCGGCGTCGCATCCCCGACGACGGCTCGGTACCGCTCGAGGATGTCGCGGTGGTACGGACGGTCGAGATCCAGCTTGAAGACGACACCGTGGGCGCGTTCGAGCAGTTGGCAGGTGCCGTCGTCGACGAGCGAGCAGCCGTGCCCGCTGGGCCCATGGCAGACCTCGACGGGATGACCCATCGCTTCCAGCATGTGCCGTTCGAAGCCCTCGTTGTCACCGGGTGTCACGTCGAGGATGACCCCAAATTCTGGTCCACTCATGTTCCCACGGTCGCGCCGAATTCACCGCGACGACAGGGCAAGAGGTCCCGGTTTCCCAATGTCGGCGACGCGCTGACCACCGGGCACGGCGGGGCTCGAAGGTCACCTGCCTCGGCGCCACCTACGATGCGATCACGGGATCGTCACGCCGCTGAGCACGACCGGGTTGTGGATCGTGTAGTCGAGTTCGTCGGCCTGCGAGACCGCCGGCGCGGCGATCACGTCGACAGCTTTCGGGACCAGGCTCGGACTGAACGTGCAGTGCGGATCGGCACTCACCGTCGCACATACGCCGAACTGGAAGTCTTGTGGCGTGGGCTGGAATCCTCTGGCCTGGTCGGCGCTGAAACCGTCCTGTCCCGTGAGCACGACGGTGAAGCCCCAGCCGGGACCTGGTGTGCCGAGCGACGCCTTCGGAACGTGCACGGTGATGTACCGCGAGATCGCGTTCGCGCCGATCGTCACCGTTCCGAGCGTCGCCCCACTGGCATCGACGTAGCGCTGACCGAACCCTTGCACCTGGATCAGTTGACTCCAGGCGAACTGGGAGTCGATCGTGAAGTTGCGCGTGGGGCTGGCTGCGGCCGTCGACGTGGCGGCCGCGGTGGGATCGTGCACGTACACATCGACCAGTTGCGCACCGAGCGGGCTGCCGAAGGTCGGCGACAGGTCGCGTGTCTTCAACCGGAGGATCACGTCGGAGCCGTTGTCGTAGACCTGGAACTGCTGGATGTCGTACGCGCCTGGTTGGAACGCCTCGTTGGTCGGGTAGGCGTAGTTGCCAGGACCGTTGTCGTCGCCATTCGGATCGGCCACGTCGAGCAGCAGGGTGCCGGGCACGAAGTCGAAAACGACGGTCCGCGTGGCTTGCGCCGTGCCGCCATGGCGATCCACTGCGACCACGTTGAGCACGCTGGTGCCGCCGGTGATGCTCACGTCGACGCGTGAACGAACCCGACGGCCCGACAACCGTGGAGGTCGTCGTCGTCGCCGAGTTGGCATCAACGTTCGTTGCCGAGACGTACACGCGGTTTCCAGGCGCGGTGGTGCCGGTCACCGTGACCGGCGATCCGGTCACGGAAGACAGGTCGACGGGGCTGGTCACCGTCAGCGTCGTCGTGCCCTGCGTGTGATCGACATAGCGGGACTTGGTGACCGAAGGAAGAACCACGTTGCGGCCGGCGGCCAGATCCCCTGTGAGGCGCACGAACGAGGCGGCTGACCAGGTCAGTGGCGAAGCCGAGCCGGCGGCGGCGCCGTTCTCGAAGCCGATCGAGGCAAGCGTCGGGTCGGTGCCGAACGGCGACGGAGCGACGTCAGCGGTCTCCCAGTCCTGCTCGGGGATGAGCCCGACGCCGGAAGCGAACAGGCTCATGCTGTTCAGCAGGGAGGCCGCCCCAGCGACGTCGCCGGTGGCAAGCGACTGCTCGGCACGCTCGGCGGACAAAGCCGGCCACACGTGGCCGGTGCCCTGGCCGCTCGGTGCCCACGGTCGCCCGTCGGCAGTTCGGTCGCCGTAGCCGTCACCGTTGTAGCGATGCCAGCCCGGCCCGCTCGGTGTCTGCGCGCCCACCGTCGCATCCACGATCGGCAGCGACTGGACGACATCAGGGTCGTTGGCGGGCAGCTCGCCGAGGCGCACCAGCTCGAGGAACCCGGCGTCGATCACCGCGCGCTGGTCGAGCGTCGGACCACCGTTGCCGACGTTGTAGGCGATCGCCGCGTCGGGATCGCCTGTCTTGGACAGACGGATGAAATACGGATGGGCGGCAGCCGGGCCGTTCGTCGTCACCGTCCAGTCCTTCACCGAGCGTTGCCATTCGTCGGCGACGCCCAGCCACACCGCGGCCGACGAGAAGTCGCCGTTGGCGCGAGCGAGGCTGGCCCCGGCGACGAGACCGGCGATCTCGGCAGCGATCGTCGAAGGTGAGTAGCCGCCCTGCTCTTCCCACCGCTCGGGACCGAACGACGGGCCGTGCGAGATCAGGAAGTTCGCCGCCGGCTTGATGTGGTTCGTGTAGAGCGCAGCATTGGTGAGGCCGAGCTGCTGAGCCATCAGGATCGGGTAGGCGACCTCGTCGAGCTGGGTGTTGAACGAATCGGGGGCTGTCTTGCCGTTGACGAGGCTGTTGCGCGGCATCGATCCGTCCGGCAGCTGCTGACGCTGGAGAAGGAACAGGGTCGCGGCCGCGTGCGGTCGCCGAAGTCGCCGTCGGCCATCAGCCCCGTCCATGCCTCGTAGAGGTCGCGCCCGAAGACCTCGCGATACGAGCCGAAGTAGGTGTTGGCCGGATCGCCGGCCGAGATGGCCTGGCCCCATGGCGAGGCGAGGCTCGCCACGATCGCGCCGGGGAAGGTCTTGTCCTCGGAGGCCTTGAGGACATTGGCGCTGGTGTAGTACTCGTCCTCGAGCACGTTGCGCTGTGACCGTGTGAGCCCCGGAAGCCTCTGCGTCTTGGGGTCGCGCAGCGACTTGTCGTAGCGGCTCCAGCCCTTCGCATAGTCGTTGAGCGTCTTGGAGAACGGCGGCGACCAGCGCAGCGTGCGACGTGCCGACGGCCTCCACCTGGGAGGCGCCGAAGCCCAGCGAGAGCACCGTCTTGCCGTCGGGTCCCAGCGCTACCTGTGCGGTCTGGGCGACGTTGCCGTCGAGCGCGGTATCGGTCGGTTCGGTCAGCGCGTGCGACGCGTCGAGTTGCACGAGCCCGTCGCCGGGCCCGCCGACGAAGCCACTGGTCGGCATCGCCGAGGGCTCCATCGAGTGCGGCGTAGACCGGCTGGGCGTAGTCGCGGTTGGCCGCGTTGGTCGCCGTGGTGGTGTCGTAGGCGACCAGCACCGTGTGCCCCGTGGAGCGGTCGATGGTTGCCGAATCGGCGCCGCCGTTGCCCGCCCCGCCGCCGCCGTTCCCGTTGACGGTCGGGTCGAAGCGAACGTACAGCTGGTAGCCCGCTGTGCTTCGGAGTCATGCTGACCCTCATGACCACGGCATTGCGGCTCGGGTCGGTGATGTATTCGGTCACGATCCGGTACTTGCCGCTCTTTGCCGTTGCTGTCACCCTGCATGCCATGCCGCCGGAATGCGGGATCGCTTCGACCGCGTAGGTCATGTCGCGTGCCTGTAGATCGGTGAACGTCGAGCCGTCGGTGACGATGTACTGCAGGGTCTCGACGTTGGTGTTGTCGACCGTGGGGTAGTAGACGTCGCTCAACATGCCGTTGGCGACGGTGTACCAGACCTTCGAGGTGGAGTTGCGGGCAGTGCCGAGGCAGTCCTTGCGAGCCAGGTCGAAGTGGGACAAGCGCCCCGGGGGCGCCGTCAGGGCTGGCGGCGGTCACCGTCAGCACGTGCGTCGTGCCGTCGTAGCTGAACGTGACCGGCACGTTGCCGGCCGGCACGCTGAAGTTGATGTTCGCTCCGTTCGGCACGCCGCCGTCGCCGTAGTTCTCGACCCAGTCCTCGTTGATCGTGACCTTCGCCGAGTACGTGCCGGCCGGCAGGGACGTCGTCTGGAAGGTGTAGATCCCGTCCCCGTCAGGGTCCTCGAGCCACGACCGGAGACAACCAGGATCCCAGTCGCCGGGGCAGCCGAGCTCGGACTGGAAATCGCCGGCGGCGACCGCGATCACCGAGCTGTGGTTGTCGGTGACCCAGTGCGTCTCGTGGTCGTAGTAGAACTTGACGCTGTCGGCCGTCGGCAGGCTCAAGGGGACGTTTGCGCCGCCCAGTTCGGCGTGGAGGCCGTAGTTCTCGTCCCACGCGTCGTTCAGCGCCGCCTTGTACTCGAAGTTGCCCGCCGGCAACGCGAACGTTCCCTGCCACACGTGATCGCCGGCGTCGAAGGTCAGGTGGGTCACCGCGCAGGCGGGATCCCAGTCGCCCGGGCAGCCGGCCGCGGCCTGCAGCGACCCGGCGATGGTGACGTTGGTCGGATCCGGCGTGTCGGACGCGGTGGCGCTCGTCGGCAGCGCCAGCCCGGCTGCCACGAGTGTGATCACCACCAAGGCGGAGCGTGCCCTCGTTGTCATCGTCTGGGCGATGAGTGGTCGTCCAAAGGTCGCCTTGTGCGTCATGTTGCGTCCATTCCCCGATTCGATTCCCCTGATCCACCTCGCTCCGGTGGTGCATGGACCGCCCTCGTCGGGGCATCCGGCGTCAGAGCTGGAGGACGCCCAAGCCTGTGCCTGCGCACGACTTCATGTCAAGGGGTAGCGGCCGCGCTAGTCGGAGCTCTGGATGAGTGCCGTGGCGTAGCGGTTGAGCTCGTTGCCGGGCAAGTAGCAAGCCTGGAAGCCGATGGGGGTGACGGCGAAGCAGTCGAGGACGTCCTGAGCGGCGACGACGAGGTTGTCGTACCGCGGTTGGGCGGAGCACACCGTCGACGACGCTGCGTGGCGTCGGCGATCACGATGGAGCGCTCAGGGTCGCTCCCATGTTTGCTCGTAGTCGGAGACGTGCTGGAATGCGAGGCCTCGCCACTGGCCGGCGGCGGTGCAGACGGCAACTGGGTTGGTGGTGTTGCTGGTGTTGGTGGTGGTGGACTCGACGGGGATGGTGTCGACGGCGGTGTCGAAGGGCGCAACGGTGGCGGTCGTCGGCGCCGGAGTGGTCGCCGGGGCGGTGGTGCTCGACTTCGGTGTCGTGCTGCCGGTGCATGACGTGAGGAGGGCCGCGAGAGCGGCGAGGATCGTGAGGGCCTTCATGTCGCGGTGTCCCTTTCGTTGCGAATTCGATGCATCGGGCGCCGGGGAGATCGGCGACTGCAGCGGTGCGTGCGCGGCGAGGTACCGACTCTACCGGCGTGCGCCATCCTCGTCGGGCGGCGGGGCTGATGCGGGCTATGTGGCGACCACCGGTCCTCGTCCGATGTAGTGTCTCGCCAGGGGGTTCGACTTGGGGAGTTCAGCTCTACTCGATGTTGGCGAAGTTTTCGTGCGATTCGGAGGTGTCGTCGCGCTCGACGATCTGTCGTTCTCGGTCGATGAGAACGAGATCTGCGGGCTGATCGGCCCCAACGGCGCAGGAAAGACGACGCTGTTCAACGTCGTGTCGCGGATCTACCAACCGAACTCAGGTCACGTCCTGCTCGATGGCAGCGATCTGTTGAACTTCGACGCTCACGAAATCGCCGCGCTCGGCGTGGCGCGGACGTTCCAAAACCTGGCCTTGTTTCCCCGGCTGACCGTGCTCGAGAACGTCATGGTCGGAGCCCACAGCCGCTGCAAGGTCAACTTCGCATCCGCACCATTCCGAATCGGCGTGAGTCGGGAGGAGAAGCGTCTCACACAGGATGCGATGAACATCCTCGGCATACTCGATCTCGCCGATGTGGCGCTGCGGCCGGCGGCCGGTCTGTCGTTCGGCACCCTGAAGAGGATCGAGCTCGCTCGGGCGATGGCGGCCAAACCACGCTTGCTCCTCCTCGACGAACCGGCGTCGGGACTGACTCATGCAGAGGTTGCAGAGCTCGGGCAGACGATTCGCACCCTCCGTGATGGGTTCGGTCTGACCGTGCTGCTCGTCGAGCACCACATGCAGTTGGTGATGAGCATCTCCGACAAGGTGGTCGTGCTCGATTTCGGGCGCAAGATCGCCGAGGGTAGCCCTGCCGATGTTCAGAACGATCAGGGCGTCATCGAGGCCTATCTCGGAAGTAGCTCGCGGTCAGCGTGAACCGATGACGACCATGCTGCAGGTCTCCGGGCTCGATGCCTCGTACGGGCCGATCCAAGTGCTTCGCGGTGTCGACCTGCAGGTCGACGAATCCGAGGTTGTCGTGTTGCTGGGTGCCAACGGAGCGGGCAAGACCACGACGATCCGGGCCATCTGTCAGATGGTGAACAACAAGGGCAGCGTCAACATGTGCGGTACAGAACTCGTTGGCATGCGCCCCGAGATGATGGCTGGACTCGGGATTGCGCACGTCCCGCAGGGGCGTGGCACCTTTCCCGAGCTGACCGTGGAGGAGAACCTCCAAGTGGGCGCGTACGTGCGCAAGGACCGCGCCCAGATCCGCGACGACATCGATCGGCACTACACCTTGTTCCCTCGCCTGCGCGAGCGCCGCACGCAGGTTGCCGGCAATCTGAGCGGCGGCGAACAACAGATGCTCGCGGTCGCCCGCGCACTGATGAGCCGGCCTCGCCTGCTGCTGCTGGATGAACCGTCGCTCGGCCTGGCACCGCTGATCATCCAGGATCTGTTCAGGCGATTCAGCGAGTTGAACAAGCAGGAGGGCGTGACCATGTTCATCGTCGAACAGAACGCGAACCTCGCCCTCGATATCGCCGACCGCGCCTACGTGCTCGAGGCCGGTCACATCGTCCTATCCGGTAGCGCCGCTGAGCTACGTGCCAACGACGCCGTGCGGCGTGCCTACTTGGGCTTCTAGGGAGACATCGAATGAGCGTCGTACTCGCTGTTGCAGGGATTGAGCACAACTTCTTCACGGTCACGCTGTTGCTGCAGAACCTGACCAATGCATTGGCAAACGGTGCGGTGTACGCACTCATGGCGCTGACCGTGGTCATGATCTACAAGACCACCGGTCATCTCAACTTCGCGCAAGGTGAGATGGCGATGTTCTCGACCTTCATCGTGTACGTCCTGGCGATCGAGCACGACGTCAACGTCTGGCTGGCGATCGGTTTCGTCGTGATCGCCTCGATGGTGGTGGGCGCGGCGGTGGAACGCGTCTTGATCCAACCGCTCGAGCGCCGCAGCGTGCTCGCTCCCGTGATCCTCACACTCGGTCTGTTCTTCATTCTCAACGGGGGCGCGGCGACCATCTGGGGGACGCAGCCGAAGACCCCGATCCCGGCCCCGTTCCCCGGCCATCTGAACGACAAGTTCGACATCATCACGAATCGCCTGCCGCATTTCTTCATCACGTACAAGGCGATCGGGGTCTGGGCCACGGTCGCGGTCCTGGTGATCCTGCTGAACCTGATGCTCAAGCGCACCAAACTCGGGCTGGCCTACCGAGCGGTCGCCGCGAATCCCGAGTCGTCGGTGATCGTCGGCATCCCGGTCAAGAGAATGCTGATGCTGGGTTGGGCGTTGGCTGCAGGGATCGGTGCGATTGCGGGAGCCATCATCGCCGAGTACCGCAATGTTCTCGATTTCAACTTCATGGGATCTGTTCTCCTCTACGGCTTCGCAGCCGCATCCGTGGGCGGGTTCGACTCCATCAAGGGCGCGGTTGTCGGAGGTCTGATCGTTGGCGTCGTGGAGACCTTCACCCCGGCGCTGTTCACCTTCGTCGGAAACGAATTGTCGCTCGTGATGGTCTTGTTGGTGATCCTCATCGTCTTGTACTTCCGACCACAGGGTTTGTACGGAACGAAACGGGTCGAACGGGTATGAAGTCGTTGCCTGTCGTCATCGAGCGCAAGTCGCCGACTCATCGCGCCATGCAGATCTTGGCCGTTGTGGCAGTGATCGCGTTCTACTTCTACGTGGTCAACGTCGTCGAGAACTTCAGCGCCATCAAGTGGGCAGTCGCCGTCACCCTGGCGGTGGCCATCCTCGGGTTGAACATCGTGACCGGCTACTCCGGCCAGATCTCGATCGGCCACTCGGCCTTTTTCGGAATCGGCGCATACACGACCATGATCTTGATCGCCGACCATGGCTGGCCATTTCTGGCGACACTGCCCGTTGCCGGTGCGCTTGGCTTCCTGGTCGGAGCGCTGATCGGCATTCCGGCGCTGCGCATACGGGGCCTGTACCTGTCGTTGATCACGCTCGGGCTGGCGCTGGCCTTTCCGTCGATCGTCAAGTCAGACAACTTCTTCGGCATCGACTTCGCCAAGGTCACGGGAGGCAGCAGTGGAAAGGTGATCAGCAGCGGCGACGTGACGGCGACCCGCGGCTTTCATTGGAACCCACCGTCGTGGGGCCCCAGTGGCTGGACGACGAACGACTGGGTTTTCACGACGGTCTTCGTGATCGCGATCGTTCTCTTCGTGCTGACCTCCAACCTGATCCGAAGCTCCGTCGGTCGTGGGCTGATCGCCATGCGTGACAACGAGACGGGCGCAGCGGTGTCGGGCGTGTACCCGGCGCGCTACAAGGTGCTCGCCTTTGCCACCAGCGCCCTCGTCACGTCGATCGGCGGTGGCTGCTTCGCCCTGGCATCGACCACGATCGGGCCCGACACGTTCGGTCTGCAGCGTTCGATCGAGTTCATCGCCGGACTCGTGATCGGGGGAGTGGCAACGATCCTGGGCCCGGCGATCGGCGGTCTGCTCGTCGAATGGCTCCCGTATTGGGCCTTCGAAGTCGACTGGCCGCTGCTGGGCAAGCTCCAGGGTCCACAGGCCGGCGTGCTGTACGGGGTCATTCTCGTCGTCATCATCTTCTTCTTGCCGGGCGGCATCATCCACGGACTTCGCCAGATGCGGTCGAGGTTCTTGGTGTTCGTCCCCCGCTTGCCAGAACCGCAGGAGATCGTCTCCGTGAAGTCCACCGCAGAAGGAGACGCCACCGAGTCCGACGTTCGGCCCGATGCTGCAATCTCAAACCGTCCAACAAGCAACTAGAGAGAGGTACCAATGAGACCACGAGCAAACACAACTCGATTCGGACTTGTGCTGGCAGCTTGTCTGTCACTCGTTGCCACTGCCTGTGGTAGCGACAGCAAGAGCTCAGCGACCACCGCCGCTGCGCCGGCGACCACCGTGGCTTCACCCGACACCACGGCTGCTCCGCCGGCGGAGACCACCGCGGCGACGACGGCCGAGACGTCGGCCCCGGCGACCACGCCGGCCCCGGCCGCGTTCACGGTGCCCACCGACAATTGCCCTGCTGATACCACCCAGCCACTGGCTGCCGGTGATCCCATCAAGATCGGATTCATCGGTCCGCAGACGGGGCCGTTGGCCGGGTTCGGTGTCATCGGTCAGGGAATGCAGGTGTACTTCGACAAGATCAACAAGGAGCAAGGCGGAATCGACGGTCACCAGATCGAGGTGATCTCGAAAGATGATGCATACGACCCGGCGAAGTCGGCGCCTGCCGTGCAGGAAGCGCTGCAGGGCGACAAGATCTTCGCCTCGGTCTTCCAGATCGGCACACCGAATGTGGCCGGCACGCGGCAGCTGTACGCCGACGCATGTGTTCCGCAGGCGCTCGTCGGCACGGGCTTCCCGAACTGGGGTGACCCCGCACACTTCCCGTGGACCACTGGCGGGATCCCGTCGTACACCGTCGAGGCCAAGGTGTGGGTGCAGTTCATCAAGCAGAAGTTCCCCGACGCAAAGAAGGTTGCGATCCTGTCGTTCAACAACGATTTCGGCAAGACCTACAAGACCACGCTCGACGCTGAGTTGCCGGCTGCCGGATACGAGATCGTCGCCGACGTTGCCCACGAGGCCACCTCGGATCTGTCCAACGAGGTCACCCAACTTCTCGCCGGCGGACCTGACGTGATCATCGGCGGAACGACGGCGACCTTCTGCACCAACTTGATCACCCTTGCCCGCCAGGGCGGTTTCACGGGACCGATCATCAACTCGTACACCTGCCAGTCGATCCAGCAGTACATGGTGCCTGCCGGCGATGCAGCGGCAAATGTGCACACGCTGGTCGTGGCGAAAGACCCGTCGGACCCCGCATACGCGGACGATCCGGCAGTCAAGCAGTACCTCGCCGACGTGGCCACCTATGGTTCCGGCGTCGATGCGAAGGTCGGCAACGTGTTCACCGGGTACAACGCAGCATTCTTCACGGTCGATGCCCTCACCAGGGCGTCGAAGATGGACGGGGGCCTCACCCGGGCGAACCTGATGAACGCGTTCTGGTCGTTCAACCTCACCGGCCCGATAGCCATCGGTGGTATCGGCCACGTCGACGGCGTGACCGATGCCTACATCGCTGAATACGGCGTGATGGCCGAGTACGACCCGGCAGGTCAGACGTACAAGGTCGCCGACGGCGTCAAGATCGACGTCGAAGGCCAGGGCGGGGTCTACGGCGGCTGATCGCTACGCGGTAAGCGGTAAGAACGCAGCTGGCGGGCCTGGTGCCCGCCAGCTGCGGCGGCCGGGTTTCAATCGACCAGAAACTCCGAGATCGCGGCTGCGCAGAGTTCGGCGTGGTCGAGCAGCAGCAGGTGGCCGGCCCCCTCGATGATCTGGAGTCGCGAGTCGGGGATTCGGCAGGCGAGGATTCGGGCATTCACCGGTGGAACGATGCGGTCGGCGTCGCCGGACATCACCAGCGTCGGACTCTGCAACCGGTGCAGCCAGGGCAGGCTCGACCAACTCGTGGCCGCGGTCAGTTGCCCGGCGTATCCCCACAAGGTGGGGGGTCGGGCGCGCCGGGCATCGATCTGGTGCCGGAGGTTGTCCTCGTCCATTGCGACCGTGGGGCCGTACAGCGTTTTGGCGGTCCAGCGCATGAACGTCGGCGAGTAGTAGCGCAGCGGCGTGGCCAGCAGTGCCAGTGAGAGCGGGTTGCCCGGGACGCCGCCAATTCCGCAGGTCGTCGAGGCGAGTACCAACTTGCGCACGCGATGGGGATTCCTGAGCACCAATTCCTGGGCCACCGCTCCGCCGAACGACACGCCCAGGACGTCGACAGTCGGATGGCCGAGGGCATCGAGAACGTGCGCGGCCTGCCGGGCCAGACCGGGCATGCGACGAGGGATCAGGCGCGCAGGGGAGTCGCCGGTACCGGAAGCGTCGTAGGCAATGGTCTGTATCCCGTGGGCATGGAGGGCGCGCTCGAGCGGATCCCACATCTCGATGTTGCCGCCGAGGCCCATCACCAGCATCAACGGTTTGCCGTCACCCCGCACGGACACGCGGATGAGCTGCCCATCGACACGCACGAACGTGAGCATGGTGTTACTTGAGCCGAACGTATCGGCCTGGCGCCGGATCGAGGGTTGGGTGATCATCGTTTCCGAGCGTCGTTCGGGCCGGTCGTTGGTCGCCGGAGTGGTTGCCGAGCCACAGTAGCCAGTGGTCCCACCATGTGCCCTGGTTCTGGGTGGCCCCTTCCCGCCATGCCATGGCGCTCGGCGGCGGGGGGCCCGTCCGGGTGAGGTACGAGGACCGCTTGTTGCCGGGCGGGTTGACGATTGCTTGGATGTGGCCACTGGAGCTCAAGACGAACTCGGTCTTGCCGCCCAGCAGGTGCGTCGTTTGGTAGGCGCCCTCCCACGGGATGATGTGATCGGTGGCGCCGGCCAGGACGTACGCATCGCACGTGACGGCATCGAGATCGACGGGCGTGCCGAGCACCTTGAGGCCGCCCGGCTGGGCGAGGTCGTTCGACTTGAACATGTCGAGGAAATCGGAGTGCAGGCCGGCTGGGAGCCGGGTGGTGTCGGCATTCCAGTAGAGGATGTCGAAAGCCGGCGGGTTTTGTCCCATGAGGTAGTTGTTGACCCAGTAGTTCCACACCAGGTCGTTGGGTCGCAGCCAGGCGAACACCTTCGCCAGGTCCTTCCCATCGAGGACCCCGGCCTTCTGCGACTTGGTGCGCGCCGCCTCGATCGCCGCCTCGGAGGCCAGCATGCCGATCATCGAGTCCTGGGCCATGTCGAGGCCGGCGACCATGAACGTTGCCGAGTGAATCAATGGTTCCTTGGTGGCCGCGAGATGACCGAGCAAGCACGCCAGGGTGATGCCACCGGCGCAGATTCCCAACACGTTGGCGTCGGTGGTGCCGCTGATCTCGCAGGTGATCTGCACGGCTTCCTTGCAAGCCTCGACGTACGTGTCGAGGTCCCACTCGCGCTGGGCCGCGGTCGGGTTGCGCCAGCTCATCGCGAAGTACGGAATGCCGGCAGCGACCGTGTACTCGATGATGCTCCGGCCGGGGGCGAGATCGGTGATGTAGAACTTGTTGATCTGGGGCGGGATGGTGACGAGCGGGCGTTCGTAGGTCCGATCGGTGCTGGGTGAGTACTGGATCAGCTCGAAGACGTCGCTGCGATGCACGACACGCCCGGGTGATGCAGCGAGGTTGACGCCGACCTCGAAGGGCCGGGTGTCGACCTGTGTCGGCATCCCACCGTTGTGGCGCATGTCATGACCGAAGTGACGGAGACCGCTGACAAGGCTCGCGCCCCTGGTTTGCACGGCCTTGGCAAGAGCCGTCGGATTACCGAGCAGCGTGTTGGTTGGAGCGGCGGCCTCGGTGAACAGCGAGAGCGCAAATCGGGCGCGCTCGCGGCTCTTGTGGTCGAGTTCGACGTCGTCGACGATCTTGAGCACCGAACGCCGTTGCACCAGGTACCCCTGCTTGACGCGTCGGAACAGCGGATTGTCCGACCAGATGTCCTCGTTGAATCGCTTGTCGCCATGGTCCGGCGCGATCTCGCTGCGCCCGATCGCGACCTCGATCAACTGTCGGGAGGTGTCGAGGATGTGCGCGGCGACGACACCCGGCTCGACGACAACGCGCTGTGAGAGGCGGGCGAGCGCTGCCGCCACCTGGCGTCGGGTCAGCCCGACGAACGGGTTGGCTCCGAGGATCGGCGGGATCTCGTCGCCGTGGTGAGGAGGCTCGGCCATGGGTGTGGATGCTGTCTTTGTGGTCATTCGGGGTCCTCCGCGCTCAGAACTGGGTCGCTGTCAGGGCCATGAGATCGGTGGCTCCAGCGGTGGCGGCTGACACGAGGCCCGACGCCTGGGGGAGGAGCTGATCGCAATAGAAGTTCGCGGTGATCAGCTTCGCCCGCAGGAACTCGGCATCGGTGGAACCGGAAGCCAACCGTCTGCTGGCCGCCAGCGCCTGTCGAGCCATCAGCCACCCGCCAGTGACGATTCCGAACAGACGCAAGTACGGCGTGGCCCCGGCCAGGCGATCGATGTTTCCGGCAGCAGCGAGATGGTCGGTCGCAACACGGAGGCTGGAGATGGCCGTGGCCAGGTTGACCCGAATCGACGCAAGCTCCGGGCCGGCCGCGGCAAGCTCGTCGTCGAGAGCGTCGAGCAAAGCGAGGAAGTCGCGCACCGCTGCCCCGTCGCGCATCGGCAGCTTGCGAGCGACGAGATCGATGGCCTGGATCCCGTTGGTGCCCTCGTAGATCGGGGAGATGCGAGCGTCGCGGAAATGTTGAGCGGCGCCGGTCTCCTCGATGTACCCGGCCCCGCCGTGCACCTGCAGGGCCAGCGAGCTCAGTTCGACACCGAGGTCGGTGCCCCATGCTTTCGTGACCGGGATGAGGAGCTCGACGAGCTCTTGGCGGCTTTCGCGAACAGTCTGATCAGTGTGGTGAGCGGCGAGGTCCATCGACTCGGCAACGAGGTAGGCGAGCGAGCGCAGCGCCTCGATCGACGCCTTCTGAGTCAGGAGCATGCGACGGACGTCAGGGTGGTCGATGATCGGCGAACTGAATCCCACCGGCGCCCCCGGCCCGCGGCCCTGCCGGCGCTCCTGGGCGTAGGCGACGGCCTGTTGGTAGGCCCGCTCGGCAATGGCCAAGCCCTGCACGCCGACGCACAAGCGGGCGTTGTTCATCATCGTGAACATGTAGCGCATCCCGTGATCCAACTCGCCGATCAGGTAGCCCTCCGCTCCATCGAATTCGAGGACGCATGTCGGACTGGCGTGAATACCGAGCTTGTTCTCGATCGACAGGCAGGCGACGCGGTTGCGCTCGCCGAGCTCGCCGTCGGGCGTCAGCAGCACCTTCGGCACGATGAAACACGAGATGCCTCGGGTGCCAGGGGGTGAGCCCGCCACGCGAGCCAAGACCAGGTGGATGATGTTGTCGGTCAGGTCGTGTTCGCCGTGCGTGATGAAGCTCTTCTGACCGCTGATTCGCCAGATCGAGGCGCCATCGGCAACAGCCGTGGTGCGCACGGCGCCGAGGTCCGACCCGGCGTCGGGCTCGGTGAGATTCATGGTGCCCGTCCACTCGCCCGACACCATCTTCGGGAGAAACGACTCCTTTTGCTCGTCACTGGCATGTGCAAGAAGCAAGTCGATGGCGCCCTGAGTCAACGTCGGGCCGAGGGCGAAGGCCATGTTGGCCGACGCCATCATCTCGCCGATGGCAGTGGCCACCAGCCAGGGGAAAGCCCCGCCGCCATACGCCGCCGGGAAGGGCACTGAACCCCACCCCGCCTCGACGTACCGCGCGTACGCGGGCACGAACCCCGGCGGCGTGGTGACGGAACCATCGGCGTTGCGGCGGCTGTGCTCGACGTCGCCGATTCGGTTGAGTGGGGCGATGACCTCCGCTGCGAATCGTCCCGCCTCGGCCAGCGCTCCGTGAACAAGATCGGGGTCGGCGTGCTCGAAGTCAGGCAACTTGGCGATGGCGGCGAGATCGAGCACCTCATCGAGGACGAACCGGATGTCGTCGAGCGGTGGTGCGTAGTTCGTCATGATCCGACCGTGTCTGTGTGGACGAGCCCGACCGGGATGGCGATTTCGCGCTTGAGGATCTTGCCGGTCGCGCCGTGGGGAAGTTCGTCGACCATCCAGACGTGCCGCGGGTACTTGTACGCCGCGATCTCGCGTTTGGCGAAGTCGCGCACCTCTTCGGGAGTCGCATCGGCTCCGACGCGCAAGATGACGGCAGCACCGACTTCTTCGCCCAAGTAGTCGTGTGGAATGCCGATGACGGCCACTTCCTTGATGGCGGGATGTTCGTAGAGAACTTCTTCGATCTCACGTGGATAGATGTTGTATCCGCCGCGGATGATCATGTCCTTCTTGCGGTCGACGATGAAGTAGTAGCCGTCGTCGTCGACGCGGGCCAGGTCGCCGGTGTGCAGCCACCCGTCGACGACCGCTTCTGCCGTTGCGACAGGAAGATGCCAGTAGCCCTTCATCACGTTCTCGCCGCGGATGACGATCTCGCCCACCTCGCCCACCGGCAACTCCACTCCACTTTCGTCGATGACCTTCATCTCCGCTCCGAGCACGGGTGTGCCGATCGAGCCCGGTTTGCGTGGGCGATCAGGGTGATTGAACGACGCGACCGGCGACGTCTCCGACAGGCCGTATCCCTCGATGATCACGCAGCCGAACTGCTCTTCGAACCCGCGCATCACCTCGAGCGGCATCGCCGCGCCACCGGACACGCACAACGACAGCGACGACATGTCGAACTCCGTCGCCTTGGGATGGTGGAGCATCGCCGTGTACATCGTCGGCACGCCCTCGAAAACGGTGACCTGGTCGCGCTCGATGATGCGCAGCGCCTGCTCAGGGTCGAATCGTGGCAGGAGGGTGAGGCAGCCGCCGACCTTGACGCTGACGTTCAGCGCACATGTCTGCCCGAAAGCGTGGAACAGCGGCAGGGCGCCGAGGATGACGTCATGCTCGTCGACGCTGAACAGGGAGGCGGTCACGGATGCGTTGCTGGTGAGGTTGGCGTGTGTGAGCTGAGCCCCCTTCGGGGTGCCAGTCGTGCCCGACGTGTAGAGGATCACTGCCGTGTCGTTGTCTTCGCGCTCGACAACAGCGAAATCGGGTGTGACGGCGGCCAACACATCGTCGAATGCCGGAGTGCCGACGAGCACACAGGTTGCGTCTGCGGTGGCGGCTCCGGCCTCGGCGGCCTCGGCGAACTGATGCCAGGCCAACAAGACCCTGGCTTCCGAGTCAGAAAGAAAGAAGCCGACCTCGCGGCCCTTGAGCAGCACGTTCATCGGCACGACAACGGCACCTGCCCGGAGCACGCCGTAGTAGCAAGCGGCGAAATCGATGACGTTGGGCAGCATGATTCCCACTCGATCACCAGGTCGGACGCCCATGCCAGCGAGCAAGCCGGCTACTTGCGCGCTGCGGCTGTCGAGGCCCGAATAGGTGACTTCGACGCCGTCGAGTCGCAGCGCAGCCCGTTCGGGAGAGCGGGCGGCCGTGGCCGTCAGGATCCCGGCGAGGTTCGCGGTGTGGGTGTGCGTTGGTGGTACGGCGATAGACATCTAGCCCTTTTCTGGCCCGCTAGCTGACGACGGTAGGAGTCCGGGCGGCCGAACACTGGGGCCATTGGTCACCACTTCGCTACTTGCGCCGACCGCGCCGATCTTCGGGAGTCAGCTGATGGCGGTAACGAGCATGAAGGCAGCGACAGCGGCGACGATCGGTAACGACATCGAACGGGTCCGCAGTGCGACCGGCACGGCGGCAGTGACTGCCGCAAGCACAGGAACCACACCGGTCGTCGACGCCTGGTGTGCAAGGCCGCGGCTGGCCAGGGCCCCCATCAATGCCGGGGACGCGAATCGGTTGGCTTGCTGCAGGAACTCCGGGAGCTTGGCACGGCCGCGGATCAGCGACGGCCCGGCGCTGAGCGCGACGGTGAAGCAACTCGCCACGAACAGGGTGATCCACGCGCTCATGGCTGAGAGACATCCGAGGGCTGCGGGTCGGCCTGAGCGAGTCGACCGACCACGAGCCCTGTGGCGATGCCTGTGATGCCGGCAGCGACCGTACCGAGGTCGTATGGCGCGCTCCGCCCGACGACTGCAACGGTCGAGGCCGACACCAGCGCGGCAAGCGTGGCAGCGTCGCGAACGGGCCGTAGCGCCAATGCGAGAATCACCACGGGACTGAGCAGTGTCAGAACGGGTAGTGACGGCAGCCCGCCGAAGGCATAGCCGATGCCGGTGATCGCCAGCCAGGCGACCCACAGGGTCAGGCCTGCGGCCAGATAGAACCTCTGACGCCGCACCTGGTCGTGCTCGGTTCGGAAGTGGTCGGTGGCGACCCCGAACACCGGGCTCACCATGATGAATCCGGCCACGAGGCGCCAACTTCGCGAGGTGCCCGACCAGTACGTTCTCATCGCTGTGCCGTAGACCAGCATCTGCATGTTGACCATGAGGGTCGCGCCAACGACCAGCGCCGCCGGCGCACCGCTGTGGTTCATCTGCATCCAGGTCAGCTGTCCGGATGCTCCGTACAGCGTCGCCGACGACGCCCAGCCGGCCAGCGGTGGAAGCCCGGAACGGGCCGCGGCTGCGCCGACCGTCAGCGCCAGTGGCACCAGCCCGGCGGTCAGCGGAGCGATCGCGCGGATGCCGGCGAGCGCAGAGTCGCGCGGAGTGATTGCCGGCGGGCTTGCGGTGGAGGGGATGCCGGCATCGGTATGAGTTTGCATGCCTGCATCGTGCGGGTTGGCATTGCCCTCTGTCTTGGAGACCGAGTGGAGATCAGGTGAGGAACGCGTCGACTTCGGTGAGGAACTCCGCCCATGCCGGCTCGTCTTCGCGGAGCAGATGGTTGCGGCTGGCGAGGAGCTTGAAGCGGGCTCCGGGGATCAGCGACGCCAGCACCCGTGCCTGTTCCACGGGAACGCGGATCTCGTCACGGGCGTGCAGCACCAAGGTGGGCGCCTGCACGCGACGTGCGGCTTCGCTGACGTCGATACCGGCCCACGATTCCAGGAGGCGAGCAGCGTTCTCCGCCGAGGATGTGCGCCGCAGCAGTTCGGCGAACGACTCCCACAGCTCCGGCGGCGCGTCCGGTATGAAGCTGGAGGTGAAGAATCGGCGAAAGGCCGCATCCTCTCGTCCCCAGCCCAGGCGGATCATCTCGATCTGCAACGCGGCCTCGCGTCGCATCTCATCGGTGGTTGCTCTCTGGATGCGTCCAAACGCGTAGGCGCCATACAGGACCAGATGGCTGACTCGCTCCGGATGACGGGCCGCGTACGCCACGGCGACGGCTCCGCCTTGCGACACCCCGAGCAGCGGAAAGCGTTGCAGGCCGAGATCGTCGACGACGGTTTCCAGGTCCTGAACCCACGCGTCGAGCGAGAAGTCGTCGACGTCGTGATCCGACAACCCACATCCACGTTCGTCGTAGCGAACGAAGGTGTGCCGGCGAGCCAACCCGACCAGCCAGTGGCGCCAGACCGGGCTCTGCCAGTCGTAGTCGAGATGTGTGATCCAGTGAGCGGCACGTACGAGCGGTGGACCGGATCCGACCGTCGCGTACGCGAGGCGCGTCCCATCCCGTGTGGTGCAGAACCGGATCTCCTGGCGCAGGTCGGCGGGAACCGGTAGGGGCGTCCGCTCGGTCCCGCCGGGCAGTTCCTCGACGGGAGCAATGAACCGGTAGCCGCGGCCGTGAACGGTTTGCACGATCCGCTGATCGCGCCCGTTGTCACCAACCGCTTGCCGAAGCTGCTTGACCCGTGTGGTCAATGCCGACTCGGTGACGAACTGATGACCCCAGACGGTGTCGAGGAGCTCCGTCTTCGGTACGACACGGTCGCGGTGCTCGACGAGATGAGCCAGCACGTCGAAGACCTGCGGTTCGACATGGACCTGCTCGCCGTTGCTCGAGAGCTCGTAGCGAGTTGTGTCCAGCAGGCTGTCTGCGAACTGGTACCGCACGGACAAATTGTGCCCGTTCCGAGCGCGGGGCCCGCGCATCTGGGCGACTCGAGGCATTTTCGTCGTCTGGGGCAATATGGGTCGCTAGCCCTACTCTCCTCACGTTTCGGCTCGAGCGGCCCGATAACTCCCGTAGTGAGAAGGTCGCTCAGGATGAACGGGTCTCTGGCATGGTTGCGGCTTGGCGCGCTCGTTGCCGGTGTCGTACTCGTTGGCGCGAGTGTCGGATTCAGCGTCGTCAGCGGTCGTGCAGCCGGACCGGCCCTCGATCGCCAGCTGCTCCGCGAGGATCGCAAGCAGGTGGAAGCGGTCAACGAGTACTTCGACAAGGCCCGCGACCTGATGCTGCTGCTGGCCCAGAATTCTTCGTTTGCCAACTTCTACAGTGCGCCGGGAGGACGAACCGAGAAGATCGCTGCTGGAAACCAATCCCTGGAAGACGCTGTTCACTCGCTCGCTTATCTCGAATCTCTGTATCGCGGCCGCATCGGTGAGATCTGCTTCATCGATCACAGTGGCGCCGAGAACGCCCGCCTCGTTCGGGAACAACGCGCCGCGAACTCTGACTTGTCGCCGGATGAGTCCGCCAACCCGTTCTTCTCACCAACGCTCGAACTCGGGATCGGCAGGGTGTATCAGGCCGCCGCCTACACGTCACCCGACACCCACGACCTCGTGATCTCGAACTCGACCGTGCTGCCCGGATTGCCGGATGGGCAGAAGGCGATCGTGCACTTCGAGGTCTCGATGACCAGCTTCGCCGACATCAGCAGCGACCCCAGCGTCACGTTCCTGATCGTCGATGCCACGACGGGATTGACGATCGCCGAGACGGGCAGATCATCGGCGTCCGGCGACGGCTCACCTGCCGACCAGAGCACCGGCTTTGCTGAGTTGGTGCGATCCGGTCGAGGCAGCGGCTTGGCCACCATCGGCAACTTGCGAGTGGCGTTCGAGCATCGGGAGAGAACGACGTCGAACGCCAACGACTGGTACATCATCACGGCGGCGCCGGCGTTGCATGAGGGGTTGGCGACGTACTTCGGGATCCGCACAATGGTCCTGGTCGGCGCGGCGCTCGCGTTGTTCGTCTTGGCGTTGGCGAGCTTCCGGAGCTATCAACGCCGGCTGGAGCAGGCCGCGCTGACCGACGCATTGACGAGCCTCCCGAATCGCACCTTGTTGTGCGAACAGGTGAGGCAGGCACTGGCATCGCGCCGGCGTCATGGTGGCGAGCTCGCGGTGATGGTGATCGACCTCGATCGCTTCAAGGAAGTGAACGACACGCTCGGCCACCACTTCGGTGACCAATTGCTCGTTGCGATCGGTCCGCGCATCCGCGGGGTGCTGAGAGACGGCGACTCCATCGCCCGCCTCGGCGGCGATGAGTTCGGCCTCTTGCTGCCGGGAATCCGTGGCCCCGCAGAGGCGATCGACATCGCCGATCGAATTCTCGCCAAGCTCCGCGAACCGTTCCATATCGACGACTTGACCCTCGAGGTCGAGGCAAGCATTGGAATTGCGATCGCACCGCAACACGGGGACGACTACGCCGAATTGCTGCAACACGCTGACAAGGCGATGTACGGCGCCAAGCTGGACGCCCAGCGCGTGCGATTCCGAACAACCGTGTAGCGCTCGTCGGCAGCGGGTCCGCGGTGGACCACGATCCCATAAGCTCGTTGAACGATGGCAGATGCACCGCTCGACGCGAAGGTGGTGGCCCGCATTCTCCAGCGCGCCGGCGACCTCGAGCGCGATGCCGAGGTGCACGACGAGTCCGGCCACGATCGCTGAGGCCTCGTTGATCGCTGCCGCCGAAGAAGTCGGGTTGTCGGTCGCTGCCGTGCGTCGTTCGATTGCGATCGAACGGCTCGGACCGCTACCCGTCGCGCGCCCAGGTGACCGGATCGTGGGGCCATCGCAGGTGTACGCCGACGGCGAGGTCGATGCCGCGTGCGCACGACGCGTTGGCCAGGGTGGACGCGTGGTTGGTCGACGGCCACCACCTTCGCCGCGACGCGTTGGGCGCCGGACGCGGTGAGTGGAGCAAACGATCTGGCGTCGTCGGTGTGACCGTCCGGACGATTCGAAACGCGACCGGCGAAGGCAAGCTCGGCGACTTCGAACGGGTCAACGCTGCGGCGCGCGAGACGGGGAGCGGTTCGTCAGTTGTACGGATCACGATCGACCGAACGACCGGCCGCCGGCTGGCGGGCGGTGGTGGCGCCGTCGTGGCCGTCGGCGGGATGACCGGAGTTGTCGTGGCCGCCGTCGCGGCCACGCCACTCGTGCTCGTGGCGACGCCGGTTGCCCTCGTGGCCGGGTTGGGGGTGGCGTTGACCGGCCGGAAGCGAGCCGGGTCTGCCGAGCGTGAGATCCGGCGACTGCTCGATGCCGTCGGCGCCGGTGTGGACCCGACCCGCCTGAGCATCGACGTCGTGCGCCGAGCGACCGGTCGGGCGACCGCGGCCGGCTCCAAGGCGCGACGCGCCGTCGGTCGAATCGTGCCGCCGCCGCCTCCGCCACCTCCGCCGCCCCCAGTCAGGTGACAACGCCGTCGAGGTCTGCGAGACTCTGACGATGCTGACGCTGAATGCCGTTGCGCCTGATTTCGAACTGCCCGACGAACACGGCGACAACGTCCATCTCCAGGACCTGCGCGGTCGGTGGGTGTTGCTGTGGTGGTACCCCAAAGCGGCGACACCTGGTTGAACCATCCAGGGCCAGGGCCTGCGTGACAGCGCCCAGCGATTCGAAGAGCTCGATGCGGTCATCCTCGGTGCCTCGTTCGATACACCCGCCGAGAACCTGGCGTTCGCCGAGGCGCAGAAGTTCCCGTTCCATCTGTTGAGCGATGTGGATCGCGCTGTTGGGACCAAGTACGAGGTCGTGCGCGAAGCCGGGGAGAAGTACGCCGAGTACCCGATGCGTCACAGCTACCTCATTGATCCCGAGGGACGGATCCATCGTCGCTACGAGGTGACCGATGTCGCTGGTCATGCCGCCGATGTGATCGCAGATCTCGAGGCAGCGTCAGCTACCCCTCGGTGACCTGGAACGTCGTGGTCAGCTCGGCCGTCGAATCGCCGCCGACCCAGAGATCGAAGGTCGACGAATCGGTGACCCAATCTCGGACCGCAGCGTTCCAGTAGCGCCGTTCGTTCGGGCCGACCTGGAACTGGATGGTGCGAGACTCCCCCGCGGCGAGCGTGATCCGCGAGAAGCCCTTGAGCTCGCGTACCGGACGCGACGCCGAGCCGGATCGTTGATGGATGTAGAGCTGGACGACCTCGTCGCCTTGGCGAGACCCTGTGTTGGTCACATCGACCGAGACCTGCAGAGTTCCGTCGGTGGTGGTGGACGATTGATCCAGAATGAGGTCGGTGTACTCGAAACGGCCATAGCTCAAGCCGTGCCCGAACGGGAACAGCGGTGTGCCGTCCTCGTCCCAGTATCGCCGCGCCTGGTTCTGGGGCTCGTGCGAGGCGGTGTGTGCGTACACCAGCGGTACCTGCCCCACCGTGCGCGGCCAGGTGAAGGGCAGCTTGCCGCCCGGTGAGACGTCGCCGAACAGCAGGTTCGCCACGGCCGCGCCGCCCTGCGTGCCGGGATACCAGATGTCGAGGATCGACGACACGTGCTCCGCCGGCCAACGCAGGTCGAGCGGGCGCCCGTTCATGACCAGCAGCACAACCGGCGTGCCGGTCGCGACCACCGCCTGCAACAGTTCCAGTTGGCGACCGGGAAGCTCCAACGACGACCGTGAGGCCGCCTCGCCGATCATGTTCTGCCATTCGCCGGCGACCACGACGGCAACGTCGGCCGCGCGTGCCAGGTCAACGGCGTGCTGGAACTCGGCGATGTCGTCGAAGCCCTCGGGATCCTCCGGCCGGTTGCCCCCGAACATGTCGAACATCGAAGGGAACACCCGCTGAACGACGCGCACGCCGCGGGCGTGGTCGACTCGCACGTCGTGTCCGGCTCTGGCACGGATTCCGCTCAACACGGTCACCGTCTCGTCGAGGTCGAAGTCGAACACCCACGGCCCGAGTGTGTCGCGCCTGGAGTCGGCGAGTGGTCCGATCACCGCGATCGAACGCAGCGTGTCGGCGTCGAGCGGTAAGAGATCTCCCTCGTTGCGCAGGAGAACCGCCGATCGTTCTGCGGTGGCACGTGCCACATCGCGATGCGCCGGGTCGGCGAGCACCTCGCGGGCGCGGACCTCGTCGACGAACGGTGCATCGAAGAGGCCCATCCGAACCTTTGCCTCCAGCACTCGCCGCACGCTCGAGTCGACCGCCTGCGGGTTCGCTGCGCCTGACGCCAGCGCTTCGTGCAGGTGTGCGTAGGCGGGACGGGCAATCGCCATCTCCATGTCGACCCCGGCATTGACGGCGCGGGCGCCGGCGTCCGCGAGATCCGTTGCAAAGTGGTGGGCGACGAGATTCCGCACGGCGTTGGCATCGCTGACCACGAACCCTTCGAACCCCCATGTTTCGCGCAGCACCTCGGTGAACAGCCAGTGATTGCCCGTGGCCGGTACTCCGTTCAGGTCCATGTAGGCAGTCATCACATTGCCGGCGCCGGCATCGACCGCTGCCTTGAACGGTGGGAAGTAGGTGTTCCACAGCTCCGAGTCGGAGACGTTGACCTCGTCGTAGTCGCGCCCTCCGAGCGCGGCGCCGTATCCGGCGAAGTGCTTCGGGCCGGCAATGACGCGCTCCGGAGCCCCCAGCTCGCCTCCCTGGAAGCCACGAACCTGTGCAGCGGCGACGGCGGCGCCGAGGTAGGGATCCTCACCGGCGCCTTCGATCATGCGACCCCAACGGGGATCCCGGGCGATGTCGACCATGGGTGCAAACGTCCAGTGAATGCCGACGGCTCGCGCCTCGCGGGCAGCCATCGCCTGCCCGTGTTCGATGGTGTCGGGATCCCACGAGGCCGCCATTGCGATCGGGACGGGAAGGATCGTGCGAAGCCCGTGAACGACGTCGAAGCCGAACAGGACGGGGATGCCGAGCCGGTTCCCGTCGATGGCAAGCCGTTGCAGCCGGTTGATCTCCGCCGGATCGGTGACGAACAGCAGCGACCCGGCGGCACCTTCCCGAAGGGCCGACTCGACCATCCGTGGCTGCTCGTCGCGGCGGAAGTCGGCGGGCGGCGCAGCACTGGCCGGCAGACGGAAGTAGAAGTACTGGGTGAGTTGGCCGGCCTTGTCGTTGGGCGTCATCTGACCGATCAGCTCATCGACCTTCGATTGGACCGTGTCCATCCGATTCTCCCTCTCGCGCCCGCTGGTTCACCCGCTGTGTGGCCTGCGATTTGCACAATCGTCGCGCGCCCTGCGTCGATGGTGTGCGCCGGTGTTCAGGGGCCGACTGTGCAGACATCGTCGAGCAGGCCGGACTTGCCGACGGATGATCGCGGCGGCCGCTCGGTCCACGAGAGGTAGCCGGGCTGGGCGCTGCGGTCGCCGTCGGGGTAGACGTTGATTGCTGCGGTGATGTCGCCGCCGCCGCCGTGCTCGAACGCCGCCTCGTCGGGAGTTGGCACGACGAGGTTGGTCCACCACACGTTGTCGCCCAGCAGGTTGTCGGAGTTGACGAGTCCCGCCGCCAATGTGCTGCCGTTCTCCGGGTAGGTCGTCAGGAGCATGCCGCCGCCGGACACCAGCAACTCGCCGCCACAGTCAGCCAGGACATTGAATCGCTGCCCGGTCGATTCGTCGGGCGACAGCCAGTCGACCTGTGTGCCGGGGGCGAACGGCGATTGTGGAGTGATCCAGCCGACCGCGGAGTCGTCGGGGGTGATCGGCTGGCCGAGGGAGATGTCGACCGACGCCGCACCGTCGCCCGATGTCAGCTCCAGGGTTGCGCTGGTAGCGCCAGTCCGGGTCTCGTCGACGGTGCCGAAGTAGATCGGGCGCGACGGCGACGTCCTGGCCGAACACGTTGGCGGCGATCGGGTAGTCCATGTCGACTGCGCGCATGCCGCGGTCGCCACCCTCTTCGGACTCCAAGACATCGACCACCCAGATGTGGCTGGTGCCGCTTTCGATCAGCACGTGGCTGGTGGTCTGGACCCCGGCCCAGAAATCGGAGCACGTGACCGCGACCGAGAACCGTTGCGTCGTGCCATCGATGACCAGCGCAGCTTGGCCCGGGCCGACAGGTTGCGGCACTGACTCGGTCGTGACGGGCTCCGTTGTCGGCACTGTCGACGCCGCCACGGTCTCGTGTGGAGTTGTCTCGACAACGGTGGTTTGAGCAACCGTCGATGCGGTGGTGGTCCGCCGCTGCCAGGGTCGTCGTGGAGGACGACGAATTGCTGTCGTCGCGGGTCAGGAGCACGACGATGAGGACGGCGAGCAGCACGATGATCACGCCGATCCCGGCCGGGACCAGCCAGGGCGGTGGCGATCTGTGGGGCTCTCCTGGCACTTGCGTCGACATGGTGGCCCGCTCTCTCGTCCCTGAGTTGGGTCACCGTAGCAACTTCACGTCATCTGGCCCGGGATCACGGTCGAAATGAGCAGGACCAGCCCACGTGCCCCGTCGATCGGATGGCACGTGGGCCTTGCTCGCGCCGGCTGTCACACGCTGACCGTCACAGCGACGGTCGAGCGGCGCCCGCTCCCGGGAACGCAGTGGATTTGATCGGGCAAGAGTTTGCGTCGACGGGTTTCGCCCGGCAGTCTTGTTCGGATATGGATTGGCCCACGTGGGATCAGGCTGCCGTGGCGGCGGTCCTATGCGGGCTGGTCGCCGTCGTCTTGCGACGGCAGCGGCCGACGCGTCTGCGCGAGGCAATCATGCTGTGGGCGCAGGAGCTTGCCCTCGTGGCCTCGCTGTACTCGGTCTGGCGCCTGGCGAGAGTGCTGCCGCTGGCCCAAGACGAAGGAGCCATCGACCGGGCTCGCCAGATCGTGCGGTTCCAAAACGCGCTCCACATGCCGACGGAACTGTCGTTGCAGCACTTCGTGTTGCGGCACGACTGGCTGGGCAGGTTGTCCAACTACTACTACGCGATCGTGCACGTGCCGGCACTGATCGCCTTCATGGTCTGGCTGTTCGTCCGTTATCGGGAGCGTTATCCACGCTGGCGCAACGCCTTGGCGATCATGACCGGTTTCTGCGTGATCATCCGGTTCGTTCGGGTGGCGCCACCTCGTTTCCTGCCCGATCTCGGATACATCGACCTGACTGCGCACTATGGGTGGTCGCTCTACGGCCCGGTCGGCACCGGCATCTCCGATCAGTTCGCGGCAATGCCGTCGATCCACGTTGGCTGGGCAGCGCTGGTGTCGTTCGGCGTCGTCGCTGTCAGCACCAGCCGCTGGCGATGGCTGTTCTTGCTGCATGTCGTGCTGACGATGTTGGCCGTATCGGCCACCGGGAACCACTGGTGGATGGATGGCATCGTGGCGATCGTGTTGCTCGGGATCGCACTGGCGATCGATGATGGCGTCCGCCGCCTGGTTCGTTCGAGGCGGACGACCGGTCCTGAGGACCCGGCGAGTCCGGACACGGAATCGGCCGATCGGCGACCTGCATTCCCGGAGGCGGCTCCGACCGGCGGCTGATCGCGCGTCAGGTGCGGGCGAGGTGCAACCGGGCGTGGGTGACCGCCTCGTCGAGCGTGTCGAACAGGTGCCGTTCGTGGGCGAGATGATCGAGCGTCCCGACCGCGAGGAGGACTCGTCGATGGCGCGGTCGAACCCCCTTGAGCAAGACCGTGATGCCGCGCGACTCGAGCTCGGCGACGATCTCGCCGAGCGCCTGCGCGCCGGTTGCGTCGAGCACCTGGATCTGAGACAGCCGCAGGATCACGATCTTCACATCGCTGACTGCGGTGAGCTCGGTCAGGAATCGCTGCGACGCCCCGAAGAACAGCGAGCCGTCCAATCGGTAGACGACGATGTGCTCGTGGAGGAGGCGAGCTTCCTCGACGTCGGTGACCGTCTCGTCGAGCGGCAGTCGTTCGATCTCGGCTCCGCTGCTTCGGGCGACATGGCGCAGGGCCAACAATGCAGCGACGGCGACACCGATTTCGACGGCGATGATGAGATCGAATGCGATCGTGGCCACCGAAGTGAGCACCAGGACCAGTGCGTCGGAACGGGTCGAGCGCAGCACGGCCCGGACGTTGTGGATCTCGACCATTCGCTGAGCAGTCACCATCAGCACCCCGGCCAATGCTGCGAGCGGGATGCGCGAGACGAGCGGTCCACCGAAGAACACGACCAGGACCAGCACGATCGCGTGCGTGATGGAGGCAACTCGTGTTCGGGCCCCGGCGCGCACGTTGACGGCGGTCCGGGCGATCGCGCCGGTGGCGGGCATGCCTCCGAACAACGGCGACACGACGTTGGCGAGCCCCTGGCCGAACAGCTCGCGGTCGGGGTCGTGGCGACCCCCATCGCTCATCCCGTCGGCCACCCGCGCCGACAACAGGCTTTCGATCGCTGCGAGCAGGGCGACGGCGAGCCCTGCCGACAGCAAGTCTCTGGTCTGCCCGAACGATGTGTCGGGCAACGCTCGGCATCGGCAGCGACGACGGGAGTGAACCGATCCGGGCGATGTCGAGCGATGTCGCCTGCGCAACGATCGTGGCGACGAGCACGGCGATCAGTGACGACGGCAGCGAGCGGCGGATGCGCGGCAACGCGACCATGATTGCGGCGACGAGCACGACGACTCCGATCGCCTGGATGCTGCCGTTGCCGAAGGACTTGACTACCGCCCTCGCGGCCACCGCGGCCGTGTTCTCGCCGTGTGGTTTGGTGACACCGAGCGCGGGTGGCACCTGTTGAAGGAAGATGATGACGGCGATGCCCACCGTGAATCCCTCGACCACGGGCCAGGGGATGAACGCGATGTACCGACCGAGCCGAGCGATCGCGGCGATGACGAGCACGACGCCGGCGATCATCGAGACGACGAACACAGCCTGCGGGCCGTACCGGGCGACGATCGGGACCAGAACGACCGTCATCGCACCGGTTGGGCCGGAGACCTGCACGTTCGAGCCCCCGAACACCGCAGCAACCAGGCCGGCGATGATGGCCGTGATCAAACCGGCGGTTGCACCGAGGCCGGCCGTGATACCGAAGGCCAGCGCCAGCGGAACCGCAACCACGCCGACCGTGAGGCCGGCGAGCACGTCGCCCTTCCATGACGACCGCAGGCCGGCATAGTCACCGGCTCGCGGTGCCAGGGCGCGCAGTGGTGACGACGAGGGCTTCGTCGCCGCGGTCGGGCTGGTGGTTGGCGCGGTCAGATGACCGCCATCTGTATCCATCACCCACCCTGGTGGAGATCGGCGAGCAACTCTTGACTCACGCTGAGGCTGTTGATGAGGAACGACCGTGCGGCGGCGAGCAACTCGACGATTGTCGGGTCGGCGATCGAGTAGGTGACCGAGGATCCCGAGCGCGCCGCGTTGACCACCCGGGCTCGTCGGAGAACGGCCAGCTGTTGCGACAGATGCGATGACTCCAGTCCGACGGCTGGAATCAGTTCGGCGACAGTGCGATCGCCGTCGCGCAGCACCTCGAGGATGCGCACCCTGCCTGCATGTGCGAGAGCCTTGAACAGTTCTGCCTTGATCTCCGACAGGGGTTGATTCACCAGGTCGTCGACGGGGGCATGATCTAGCCGCATGTTTCATCAACTGACAAACTTATCATGTTGATGAACTCAATGCGACGCCGAGACGACGTCACGTGGCAGCAATGAGATCGCGGGCGCAGGAGTGTCGCCGAACCAAGCGACGGTCCCACTGCGGAATCCGAACTGCAGCGCCACCGGTGGAGCACTTCGATCGCGTCTCCGATGTCGACCGCAGTGTCGAATGCCTCGAGGACCTCAGTGCGAGTCGAACCAATCGTGATTCGCGTGGCGCAACCAGCTGGTGAAGCCGATGGTCGGGCCGCCGAGTACCGCCACGTGGTCAGCCTCGCCGCGTCGGCCGACGGCCCCTCGAACATCAGGGTCAAGTTGTCTGCAGTGATCAGCCAGTGCTCGCCGCCACCCAGACACGGACGCAGCGCGACCGCTCCGCTCGAGTCGTTCGGCAGGTCAGCCTGCTCGGCGACCGGTGTCGACGCCGAGTGTGCGAAGCGCATCGGTGAGTGACGATCCCAACCCGAGCCCGAGAAACCGTCCGTGCACGACGTGCAGTGGCACGGAAAGATTTGCGGTGCCCGAAGTCGATGCAACGTCGACTGCGAGCCGCGACGTGTGGCGTGAACGCGACCAGTCCTGCTGACGGTTGAGCGTGCTCTTGCACCCCGCAGGCCCCCAACATGGCGACTGAAACGGCGACCGCGACGGCCAGGCGATGTTGTCCGCACAAACGCATGGTGCCCGTTGTGCACGCGATCGAAACACGGCGTCGCGGCAGGTGCTGATCGACGTCGCGCCCTCGCCGGTACCGTACTGACATGGCCGTTCAACGCAAGGCACCGAAGCCAGTGAGCATCACCAACTCGTCGGGACAACCCGAGATCGTATTGGAGATCGATGGTCTCACGATCTCGATGACGCCACCCGGCACGACACCGGCGCCGGTCCCGACGGACGGCGGTGAGAGCAAACACGAGGAAGCGTGACGGTCGATCTGAACCGCTTTCTCGAAGCCCAGCGCGACAGCTACGAGCGCGCCCTCGGCGAGATCGGCACCGGCCGCAAGCAGTCACATTGGATGTGGTACATCTTCCCGCAGGTCAGCGGACTGGGTGTCAGTCCGATCTCGCAGCGTTACTCGATCGCCAGTGTGGAGGAAGCGGAGGCGTACCTGCTGCACCCTGAGCTCGGTGCCGGATACGTGCGACTGGTCGATGCCGTGTGGCGCCAGGTGATCGAGGAAGGGGTCCGTGTCAGCGCATTGTTCGGGTCGCCCGACAACTCCAAGCTGGTCTCGTCGTTGACCCTGTTCGTTGCGGTCGCCCGTCGCCTCGATCCGGCACGACCCGATCTGAGCCACCTTCGTGGCGCGCGCCACGGAGATCCTCGACGCGGCGGCAGCGGAGGGTCTGGCGCCCTGCATGACCAGTGAGCGCTTCGTCACGGGTTGACCGATGTCTTCGAGATCGAGCAGCGGCCGCGCATGTGAGAGATTCGCGGGGTGAGCACCCACTTGCCCCACACTGACCGACGAGAGGACGGCCCGCTGATCACCGGTCGAGGCACGTTCATCGACGGGCTGCGCCTCCCCGAACTGCACGATGCTGCTGCACGCGGTGTTCGTTCGAGCGATCGAGCCCCACGGCCGGCTGCTCTCGATCGATGTGTCCGAGGCGAAGTCTATGCCAGGCGTCGTCGCCGTGCTCACCGGGGCCGATTTGACCGACGTGTGGGTGCTGCCACCGCGCCTGCCCACGGCAAACAAGGCAATGGTGCGCCCGATGATGGCGCAGGACGTGGTGCGCTTCGTGGGCGAACCAGTAGCCGTCGTGTTGGCCGAGACGCGGGCCGAGGCGGCCGATGGTGCGGAGGTCGTGATCGTCGAGACCGATCCGCTTCCGCCAGTGATCGATCTGGAAGACGCTCTTGCGCGGTGATGTGCTCGTGCACGAAGCGGCGGGGACCAACGTGTCGTACGAGTGGTCGCTGCCGCCGTTCGAGGCCGATCCGTTCGAAGCATGCGACGTGGTCGAGGAGTTCACCATGAGGCACCCCCGCTCTGCATGCCGGGGCAATGGAGCCTCGCGCCGCCGCAGCCGTGTGGGACGACGAAGGGAAGTGCACGGTCTGGGTCTGTTCGCAGCGGCCTGCCGGGGCCAAGCATGTGATCGAGTGCGCGCTCGGTCTCACGCCGGGCACGGTCCGAGCAATCACGCCCGACGTCGGCGGTGGGTTCGGATCGAAGGGTGGGTACGGATGCCAACCCGAGGACGTGGTGGTCGCCTGGGCCGCACGCCGTCTGGGCCGAGCGGTCCGGTGGGTCGAGACGCGGTCGGAGTGCATGCTCGCCATGGGTCATGGCCGCGCGTCGACTCACCGGGTACGGATCGGAGGCACGTTCGACGGCACGGTGCTGGCGTACGAGGTGACTGCGGTGCAAGACAGCGGCGCGTACCCGGCGATGGGAACGTTCATCACCGGGAACCTGCGCAACTCCGGCACTGGCGTGTACGACATTCCCGACGGCACGCGCCGGCGGTCGCTCGGTGGTCACCAACACGGCATCGACCATGGCCCTGCGCGGTGCCGGCCGCCCAGAGGCGTCGTGCGACATCGAGCGGGCGATGGACCGGTATGGGGCACGGATCGGGCTCGACCCGGTCGAGGTGCGTCGCCGCAATCTCGTGCCGCCCGAGGCGTTCCCCTACACGACGGCATTGGGCTCGACCTACGACAGTGGGCGATACGAGGACGCGCTCGATCGCTGCGTGAAAGCCGCCGGGTATGCGGCGCTGCGGGCCGAGCAAGCAGAGTTGCGTCGCCAGGGAAGCCCGACGCGGCTGGGCATCGGCGTCAGCTGCACCGTCGAGATCACGGGAGGCGGCGAGGGCGAGCGCGCTTCTGTCACCGTCGATCCCCAGGGCGGTGTCACGGTGGTGGTCGGCACGTCACCACACGGGCAGGCCCACGAGACCACGTTCGCCGCGCTCGTCGGCGACGAGTTGGGCATCGCCAGCGACCAGGTCCGCGTGCTGCACAGCGACACGGCGTTGTCGCCGACCGGCGGGGGCACCATCGGGTCGCGCTCTGCACAGCTGGGTGGCTCGGCTGCATATGGGGCGGCACATGACGTGATCGAGTTGGCCAAGCACGCCGCTGCCGAGCGGTTGGAGGCGGCGGTCGCCGACATCGTGTTCGAGCAGGCCAGTGGCCGGTTCCACGTGGCCGGCACACCGTCGCGCGACGTCGGCTGGACCGATCTCGGGCCGTTGTCCGCCGATCACCACTTCAAGCCCAGCGGGCGGCGCCGGCACGTTCGCGTTCGGGGCATGTGTGGCAACCATCGAGCTCGACGTCGAGACCGGGTGAGGTGCGGGTTCGGTCCACTGGTCACGGTCGACGACGCCGGCACGTTGCTGCAACCCCAGCTGGCGGAGGGGCAGGTGCACGGTGGTTTGGGCATGGCGGTCGCCGCGGCCATCTACGAGGAGATGGTGTACGGCGACAACGGTGTGCCGCTCAGCGGCAACCTTGCCGACTACGCACTGATCTCTGCCGCGGAGCTGCCGAGCTTCGAGACGCACGAGATGGAGACGCCGTCACCGTTGAACCCGCTCGGGGTGAAAGGCGTCGGAGAATCCGGCACGGTGGTCGGCACGCCGGCCCTGCAAAGTGCGGTGCTCGATGCCCTTCGCGAATTCGGCGTCGAGCACCTCGACCTGCCCTACACGCCAGTCGCGTGTTTGGACGGCGATGACCAGCGACGCCGGCGAGGTGTGACGACCGGCCGGCCCGTCTGGGCCGGCACCATCCTGTCCGCAGCGCTCTCGGACTCATCAACCCTCCCCGATTCAACAGCGCAAAGTGGTATTTCCAAGTCGCTCCGCGCGCTCTAATCTTTCCAGAGCACGAACGGAGGGGCACTGTGAGGGTCTTCGTGAGCTACGCCCGTCGCGACCGGGCAACGGTGGACTGCCTGCTGCAAGACATCCGGCGGGCGCGCCACGAAGTGTGGGTCGACGAGGAACTGACCGGTGGTCAGAAGTGGTGGGACACGATCCTCGGCACGATCAGGGGCGCCGACGTGTTCGTGATCGCGCTGAGCCCTGATTGGCTGACGTCGAAGGCGTGCGCCGCTGAGCTGCAGTACGCCGTGGCCTGCAACCGTGCCCTGCTGCCGATCATGGTCGAGCGGGTCTCGCCGCAGATGGCGCCGCCGGTCGTTGCCAACGCCCAGATCCTCGACTATCTCGAACGCACGCCCGACGCGGCGATCGGCTTGGTGACCGCGATCTCGCTGGTGCGACCCGCTGGCGCACCGCCGGAGCCGCTGCCGGAGCCCCCGCCCGTGCCGATGTCGTACATGAACACCTATCGCGAGCAGGTCGACGAGCTCAACCTCACCTTCCAGCAACAGTCGCTGCTGCTCAGTGAACTGCGAGCACGCATGGCCGACGACGACGACCGCGACAGCGCCATCGAACTGATCCGCAGGCTCCGTCGTCGCGGCGACATCACCGAGTCGATCGGCAAGGAGATCGACGCCTTGTTGGCGGCAACACCCGAGCCAGTCCGGCCGACGCCCACGCCGTCGCCGGACCGGTGCGGCATCGGCATCCAGCGCCGTCCCGGCAGCGGTGCCGCCCGGCTGGTACGCGGACCCATATCGGCGCTACGACCAGCGGTATTGGGACGGATCGACGTGGACCCAACATGCGTCGAGGGGTGGGCAGCAGTTCCTCGACACGCCAGCAACTGCCGCACAGACGGGTGCGCCGCAAGCTTTCGCCGCACGGAGCACGCTGCCGCAAGCGGTGGCGCCCGCTCGCAAAGTGGGACACGGGCACGTTCGTCACGTTGCTGATCGTCAGTTTCATCCCATGCCTCGGGCTGATCGGGGTGATCGTGGGCCTTTCCAATCTCAAGAAGCCCGCTCGTCGCGGGCAGGCACTGGCGCTGGTCATCATCGGGATCAGCATGACCGCGCTCATCCTCGCCAACGGCCAGTTACCAGTTCGGCAGCAGTTCGGAGTTCTGAGCGCCGTGCGAAGAACCGCGTCAGCTCACGACCACCGCTGCCCCCGATGCCGGGCGCGGGTCGATGCACAGCTCCAGCCAACCCAGCTGTGCGGCGCGGGCCGCGAAGTCGTCGCTGACGCTCGGCGGGCGGTCGCCTTCTGGTGGTCGAATGGTCAGTGCCACGATCGTCGTGCCGCCGGCCACCTCTTCGGCCCGGCGGATGAGTTGATCGTGGGCACGCCGGTACCACTCGGCGGCGGGATCATCGTGACCCTGGGCCACGCTGCATCCGTGATCCGCGCACACATGACCGAGCACCGCATCGAACAGGCCGACCCATTCCGGGCCTGCGTCGACGACCGATTGCTTGACGAACTCCACCATCGCGATGGGCAGTACCACGTGGGTGTGGATGTCGCGGCGGATTGCCTCGTCGAGCACGATCAGGTCGGCGCCGGCGGCGGCGACGGAGACCACGCCGGAGGGTCGCAGCGCGTCGAGCAGGCGCCCCACACTGGCGCGCACCGCTGGCACGCGACTCGCGGGAAACCGGGCGACGGCTCGATCGGGAAGATCGATTCTGTTCCCTGCGTGCACCAACAACACATCGGCAGGGTACTGCTCGCACCGGGGCCGGGCGACGGCGCGGTGACCACCGAACGCGACATCGGGGTCGCGCTGTCGGGTGGCGGTCATCGGGCGACCGCCTTCGGCCTCGGAGTGCTGCTGGCGCTCGTCGATCAGGAGCTCAACCAGCGTGTCGATTCGATCAGTTCGGTCTCGGGCGGCTCGATCGCCAACGGCATCGTGATGGTGGGTCCCGACTTCGGTTCGGTGGCGTCTCCTGAGTTCGAGCGTCACATCGGCGCAGCGCTGGCGACGATCTCTGACCGAGGCATCCTGCTGGGCGGCGCTCCCGCCACGCGTGGGTACATGCGTCGCCTGGTCGCCTCCGGGGTGGTCGCACTGGTCGCGAGCGTGGTCGCTGTCGTGGCGGTCGTGGGGCATTGGTGGGCCGCCGCCGCGATCAGCGGTTGTCGTCGGGATGGTTGCCGGGTTCGTAGCGCTGCGGCTGTTCGGTCGGCGATCCCTCCAGACCGAGCGGGCGATCGACCGCGAGTTGCTCGGTGACCGGTCGGTGCTTCTGGGCGACCTGCGCAAGACGCCGAGTGCGGTTCACCACGTGCTCTGCACGACAGAACTGCAGACCGGCACGTCGATGTACTTCTCGAACCGGCTGGTGTACGGCTACGGCTTCTCCGGCACGACGGCGCCGGTTGCGATCCCCTTGGCGACGGCTGTGCAGGCCTCGGCGTGCGTGCCCGGCGCGTTCGCGCCGCGCGTCCTTGCCCTCGATGAGCTCGGCCTGAGCGGTCCCGGGCGAATCGTGTTGGTCGATGGCGGGGTCTACGACAACATGGCCGACGAGTGGGAGTACGGCTACGCGTCCCGCCGGAAATCGTGGCCGAGCGTGGTGGAGGCCCAGCCACGTGCGGCGGCCCTGCTGCTCGTCGCCAACGCATCGGGCGGCTGGAACGAGATCAAACCGATCAAAGGCCGCGGCGCCCGCCTGGAGCTCGCCGGTGTGGTGCGATCGAAGGACGTGCAGTACGACGTCTCGACAGCACACCGGCGACGGGCGCTGGCGGCGATGTTCCGCGACCATGACGCAAAGACCCCCGACGGAGCGTTTGCCCAGGTTTCGGCGAGTCCCTACCAAGTTGCTGAACAGTTCGGCACTCGGTCCGGCTGGGCTGCCGACGATCGGTCGCGACGCGCCGACGAGGTTCGACAGTTCCTCGACGGGCAGGGCTACACGCAAACCGAGTGGGCGTCGATCGTTCGGAAGACCTCTGGAGTACCCACGACGCTCGCACCACTCGGTCGCGAGATCACCGCAGCGCTGCTGGAACACGGGTACGTCCTGGCGATGGTCAACATGTACGTGCTCCACGGCCTCGGCAAGCTTCTGGCCATCGATCGCACTCGCTTCGCTCGCCTCGCTGCAGGGGGCTCGGCGTGAGCGATCTGCGAACCGATCTCGGTGGAGTTGCCTTCGACGACGACTTCGATGTCGCCACGTCGCCCGAGGGCGTCGATCGTGGTGGTTCGACGGTCGTACACGACACCGCCGAGAGCCTGCAGCGGCGAGGCATTGCCTACCCGACCACTGCACCCATCGGCATGGTCGTTCTCCGTCATTACGTCATCACGCGCTGGTCAGGCGTCGACCTCGGCATCCTCGCCCAGCCCCCGAGATCCGTGCGTGCCGGCTCCGCGCCGAGCATGCACAACTGGGGCATGGCGTGGGACTGGCGTTGGGCGGCACCGGGTCCGGGTCGACAGGCGGCGGATGAGGTGATCGAGTTCGCCCTCGCCGAGTCCGCTCGCCTTGGCATACAAGCGGTCCACGACTACGTGAACGCGAGATATTGGAAGAACAACGTCGGTTGGCGAACGGCGCACAGCAGCCCGTCAACCGGCTTCGGTCAGCCATGGAGCCAGTGGCTGCACATCGAGCGGACCTGGGACGCGGCGAACAATCCCGACCCGATCGACGGCGTGTCGGTACACACCGAGCCTGATCCCGCCCGGACGCAGCGTGTCGAACCCGGTGCCGGCGCAGCACCGGCCTTCGAGGGCGACCTGCCGACCGGGCCGGTACGCCGGGGCGACACCGGCGCCGACGTTGCACGCATCCAAGACTTCCTCCGCGCCGCCGGCTTCGCCGACTTCACGGTCTCCGACGGCGAATTCGGCCCACGTACCGACGCGGCGGTCCGGGCCGCGCAGACCGCGTTTGCGGCGAAGGGCTGGTACGCAAAGGCGATCGACGGGATCTGGGGCCCGGCTACGGCCAGCGCCGCGTCCCGCTTCGGTGGGGTGTAGGGCCATGTCGATCACCAGACCGGTTGCAGACGTCGAATCGGGCGTCGAACCGACGCCTGCGACAAACGCCGACGACGGCACCGACGATCAGCCAGTGGTCGAGATCACGATCGTCCACGGCAGCCTGGCCAGTGCCGACTATCCGCTGATGATCAGTGGGTTCGCCGACGAGCAGATGGGCGGGCAGGAGGCATTCATCGACCGGCAGTTCGCGGGAATGTTGACGTCGTGGTCCGAGGTCTCTCTGTTCCCCACGGAGGTCGGCACCTCACGCTTCATCGAGCCCACGCCCGACGCCGAGACCGAGCCGCCCGGTTGCTACGTGATCGGGCTCGGCTCGGTCGTCGACCTGCAACGCGAAGATCTGACGTTGAGCGTGCGCCAGGCCCTGGTGGATCGCTGCACCCGGCTGTACCGGGAGCACGACACGGGCGCGGCCGCGAACGCCCTGATCGAGGTCGGGGTCTCCAGTTCGCTGATGGGGGTGCGTTCGGACCGCGGGTTGCGGGTGGAGGACTCGATCGCCGGTGTCGTCGAAGGGGTGCTGCAGGCGAACCAGGCGCTGGCGCTGTACGAGTCGTCGCGTGCCGCCGGCGGGAGCAGTGTTCGCGTCACTGCATTGCAGTTCGTCGAGCGGTTTGCCGAGCAGGCCAATCTTGCCGCGGTGGCGCTGCGATCCCTGTCGACGGCGGTGCACCTTCCCGGCTCGTACGACACCTTGCGATCGGTGACCGTCAGCGAACGACCGGGCGGCCTGCCGCTCGGCGCGACATTGACCGACGTCGCCCAGAGCTGGCGCCGATTCGTCATCACCGCAGCCGACCACGCTCCATCTCCGCCGGCGGGCGGCGGCGCCGGCCAGACTGCTTCGGAGGCAGAGGATCGATGCGTCACGTTCGACATCGCCCTTCTCGGTCGCGAGGCCCGGGCCGACCGAGTTCGCCACCGTCTCGACAAGGTGATGGTCGACGCGCTGGTCGATCGTCTGGCGACCGACACGGGTGACCGGCGAACAGCCGGCACGCTCTACGACCAGTTGATCCCGCACGAGTTGCGCAGCGACTTTCAGACCACGTCGGCGATCCAGTTCGTCGTGGATGCGACGACCGCTCGGTACCCCTGGGAGCTGCTGGGCGCCCCACGACCGAGTGGCAACCAATCCGCGAGCGGAACGTTCGGCGGAGTGATCCGCCAGTTCACGGAGTCCGAGAACCGCCGGATGTCGCCCGAGCGTGCCCATTTCGGCAGTGCATTGGTGATCGCCGCCGGCAAGGTTCCCGGCGAACACGAGCTGCCATCGGTGTACGACGAGTGCGATCTGGTCAGCCGACTGCTCGACGAGCCCAACCCTGGCCGCGTGACGCTGCTCGACGACCGGCGCGGCGAGCTCGACCTGGTCGACCTCCAGAACGAACTGTTCGGCAATCATCAGGTGGTTCACATCGCCAGCCACGGTGTGTACCGCGAGGATCAGCCGGCAGACACCGGGGCGATCCTTGCTCGTGGGGCGCTGTTGACCACCGACACCATCCGTCAGCTCACCTCGGTTCCAGATGTCGTCTTCCTCAACTGCTGCAGCCTCGGTCGCGTCGGCCTGAACCGCATGGCCGCCGGTCTGGCCCGTGAGTTCATGGCGATCGGCGTCCGGGCGTTGGTCGCCGCGGCGTGGCCGATCGATGACAACGCGGCTCGGGTGTTCGCCGAGACGTTCTATCGAGAGCTCATCGCCGGGCGTCCGCTTGGCGACACCGTGACGCGGGCGCGGAACATCTGCGCCGAGGTCGGTGGCCGCGAGACCTGGGCCGCGTACCACTGCTACGGCGACCCCGGATTCGTACTGCGCGGCAGCCGCATCTCACTCGGCGAAGCCGTCGCCGAGCCGGTCAGTGAGTCCGATCTGATCGCCCGCCTCGACGGTCTGGCGGTGCGGGTGTCCGACCTCGGCCGGCCCGGCCGGGGAGGCGTGGTCGATCGACGCAATCGCCTGCTGGCCACGTGGAATCACCTGGCCGCGTGGATCGACGGGCGCCCCGAGCTTGCTGCGAGCGCACCCATTCAACGCCGTCTGGCCAGCACAGCTCGAGACCTCGGGGAGTTCCGAATCGCGGCCGCACGCTTCCGGCAGTTCGTGGTCGGCGACCGCGGTGGCACGTCCGTGGTGGGTCCGCAGACCGACTCGGCGTCGGTCGCCGACGTGCAACAGGCGGCCAATTGCTTGGCCCGTGCCGGGCAATGGGCGGCCCGTCAGGCAAACCTCGATGGTGCTGCGGATCGCAAGAAGATGGCCGTGGGCGAGCTCGCGCTCGCAGCGGATCTGGCGCGGGCTGCAGCCTCGTTGTTGCCCGACCGGGAGAGTCTCGGGATCCTGGCCAGCACGATGAAGCGATGGGCGACCGTCGAACCGGACCGCCGGGACGAGCTCCTCAAGGAGGCGTTGGACGCGTACCAACATGCTGACGCGTACGACGGTCGCGACGCGGTTCGGCGCGGAGAACGCGGTGCAACTGGCGCTGATCCTTGGTGGGGACTATTCGTCGTGGGCGAGCAGCCACGTCGCCGCAGCGGATGAGGCGCGGCAGGTTCCCGCCGTCGATTCCGGGCGACCGAGCGACCTCTGCGTGTCGACCAGTGTCGAAACTCGTCCCGGCGATTTCTGGTCGCGTTCCGACGCCGCCGATCGCGCCCTGACGCGCCTGGTCGCGGCCACCGACGAACCGTCGTGGGAGGCCGCCACCGACGAGATGATCGTCGTCTACGAACGCGCCTTCGCCAGCCGTTCGACGTGGTCGGAACGCCAGACCGTCATCGGTCATCTTCGCGATCTCGGCGATCTGATCCCTGACGCCGACCCCCGCCGGCCACATCTGCAACGCGCTCTCGACGACCTCCAGCAATGGGAGGAGGCGAACGTTGAGCACGCCAACGCCTCGGCGAACGACGTGCCGCACGTCGCTGAGGCGACCACCTCGACCCGGGTGCACACGGTTGCCAGCAGCGTCGCGCTGACAGCCTTCCCAGCGGGCTGTGGTGATTGTCTGCTGATCGAGTGGGATGGCGCGGCCGGACATCATCGGATGCTCATCGACGGTGGCATGGCCAGTGCGCTCGACGAAGGCGTCGGGCGGTACGCCGCTGCGTTGCCGGAAGCCCGGCTGGTGGTCGACGTCGAGGTCGTGACGCACATCGATCTCGACCACATCGGTGGCGCGATCGCCGCCACCCGCGCCGGATTGGTGGAGGCCCACGACGTGTGGTTCAACGGCCTCGACGAGATCCGCTCGCTGACCCGCGGGGCTCGCCAGGGCGACGAGTTCAGCAGCTTGATCCCCGCGGAGCTCCGCAACCGCCCGGTGAACGGGGCTGCGATCTGCATCCCCGACGACGGAGCACTGCCGGTGTTCGATCTCGCCGACGGCGCTCGGTGCACGGTGCTCGGTCCGACATCGAAGCGTCTCGACCGGCTGGAACAGGCCTGGATGCCCGCACGGCGCGGCGAGGCCGATGATCCGCTCGCCGACCTGCTGCAGCGACTCGGCGACGACATCGATCGAGGCGGCGCGAGGTCGTTCGGTGCGGATCACAGCGTGCCCAACGGGTCGAGCATCGCGCTGCTCTTCGAATACGGCGGAACGTCGTTGTTGTTGACCGCCGACGCCTACGCCGGAGATCTGCAGCAGTCGATCCGCCGCCTGCTCGATGAGCGCAAGCAGGACCACCTGGAGGTCGACCTGTTCAAGGTGGCCCACCACGGCAGCATGAACAACGTCACATCAGAGCTGCTCGACCTGGTCGAACCCGGCGTGGTCCTGATCTGCACCGACGGAAGTCGCTTCGGTCATCCCGATGTCGAGGCGATCGACCTCCTCCGAAAGCACTATCCGTCGACACCCATCCAGTTCACCGACGACACACCCATCGTGCGCGAGCGCGCCGCACACGCCGGTTCAGTGCCACCGTCGCAGGTGCCGGTCAGCTTCCGCTTCTAGAAACGCTGTCGCACCCCCTTGGTATCGTCGAACGCATGCCTCGACTCGATCTGAAGGAGCGTGCCGACCTACCCGATCGTGCGTTTGCGTACATCGACTCGCACGGCAATCGCCGGCTTCCGATCCACGATCCTGCCCACGTACGCAACGCACTGGCTCGCTTCGGCCAGGTCAGGTTCGAAGATGACGCAGCGCTGGCGCGGTCTCGTCTGCGATTGTTGAACGCCGCCAAGAAGTTCAAGATCGTGCCGGTCGGATTCATCGCCGGCCAACTGCAGTCCGAGCGCGCCCTTGGCGGGCGGGCTGGGCCCGTCGTGCTGCCGTCGGGATTCGTGACCATGTTGATGACCGACATCGAGGGCTCCACGGCCCTGGTGCAACATCTCGGGGCCCGGTACCGAGAGGTGATCGACGAGGTCTGGTCGATCCTGCGCCGCGGTGTCACCGACGCCGGCGGCTTCGAGGTCGAGGCACGTGCCGACGAGTTCTTCGCGGTGTTCGAGTCGCCGCGGTGCGCCGTCGACGCGGCCATCAGCGTTCAGCGCGATCTGCTCGGGCGTTCGTGGGTCGATGCTCTCGAGGTTCGTGTGCGTGTCGGCATTCACAGTGGCTATCCGACGTCGACGGAGAACAACTACATCGGCACCGACGTCAACCTGGCGTCGAGGATCACGGCGGTCGGCCATGGGGGACAGGTCGTCGTCTCGGCCAACACCCGCGAAGGCGTCAAGGCAACGGCACCTGCCGATGTTCGCTTCAAGGCCCTCGGAGCACACAAGTTGCGTGGTCTGCCCGAACCCGTACCGCTGTTCCAGGTTGCGGCGAAGGGCCTCCCGCACCGGTTCCCGCCGCTGCGAACGTCGTGAGCATGCGGTCAGATGGCGGGAATAGCTGCTACTCAGTAGCGCCTGATTCCGCTATTCGATAGTATTCAGACCATGGAGGTCTCACCGTTCCCGTTTCAAGGCCCACTCGAGCCGTCACAGGTCAAGGGGCGAGGGGCGCTGATCGCTGAACTCATCGAGCGCGTCACGGAGCGGCGGGTCTCGGCTCTGATCGGACCGCGTCGGTACGGCAAGACCAGCGTGCTGGTCCGCGTTGCCGACGACCTGGCCAACGCCGGTACGTCGGTCGTGTGGGTCGACCTGTACGAGGTCACGTCGGTGGCCGACATCGCCCTGCGGTTCGACGCGGCTCTCAACGGGGCGACCGGCCCGGTTCGTGCCCGTTTGGCGGGCATCGCCGCCGCGGTCGATCTCAACCTCGGCCTGTTGAAGGTCGGCTTCGCCCGACGCAAGGACGAGCGCCCCGATGCGCTGGCCACGCTGCACCTGCTGCTCGACACCATGGTCTCCGCAGCGTTGGAGCATCCGACGGTGTTCATGTTCGACGAGTTCCCGGGCATCACACGAGTGGACGGTGCAGCAGGCCTGATGCGCACCAAGTTGCAGCACCACTTCCAAGACATCGGAATCGTGTTCGCCGGTTCGCAGCCATCGCTGATGCGGGCGATGTTCACCGACAAGACGATGCCGTTCTACGCCCAGGCCGACCTTGTGCCGGTCGGACCGTTCACCGCCGCCGCCGTCGTCGAGATCGTCGATGATGGCTTCGTATCGACGGGGCGCGACCCGGGCAATCTGGCGACTGCCATCTACACGTACGCGGCGGGTCATCCGCACCGCACCATGCAGACCGCCGATGCGGCGTGGCGTTCAGCTGAGCCTGGCGCTCGGTACACCTCGCGGGTCTGGGAAGACGCACTGGCCTCCGTACGCACCAGCACCGATCTCGCCAACGAAACGGTGTACTCCAGTTTCGTCGCTGGAGAAAAGATGGTGCTGCGCCTGGTCGCCTCGCAGCATTCCCTCTTCGGTGCCGGCGCAGAGTTGATCGGCCTGGCCAGCGGGACGGCCCAACATGCTCGCGACAGCCTCCTCGCCGCGGGCGACGTGGTGAAGAACGACAACGGGCTCTCGCTGGTGGACCCGGTTCTTGCCGACTGGATCCGTCGCCGGCTACCGGTGTGAGCCGGTGCCCCTGCTCACGGCGTGACCTGGTCGCCGGTCGGCTTCCACGGTTGCATCCACGGGGAATCCGGCCAGTGCTCGGCCGCGGCCATGATCGGATACATCGTGCCGCCATCGATGTGTTCGCGGAGGATGTCGGCGTGGCCGGCATGCCGAGCGATCTCCTCGATCAGGTGCAGCATCACCCATCGCACCTCCCACGACTCCACGTCGTCCGGGAACCAGGGCACATCCTTGGGCACGGGAACGGGTTGGCTCAGATCGGCGATGCCGGCGATGATCGCCTCCGTTTCGCGACCACAGCGCTCGCTGTCGTCGAGGATCTCCGACAGCGTCTCGTCGGGCAGCATCGTGAAACTGTCGCCATATTGCGCCTCGCCGTCGTTGGCGACGTCGAGCTGCAGCACATCGGCCATCCAACTGCGTTCGGTCGAGGTGACGTGCTTGATCAGTCCACCGATGCTCAGCGCACTCGCGGTCGGCGCCGAGCGGGCTTGCTGATCGGTGAGTCCGAACGCGGTGAGGCGAATCCCATTGCGCTGCTGCTCGAGGTAGGCGAGCAGATTGGCCCGTTCGCCTTCCACTGACGGAACGATTCCAGGCATCGGCGATTCTGTCTCCTCGGTCGGGCTGCATCGCAGCGGCTGATCACAGTGTGGCTGATGAAACAGGCCACGGCATGTCCGGTTACAGGTCTTGCGGGGCCTTCGGAAAGGCGTGCCCGACCTGGTCGCGCCCTGTTGGGCTGTACACCGAGAGGTAGTGCGTCACGACGACGTCGTGACGCAGGTAGCGGCGTACCGGATCGAGGAAGCGGTCGGCGTTGACCGTGACGCGCCTGTGCTGTCGGAGGTGCTCGCCCCACGACTCGACGACGAAGGTCTCGATGAACAGGTGTGGCGCGGAGAGGTCTCGGAACAGGCCCCAACGGTACGCACCGGTTCGCCGCCGGTGCCGCTCGATCACCCGCATGGCGTCGGCGAAGGACTGCACGTCGTCGCCGGGCACCTCGTACATCACCGTCACCAGGACGGGACCGTCGGTCGGGTGGGGAACGATGGTCACTGTCGGGTCGTCGCTCGGTAGCAGGCGCTGGTCGATGTCGCTGACTGTCCGCAGCACCCAGCGTCGGGTGATCGCCAGACCGAGGACGAGCATGCCGGCGGCGCTGACATGGGCGGCCGTGAGGCTCGACGCGGCCAAGGCCCCCCACACCGCGCTGCCAAGTGCAATGCCGCCGGCCAACACGAGCATGTACAGGCCCATCCCGCGGGCGCGTACCCACTCGGGCAGGGCCGCGAACGCGCCAACTCCGGTGCTGGTCAAGGCGGTTGCCCAGGCCAGACCGCCGCCCAGCATCGCCACACCGATGGCCCACGGCATGCGGCTGGTTCCTTCGACGACGAGCGCGCCGGCCAGTGCCACCGACGAGAGAACGACCAGTTGATCGTGCTGGAATCGCTCGTCGAGCCGCGGGCGGATCACCGCGGCGCCGGCGGCGCCGGTGCCGAAGCACCCGAGCAGCACGCCATAGCCACCGCTGCTCAGACCGAGGCGATCGCGTGCGACGACCGGCAGCAACGCCTGCAGCGCCGCCGCCGGGACGACGAAGAAGGCGGTTCGATTGAGCACCCGTCGCAGGGCCGGCGAATGCATGGCGTAGCGCAGCCCAGCCCGGATCGCGCCGCTGAACGTCTCCGCCGGAGAATCCACCTCGGTCACCGGCCGGCGCCACCACACGAGCACGCCGACGATGGCGAGGAAGGAGATCGAGTTCAGCAGGAACACCCATCCAGGCCCGCCGATGGCCACCACGAATCCGCCGATCGCGGGTCCGATCGCACGACCCACGTTGAACGTCAACGTACTGAGGGCGAATGCCTGACGGAACTCGTGGGGAGGCACGAGGTCGGGCTGGATCGCTTGGAACGCTGGAAAGGTCAGGGCCGCCCCGGTTCCCAGTCCAAAGGTCAGCGCCAGCAGACTGGCAGGTGAGACGACATCGAGGAACGACATCACCGCCAACCCCGCCGCGCACGCCAGCATGAAGAACTGGCCGCCGATCAGCAGTCGCCGACGATCGAAGATGTCAGCGAGGGCGCCGGCCGGTACCCCGATCAGCAGCACGGGCAGCATGCTCGCTGTCGGCACGAGCGCGATCAGGAACGGTGACGCCCCGAGATCACCCATCAACCATGCTGACCCGACGCTCTGCATGAGCGTGCCGATGTTGGATGCCATCTGGGCGATGAACAAGGCTCTGAAAACCGGATACCGAAGCGGCGCCCATGGCGATCGTCGAGCCTCGACGGTCTCGATCTCGGCCTCGCTCATCGATCGCAACCATACGCTAGGTCACCGGGAAGAACCAGCTCAGGCCCAATCTTCGTCTTCCGCAGGATAGGGTGCCGTCCATGCGTGCACCTGCGGTTCGCTTCAGGATGCACCGGTGTCTGGCAGTCGTGGTGATGCTCGCCGCGACGTTGCCGGAACGATGACGCTGCCGCCGCCGATCGCCGGCGCCGCAGCGGCACCGGTGCCTGTCGAGGCGCTGCTGATCGGTGACTCGGTGCTCAACGGTCTGGCCCAGCCATACAGTGCGGCGGGCCGTGCGGCGTTGGCGGCACGACACTCATTCATTCTCGACAGCGCAGGGTGCCGCCGGTTGGTCGCCGCCAGCTGTCGAATCCCGCCGGCGCCGGCCCCGACCAACGCCATCACCGTGCTGCGGGCCCACGCCGGCCACTACGACCGGGCGTTGGTGGTTGCCGTCGGCTACGACGACCCGTCGAGCGGAGAGTTCGGTGTTGGTGCCGCGGTCGATGTGCTGCTCGACGAAGCCAGACGGCAGGGGATCAAGCACGTGGTCTGGCTCACGTATCGCGAGGCGGGCAGCGCCGGCAACGTGGCGCGGTTCCGCCAGAGCAACGCGGTGCTGCGCAGCCGAACGGATCCGGAGTTGGTCATTGCCGACTGGGCAGCGCGCAGCGCCGGCATGCCGGCCAGTTGGTTCTCCGCAGACGGGATCCACCTCGGGCCACAGGCTGCTGCGGCGATGGGCGCCCTGATCGGCGACACGCTCGACCTCGTTCCGATCGTGCCGATCCGGTGCACCACCGGAGTGTGGACCGGCACCGATGCCACCGGTGGGGCTGCCAACGCCGGCACCGGCGACCGGTGGATTCAACCTGATGACGCCGGTACGTGCCGTCGACACCCGCGATCTGCCGGGCAAGCTCGGTGCCGGACGCATCGCTGACCGTGCCAATCGCCGGCGTCGACGGAATCCCAGCCGACGCAACTGCCGCCGTCGTCTCGGTGACTGCCGTCGAACCGTGTGCCGACACCTTCCTCACGGTCTTTCCGTGCGGCAACCCGATGCCGGTCGCATCGATGGTCAACGCCGACGCCGTGGCGATCGTTGCCAACTCCGGCGTGGTCCGACTTGGTGGCGGGTCGTTGTGTGTCTTCACCTTGCAGCCGACCGATGTGATCGTCGACGTCAGCGGTTGGATCGGGCCGACTGGTCTGGCGACGACCCCAGTGTCACCGGTGCGCCTGGTCGACACCAGACCGGGCCTGCAACAAGCACTGGGCGTCGCCCAACAACGGGTTGGTGCCGGCGGCCTGCTGACCGTCGACGTGGGTGCGTTGCCCGGCTTCGATGCCGGCGGCCACGGCCGCGACGGTCAACGTCACCGCAGTCGATCCCGCAGCAGACGGCTTCATCAGCGTGCTGCCCGGCCCGTGTGCGAGCATCACCCTCCCACCGACGACGTCGAACCTCAACGTCACCACGGCCCACGATGCCGCGGCGTCCGCCACCGTCGGCCTCGGCGCCGGGGAACTCTGCGTCTACAGCAGCACCGCGACCGATGTCGTCGTCGACCTCCAGGCGTCGCACGGGCCGATCGGGCGGCGCCGTTGTCGCCGACGATCCGAGCCGGATCATCGACACCCGTTGTCGACGTCGTCTGCTCTCCGGCCAATCGCGCCAGATCGATCTCGACTCCACGCCGGCCGCGGCGATCGTCAATCTCACCGCTGTCGACCCCACCGGCCGTGGGTTCCTGACCCTGTACCCGTGTGGCGCCGGCATACCCACGGTGTCGAACCTCAACGTCGTCGGCGGAGCCGTGGTCGCCAACCGGGCCCTCGTCTCGACAGGCGGGTCGAGCCACTTCTGCGTCTACAGCAACGTCGACACCGATGTCGTGATCGACATCGAAGGAACCATCGCCCCGACCTGACGTGTCGGCGACATGCGAGATGCGAACGCCAACCAAGTGGCGTTTGACGTTTGCGGCCCCGATGCGGGGCGTCAGCTCACAAACGCTTCTGTCACCCGGGTGCGTTTGACGTCTCCGGCCCCGATACGGGGCGCCAGCTCACAAACGCTTGCCCACCGGCGCGAGCTGACGCGTCAGTCGGAGGCGACGAGTTCGATCTCGACGGGTGTGCCGCCGCCGGCTCCGTTGATCGGCACGATGTCCATCGGGCAGGCCGAGGCAATCGCGACCAGGTCGACCTCGGCGCGAAACAGCACACTGTCACCCGGTGACGACACGGTCGGCTCGAACGTGATGTTGCCGTCGAGGTCCCACGGAATGTTCATGAACAGGTTCAGTGGCGCCGGAACGTTGGAGGTGCGTGTGATCGACAGTTCCGCCAGGGCCTCGCCGAAGTTGGCGCAGCACGAGCGGTGGCCCGGGGCGGCACCGAGTTGCTCGTACCGGAACCGGTCGCACGCCGCGATGACGGTGTCGTGGACGCCCGGGCTGGTGTCCGCAACCATCGTCATGATGACGGCGCGCTCCTCGTCGAGCATCTCGTCGCCCGGGTGTGGTCGAAGGTTGCGCCAACGAATCCGTGAGTGTTGCATCGACATGGCGATCTCCGGGTGGTCGGCGCGGATCGCCCAGAAGTCGACGACTTGCGATCCATGCGTGTTGATCACCTGAACAGTTCCCCCGGCATTGATGCGCACGGCGCGGGCCTGACTCCCCGGCACGATGATGCTCGGCATGTAATCCCCTCCTCGATGACGGCGTCGACGTCGAGCGACGGACGGCAGTCGCCAACGTAGTGCGCGGAAGCCGTGTTGGCATCGTGGCTGGTAGGTTCGGATCGTGCTCGTTGGCCGCCAGCTGCTCGCCAACCGCTATCACAACAAGGGCACCGCCTTCAGTGACTGAAGAGCGCGACCGCTATCAACTCAACGGATTGCTGCCTCCCGTGGTCGAAGACCTCGAGACGCAACTCCAACGGGTGCGGGCCGAGTTCGATGCGGCGCACGGCGACCTTGCTCGCCACATCTTCCTGCGGGCCCTGCAAGCGAACAACTCGGTGCTGTTCTACCGGTTCCTTGTCGACAACCTCGAAGAGCTGTTGCCGATCGTGTACACCCCGACCGTGGGCTTGGCATGTCAGGAGTGGTCGCGGACCTATCGCCGCGAGCACGGTCTGTACGTGTCGTGGCCGGACCGTCACCGCATTTCGGAGTTGCTCCACAACGCGCTGTCGCCCGACGGGGTTGCCGAAGATGTCGACGTCGTGGTGGTGACCGACGGCGAACGGATCCTCGGGCTCGGCGACCTCGGCCTCGGCGGCATGGGCATCCCCATCGGCAAGCTCGCCCTCTACACCGCAGTCGGTGGTGTCGACCCGGAGCGCACCCTGCCGGTGTTCCTCGATGCGGGCACCGAGAACGAGGCACTGCTCTCGGATCCGCTGTACCTCGGGTGGCGGCACCGTCGGCTCCGCGACGACGAGTACGACGAGCTCGTCGACGCCTTCGTGACCGCACTGCGTCATCGTTGTCCCGCACGTGCTGCTGCAGTGGGAGGACTTCGCTCAGCGCAACGCCAACCGTCTGCTCGCCTCGCATCGCGATCGGATCTGCTCCTTCAACGACGACATCCAGGGCACAGCCGCGGTCGCCGTCGCGGCGATGGTCGGCGGCATGCGCATCAGTGGCGTTCCGCTCGCTGAGATGCGCGTCGTGATCGTCGGCGCCGGATCTGCCGGCATCGGCATTGCCCGTCAAGCGGCGAGTGCGCTCGAGGCAGCGGGGGTGCCGCCGGCGGAAGCCCGTCGACGTTGCTGGCTCGTCGATCGAGATGGGTTGCTGCACGATCGACTCGACGATCTCCACGAGTTCCAGGCCGAGTTCGTCCGACCGTGGGGCATGGTTGCGCAACTCGGCGACGCCGACGGACGGGTACCGCTGGTCGATGTCGTGCGCCACGTCGCGCCACACGCACTGGTCGGCGTGACCGGTCAGCCCGGCCTGTTCACCGAGGAGGTGATCCGCGCCCAGGCCGACCGCGTCGTTCGACCGATCGTGCTGCCGATGTCGAACCCGACGCCGCGTGCCGAGGGCATCCCGGCCGACATCCTGGAGTGGACCGACGGGCGTGCCCTCGTCGGCACCGGCAGCCCGTTCCCATCAGCGATGATCGGATCGGAGCTGCATGCGATCACCCAGGTCAACAACCTGTATCTGTTCCCCGGTCTGGGCCGCGGTGTGATCGCGGTCAGGGCCGGCCGTATCAGCGACGCAATGTTGAGTGCCGCGGCGACCGCGATCGGATCGATCGCGACAGCGGATCCGACCGCGCCGGCAACGCTGCTGCCACCACTGGCTCAGGTTGGCGATGTGGCCGACGCGGTCGCTCTCGCCGTTGCCCGCCAAGCGGTCGACGAGGGCTTGGCCGACCCGCTCGACGATGCATCGATCGTCGAGGCCGTCGAGGCGTGCAAGTGGCGGCCGCAGTACAAGGACTCGCTGCCACTGGGCAGGATGGCGCCATGACCGCGCAGCCGAGTCCCTGGGTACTGGCCGGTGAGCCAACCAGCCTGGGCGACCCGACCGGTCTGATCACGTTGGTCGATGGTCAGACGTTCTGTCTCAGCGGGCGATCCGGCGACTTCAACACCAACCCGACGCATGGCGTGTTCTTCGCCGACATGCGAGTACTGAGCCAAGCTCGATTGCTGGTCGGTGGTGTCACGGTCGAGCCGCTCACCGTCAGCCTCACCGACGCCAGCGATTGCACCTTTGTCGGCCGCTCGGTCGCCCATCACCAAGCCGACCCTCGGATCCTCGTGGTGCGACGCCGGCAGCTCGGTTCGGTGTGGCACGAACAGATCGAGCTGCGCAACACCACCGCAGGAGAGGTGTCTGCCGTCGTCGAGCTGGAGGTCGCCGCCGACTTTGCCGACGTGTTCGCGATCAAGGAGGGGCGACCGAGCAGCGAGGGCGCGCACACTCTGGAGGTCAAAGAGAGCAGTCTGCTCTTCGGTTGGCGACTGGGAGATGTGCACCGGCAGGCGGAGCTCACGGTCGAAGGGCCGCCTGTCCAGGTATCGACGCGCGGGTTCGTCTGGAGCGTCACGATCGATCCGCACGCCGTCTGCATGCTGCAACTCGATCTCACGGTCGCCCTCGGTTCGTCGTGGATCGAGCGGCGGCATCACCACCCGAGCCTGCCGAACGCGGCCAACCGGAACATCGGGTGGCGGTCCTCGGTGCCCAAGCTGCGGACGGCCAACAGGCTGCTGAGTGCGGCCTACGACCGGTCGGTCGAAGACATCAGCGCCTTGCGCCTGCACGACCCGACCGGGCGGCATCGGCCGGTCATCGCGGCCGGGGCGCCCTGGTACATGACGCTGTTCGGTCGTGACGCGCTGATCAGCGCATACATGTCGCTGCCGATCGACCCGACGCTGGCGATGGGTGTGCTGGAGGCCCTCGCCGAGCTGCAGGGTCGCAACGTCGATCTGATGTCGGAGGAAGAGCCGGGTCGCATCATGCACGAGACGCGGTACCTCGGCATCGACGCCCCGACGCTGACCGGAGGCAACACGTACTACGGCTCGGTCGACGCGACGCCCTTGTTCGTCGTGTTGCTCGGTGAGCTCAGTCGCTGGGGGCTCGGGGAGGAGTCGCTCCGAGCGCTGCTGCCCAACGCCGACCGAGCGCTCACGTGGATGCACGAATACGGCGACCGCGACGGCGACGGCTACCTCGAATACCTGAAGACGTCGGACCGTGGGTTGGCCAACCAGGGTTGGAAGGACTCGAACGACGGGATCCGCTACCGCGACGGTCGGGTCGCCGAGGCCCCGTTGGCGCTCTGCGAGGCACAGGGCTACGCCTACGCCGCCTATCTGGCAAGGGCGTCGATCGCCACGAGGCTGGGGGATCTCGAGACGGCGTCCCACTACCGCGAGCGTGCCGAGCGGTTGAAGGTGAGGTTCAACCACGACTTCTGGATCGACGACCTCGGTTGGTACGCCGTCGCCCTCGGACCCGACAAGGAGCCCGTTGATTCGCTGACCTCGAACATCGGCCATTGCCTGTGGAGCGGGATCGTGACCGACGAACGGGCGGCGCTCGTCGCCGAGCGGCTGATGTCACCGGAGATGTGGAACGGATGGGGGATCAGGACCCTCGCCTCCGATGAACGCGCCTACGACCCGATGAGCTACCACTGCGGCACGGTGTGGCCCCATGACGGAGCCCTGTGCGCCGCTGGATTGCAGGCGTATGGATTCCATGATGCGGCGTTGATCGTCGCCAACGGTCTGCTGGCTGCATCGGAAGCTTGGCAGGGGCGCCTCCCCGAGCTGTTCAGCGGGCTCGACCGCCTCGACGTCGAGACCCCGATCCCGTTCCCCACGTCGTGTTCGCCCCAGGCGTGGGCTGCGGCGACCCCGTTCTTGCTGCTTCGCATCATGTTGGGCATGGAACCCGACGACGAGAACGGCCTGCGCGTCGACCCCATTCCCGGAGCGATCGAAGACGACCTGCTGCTGGCCGGCGTCCGTCTGGTCGATCGCCGGTTCAACGTGCGCATCGACGACGGCATCCCCACGGTGCGCGAGTTGGATGTCGACCGAGATGGGGAATCCGGTGCTGGGCCGACACCCACCGCCGTCACCCAGGCGACGATCGAGGAAGAAACCGACGGAGGGCCTCCGCCACGCCGAGGCCTGCGCTCGCCGTGGTCAGCGGTACACCGGATGCTCGAACGGCGTCGTCAGCATTAGCCACCGCGACCGCGACGTCGGCGATCGCGAACATTGCCAGATCGTTCGATGCGTCGCCGATTGCCATGATCGGTAGACGTTCGAGTCCGAGTGCGGCGACGGCGGCGCGCAATCCACTGGCTTTGTCGCATCCTGGCGGGGTGAGGGCGATCGAGCCCTTGTTCGTGATGATGGCCCGCCCGCTCCCGACGCGGTCGCGTGCCTCGGTGACGACGTCACGCCACGACGTCGGCGCGCCCACCACGACGTGACCGATGTCGAGCGACGGCACGCCGGCATTGCGAAGTTCGGCGATCAGTGCCGGCTCGACCGCTTCGGCGAGCAACGACATCTGGCCGTTGGCGACGTCGACCATCACGCCGCCCTCTTCGCAGACGGCCCGAGCAGCGAGTTCCAGTACGCCGGGAATCACATGCCCCAGCTCCTCCCACCGCCTACCGGTGACGATGATCAGCGTGTGACCGTCGGCCGTGGCCTGGGTGAGCGCGTCGACCGCCGCCGGGGCGACTCCGACACCGTCGTACAGGGTTCCGTCGACATCGACGGCGATGACCATTTCGTGCACACCACTTCTTACCCCAGAATCCGTCGCTGCCACACCGGGATGGCTTCTTGTTTCGGTCGGGGTACGATCGGGTACACGGGGGCAGATTTGATAGAGGAGTTGAAAGGCCAGTGCTGATGAAAGGACTCGTCGTGGCGGCCAATCGGCTGCCGGTCGAACTCGGTCCTGGTGGACAGCTCACCAACAGTCCTGGGGGTCTGGCATCTGCGCTGTCGTCGGTGACGCTGCCAGGCACGCAGTGGGTCGGGTGGGCCGGGCCAGAAGCCGGCCGCGTGAAGCCGTTCGATCACGGCGACCTGCGGCTGCACCCTGTGGCACTCTCCGACGACGAGATCGTTCGGTACTACCAGGGCTTCTCCAACGCCATTCTGTGGCCCCTGTTCCATGGCCGCCTGCGAACGGTCGAGCTGAATCGCGCCTGGTGGCACTCCTATCGGATCGTCAACCGGCGCTTCGCGGCGGCGGTCACGCGGATCGCGCCGCAGGGTGGGACGGTGTGGGTGCACGATTACCACCTGCTGCTCGCGCCCGCCATCATCCGCGCCAAGCGACCCGACCTGCGAATCGGGCTGTTCTTGCACATCCCGTTCCCGAACGCCCAACTGTTCTCGATGCTGCCGTGGCGCAAAGAGGTGATCAGGGGCATGCTGGGCGCCGACCTGTTGGGGTTCCAGATCCCGGACGACGTCGCCAACTTCGTCGCCACGGCCGAACGCCTGGTTGATGCACGCGTGCGTGGCCACATCGTGTTCGACGGCTTCCATACCGTCGATGTCGATGCGTTTCCGATCTCGATCGACTTCGCCAATTGGGACGAACTCGGCGACAGCGTGGTGGCCGAGGCCTCTCGACAGCGGGAAGTGCTCGGCGTGAAGTCGGTCTTTCTCGGCATCGACCGCCTGGACTACACGAAGGGCATCTCGCAGCGCCTGCGGGCGTTCGGCGAACTGCTCGACGAAGGTCTGCTCGACCCCGAGACGTGCTCGTTCGTGCAGGTCGCGGTCCCGAGCCGGTCGGATGTCGCGGCCTACGAGGATGAGGCTGAAGAGGTCGAGAACATCATCGAACTGGTCAACAGCAAGCATCAGCGCGCCGATGGATCGCTCCCGATCGTGCACATCGATTCATCGCTCGACGAGACGCAGATGGCGACGTGGTTCCGGACTGCCGACGCGCTGGTCGTCACCTCGCTCGCCGATGGGATGAACCTCGTCGCCAAGGAGTTCGTCGCGGCGCGCGGGGACCTCGATGGAACGTTGATCCTCAGTGAGTTCGCCGGTGCCGCGCAAGACCTCGAGGGTGCGTTGATCGTCAACCCCTACGACATCGAGGCGATCAAGCGGTCTCTCGTGTTGGCGATCAACATGCCGGTCAGCGAGCGCGCCGCTCGACTCAAGACGATGCGCGAAGCGGTGCGGCACAACGACGTGCATCGTTGGGCGCGCAACTTCCTCGACCGGCTCGAGTCAGCGGCTGCGGTCCGAGCCGAGGACCTCGCGCTGCGCACCGACGTCGCCGCCGAGACGGGCTCGGACGTCGTCCGGAAGCTGCGGTAGCAGCCCGTACCTCAAGGAGACATCGAACGCATGGACATCGCGATCATCGCCCCGCCGTGGCTGCCGATACCGGCACCCGCCTACGGTGGCACCGAGGCAGTGCTCGACGAGCTCGCCCGCGGCTTCCAGGCGGCCGGCCACAACGTGTTGCTGGTGTGCCACCCGGACTCGCAGTGCCCGGTGCCCAAGGCGTCGGTCATTCCGGCAGAAGACACCGTTCGCATGGGCCGCATGAGCATCGAGCTCGAACATGCCATCGGCGCGTACGAGCTCGTCCAACAGGCCGACATCGTGCATGACAACACGCTGGCCGGACCGGTGTACTCGGCTCGGTTCCCGAGCCTGTCGGTGGTGACCACGAACCACAACCCGTTCTCGCGGACGTACAACGCCATCTACAACGCCGTCGTGCCGCGCGTCGGTCTGGTCGCGATCTCCGAATCCCACGCCTCGTCGACGTACCTGCCGGTCGATGCAGTCGTGCATCACGGCATCGACGTCGAGAAGTACCCGTTCGGCGCCGGCGAGGGCGGGTACGTCGCGTTGCTCTCGCGGATGGTGGCCAACAAGGGAGTGCATCGGGCCATCGCAGTGGCCCGAGCTGCGGGAATACCCCTCAAGATGGCCGCCAAGATGCGCGAACCCGACGAGCATGCGTACTTCGACGAGTTCGTGCGCCCACACCTCGGCGACGACGTGATCTTCCTCGGCGAGGTCGACGCCGACGGCAAGCGCGAACTGTTGGCGTCGGCGGTGGCCCTGCTCAACCCGATCAGTTGGCGCGAACCGTTCGGCATGGCCATGATCGAATCGATGGCGTGTGGCACACCCGTCGTCGGGTGTCCGCAGGGTGCGGCACCGGAGATCGTCGAGCACGGCGTCACCGGGTTCCTCGGCGACAGCGATGCCGAACTGATCACCGGCCTGCTCTCGATCGGCAAGATCGACCGCGCCGTGTGCCGTGATCACGTGCGATCGCGGTTCTCGGTGGAGCGCATGGTCGAGGGCTACCTGGAGGTGTTCGAGCGGCGCCGAAGCAACCGCGCTGCGGCGTAGCCGCCGACTGCTCGGGGAAGTGTGTACCTTCGCAGCACACAGGTCACCTTGAACGTACACACTTCGCCGGATCGAAGTTGGGGCCAGTCGTCTAGTTGACCGCTGATTCGTGGCCCTCCCAATAGGGCTTGCGGAGTTCGAGCTTCAACGGCTTGAGCGCGCCGGACAACGGAATCGGCTCGGTGCGGAACTCGACCGACTTGGGAACCTTGTAGCCGGCGATCGATGCCCGGGCGTGCTCCTTGATCTCGTCTTCGGTGGCCGACAGACCGGGCCGGGTGACGATGATGGCGTGCACCTGCTCGCCCCAGACCGGGTGTGGAATGCCGATCACGGCCACCTGTTCGACGGCCGGATGCGACGAGATGGCGTTCTCCACCTCGATCGAATACACGTTCTCGCCTCCCGTCACGATCATGTCCTTGACCCGATCGACGAGGTACACGTACCCCTCGGCGTCGACGTGGCCGGCGTCGCCCGTGCGGTACCAGCCGCCGCGGAACGCGGCCTCGGTCAGCTCGGGTTGCTTCCAGTACTCGCGCATGAAGTTGCCGCCGCGTGCGCAGATCTCACCGTTCTCGCCCGCCGCGGCCACGGTGTCGTCCTTGCGTCGCACGCTGATGTTGACGCCGATCATGGGTCGCCCTGCAGAACGCAAGATGTGACCACCCCGGCGATGGTCCGCGGCGGTGAGGAACGTCAGGATCGACGAGCACTCGGTCATGCCGTAACCCTGCGACAGGTTGAGTTGGGGAAACGTCGTCATGACGCGCTCGAGCAGAGCCGCAGGCATCGGTGAGGCCCCGTAGACCAGGTCGCGCAGCGACTCGAGACGACCCGGCTGGAAGTCGGCATGGTTCAACACCATGGCGATCATCGTCGGCACCATCACGGTCCAGTCGACGCGATAGTGCTCGATGGCCTCCATCACCTGCTTGGGTTCGAAGAGCGGCACGAACACCGAGGAGCCACCGGTCGCCGGTATCCCCAAGATGCCACCCATCGACGCGGCGTGGAACATCGGGGTCTGGTGCAGGTACACCCGCTCCTCGCCGAAGTCGACTGCGAGGCCGATGTGGTAGAAGTTCAGCATCTCGGCCCGCTGGTCCAGCAGCACGCCTTTCGCCCGTCCGGTGGTGCCGCCGGTGTACATCATCACGACCGGGTCGGTCTCTTCGGGCTCGGGCGGGACCACGGCCCCACCGGCGTTTATCAGGTCCTCGTAGCGGACGTCGTGCGGCAGGTCGGCGTCGCCCATCAGGACGACGTGGCGGAGCGGTAGCTCGGAACGAACCTCGGCGATGTTGCGGGCGAAGTGATCGGCGAAGATCTCGTCGACGAACACGACCGTCGTTCCCGAATCGCGCAGGATGTGTTGCAGTTCCTTGCCGGCGAGGCGCAAGTTGAGCGGGTTGATCACGCCGGCCCCCAAGAAGCCGGCGTGGAACAGTTCGAGGTAGCGGTGGCTGTTGCACGACATCACCGCGAATCGGTCGTCGGACTGCAAGCCGAGTTGGTGGCGCATGCTGTGGGCCAGCCGCAGGACCCGGTCGCCGTGTTCCTGGAACGTGGCGTGATAGGTGCCGTCGTGGAACGCGACCCTGTCGGGCCAACGCTCGAGGGCGGGGAGGAACTGACGGTGGTAGACGAGTTCTTTCATGCTGCTTCCTAACCGCCCGCCGCCGCTGCGGCATCGAGCTGTTCTTGGGTGACGCCGCAACGCTTGGCAGATGCGTCGAGCAGGGCGTTGATGGCCTCGGGTCGAGGGACGCTGGCGATTCCGAGTGCCAGCAGGTCGGCTTCCGATGTGGTCGCGATCAGGTCGTCGGCGGCGCACCGGGCTTTGCCGGGATCCACGCCGACGCCGACCAGGGTGTCGTAGAACACGCCGGCGACGAGCCCGGTCGGCCGATCGGTCGGGCCGGCGGGCAGTGTGTCGCCGGGGGGCAGTGACGTGGTCGACGGGGCAGCGGTGGTCGGGGCCGGGATCGTTGCCGGTGCTTCTGCCGTCGCCGACGAGAGGGCCTGCGCTGGCGCCGGCTGATCGTCGCGCGACCGACACGACGACGATGGCAAGGCCGGCCACCGCCAACAGCGCGCCGGCGATCCAGCCGGTTGCGGCTTCCTTGCGGCGGGCTTCTTCGTGGCCGGCTTCCGTGCCCATCTGCAACAGACCGCGGCGGTCGGCCTCTTTCACCAGGGGCGGCACGACGACGAGCGCCGACAGCAGGGCGACGGCGATGTTGATGGTCACCACGGTGCCGAAGTCGGCGAGCAGCGGAAGTGACGAGAACATCAGGACGGCGAATCCGCCCAGCGTCGTCAGGGCCGACGTGAAGAAGGCCCGCCCAGTGCGCCGCGCCGCCATCTGCGTACTGACCTCAGGGTCGAGGCCGCGGTCACGTTCCTCGGCGTATCTGGCGATCAGCAGCACGGAGAACTCCGCACAGGTCGCCACAACGAGTGGACCGCCGACGGTCGAGAGCGGGCTGAGGGTGATGCCGAGCACGCGCACCAGCACCGCCGAGGTCCCCACGGCGACGAGCACCGGAATCATGGTCAGCAGCCCGCGAGCGAGGTCTCGGTAGCGAAGCACCACGAAGGCACCGACCAGCAACAGCGCCACGATCGTCAACTGGGCGCGGTTGGCGGTGATGTTCTCGAGCAGGCCGACACCGACCACCGCCAACCCACCGGTGGTGGCTGACGCGTGTGCGGGGAGCAGGCCTCCGTTGCCAGGGTCGTCGATTGCCGCGCGCATCTTGTCGAGCACCACGGCGCGCTGTTCGAGCCCGGAGGGGCCGACCTGGAACAGGACCTGCGTCGCCTTCCCGTCGTCGGCGACCAGCAGCGTGCGGAGTGCGTCAGGGGCGATGTTGTACGCCTGCAACATGTCGAGCCCGGTCGGCGGAAGCGATGTGGTGCCCGGAACCTCGGCGAGCCACCCGACCGTGGTCGCCAGGCTGGAGGCACCGGCCAATTCCTTGTTCTCGGTCGTCGACCGTTCGACGAGATCGAACACGAAGGCACCCATTTGGTCGGTGAAGACGCCGTTGGGTACGGCGGGGTCGGTCTTCACGAACACGCCGAGCGTCGTTGCGAAACCGGTCTCTTTCTCCAATGTGCGGGCGTTCTTGATCGACGTGCTCGACTGGTTCGCCCAGTTGATCGGATCACTCTCGATCTTCGACCCGCTCTCCAGCACCAGGCCGAGCACAGGCAGAGCGACGGCTACCAAGACCAGCGGCAGTACGGCCCAGCCGCGGCAGGCTGCCGAGGCGATCGACCGTTGTCTCCACCCAGCTCTCGACGGGCTGCTCGGTTGTCGGCGAGCGACGTTCGCGCGAGCCGATGATCGTGGTGGGGATCACGATGCCGGCGATCAGCAAGGCAACGATGCCGATCGACAGCAGCACACCGAAGTCCTGCACCATCGGGACCTTGGAGATCTTCACCGTCAAGAAGGCGATGACCGCGGCGATCGTCGCGGCGAGCAACGGTGGGCCCATCCGCCGCAGTGTCACTTCGAACGGGTTGCCGGCGAGCTCGAGGGAACGCTCCTCCTCGATGCGGTTCTGGATCTGGATGGCGAACTCGATGCCGAGACCGATGAGGATCGGCAGCCCGGCGATGGTCACCAGCGAGAGCTTGGTGCCGGTGAACCCGAATGCGCCGAACCCCCACACGATGCCGACGACCATGCCGAGCAGCGGCAGCAGTCGCCAGCGGACCTTGAACGCGACGAGCAGGATCACCATCATCACGAGCACGGCGATGCCGCCGAGGATCAACATGCCGCCCTGGAGGTAGTTGTTGATGTCGGTGAGGAACGTCGGGGTCCCGGTGATGGTCACGGTGGCGTTGGCAAAGGTGTGGCCGCGCAGTGCGTCTTGCACCGCGGTGGACCCCTTTGCCAGTTGATCGAGGGGTGCGTTGCCGACGAGCACCGCGGCGAGGACCGCGTGGCGAGCGTCGGGGATGAACGCTTGCAGTGCCTTGCGCACGACGAGACTGCTGTCGGGCGGGGCAACCAGCTTCTTGTCCGGCGTCGATGGTGTAGCCGTCGTTTCCGAAGACCAGGAACTTCACCCAGTCGGGGTTGTCCATGCTCTGTTCACCGGCTGCTCCGAGCCGCAGCGTCGTGATCACTGCGTCCTGTTGACGAATCGCCTGAGCAGCGGGGTCGGTATCGCGCTGGATCGTGCGGGCGATGATGTCGCTGGCAACGCCTTTGGTGATGAGGTCATGCGTCCATTGCAGGAGCGTCAACGGCGAGACGACGGAAGCGACGACATCGCTGGCCTTCATCTTCGCCTCGATGTCGGTGAACTGGGTGATGTTGGCGCTCGTGAACAGATCGACGACCGACTTGCCCTCGTCGACCGTGAACAGCACGACCATGTTCTCGCCGCCGAACAGGCTCTGGTAGTCCTTGTTGTCCTTGGCGACCTGGGACGCGGAATCGATGTAGCTGTCCTGGCCCGTGGCGAAATCCAGCCGCTGCAGCCCGAATCCCATCCCGATCGTGACCAGCACGACGACCGTGATCGTCGCCGCGGTCCGCCTGCTGAGCATTCGCCCCACCTTGTTCCAGAACTCGATCATGGTGCCAACACTTCCCGACGACGGACCGACACTGCAAGGGTCTGTTGGTCGGCTCTCTTGCGCAGAACATTCATTTCGGCCTCGATTCGTTGTGCCATCGCGTGCACGTCAGGGACGGTGTCGTAGTCGCCGGTGATCCCGAACGACAGGTGACCGTTGTACGACAAGATGGCCACACCGATCGGCACGCCTTCGCTCAGTGGTACGAACGGGAGATATTCGAGCATCTCGCAGCCCAAGGCATAGAGAGGAAACTGCGGGCCCGGCACGTTGGTGGTCACCGTGTTCACGATCCTTTGGGGGACGCTGCGCAACATGGCCATTGCCGCACGAGTGCCGACCGCAAACAGCAGCCGGGACGAGGAACTCTGCGCCGGCGACGACGGCTTCGCCGGCCGTCACCTGGTGCGAGGCCTTCAGCGCGGCCATCTGCTGATGCATCGACTCCAGACGTTCCACCGGGTCCTCGATGCCCACCGGCAGCTCGGCGATGATGAGGGAGACTTGGTTGTTCGCCGTGTGGTCGTCGAGATGACGGACCGACACAGGGACGAGCGTCCGCAGAACGATCTCGTCGACCGCATCGCCGCGCTCGATCAGCATCGTGCGGAACGCGCCACTGATCACCGACAACACGACATCGTTCACCGAGCCGCCGAAGGCTCGGCGCACTGCTTTCACGTCGTCCAAACTGCAACGCCCGGCCGCCCATCGACGGTGCGACCCGATGGCGCCGTCGATCGACATCGGTCGGCTCGGTGACAGGACGCGTCCGGCGAACGAACGGAGGCCGGAGGCCACGTCGCTCAGTTGGCTCCAGGCCTGTCGCGGGTGCATCCCGGCCGATCGCCACGTCGCCAGTTGGCGCACCGGGCTCGACGCCAGCCGGCCGAGCGCATGCAAGGCCAACAGCGCGTCCGACGGTTCCGGCGCCGGCTCCCACGGCTGGATCGCCTCCGTCGTGGATGCTCGATCGGTGTCGAGCAGAACCGTCATCAGATCGGTGCCCGCGACTCCATCGACCATGCAGTGGTGCACCTTGGAGATCAGCGCCCAGCGATCGGCGGGCAGCCCCTCGATCACCCACACCTCCCACAACGGTCGGGTGCGGTCGAGTTCCTGCGACATCAAGCGGCCCATCAGATTTTCGAGGTCGTGCTCGTCGCCCGGAGACGGCAGCGCCGAGTGGCGGACGTGGTAGCTCAGCTGAAAGTTCGGGTCGTCGACCCACACCGGATGCCCGAGGGCCGCCGGAACGAACCTCACCTTCTGTCGGTACCGGGTCAGCAACGGCAGCTTGCTCTCGATCAACTCGGTGATCTCCTCGATCGCGGGAGCGGGACCGGCGAAGATCGAACACGATCCGATGTGCATGTGCGTGACGCCGTCCTCGGCGTACAGGAACAGCGCATCGACCGGACTCATCGGGTGCATCATGATTTCCTTCCGATTGCAAGAACTTCCGCGAAACCTTCGACCACGCAGGCGGTCAAGATCTCGGGATCAGGGACCGCCGAGGTGTCGGCGTTGATTCCGATGCAGCAGTGGTCGACGTGCGACATCAGGGCGACGCTGAACGCTGCGCCGGAGGCGGGGGCGAATGCGTATTCGCGAACGACTTCCGCGCCGGCGAGGTAGGTGCGATCTCGCGGCCCCGGCACGTTGGTGGCGACGAAATCGATTGCCTTCAACATCGAGCCGAGGATCGACGTCGCCGCGACCGCGGGCAGGCGTATCAGCGCCCCGGCGATCACGTCGGTCAGGGGCAACGAGGGCTCCTTGCGCCATCCCCGTGCCAAGAGGCCGAGTTGGCGCATCCGGTCGCGGGCATCGACGGTCCCGACCGGCAGTGTGAAACGTGCCGGCGAGAACCGGTTGCTCCCTGGCGGGTCGCCGGCGCGCCGCATGTTGATCGGCATTGTGACGCGAAGCTCGTCGACAGGGGTGGCGTGTCGTTCGTGGTACAGGCGCATGCCGCCGGCGACACCGGCGAGGAATGCGTCGTTGAGGGAACTGTCCGCCGCATGCGCGGCGGCCATCAATTCCTCGATCGGTACGTCGAACGAGTCGAACCGGCGAGACAGGCCGCGTTCGGTCATGATCGGCGATCGCGGCTTTGTCACCGGTGCCAACAGCTTGGCGATGGATCGCATCTGTCGCGACAGCGACGTGCGCCTGTTTGCCGGGGTTCGTCATCGCTCGGCCGGTCATGCCGGGCAGCGCACGGGCTCCACGGGCTGACATCTCGACGAACGCACGGGCGTCGTCCGCCAACGATTCGGCGACCGCGGTCAAACCTCCTCGAGGTCGAGCACCGGCAGTTCGTCGTGTGGCACTGATGGCAGGGGCGCGCCGAGTCTCGTCGAGCAGGATCTTCGCCAGCCTCATTCCCCCGACCCCGTCGGTGACCGAGTGGTGCACCTTCTGGATGAAGGCCGCTTGCCCGCCGTCCAAACCTTCGACGAGCGTGAACTCCCACAGCGGCCGGTCCTTGTCGAACGCCGTCATCGCCATCAGCGCGGCGATGTCCAACACCGATCGGAGGTCGGCAGGCGCCGGCGCCACGGTGCGGCGAAGGTGGTAGTCGAGGTCGAAGAACTCGTCGACCTCCCACCGGGGGAGCCCGAGGCGGAACGGAACCTCCTCGACGTGTTGGCGCAGACGTGGGATCAGATCGCAGGCGCTGACGATGCGGGCCCGGAGCCGGGACCAGTCCGGACTGCGGTCCAGCAGCGAGACGGCGACGATCGTGCTGCGCAGGCACGGATCACGTTCGATGGTCCACATCAACGTGTCAGACGCATTGAGATGGGTGGGGAAGTGTTCGTCGGGTCGATCTGGGGTCGCCTCGGCGACGTCACGGATCTGGGGCACGTCGCCGCGCTGCACGACGGTGGTCACCGATTCATCATCGTGGGTCGAGGACGTCGGCAACAGAGCCGTAGTACCCCTTCTCCCGGGATGGTCGGGTCACGCTCCAGGCCGCCTACGCTCGGCGAACGTGGTCGTGCGACGCGAGCTGCTGCGGGGTCTCGAACGGCTGAACGCGACGACCATCGGTCCTGCAGCGCGCTCGCCTGGCTGATCCGCTCGGCGGCATGTGGGAGGCCGCCGACGTGCAGTGGTGGTGGCGCCGCCCCCGGGCCACCGACGAGCTGGCGCTCCCGGTCTGGTTCGACGAGGTCGGCCCGGTGGCGGCAGCAGGGCTGACGGCCTGGGACGACACCTGGCAAGCAGACGTCTTCGCCGTGCCGTCGATCGTCGACGAGGAAGACGTCTGGGCCGCGACGTTGGAAGCCACCGCCGGACATCGGGGCGAGGCACTCCAGGTGCTCGTGCGCGAGGACAACGCGCCGCTGGCGGACCTCGCCATCCAGAGTGGATTCGCGATGACCGACGAGTTGTCGGGCACCACATGGATGGACGCCGACCAGCGCCCGCCGGTCGCGCAGGTCGATGGGTTCGCGATCGTCGATCGCGTGACGCGCCCGGATCGTCCGCACCCGATGATCGCTCGCAACGGTGAACTGGTCGAGCCGCGGCTGCGACAGTGCTCGCTGTACGACCCGACGCTCGATCTGGCGGTCGAGGACGCGGATGGCACGGGTCGCCGGCTACGCGTTGTTCTGGTTCGACCAGACGACGCTGGTCGGACTCCTCGAACCGATGCGCGTCGAGGACGAATACCAGCGACGCGGCCTCGCCCGCATGTTGCTGACGAACGGCCTCGATCGGCTCGCACGCAAAGGCGCACGCCGCCTGAAGGTCGGCTTCGAGACCGACGCCGCCCGCAACCTCTACCTCGGCGCCGGCTTCGTTCAGACGTCGATCGATCGGCTGCTCATTCGACCGGCACCGCCCGACCATGGTGGGCAGTGACGCTGCTGATCGACCACTACAGGTGCGTGTGCGCCGCCGCCTGTACCGCGGCGATGATCGGTTCCCACTCTGCGCCCGGTAGCCGCGTCACCGTGACGAAGTCGTTGACGCCGAACACGGACGACACCCCGCCGGCAGCGAACACCTCGGCAGCGAAGGGGATCGGAGCGGCGTCGAGCGCGTTCGTGGCGTTGAACATCGCCTCGAGGCGCGTGTCGAGCGTGAACTTCATCGCATCGGGATTCGGTGTTGTAGACGGGGTCGCAGTGGCCACCTCAGGAGCGTAGGCGCGAACGCTGGGTTTGGCCGTCTGCGCATTGGGTACACCGCGGCATGGCCAATGCACCCGAAGAGACCGACGACGTCGAAGCGCCTGCGGACGACGCGAAGAACGACGAGTCGACGATGGTCGACGTCTTGCAGGCCTACGCCCGCGGTGGGTTTGGCTCGTCGTTCGTCGTGACCGAGGATTCCCAGGTCGAGTGTGTCGAGTGCGGCGCCGTGTCGGTGCCGGCGAGCGTGTCGATGAGTTCGCTGCGTCGCTTGGAGGGAGCCTCGGATCCCGACGACATGATTGCGGTCGTCGCCATCACCTGCCCGGCGTGCAATGCACGGGGCACCGCGGTGCTCGGGTTCGGCCCGATGGCCACCGTGCAGGATTCCGACGTGTTGCGCGAGCTGCGCGACGACCGGGCCGATGCGACCGCGCCAGGCAATTCGGCGCATGGCGAAACCACGGGCGACGAAACACGCCGCGAACAGCATTGACGTTCCCGGTCCGTTTGAGACCGTGCTAGACAAGGCGTCGATGCGCGTCGCCCTCAGCACCGGTGGCGGTGACGCCCCCGGCATCAATGCAGTCATCCGTGCGGCCACGCTGTGCGCGCTGCCGCCGTGGTTGGGAGGTCATCGGCATCCGTGACGGCTTCAACGGACTGATGTTCCCCGACCTGTATCACGACGGCGTCAGTGGCACGATCCTGCTCGAACGTCATCGGGTACGTGGCATCAACTACCTCGGCGGCACGGTGTTGGGCAGCACCAACCGTGGTAACCCGTGCCATTTCCCCGTGGAGCAGCCCGATGGCACGTTCGTCTACGAGGACCGCACCGATCACCTCGTGTCGCTGTTCCGCGACGCAGGCATCGATGCGCTGATCACCATCGGTGGTGATGGTTCGCTGGCCATCGGCCAACGGCTGTTCGCCGCCGGGCTGCGGGTGATCGGAGTGCCGAAGACGATCGACAACGATCTCGACAAGACGATGGTCACGTTCGGCTTCGACACTGCCGTCCAGGTCGCCACGGAGTCGATCGATCGCATCTTCACGACCGCCACGTCGCACAGCCGGGTCTTCGTCGTCGAGGTCATGGGACGGTACGCCGGGTGGATCGCCTTGAACGCCGGCGTCGCTGCTGGTGCTCATGCCATCTTGATCCCGGAGGTTCCCTACAGCCTGCAGCCAGTGGCCGACATGATCGAGCGGCGCGAGGCCCGCGGGTCCAACTTCGCCGTCGTCGTGGTCGCCGAGGGCGCGATGCCGAAGGACGGTCATCGATCGGTGATCGGCCAGTCGTTCGATCAGGCCGAGCGGCTCGGCGGCATCGGCCACCAAGTCGCCCGCGAGCTGACAACCCTCACGGGCAAAGAGGCCCGGACCGTGGTGCTGGGACACTTGTTGCGCGGCGGCATACCGACCTCTCAGGACCGCTTGTTGGGCACCAGATTCGGGGCTGCTGCGGTGCGCGCATTGGACGAAGGCTTCGACGGTGTGATGGTGGCCCTCAACGAGCCGCACGTCGACTACGTGCCACTGGTCGATGCGATCGGTGCGATGCGCACGGTTCCGCTGGATTGCGACACGGTCGTGACAGCCCGCGATATCGGCGTCTGCTTCGGCGACGAGTACTGACCTCCGACCCGGAGACCCGCGAGCAGGCCGATCGGCCCCGCGGGTGGAACGTTCGGCCCTGGTAGATCAAGCCGCGGAGGGCGCAGGGTGAAGAGTCAGCGACGAATCCAGTTTCGCTGCGAGGAGAAGATGATGACCACATTCCGTATCCCCCCCGTCGCTCGGCGTTGGCGAGTGTTCGCCGCTGTGGCGGGAATCTCTGCATTGGCCGGCGGCGGCGTGCTTCTTGCTGCACCGTCGAACCCGGCGACGGCCTTGGCGTTTCATACCGTCCCGACTGTCCGAGTGCTCGACACGCGACCTGCTACTCAGGTCGGCCCGAGGAGCACGCCGCTCGGGCTCGCTGACTCGATGGACCTCGTGATCCCCGACCTGCCGGATGACGCCACCGGTGTCAACATCAACGTGACCGTTGTCGATGGCACGGAAGGATCCTTCCTGACCGTGTACCCCACCGGCGACACCCGCCCGACGGCGTCGACGGTCAACTGGAGTGCAGCCGGAGCGGTGGCGAACACCGCAACTGTGGTGGTCCACCCAGCTCACTCGGTGACGATCTACAACCTGAAGGGCACCGTGAACGTGGTGATCGACCTGCTCGGCTACTACGCCCCGAGCCCGGTCGGCGGTGCACCGGGCGCCCAGGGAATCCAAGGGATTCAAGGGCCCCCAGGAGCCGATGGCGCCCAGGGAATTCAAGGGATTCCAGGGCCCGCAGGTTCGGCGGGGGCGTTCTTGTACGCCACTGCGACCTCCTCCCAGTCAGTGCTCGGTGGCGCCAACCTGCCCTTTGACACGGTGAACAGTGAGACCGCCGGCGCATTCAGCACCGATGTGGCCGAGGATGCGTTCACCGCGACCGATGCTGGTATCTACAAGGTCAGCTTCGGTCTCACCTCGGTGGCGCCGGCACAGATCACCGTGACGGTGGACGGCAACGATCCGGTGGACGGTTCGTTCGTGCTCGGCGGAGACGACGGCGCAGCCCATCGGCTACGGGCGGAACAGCGGTGGTCACGTTGACTGCCGGCCAGACCATCGCGTTGGTCAACGACGGAAACGACATTGACACGGCCACTTCGGTCGGCGGCCCGGGTGGATCACTCACTGCCTGGATCCTGATCGAGAAGATGAGCTGATCAGCAAGCAGTTGGCCTGACAACCCCGAAGGGGCCCGTCACGATGACGGGCCCCTTCGGCGCGTCTGGGAGCGACGGCGTTTGACGCCTCCGGCCCCGCATAGGGCGCCAGCCATCAGGACGCGCTCACGCAGATCGGCAGATCCGGTTGGGTCTCCCGTCGCACACGCCATCTCGTGGGCGCGTAGGCAACTGAGCCCTCGCCGATGCTCGCCGCGAGGACGACCAAGGCAGGCGGGTGATGTGACGCGAACGTGTCGCTGCCAACCAAGATCTCCCAGGGCACGACGTATCCACTCGGCGTGTCGACTCCGGGCGAGAACAGCGACGAACAGTCCGAACCCGGGCCACCTTCGGGAGATTGAAGTCGCGGGTCGAGCGACGTAGCTCACGCTCAGCGAGTCAACGGCGTCGGCGCATCGGCGGTGCGCCATCAGAAGCCTGGACGCTCCACGCACGCGAATGCCCCGATGGTCCGGCGCGATCGTGAGCGCAGAACACCGAGCGCCGAGCGGCAGAACTGGCGCGGTCCGACATCTTCAGGATCAGTGTGCTGCCATGCTTGCCAAGTGGATAGCGACGGGCGGACAGGCGAGTGACTGCGAAGCAATGGCGGCTCCCGACGAGAACCGAAGCTGTCGAGAATCTCACTCGGGTGGGATGGCGAGACAACACGCCCGTACTCGTCGGAGCAGTGATCGTGACGGTCGCTGTGATCAACGGCGCCGGGGCCAGGTTGCGCTAGCGCCGAGCGGCCGATCGGCGTTACTGGTAGCGGGTCCACGGCAGTGACGTAGGCGTCGGATCTACGAAGGGGGCGATCGATGCCACTCAGACGTAGGCCGTTACGTCGACGTTGCGGCTGCACGAACGATCCGTTCGATCGTGCGCGAGATCGGCAGTTCGGTGTTCCCCTGCTTCACAGTCGCACACTTCCTGGGGAGTGTGGGGAGTGCGCGCGATCGGCAGTTCGGCGCGTCTCGACCTCTGCGTCAGCTCATAGGGCAACCGTCGTTCTGTGCAACCGTCGTTCAATTCGCTGACGCAGATGCCGAACGACGGCTCAGACCGGGAGAGCAGTGCGCCACACGGCCACGCAGTCGGCAAATGTCCCTCAGCCGGGACGTTCGAATGCCTGCGTCCATACCCACCCACCCGCGATAAGGAGCGGGTTGGCAACTGCTCGGTGTTCCCTGGATGAGATCAATGGAGCTGGGCTGGCCGGTGTGGGCTCGGATTCGGCCTTCTCGCTGTGTACCTGAAGCAGAAGGCCCGGTCGCCGATCGTGTTCGCCACGGAACTCGATCACAGGCAAGCCGGACGGACGTGTACCTCGGCAACGACGGCTGCGGGCCGCTGTCCAAGGGCCGAACCAGCGGGTCGCACCGGGACCCGCGCTCGCAGACGCGACGAGGACGGGAGGAGTGTGGAGCTCCTCCCGTCCAGGTCGATCTCGTCGACGCCGTTACCGGCGTCGAGCACCTATGCGGTGACCGTTTGGCTGAGTGTCGACGACTGGCTGGTGCCGTAGTTGGTCGATGCGATGTAGATAGCCCTGTAGGTGTACACACCAACCGCCAGGGTCTGGATCAACGTCGCTCGTCCGGTCGAATCCAGTGCCACCGGTAGGCCGACGTTGACGCCGCCCTTGGTGAACTGAACCTGGCCGGGAACCGCGGCCAACGGCGTCACCCTGGCGGTGAACGTCACCGTCGAGCTCACGGAGAGCTTTGAGGGATTCGCACTGCTCGTCAGCGTCGTTGTCGAGGTGGCCGGCGTGATCGCCTGCGCAAGGATCGCGCTCGGTACTGGCAGAGAAGGCTGCGTCGCCGCTGTAGATAGCGACGATGGAGTTGTGTCCTCCCGGAACCGAACTGCTCGAGAACGTTGCAACGCCTGAACCGTTGATCGTTCGGACGCCACCGACGGCGGGAACGCCGTTGATGTTGAACTGCACCGTGCCCGTCGGCGTGCCGGTCGTTGTCGACTTGACCGTGGCGGTGAACGTCACCGACTGACCGTATGTTGACGGGGTCTTGCTGGTCTTCAGCGCGGTTGTGGTCGTCTTCAATGTCACGGGTGCTGCCACGGTGACGACGTTCGACCTCGAATCTCCAGCCGCATTGAAGGCCGTGATGCGGTAGCGCCAGGTCTGATTCGTGTCGACCGTGTCCGTGAACGTCAGTTGGTTCGCCAGGGTGGTGCCAACGACGGAGAACGCTCCGTTGGCGCCGCTGGCCCGTTCGATGCGATAGCCGATCTCAGCCGTACCCGGGTTGGTCCAGCTCGTCGGGTTGGTCATGTCGACCGGTGTCCCGTCGGTCCACGTGAGATCGACGCTCCCCACGTTTCTGACCGCGGTGAGGGTTGATGCCGGGGCAAAGTTCCTTGGGACGTGGACCGTGACGGGCCGCATCATGTCCATCTCTTCGTGGCTCAGGATGTGGCAGTGGAAGACGTACTCCCAACCGAAATCCGTGACCTCGTTCGCGATTGCGGCGATCATCGGGTTGCCGGCGACATCGGTGTTGTTGAAGCCGGCTTCGGTACCGAGGACGCTGTTGATGTCACCCTGGGCGTGCAGCGGCATGGCCGGGTTGAGCACACGTTTGCTGTCGGGAATCCCGAACGGAAGGGTTGGCACGATCGGGCGGAGGGCGACGATGGTGTCTTCCAGAGGGCTGACCCTCACGGTTTCCTTCCAACCGAGCTCGGTTGGCTCGGGCGGGATGATGATGTTGTCCCACGTGACCCTGTTGAGGACCTGCACGTTGTACAGGTGGAAGTGGATCGGGTGGGTATCGACGCCGTTGTGGGTGATCTTCCAGATCTGCGTCCCGTCAGTGCCCGACGAGATCTTCGTCACGTTGAGGGCGCTGGGCATACCCGTCGAGTCGAGGACCTCGGTCGCCGGGTTCACGTAGGGATACAGGATGATGTTCTGCAGACAGTGGTGTGGCACCAGGTGCCTCGAGGCCGAGGTTGGCCGTCATGCGGCCCCACTCGTCGAAGCTCGCCGAGTTCATCTCGTCGTGCATGCCCTTCGGCTCGAACGGGATCGCCACCTGTGGGCCGGCGAGCGTGTCGAACTTGAACTTGAACGTGTCGGGAGTCCCGGGCACTGCGCCCTGCTCCTGGATTCGTGCAAATCCGTCGCACTTCGCTGACGGATTGGTGGTGCTGTTGCACCAACCGCTTCCCACGAAGTTCGTACCGTACGCCGAGTTGTAGGCGGCCTGGCCGACGATGATCGGGTCGGAGCCCTTCTCGAACACGCCGGAGCCGTCTGCGTGGTGACGGAACGCCGCGTTGAGGACGCCCATCTTGTCGGCGTTGGTGCCGGGCTTGTCGAACGCGTCCGCCGACGTTGCCGGGAATGCCGGAGAGGCCGCGTTGACCTTGATCTGCATGACGGTACGGGTGTTGGGGCCGTAGCCGGGCAGCGTGGTCGGGGCGCCTGCGGGAGACAAGTCGGGGCCGCCGGTGTAGTAGTCGTACCCGGGGACGCGGGCCGGGAATGCGGCTGGGGCGTCGTTGTAGAGGATCAGGGTCTTGCCGGCGTACTGGGAGAAGTCGACGATCACGTCGGCTCGCTCGGCAGGTGCCAGCAGCAACGAGTGCTGATCGACGTTACCCACGTCGAAGCGGGTCGGGTCCATGATCCACGTGGTCTCGTGAGCCGGAACGATGACCGGGGCCGGAAGGAACCCGCCCTCGGTGCCGATCTGGATCCAGCTCGGGCCCTTGGGGCTGAGGGTTTCGTCGGGGGTCGGGAAGACCACCGGGTCGGTCTGGGCAGCCAAGACTTCCGACGCCTTCAAGGCGACTTCGCTGAGTGCCGGTCTGGGTCGGCGGTGTACCACGACAGGTTGAAGAACCGGTCGTTGGCGGCGTTCAGAATGCGGTAGCGGTAAGCCGTCGGGTCGACGGTGGTGGTCGGGTAGGCCGTGCCGTTGACGATGGGTGTGTCGTTGAACGCTTCCATCCCGACCGAGATGTTCGGTGTCGACGGGATCAACGCCGGCTCGCAGAACTGGTTGCTGCCATCGGCCAGGATGACGTTGGGGTCACAGTTGGGATCGAAGTACGGGTTGGGCATCGGCGGGTACTTCACGTCCTTGGCCGGCGGCCAGAACCAGGGGCCGTACATCCAGCGTCCGAAGGCGCTCATCCCGGTCGGGTCGCCCGGGTTCTGGGCGGGCATGTAGACATGCGGCGTCCACAGGCTGCCTTCGCCGCCCCACTTGGCCGCATTCCAGGTCGGGTCGGTCGTGGTGTTCTGGGCCACGCCGTCGACGAAGGTTTCGCCTGCTGCGACGCTCTTCGACACGAAGGTCTTGTCCTGAATGACCCATGGAGCGCCGAGGCCGAGGTCGGGGAACAAGCCCGGCTGGTTGCCTGGCGGTGACCAGGTCCTTGTCAGCGGCGAACAAGTCCCGTTCCGTCTGGTCGGTGACCAGGAAGCTGGCGGCCTCGCCGGCATAGACGTTCAGTCGGGTGATGCCCCATGCGTGGTCGTGAGTCCACATCAACCGGGCGCTCTGCTGGTTGGTGTAGAAGAAGGTCTCTGCGCCGGGGCCGGGATCCGGCATGTCGGGCACGTTCTGGACGCTGACCCCTTCGGGGTACGCGGTGTTCTCGTTGGCGGGCGTGATCCACTGGTGAGGGGTGCCGTCACTGATCCACGGGGTGACACCACCGTGCAGGTGCAGGATGGCCCTGTTCTGCGGGAAGCAGGTGCCCTGGCCGGCTCCATCGACTGGCTTGGTGTCCGCACCGCACATCGGGTTACGCACTGCGTCGGTGACGCTCTTCTCGTCGGCGGCCATGTCCATGGGAACGTTGTTGGCGTCGAGGGTCATCATCTTCGGCCCGACACCCGAACCCATGAGGGTGGTGTCGACCGGCAGGAACAGATCTCCGGCCTGGCCGTCGGGGAGCAGGTTGCGGAACAGCACCCGCACCGGCCGGTTCTTCTCAGCCAGGATGGTCGGGCCGAGGTAGCGAGGGATGTCGACGCCGAGCGCCGGCGACGCCGTTGATCAGGATCGGGCTGCCGTGAACCTCAGTACCGCGTGACGTGTGGGTGACGACACCGCCAAGTCTGGGCCGGGTTGAGGAATGCGTTGCTCAGCGTGACGCCGTTGCCGACAGGCGTAGCAGGGTCCGCGTTGGCCTGGAGCTCCGGTGTCCAGAGCTGCACATAGCCGCGCTGGAGCGTCGGGGGCACGTCGCTGGAGAACTGGTGGCGGTACTGCACCAACCCGATTTCGTAGTAGTCGGTGCCGGGATACTTGACCCTGTCAGGAATCGCGACGGGGATGTAGTCGCCTGCGGTCGTCTCCGCAGCGGCGCCGCTGCCGGGCAGTTCGTCGACGAACTTGCGGATGCCGGGCGTCAGGTACATGGCGCCGGGATTGGTGATCGTGAAGCCGGTGACGCCGGCGGAGACCGTTGCGGTGGCCACGGCGTTACGAGACGTGGGAGCGAGGGGATTCGGGTACAGATCGAGGATCGTCACTGCCGGTGCCTCGCTGTAGCCCGTGCCAGGAGCGGTCACGTCGACCTTGTCGACGAGGATCGTCGACGAGACACTGGCCGCAATGGCCGTTTGGGCCGGTGGCTGGGTGACCGGCGGGACGAGCCCGTCGTTGATCGTGATGGTCGGGGCGGACGTGTATCCGCTACCACCATTGACGATTTGAACTGCCGTGACCACACCGCCGACCATGTCGGCCGTGGCGGTCGCCTGCACGGAGGCGACTCCGTTGACGGTCGCCAGGTCAGGTTGACCGATCACGACGAGCGGCTGGATCGAGTAGCCGCGTCCGCCGTTGAGAATGGTGAGGCCGTTGACGCTGCCGCTGGCGACTGCTGTCGCCCCGGTACCGCCGACAGCAGACGTGATCGTGACCTCAGGCTCGGTGAACGTGCCGGGGGTGGTGACGGAGATGCTCGACACCACGCCGACAGCGGTCTGCGCCGTTGCCGTGGCTTGAGCAAAGCCGGTCGGGGTCGGGCCGGGATAGGTGATCGTGACGGTCGGCGGGCTGGTGTAGTTCTTGCCCGGGTTCGTCAAGACGAGCGCGGTGATGGAACCGTTGACGGTGTTCACCGTCGCTGTGGCCTCCGCGCCGGTGCCGCCGCCGCCGCTGATCTCGACGACCGCGTTGGTGAGCGTCTGGGGGCTGTTCGCCCAGTTCGAGTACGGCCCGAAGTAGTGGGGGTATTTCGCCGTGTTGCCCACCACATCGGCCGGATTGAACGCTGGCGCCGCCGCCTCGGCCACCTTGACGTCTTTGTGTGACGGTATGGCGATGACTCCCGTCGTCATACCGAGTCCGAGGGCACCCACAATCCCCCAGAGCTTTCTACCCATAGTCCGCTTCATGCCCGTTCCTTCCGTCTCGCGTGCCCGAAGCACGTGACCCCACTGAATGCCCGGCACTACTGAACTGACAGGGCCTTAAGTCTCTTGCGGATCAGCAAAGCGTCCCGCTCTGGGTTGCAATCGCGCCAACGGCGGGCGACGACATCGTTCTGCGGTCTCGGCGCCCACCGTTGGTGGTGAAGGTATGTGCGATGCGGATTGACTAGCGGGCGGAGCGCCGCCCGCCGGAGTTGCGGTTACCGCCACCGCGAGAGCCGGCCGGTGCGCCGGAACGGGCATGGCTCGTGGCGCCGGGGCGACCTCCGCTGCGCGATTGACCGGGGGCTTGGCCACGACGTCGACCGGGCTGGCCGGGGCGTTGACGGGCAACGACATCTTCCGGACGTGGCGGACGTGGTGCGACCTTGGGCGCGACCGGGCCGGACAGCTCGACCAGCAGAGGATGCGTCGGGTTGACGTTGGTGACCGTGGGCGTGATGCCGGCGGCGCGGGCCAAGGAGCGAACATCGCCGGCCTGGTCGGGCGTCATCACGGTGGCGACGACGCCTTCTGCGCCGGCGCGTGCAGTACGGCCCGAGCGGTGCAAGAAGGCCTTGTGCTCGGCCGGGGGATCGACGTGGATGACCAGGGCGATGTCGTCGACGTGAATGCCACGGGCGGCGATGTCGGTGGCCACGAGCACGCGGACCTGGCCACTGGTGAAGTCGGCGAGGTTGCGCTCGCGTGCACTCTGGGACAGGTTGCCGTGCAGTTCGACGGCGGGGATGCCGGCGGCGCACAACTGCTTGGCGAGCTTCTTGGCGCCGTGCTTGGTGCGCATGAACAGCAGCGAACGGTCGAGGCCGGAGGCCAGGGCGCTGACGACGGCCGCCTTGTCGCCCGAGCTCACGGCGAGCACATGATGGGTCATCGTGTTGATCGACGACACCTCCGGGTCGACCGAATGGACGATCGGGTTGACGAGGTAGGTGCGCACGAGCCCGTCGATGGCCTTGTCGAGGGTGGCCGAGAAGAGCAATCGCTGACCGCCGGACGGGGTGGCATCGAGGATGCGCTTCACACCGGGCAGGAAGCCGAGGTCGGCCATGTGGTCGGCCTCGTCGAGCACGGTGACCTCGACGGCGTCGAGGCGGCAGTGGCGCTGGCCGATGAGATCCTCGAGGCGGCCCGGGCAGGCGACGACGATGTCGACGCCCTGGCGCAACGCGGAGACCTGCGGGCCTTGCCCGACCCCGCCATACACCGTCGCGACCCGCAGGCCCATGGCCGCGGCCAATGGGCTCAACGAGGTCATGACCTGGTTGGCGAGCTCGCGGGTGGGGACGAGGACCAGAGCCCTCGGCTTGCCCGACTGGCGGTGGCGCCCGCTCGCCGAGAGGCGAGCGACGATGGGGAGGGCGAAGGCGATGGTCTTGCCACTGCCCGTCTTGCCGCGGCCGAGCACGTCGCTGCCGGCGAGCGAGTCAGGCAGTGTTGCCGACTGGATCGGAAAGGCGGTGAGCACGTCGCGGTCGGCGAGGACCTTGATCAACGGCGCCGGCACTCCGAGTGCGGCGAAGTCGGTGATGTAGTCGATCGGAGCGACCGGTGCGGGCACGGGTCGGGCGTTCGGAGCAGCCGACACGTTCGCTTCGGCCGTGCGCACGGTGCGCTCGGCACCGGGTCGTCGCCCGCCGTTACGACGGCGCGCGCCGCGCGAACTGGAGGTGGATGTGGTCATGGTGGGGGATTCCTTTATGGGTTGTTGGCCGTGGATGCAAACCAACAAACTCGCTGGAATCACTGTGCGCTGGAAGCGCTGCACTCGACCGCGGGCTACCTCTTTGTAGCACCGCCGTCGAACAGACTATCGCTGAACTGGCCAGATGGGGCGGATGTGGCGCGGGACACGGTGGGTCGCCAGTCCGGTGATCCGAAGCCGAACCCGGCGGCTTCGATCGCCGCGCCGACACGGAAGACGCTGATGTCTTCGTACGTGCGGCCGACGACCTGCACTCCGGTCGGCACGCCGTTGCCCGCCAGTCCCGACGGCACCGCCAGCACCGGGCACCGGCTGAACAGGTTGAAGGGCAGTGTCATCATCGCCATGATGTGATGCGGCACCTCGCGCCCGTCGATCGTGAGCGATTCGCCGACGTATCCGCGGCCGGCCTGCAAACCGGTCGTTGCGATCGTCGGGCACAGCAGTACCTCGATGTCTTCGAACAGCCGCCCGAGCGGACTCCACAACGCGCTCTCCTCGACCAGGCCTTCGAAGAACGTCAACTCCGTATTCATCGTCGATACGAAGTCGTGGGTGTAGTCGTTGAGCAGTTCGCCGAACTCCTCCTCGATCTCGCCGATCCCTGGTCCGAAGATCGCCGCGAAGTGCGCCCGCGCCGCCTGCCAGACACGGTCGGTCGTCCACGGCAGCGTGACCTCGTCGACGACTGCGCCCGCACGCCGGAGTGTCGCCGCGACAGCCTGCGTGTTGGCGACGACGTCGGGATCGACCGGCCAGTCACCCAGCGAAACACACAGGCCGATCCGCATGCCATCGATGCCATCGAGCACGCCGGATCCGCTCGGCCCGGTCGGGATCTGCGGGGGGTTGCGCATCGACACGTTGTCGCGCCAGTGCGGTCCGGCGATCACGTTCTCGAGGAGAGCGCAATCGCCGACGGTCCGAGCCAGCGGCCCGTCGTGGCAGTACTGGTCGAGGTGGTACGGAGCGAGACCGGGCACCCGCCCGAACGGTGGCTTGAATCCGACGACCCCGGAGAACGACGCCGGGATGCGGATCGAGCCGCCGATGTCGCTGCCGGTGGCCAGTGGTGCGTAGCCCGCCGCGAGCGCTGCGGCGGATCCTCCCGACGAGCCGCCCGGCGAGAACTCGGTGTTCCACGGGTTACGCGTCACTCCCCAGAGGGCGCTGTGGCAGAAGCCGGCACAGCTGAACTCGGGCGTCGCGGTTCGCACGTGGATGATGCCGCCGGCGGCCTGGATTCGCTCGATGATCGGATGGTCGTACTTGGCGACCTCGTCGGCCAACGCCAGCGAGCCCTGCGTCCACGACCGCCCCGCCATGGGTTGCTCCTCCTTTGCCGCCACACACAGCCCTTCGAGCGGCCGGGGCGCGTCGCCCTTTCCGAGGTATCGCTGCTCGGCCGCACGCGCCTCGGTGCGAGCCTCGGCGTAACGGCGATCGACGACGGCGTTGAGCGCCGGATCATGTGTCTCGATCTGCTCGATCACACTTTCGAGATGTTCCGTCGGCGACAACTCGCCGTCGCGGAACAATTCGAGCAACTCGAGCGCAGACAGGTATGGCAAGTCCGGCATCGAGCCAGTATTGCCGAGCGGGGGAGCGCCTAGACGACGACGAGCTCGATGTGCATGCCGTGGCTGTAGTGATTCGGGAGGTTGCAGACCAGTTGGTAGTGCCCTGGCTCGAGATCGATCACGGTTTCGCCCACGGTCTTGGGCTCGAACTCGGAGATCTCCCCGGGCGACGACACGCCAGGTGCGTCCTCCGAGAACGAGTCCCCGTCGAGAGGTATCTCGCCGTCGGGGATATCGGTGCGGACCACCACGAATTCGTGGGTGATCGTGCCGAGGTTGGCGGTTGTGAACTTCACTGGTCCGGCGGGAACCGTGCTGACGTCGGTGGTCACGTGCCATTCGCGCACGGTCGCGTTGACCGCAGTTCCGCCCGGCGGCGGGGTGCCGTGAGGCGTCTGCGGTCCACCGGCGTCGTTGCGGTCTGCGCCGCAGCCCGTTACTCCCGCCAGGAGCACACACGCCCCTATCCATGCCGCTGCCCGTCGCAATGGGGTCCTCTCGTCGTCGTTCCAGGAGCAGCGTCCGATGCTCCAGACTCGACTCAGACTAAAGACTGCAGCCTTGCGATGTAAAGCTGAGGTCAGGCGACGATGTTGACCATCCGACCCGGGACGACGATCACCTTCTTGGGTGTTGCCCCGGCCAGTGAGGCGATGACCTTGTCGTCGGCCAGTGCTGCCGCCTCGACGCCCGAGGGCTCGGTGTCGGCGGCGACGGTGATGTGTCCGCGAACCTTGCCGTTGACCTGCACCGGGTACTCGACCGTCTCGGCAACGAGCAGGGCCGGGTCGGCGGTGGGGAACGGCTGGTAGGCCACGGAGTCGGCGTGGCCGAGCTTGGCCCACAGCTCCTCGGCGAGGTGTGCCGCCAGCGGGGCGACCATCAACACCAACGGCTCGGCGACGTCGCGAGGGCAGCCACCGAGCTTGGTCAGGTGGTTGTTGAGCTCGATCAACTTGGCGATCGCGGTGTTGAACCGCAACGCCTCCATGTCGTCACGCACGCCACTGATGGTGCGGTGCAGCAGGCGCTGCGTTTCGATCGTGGCGTCCTGCGTCGAGCAGCGACACGTTCGCCCGTCTCCTCGTCGACCATGTTGCGCCACAGCCGTTGCAGGAAGCGGTACATGCCGACGACGTCGCGCGTCTCCCACGGGCGAGATGCGTCGAGCGGGCCCATGGCCATCTCGTAGAGGCGCAAGGTGTCGGCGCCGTAGCTCTGGCAGATGTCGTCGGGCGTGACGGCGTTCTTCAGGCTCTTGCCCATCTTGCCCCACTCGCGCGTGACGACCAGATCACCGTGGAAGTAGTTGCCGTCGCGCTCGACGACCTCGGTGGCGTCGACGTAGATCTCGCGCTCGTCCTTGAACGCCGCGGCCAGGATGTAGCCCTGGTTGAACAGCCGGTAGTAGGGCTCCTTCGACGACACGTGACCGAGGTCGAACAGCACCTTGTGCCAGAACCGTGCGTACAGCAGGTGCAACACGGCGTGCTCGACGCCGCCGACGTACAGGTCGACGCCGCCGGGGTGTTCGTGACCGTCGTGGCCGACCGGCTGCGGGCCCATCCAGTAGCGCTCGACCTCGGGGTCGACGAATCGCTGCTCGTTGGTCGGGTCCAGGTAGCGCAGCTCGTACCAGCAACTGCCGGCCCACTGCGGCATCACGTTGGTGTCGCGCCGGTACTGCTGCGGCCCGTCACCCAGGTCGAGCTCCACGTGGGTCCACCACTCCAGCCGATCGAGTGGGCTCTCCGGGTTGGAGAACTCGTCGTCGGGGTCGAAGGTGCGCGGCGAGAAGCTGTCGGTCTCCGGCAGCACCAGCGGCAGTTCGCTGTCGGGAAGGCCGTGCGGATTGCCGTCGACGTCGTAGACGATGGGGAATGGTTCCCCCCAGTAGCGCTGCCGGCTGAACAGCCAGTCGCGCAGCTTGTAGGTGACTGCGGCCTCGCCGTGGCCGTGTTCGGCGAGCCACTGATTGGTCAGCCGTTTGGCCGTGGCGACGCTGTCGATGCCGTTGAGGTCGAGCGAATCGTTGGAGCTGTTGACGTACGGCGCGTCGCCGACGAAGGCGCTGTCCCACGTTGCGGTGTCGAGGCTGCGGTCGGGCGGCTGCTGGATCGCCGGGATCGGCAGGCCGTACAGGCGGGCGAACTCGAAGTCGCGCTGGTCGCCGCACGGCACGGCCATGATCGCTCCGGTGCCGTAGCCCATCAGGACGTAATCCGCGATCCAGATCGGGATCGATTCGCCGGTGAGCGGGTTGATCGCGTACGAACCGGTGGCGACGCCGGTCTTCTCGCGGGTGTCGTCTTGCCGGTCGATGTCCTTCTTCGACGCCGCCTGATGGCGGTACTGGGCGACGACGTCGCGTCGCTCGGGCGTGGTCAGCCGGTCGACCAGCGGGTGCTCGGGCGCCAGCACCATGAACGTTGCGCCGAACAGCGTGTCGGGGCGGGTCGTGAAGACCGTGATCGGGCCGGCCGGCGAGGCGAAGTGCACCGAAGCGCCGTCGCTGCGGCCGATCCAGTTGCGCTGCATCGCCTTGATGGCGTCGGTCCACTCCAACAGGTCGAGATCGGCGATCAGGCGGTCGGCGTACGAGGTGATCCGCATCATCCACTGGCGCATGTTGCGCTTGAACACCGGGAAGTTGCCGCGGTCGCTGCGACCGTCGGCGGTGACCTCCTCGTTGGCCACGACCGTGCCGAGGCCCGGGCACCAGTTGACGGGAGCGTCGCTGACGTAGGCCAGGCGGTGCCCCTCGACGACCACGTTGCGCTCTGCCGGCGACAGGTCAGCCCACGCCCGACCGTCCGCCGTCGCCCGCGTCGCCGGATTCGTACTGCGCGATCAACTCGCTGATCGGGCGGGCCTTGCCGGCTTCGGTGTCGTACCACGAGTTGAAGATCTGCAGGAAGATCCACTGCGTCCAGCGGTAGTAGCCGGGGTCGGTGGTGCTGATGCTGCGGCGGGCGTCGTGGCTGAGGCCGAGGCGCCGCAGCTGGCGGCGATAGTTGGTCACGTTTGCGGCAGTGGTGATGGCCGGGTGCTGACCGGTTTCGACGGCGTACTGCTCGGCGGGCAGACCGAAGGCGTCGAAGCCCATCGTGTACATCACGTTGAAGCCGGTCATCCGCTTGTATCGGCTGTAGATGTCGGTGCCGATGAAGCCCAGGGGATGGCCGACGTGGAGGCCCGTGCCGGAGGGATAGGGAAACATGTCGAGCACGAAGATCTTCGGCCGCCCGGCGATCCGTGCAGGGTCGGCCAGCGGCCCGGCCGGGTTCGGCGCCTCGAACGTGCCGTCAGCCTCCCACCGATCCTGCCAGCGAAGCTCGATCTCTTGCGCCAGAGGCGCCGGTGTACCGAAACTTCGGGGCATCGTCGGGAGTGGTGGGAGCCGATGTCATATTCCAAAGATTCTACGATGCGTCGCGTCGCTACTACGGTGGCAAATCATGTCTTCGCCAACCGGGTCGCAGTATGTCGGCATCGTCGACCGCATCATCGCCGCTGCTGATCGACCGACCGGCGTGCGTTTCGTCGGGCCGTCGGTGGCGCCGACCGAAGGCGATTCGTTCGTTCCATGGCGGGAGATCCACGACGAGGCCCGAGTCGTCGGCGCCGCCTTGCAGGCCCGTGGGCTGGTCCCCGGCGACCACGTCGCGATCCTCGGTCCGACCTCTCGGCAGCTGATCACGATCATCCAAGGGTGCTGGCTGGCCGGCATCGCCAGCATGGTGTTGCCGTTGCCGATGCGGATGGGTTCGCTCGACGCCTTCATCGATTCGACCAGGGGTCGCATCCGCCACGGCGATGCCAAGCTCGTCTTGGTCGACGAGTTGCTGGCCGCCTTCTACGAGCACGCCCCCGGCGATCCGCCGATCGAACTGATGGCAAGCGTGCTGCCCGGCTCGTCGACCGCGCCGTCGGGAGATCAGCTGGAGATCCCGTCGCACGATCCCGAGCGGCTCGTCATCCTGCAGTACACCAGCGGCTCGACCAGCGAGCCCAAGGGCGTGATGATCCCCGACCGTGTCCTGGCCGCCAACATCGATGCCTCGTGTACCGCTGCCGAGCTCGACGAGGCCGAGGTGATGGTGTCGTGGCTGCCCCTGTACCACGACATGGGCCTGGTCGGGTTCTTGTCGATCCCGATGACCAACGGGTGCCAGCTGGTTCAGGCCGCGCCGCAGGACTTCCTGGCCAAGCCGGGCAACTGGATGCAGTGGATCAGCGACTGGCGGCGGCACGGCCACCGCCGGGCCGAACTTCTCGTGGGTTCTTGCCACCCGCGCCCTCGGTCGGATGCACGACCTCGATCTGTCGCAGCTCACCCTGGCGCTCAGCGGTGCCGAGCCCGTCGACCCGAAGGCGGTCGAGGCGTTCGTCGAGGCCGCCGCACCGTTCGGCTTCAAGCCCGGCAGCGTGTTCCCGGCGTTCGGCATGGCCGAGCTGGCGATCGGTGGTGTGTTCCCGCCTCGTCACCGCGGGATGGTGTGCGACTCGGTCGATCGGGTCGTGCTGGAACGTGACCGCATTGCCAAGCCCTTGGATCTCGCCGACGCCGAAGAAGAGCTCGACGTGCGACGGATACCCCGCCTCGGCACGGCGGTGCCGGGACTCGAGATGAGGGTCGTCGATCCGATTTCCCGAGTCGAGCTGCCCGAGCGTCATGTCGGCGAGCTGCTGCTGCGCGGCACGTCGGTCACCCCCGGCTACTACAAGCGACCCGATGCGACCGCCGCACTGTTCCACGACGGGTGGCTCTGCACCGGCGACCTGGCGTACATCATCGAGGGTGAGTTGGTGCTGTGTGGGCGGATCAAGGACGTGATCATCGTCGGAGGCCGGAACGTCTTTCCCGAAGACATCGAGCGGGCCTGCGCCTCCCTCGAAGGTGTCCGGGCGGGCAACGTGATCGCCTTCGGTGTCGAGGGGTACAAGGGCAAGGAGAGCGTCGTCGTGGTCGCCGAGGTGCGAACCGACGATCCGCCGCTGGTGCGTGAGGCGGTGCACCATCGCACGCTCGAGGTCTGCGGGCTGCCGCCGCGTGACGTGATGCTGGTCAAGCCCGGCACGCTGCCGAAGACCTCCTCGGGAAAGCTGCAGCGGGCCAAGTGCCGCGAGTTGTACCTGGAGGAATCACTCGACCTCGTCTGACCCAGCCGAGTGCTCCAAGGCACCGAGGTGGGCCTGAGACACTCGACTCGGGCTACGGAGCCGCTTGGAGGGCGGCGAGCACGCCTCGCCAGCGATCCGGGTCGCTCTTGTAGGGAGCGTAGAAACTGATCCGCTGGATGACGTCGCCGTAGCGACGCAGGAGTTCGGGGGCGATCTGCTCGGGTCCGCCGACGACGGCGAAGGTGTTGAGGATGTCGTCGGTGATGAGGTTGCCCATCTCGACCCAGCCACCCTTCTTGGAGAGCGCGTTGAGCTCCTCGTGCAAGCCATCCCATCCATGCAGTTCGAGCACGCCCTTGTATGCGGGGGTCGAGCCGTAGAACGCGATCTGCTGGCGGGTGCCGGCTTCGGCCGCCGCCGTCTCGGCTTCGTTGTTGCCGGTCACGACGAACGAAGGCCCGACGATCTCGAACCCCTCCATCGTCTTGCCCGCCTTGGCACGACCACGAGCAAGGGCCGGCACGGTGACCTCACGGAGGTATCGCTCGGTGGTGAACCCGTGACAGATGAACCCGTCACACACCTCGCCGGCGACCTCGGTCATCATCTCGCCGACGCCGGCCAGAAAGATCCGCGGCACACCGAAGTCGCCGAGGTCGGTGCGGTTGGGGGTGAAGAACGGTGTCATCAACGTGTGTGTGTAGAACTCGCCGCGGAATGCCAGCGGTGTGCCGTTCAGCCACGTGTCCCAGATCGCCCGGATGGCGAGGATCATCTCGCGCATGCGTGGCGCCGGATGGCTCCACTCCATGCTGAACCGCTTCGTGATGTGCGGCTTGATCTGGCTGCCGAGACCGAGGATGAAGCGCCCCTTGGCGAATGCCTGGAGGTCCCATCCGATGTTCGCCAACGTCATCGGATTGCGGGCGAAGGCGACGGCGATCGAGGTGCCGAGCTCCAAGTGTTCGGTGTGCTCTGCGGCGAGCAACAGGGGCATGAATGGATCGTGAGCCGTTTCCACCGACCACGCCCCGTCGTATCCCGCTGCCTCGGTCTCTTTGGCGCTTGCTGCCGCCTTGCCGAGCTCGTTGCTGACCCCTCCGTCGACTTTCATGGCGCCGACCGTACTCCCGACGGTGTGAGTGTCAGGTGTCCTGGTCGCGCAGGAACTGCTCGAACTCGGCGGCCAGTTCGTCGCCGGTCGGCATGCCACCGGTGCCCAACAGATCGGTCTGCTGCTGGGCTTGGTCGTAGAGCTCTTCGAGCTGGCTGACCATGGCGCGGTGCTCGTCGTTGCTGGCCACCAACTGGTCGAGGCGCTGGCGTTGGATGATGGTCTCCTGGCGAATCGCTGCTGCGTCGACCACGAGCCCGGCCACCTCGTGCAGGCCGTTCAACAAGGCCAGTGTGGCGGCCGGGTAGCTCATTGCGCTGACGTAGTGCGGCACTTGCGCCCAGATGCCCAACGACGGCACTCCCTTGTCGGTGAACGCGTGCTCGAGCACGGCGCCCATGCCTGCCGGCACGTCGACGGAGTTCTTGAGGTAGGCGACGCTGGTCGACGACGTCGGCCGAGGGCGAACTGCTCGACAGCCGCGGGTCGCGGGTGTGGGGCGTGGCGAACGGGTATGCGCCGAGGACGACCATCTGGCGCACACCCAGTTCGACGGCCAACGTCGAGACCGAATCGGCGAACCTTCGCCACTGCGAGTCGGGCTCGGGCCCACTGAGTGTCAGCACGTCGTGGCCTTCCGAGTCGCGGCCGACATGGAGCTCGATGTCGGACCACAGCAGCCTGACGTTCACGCCCTCGCGCAGTTCCATCGTGGGTCGGCGGGCTCGGTAGTCGATGAACGTGTCACCGTCGAATGTGGCCAGCGGTCGCACCGACCATTCCTCCTGCACGGTGGCCATGGCCGAGGCGGCCGCGGCGCTGGCATCGATCCAACCGGTGAGCATCACGACCATGACCGGTTGGTCGAGCGTCGGCAACGGTTCGTGCAACACGTACGGCTCGGTCATGACAGTCCCTCCAGGCACTCGGCTGCCCTCGCCGCCGCGCCGTCGATCTGCACCACGAACGGCTCGAGCTCGGCGGGGTCGCGTGACCCCAGTGCGCCACCCAGGTATCGGTAGTAGACGCCCTTGCAGGATGCACGCCAGCTTCCAGTAGGCGAACGAGACGTAGAAGGGAAGTTGCGACATGTCGCGCCCGCTGATCGACGCGTAGCGAGTGATCAGCTCGTGACGATCCAGGAAGCCATCGGCGGTGGTCGCCGTAGCGGCCCATGCCGACGCCTCGTCGCCCGGGCCGGTCCAGTACACCTGCAGCAATCCGACGTCGGCCATCGGATCGCCGAGCGTGCAGATCTCCCAGTCGAGCACGGCGCGGATCGCCCCGTCGTCGCCGACGATGCAGTTGTCGAGCCGATAGTCGCCGTGCACCAGTGTGGCCGGGCCCTGCTCGGGAATCCGCTGTGACAGTGCCTCGAAGGCCCGATCGATGGCCGGTACGTCACGTGTCTTCTGGTCGTTCCACTGGCCATACCAACGCTTGAGTTGGCGAGCGATGTACCCCTCGTGCTTGCCGAGATCGGCCAGACCGCATGCCTCGAGATCGACCGCGTGGATCGCGGCCATCGTGTCGACGAGCGATTCACTGGCGTGCCGCCGCGCCGATGGGGTCAACGCCGTTTCCGCCGTGACACGATCGCGCACGACGTGACCATCGACGAAGCCCATCACGTAGAACGGTGCATCGTTGATGCTTTCGTCGCGGCACAGACCGAGCGCGGGGGCAACCGGCACGGCTGACCGTTGCAGTCCGGCGATGATGCGGTGCTCGCGACCCATGTCGTGGGCGCTCGCCAAGCGGTGCCCCAACGGAGGTCGCCGCAAGACGTAGGCGGTGCCGTCGGCGCCCACCACGCGATACGTGAGGTTGGAGTGCCCACCGGCGATGACTTCGAAGGCGAACGGGCCGCGAGCCCCGGAGATGTTGGCCTCGAGCCACGCTGTGACCCGTTCAACATGGATGCCCGGCACCTCGTTCATGCTGCCCGTACGGTATCCCGGTATCGTGCCCACATGGCCATCGATGTCACCGACGCAACATTCCAGACAGAGGTCGTCGACCGTTCGAACACCGCCGCGGTGGTCGTCGACTTGTGGGCCCCTTGGTGTGGCCCGTGCCGCACGATCGGCCCGATCCTCGAGAAGGTCACCGATGCGACCAATGGTCAGGTCGTGCTGGTCAAGGTCAACGTCGACGAGAATCCGGGCGTCTCTCAGGCGTTCCAAGTGCAGTCGATCCCGGCGGTGTATGCGCTGAAGAAGGGCGAAGTCGTCGATGGCTTTGTGGGCGCCCATCCAGAGCACGTGATCGAAGAGTTCGTCGCCAACCTGTTGCCCTCCGAAGCCGAGCGCACGGTCGCGTCGTTGATGGCCGAAGGCACCGAAGGCGCATACCGGGCAGTGCTGGAACTGGAGCCGGGCAATGAAGATGCCATCGTCGGCCTCGCCGAGATGCTGGTCGCCCGGGGCGAGCCCGACGAGGCGCTCGGCTACCTGGCCCGGATCCCGGAGACCGATCGCACACGCAAGGTGGCCGCGGCGGCGCGGGTCAGTACCGAGCCGACCCTGGCGACCGACGACTACGACTCTCGATTGGCGGATCTGCTCGACAAGGTGAAAGGCGATGACGAGGCGCGCCAGCAATTCGTCGACATTCTCGAGCTCATGGGCCCTGAGGACCCACGCACTGCCACCTATCGCAAGCAGTTGACAACCCGTCTCTACTGACGATCCCGGCTAGGGTCTGATCGTGCCGATCGAACATCGCATCGAACGCCGCGATGGGTATCGCCTGTGGGAGGGCGGCCCCGTGCCGAAGGGCGCCGATGGCATCACGATCGGGTCGCTGGTGATCGTGCGACGCGGGAAGGCCTCGCCGTATCTGCTGCGTCACGAACTCGTGCACGTGCGCCAATGGAAGCGGTTCGGTGTCGTCGGCTTCGCTGTTCGATACCTGGGGCCTTACGCGTTGTGGCGCCTACGTGGTCGAGACCATCATGGGGCCTACCTGAGGATCCCGCTGGAGATCGAGGCCGACTGGGTTGCTCGCCGCTCGTTGACCACCGCGGTCCGCGACGAGTTGCAGGCGCCCATCGCCTCGTAGTCAAACCGCAAGGCGGTCGATAGTGTCCGGCCCTGACTTCCCCCAGTAGCCAGCGGCGCGCCGAGCGCGCCCAGCCGAGTGCGCATTGCACGGAGGGTCGTCATGGATTCAAGTCTTCCCCGGCCTGCGGCGCCGCGGTCGCCGAGCGAGCGATTCCGGGAGTGGGTGGTCTGGTTCGGGCCGGGCCGGTTGGTGGCAACTGCGCTGGCGGTCATCGCCGTGGTCCTCGGCGGCACGTGGCTCCTCAAGGGCTCGCCGAGCCGCGCCGAGGATCAGTTGCCGTTTGCGGCGCGCTCGTCCAGTACGACCAGCACCTCGGTCGGACCGGCGAGCGGCGATGCATCAGTCTCCACGGCGTCGTCCGCGGTCGCTGCGTCGATCGTGGTCTACGTGGCCGGCGCCGTCGCCGTGCCCGGCGTGTACACGCTCGACAATCCGGCGCGAGTCACCGATGCGGTGACTGCGGCTGGAGGCGTCGTGGTCGGGGCTGACCTCGATGTCGTCAACCTCGCCGCAGCGGTGCACGACGGGGAGCGCGTCTACGTGCCGAAGGTCGGCGGCACCGTCCCGCCGGTCGTGGGTGCAGATGTGGTGGTCGTCGGCAACACCGCTCCCATCGGACCCGTCAACCTCAACTCGGCGACCGCAGAACAACTCGACGGGCTGCCGGGTGTCGGGCCGGCCACGGCAGCGGCGATCGTCTCCCACCGGCAGCAGCACGGCCCGTTCCAGACCGTCGAGCAACTGGGCGACGTGCGCGGGATCGGCCCGGCCAAGCTCGATGCACTGCGCGGCCTGGTGACCGTGTGATCAGAACAGGGCGCGTCCGAACACGAGGTCCACGGCGATCAGCGCCACCAGCGCGCCCAGCCACACGCCGACGGCCAACCAGGTGTACTCGCGCCAGAAGTCCCGCCACGACGCGACCGGCAGTTGCGTGGCGCGTCGCGCCGCGATCACACCGACGATCATCCACAGCACACCACTTCCCACCACGCCACCGACGTACACGCCTCCACCCGATCGCAGTGGGGCGCCGGCCACCAGGAGCCCTGGCGCGGCAAACACTGCGGTCAGGAACCCGGCGACGCCACGAGTCAGCGATGTGTGTGCGCTCAGCAACAGCAGCGATACACAGCCCAACGCCGCCGGAGGCAGCAGCGCGACGAATGGGCCCGCGCCGCGCAGCTTCGAGCGATAGGCGCGCGGTCCCAGGGGCACGGGCTGGTGGATGACCGGCATGGCGTCGATGACCAGAGCGTACGACGTGTCGCGTGAGCGGCAGCGGCACCCGTTCGGGGACGGGCACGTGGTGATGATCATGCTCGCCGCGGTCGTCGGCGTCTGGAGCCGGTCACCGTGGTGGATCGGGCTGGTTGCTCTCGTCGCGTTCGTCCTCTGGCGTGCACCCGCGGTGTTGCTGGCCGCCTTGGTCGTGGGGATCGGTGGTGGGTGGCGTTCGCAGGTGGAGTGGCACGCGGCCTTCCCGCGCCAGACCGGTGAGTACTCCGGCTGGGTCACCGTCGTCGGCGATCCGGCGCCGTACGGAAGCGGCCTGCGCGTGACGATCGAGGTCAGCGGCGAGCGTTTCGATCTGTGGGCGTACGGCTCGCCGCGCCGACGGCTGGTCGATCGCCAGGCGGGGGAGCGCATCTACGTGCGCGGCACGAGGCGTCGCACGGTGTCGAACGAACGCCGTGCCCAGATCCGCCACGTGGTCGGGCGATTCGACGCCGACGTGGTCGGCGACTGGCACGAGGGATCGCCGTTGTACCGAACATCGTCGCGGGTGCGCACGGCACTCCGGCGTGCCGCCGAGTCGACGATGCACGCCGACGACGCCGCGCTTTTCAGCGGCCTGGTGATCGGCGACGATGCCCGCGAATCCCCAGCGATGGTGACCGCGTTCCGGTCGTCGGGCCTTTCCCATCTGACGGCGGTCTCGGGCGAGAACGTCATCTTTTCTGTTGGCTGCAGCTTCGCCTTACTGCGCCGATTGCGTCGATGGGGTCGATGGGGCGTGACGCTGGCTTTGATCGGGTGGTTCATGGTCCTGACCCGTTTCGAGCCGTCGGTGCTGCGCGCCGGCGTGATGGCCATGTTGGCCAGTTCGTCGTTCGTGCTCGGTCGCCAACAATCCGTCGTCCGCCTGCTGGCGTGGACCGTCACGATTCTGGTGCTCGTCGACCCGATGTTGGTCTGGTCCGTCGGGTTCTGGTTGTCGGCGGGCGCGACCGCCGGCGTCTGCGTCGTCGCTCCGCCATTGGCCCGGCGTCTGCCAGGGCCATCGTGGCTGCGCACGCCGATCTCGGTCACACTCGGCGCGCAGGTTGGCGTGGTGTTGCCGAGCTGGCTGGTGTTCCATCGCCTGCCATTGGTGTCGTTGCCGGCCAACCTGCTCGCCGTACCGGTCGCCGGGTTCGTGATGTTGTTCGGCATCCCCGCCGGGCTGCTGTCGGCCGTGGTCACACCACTTGCTCCGGTGGTGATGGCTCCGTGTGCCGCCGGCTCACGCTGGGTCTCCACCGTGGCCTACCTTGCCGCCGACGTCGAGCCATCGCCGGGCTGGGCGGTGGTCGGTTGGGCCGTGGTCGTGTGCGGAGTCGGTGCACTGCTGATGCGGCATCGCTGGCGCCGCTCGGCCGGCGATGTGCCAATCTGAGTCGGCATGGCTGTCCACCTCATCACCGGCGACGACGAGTCACTCTTGCTCACCGCCGTGTCGGAGGTCGTGCACCGCCTCATCGGCGATGGCGACCGCTCTCTGATGGTCGACGAGTTCGACGACGACGAGTACGAAGTGCGGTCCATCGTCGATGCCGCGCAGACGCCGCCATTCCTCACCGAGACACGCGTCGTCGTCGCTCGTGGCGTCGGACGCTTCGGGGCCGACGATGTCGCCCCGCTGATCGCCTATCTCGGTGATCCGCTACCGAGCACGGAGTTGGTCCTCGTGGCCGGTGGCGGACGCCTGGCCAAGGCCCTGTCGGATGCGGTGAAGAAGTCGGGTGGCCACGTGATCGACACGGTGCCGCCGATGCGTGCTCGCGAGCGCAGCGGCTGGTTCGAGGAGCAGGTCATCGCCGCCGGACTGCGCTTCGATCACCAGGCGCTCGCCTTGCTGTCCTCCTGGTTGGGCGAAGATGCGGGGCGGGTGCAAGGCATTCTCGAGACGCTGGTCTCGGCATACGGCGACTCGCGGACTTTGAAGGTCGTCGACGTCGAGCCGTTCCTCGGCGAGGCCGGGGGCGTGCCGCCGTGGGACCTGACCGATGCCATCGATCGTGGTGACACGACCAAATCGCTGCTTGTTGCTGCATCGCATGATGCGCGCCGGCGAGCGGCATCCGCTGCAGGTCATGGCGATCTTGCACACCCAATACACCAAGCTGCTGACCCTCGACGGCGCCAATGCCAACGACGAAGCGTCGGCAGCGGCCGTGCTGGGCATCAAGCCGGGGTTTCCCGCCAAGAAGGCGTTGGATCAATACCGCAAGCTGGGCAACAGTGGCGTCGTGCGAGCCATCGGGTTGCTGGCCCAGGCCGATCTCGACCTGCGTGGCGCCAAGGAATGGCCGGACGAACTGGTGATGGAGGTGCTCGTGGCTCGCCTCAGCCGCTTGGCGGGTACCACGCGGCGCTGATGCGCCGCGGTCCGGCGGCGAGTCGCCGTTTCTCCGGTTGCACCGGACATTGCGTGACTTGCTTCGGGCGACGTGCTCAGCCGGCGTTGATCTTCTTCATCAGGCGGCTCTTGCGACGAGCGGCCTGGTTCTTGTGGATGACGCCCTTGGCGGCGGCCATGTCGAGGCGCTTCACGGCGAGTCGCAGTGACTCTTCACCGGTCTCGGTACCGATGGCGTTGACGGCGTTCTTGCTGCGGGTCTTCAACTCACTCTTGACGGCCTTGTTCCGCTCGGCCGCCTTGGCGTTGGTGAGGATTCGCTTTTTCTGACTCTTGATATTTGCCACGTTGGGGAAGACTCTCTCGCAGTAGTTGGCTCGCACGTTGGATAAGCCCCGCAAGGCTAACAGCGCCGCCCCATCGCTCCAACCGTGTCGCCCAACAGGTCAGGGATCACGCCGGTAGCATCTAGCGACCGGCCATGGATCTCTCACGAATTCGCAACTTCTCGATCATTGCCCACATCGATCACGGCAAGAGCACCCTCAGCGACCGCATTCTGGAGATCACCAATGCCGTCGACGCCCGAGACATGCGGTCGCAATACCTCGACACCATGGACCTGGAGCGCGAGCGGGGCATCACCATCAAGGCCCAGAACGTACGCGTCGACTGGAAGGGCTTCACGCTGCACCTGATCGACACCCCCGGCCACGTCGACTTCGGGTACGAGGTCAGCCGCAGCCTGGCCGCATGCGAAGGCGTGGTGCTGGTGGTCGATGCCGCGCAGGGCATCGAGGCGCAGACGCTGGCCAACTGCTACCTGGCGATGGAGCACGATCTGGAGATCGTCGCCGCGCTGAACAAGATCGACCTGCCCGCCGCTGACCCCGATCGGTACGCGATGGAGATCGAGACGGTCCTCGGGGTCCCGGCCGAAGACATCTTGCGGATCTCGGCCAAGACGGGTGACGGCGTTGGTGAACTGCTCGATGCGATCTGCGAGCGCATCCCGGCGCCGAAAGGTGATCCCGACGCGCCGCTGCAGGCGCTGATCTTCGACAGCCAGTACGACCAGTACCGAGGCGTGGTCAGCTCGATTCGGGTGATGAACGGCCGTCTGACTTCGGGGTCGAAGCTGATGTTCATGCAGGCGGGCACGCCACAGGAGGCGATCGAGATCGGCGTCCGCCGGCCGGTGCCGACACCGGTGGCCGAACTCGGGCCTGGGGAGGTCGGGTACCTCATCGCCGGGATCAAAGAGGTCGGACATGCTCGCAGTGGTGAGACGGTCACGACCTTCGCTCACGGCGCGACCTCGGCGCTGCACGGCTATCGCGATCCCAAGCCGATGGTGTTCTGCGGTCTGTTCCCGATCGACGGCGACGATTTCGAGACGCTCCGTGAAAGTCTCGAGAAGCTGAGGCTGAACGATGCTTCGATCTCGTACACGCCGGAGTCCTCCGGTGCGCTGGGGTTCGGCTTCCGCTGTGGTTTCCTCGGATTGCTGCACATGGAGATCGTCAAGGAGCGGTTGGAGCGCGAGTTCAACCTGGCGCTGATCGCCACCGCGCCCAGCGTCGAGTACCGGGTACGCAAGACCAATGGCGACGTCGAATTGATCGACAACCCGGCCGACCTGCCACCGACTCAGAACATCGACTACATCGAGGAGCCGTTCTTCCGCGTCACGATCATCACTCCCAAGGACTACACGGGCACGTTGATGGAGCTCTGCCAGTCGCGTCGCGGCGAGATGTCGAAGCTCGAGTACCTGTCGCCCGAGCGGGTCGAGCTGCACTACTTGATCCCGCTTGCCGAGGTGGTCGTCGACTTCTTCGATCAGATGAAGAGCCGCACGCAGGGCTATGCCAGCCTCGACTACGAGCTCAGCGGTTACCAGCGCAGTCAGCTGGTTCGGGTCGACCTGTTGTTGAACGGAGTGCCGGCCGACGCCTTCTCGACCATCGTCCACCGCGACAAGGCGTTCGCTTACGGCAACAGGATGTGCGAGAAGTTGAAGGAACTGATTCCCCGGCAGATGTTCGACGTGCCGATTCAGGCAGCGATCGGCGGCAAGGTGATCGCCCGTGAGACGGTGAAGGCGAAGCGGAAAGACGTGCTCGCCAAGTGCTACGGCGGTGACATCACTCGTAAGCGCAAGTTGTTGGAGAAGCAGAAGGAAGGCAAGAAGAAGATGAAGTCGATCGGGCGCGTCGAGGTGCCCGGCGACGTGTTCATCTCCGCCCTCAAGCTCGACGACTGATCCCGAGACGACCCGTCGCCAGGCGCCGCTCTGCGATACTCGTTGCGGTGGCACGAGCATCCGCTGACGCACACACGGCGCGGCCGATGCTGTTGGCGCGTGCGCAGGCGGCGATCGCCGGTCCGAAAGCGATCCGCCGGCTCACGATCATGCACGCGGTCGACGACTTCGCCGACTCCCTGATCACCCTCTCGCTCATCGGCTCGCTGTTCTTCAGCGTGTCGCTGGAGGCGTCTCGGAGCCGCATCCTGTTGTACCTGCTGCTGACCGCCGCGCCGCTCGCCGTCGTGGCGCAAGTGGTCGGGCCGGCACTCGATCGCATTCGGGCCGGCTCGCGTGTCGTCGTCATCTGTTCGCACCTGGCTCGCGCCGTCTTTGCGCTCTTGCTGGTCAGTTCGCTGCTGTCGCTGGCGTTCTACCCGTTGGTCTTCGGCATCTTGCTGTCGCGCAAGGCCTACGCACTGGCGAAGACGGCAATGGTGGCCCAGTTGCTGCCGGCGCGCACGGAGTTGGTGGCTGCCAGTGGGCACTTGGCCCGAACCGGCACCATTTCCGGCGGGATCGGCACTGCGGTCGGCGGCGGGTTGATCGCGCTCGTCGGTGTCAAGTGGCTTCCGCTGGTCGCCGCCGTCGTGTTCGTGATCGCCGCCGTGTTGGCCGCACGTATCCCGGCACTGGCGATCGAGCCCCGCGTCGAGAGCGCGGTGATACGCGTCGAGACGCCGATCGACGTGCGCCGGGCGGTGCCGGCGGTCGCGACCATCCGCGCGGCGGAGGGTGCCCTGACCTTCCTGCTGGCGTTGTCGATCAAGCGCGGCGGAGGTGACGAGTGGATCTTCGTCGCCGCACTCGTGGCCGCGGGCATCGGTACGTTCGGCGGCACGATCGTGTCGCCGTGGCTGAACCGCGCCTTCTCGTTGAACGGGATCGTCGTGCTGACGCTGCTGATCCCTGGGGCGATGTCGGCGTTCGGGGTGGTGACGATCGGAAGCCTCAGCATCGTGGCGATCGCGCTGGCGATCGGCCTCGGCGGCAGCGTCGCTGCTCGGGCGATGGACGCGCTGTACGGAGGCGTACCGCACCTCATGCGCGGTCGCATCATCTCTCGCAGCGAGTTGCTCTTCCAGTTGGCCAACGTGACCGGCGCGGCGATTGCGGTGCTGGTGTACCCGGGGCCCCGGGTCGGCTTCGCTGCGGTGGCACTGGTGCTGATCCTCGGGGGCGTCACCTATGGCTCAGAGCTGCGGCTGTCGCTGCGACACGAGGCCGGGCGGTGGCTACTGGGGCAGCGGCCGCGCCTGGCCACCGAAGGCTTGCCGTTGGCGCTGCTCGCCGAGGCGATGCGCTTTGCCGAGCAGGGCGATCACTACGTCGCCATCGTCGTCGCCGACAGCTCCGTGCGCGTGCTCGACGCGCGAGGGCCGGCGCCCCTGGACTCGGCTGCTCAGCCGGATTGGGACGCACTGGCGGCCCGCATCGCCGCGGTCGTCGACGGCACGTTCGATCCGACGGCCGACGACTCGCGTACCGTCATCGAGGCAGCCGGTGCATTGATAGCCGAGCGCCGACTGCGCGGCAGCGGTGCCGTGGAAATCGTGCCCGGCCCGCAACCGACCTAGGGCTGCCACACTGCACGCTGCCCCGTCTGCGACCGGCCGAGTGACCGCCCGCTCGGTGCGCCCTTCTCGAGGTTGGTCGGGCGCGCTTTCGGTAGCGGACGTACTGAAATCGAACCCGTTGTGCCTGGTTGGGCGAGGTGTGAGTAGCAGGAGTACCGAGATCGCGCCCGACCGGGGTGAGAAGGCCGTGTGCACGCCGAAGGGTGCGTCTCTGCGACCGTTGCCGGGCGCGGCACTAGCCGACGGGTACGTCGACTGGTGATCCTTGGATGACCCAGCGGTCGCCGATGAGATCGAGGTTGAACTGCATTGTTCGGAACTGTTCGTCGTGGTCGTGCACATCGACGTCGATGTGCACCTTGTGCACCTCCTCGACCACCGGGGCGAGCCGGATGAGGATGCCGCCATCGGCGACGACGACCGTGCCGTCCTCGTTGGTGACCAGAGCCTCGTCTCGCGAGTCGATGAACCGCACCGTGGCGACGTCTTTGGTCGACTTGATCAACTCCGCTTGCACGTCGAGTTGGATCGATGCGCCCTCTCCGCGGGGTTCGACGAACACGGGGAGGGGATCGGGATCGTCGGCGGATCTCTGCGCAAACCATCGAACGATCGAGTCGTAGACGGCTCCGGCACGCACTTCAGGATTCTCCGCGGAGGGTGACGAACAAGCCGCTGTGACCGCAACGATCGCAGCGAGCAAGAATTTCCGGCCGCGCGTGGCAACGAGCACGATCGCACGTTACCACCCGACCCCAGGACGACGGCTCGCCAATTTGCTCCACTTGCGGACGATTGCCGCTAGAAAGAACGGCGATGGCCCAGTCGCAGATGTTCCGCTCGCTGGAGCATCGGAATGCCCGGCTGTTCTTTCTGGGCCTGAGCTTCAGCAACATCGGCTCGTGGATCCAGATGACCGCGGTGTCGCTGTTGGTGTATCAGCGCACCGGCAAGGCCACCGACGTCGGCATCACCTTGTTCTGCCAGTTCCTCCCGATGCTCGTGTTGGGCGTGTGGGCCGGCGCGATCGCCGACCGCGTCGACAAGCGCAAGATGACGATGCTCACCCAGGGCGGGCAGGCGGCGCTGGCCATCTTGCTGGGTCTGCTGGCCCTCGCCGGTTTGGCATCGCTGCCCGTCATCTACCTCGTGTCGCTCGGCAACGGCGCGGTGCAGGCGGTCGACAACCCCGCCCGCCGTGGGTTCGTGATCGAGCTGGTCGAGCCGCGCCACATCTCCAACGTCGTGTCGCTCAACACCGCGGTGATGACCGGCTCGCGCATCTTCGGGCCGGCTCTGGCGGCGCTGTTGGTCCGCTGGCTCGATCCCGGCTGGCTGTTCATCATCAACGGGCTCTCGTTCACCGCGATCCTGTGGCCGATCTGGCGGATCGACACCACGCAGCTGTACATCTCCCCGCCGGCGTCTCGAGGCGGTCAGCCGGTGCGCGAGGCGCTGCGGTTCGTGCGGCACAACCGGCGACTGCTCATCTTGTTCCTCGTCCTTCACCGTGATCGGCACGTTCGCCTTCAACTATGGCGTGTCGTTGTTGAAGCTGGCCGATCTCCGTTTCGGCAACAAGCAGTTGTTCGGCTGGCTGCTCGCCGTGACCAGCGTCGGCAGCCTCGTCGGCTCGTTGATGACGGCGGCGCGGCCGCGGATCGGGTCGGCGTGGTTCTTCGGCGCGGCGGTGGTGCTGGGGCTCAGCGGGTTCGGCGTGGCCTGGGCGCCGTCGATCTGGGTGGCCTACCTGGTCAGCCTGCCGCTCGGCGCCGGCGGCGCTGCGTTCATCGCTGCCCTGAATGCGATCTCGCAGCAGGAGAGCCCGCCCAACATGCGCGGCAGGCTGCTGGCCCTCGGCGCGGTGGCCTTCCTCGGCACGACGCCGATCGGTGCCCCGATCACCGGGTGGGTCGCCGACCACGTCAGTGCCGAGTGGAGCCTGGCCTACGGGAGCGTGGTCGCGCTGGTGGTCGTGGCGTTCGGCGCAGCGGCGCGTCGTCGGTCAGTCGGCGCGAATGTTCCAACCGGTGATCACATAGTCCCCACGCTTGTCGGAGATGATCCCTACGGAGGCGGCATCGTTCTGCAAGACAGCACCGGCTTGGGGCGGCAGTCCGACTAGCCGAGTCGTGAGGATGCGGCTGAGGTGACCGTGGGTGAACACGATCGCAGCCTGACCTCGCGCGGTCCGCTCCAGCTTGGCGATGAACCCGTCGCAGCGGGCCACGACCTGGTGCAGGCTTTCGCCGCCCGGGCAGCCGTCGACGAACAGGTTCCATCCAGGGTGTCGCTCGCCGATCTGTTCCGACGTCAGCCCTTCGTAGTCGCCGTAGTCGTACTCGGCGAGCGCCTCGACCACCGTCGCCTCGATCCCTGGCACCGCACGGCGCGCCGTCTCCATCGCCCGCTCGAGCGGACTGGTGAACACCAATGGCATGGCGCCCTCCGACAAGGTCGCCAGCAGCGGCGGCAGGCGGTCGGCCTGGTGCCGGCCCTTCTCCAGCAAGGGGAGGTCGGTGCGACCGGTGTGCCGGCCGTTCTCGGACCATTCGGTCGCCCCGTGCCGTACGAGCAGGATCAGCGAGGGACCGGCAACCACAGGATCGGACACGAGGTCACACCGTAGGCGAGACTCCGTGTGTGCGCTGTGTGGTGATGTGGTTTCGACGCGATCTGCGCCTCGGCGATCACCCGGCGTTGGTCGCCGCGGCGTCTACCGGGCTGCCGGTTGTGCCGTTGTTCGTCGTCGACCCTGCGTTCGCCGCGGCGGGAGCACCTCGCCGCGCCTACATGAACGGTGCCTTGCATCGTCTCGACGAGTCGATGAACGGCGCACTCGTGTACCGCTACGGCGACCCGGCCGACGATCGTGCCGCAGTTCGCCACACGAGGTCGACGCGGCGACCGTCTTCGTGACCCGCGACTACGGGCCGTACGGGCGGCGACGCGATGAGGTCGTGGCCGAACGGCTGCGCGCCACCGACCGCAGCATGGTCGGACGCGGAACGCCGTACGCCGTCGCCCCCGGGACGATCGTGAAAGACGATGGCAACCCGTACGCGATGTTCACTCCGTTCCTGCGGCGATGGCGAACGAGAACCATTGCCGCTCCGCTCGATCGGCCCGAGGTGGAATGGCACGGCGCGCCGGCAGTCGCCTGCGACGGTCCGCCACCAGCAGTCGACCCCGGCTGCGAACTGCCCGACATCGGCGAGGCCGCCGCAGCTGCTCGGTGGTCGGGGTTTGCCGACGATTGGCTCGACCGATACAACGAGGTGCGCGACCTTCCGGCGGTCGACGGGACCAGCCGGATGTCTGCCGACATCCGGTGGGGTGTCGTGCACCCACGGCAGTTGCTCGCCGACCTGGCGCCGGGGCCTGCACACGACGCGTTCACGTCGGAGCTCGCCTGGCGCGACTTCTACGCCGATGTGCTGCATCGCCGGCCGGAGTCAGGCTGGTCCAACCTCGACGTGCGGATGGATGCCATGCCCGTCGACTCCGACGCGGCCGCCCGGCAACGGTTCGTCGCGTGGGCACAGGGGTGCACCGGGTTTCCCATCGTCGACGCCGGCATGCGCCAACTGCTGGCGACCGGATGGATGCACAATCGGGTCAGGATGATCGTCGCCAGCTTCCTGGTGAAGGACTTGCACCTGCCCTGGCAATGGGGTGCACGCCACTTCATGCGTCACTTGATCGACGGCGACCTGGCGTCGAACAGCCACGGATGGCAATGGGCGGCCGGCACGGGGACCGACGCTGCGCCGTACTTCCGGGTGTTCAACCCGGCCGCGCAGGCCGAGCGCTTCGACCGCGATGGGGTCTACACCAGGCGCTGGATACCCGAGATCGGCACGTCGGCGTACCCGGCACCGATCGTCGATCATGCCGCGGAACGCGCTGAAGCGTTGCGCCGATACGGACTCGTCGCCGGTAGCACTCGCTAACCTGGAGTGCCAGATGCTCGACGAACGCAAGACCTCCATCCTCCGAGCCGTCGTCCAGGAGTACATCACCACGGCGCAGCCCGTGGGATCGACGCACATCGCCGATCTGCCCGGTGTTCGGGTCAGTTCGGCAACGGTTCGCAACGAGATGGCGGTGCTCGAGCAAGAGGGCTACTTGGCGCAGCCGCACACCTCGGCCGGGCGAGTGCCGACCGACAAGGGCTATCGCTTCTTCGTCGACCACATCACGACGCCCGGCCGTCTCGATCTGGCTGCGACCCAACGCGTCGGCACGTTCTTCGACACCGCCCACGGCCGCTTGGAAGAGTTGCTGCACCAAACCACCAACCTGCTCGCCCAAGTCACGCATCATGCGGCAGTTGTGGTCGGCCCGCGAGCCGAACTGGCCACGGTGCGGTCGGTGCAGATCGTCGGCCTCTCGGCCCGTCATGCGCTCGTCGTCGCCGTCTTCAGCAACGGGACCATCGACAGCAAGACGATCGACCTCGATGCCGACACCTCGGATCTTCGGGTCTCGGCGGCGTCGGCGCACCTGCAGGCGGGGATGGTCGGTCATTCGATCGACAAGGCCGAGACGGCCCGGTCGTCGGGAGACCCTGCCGTCGACGCATTGTGCGCCACTGCGCTCTCCGCACTGCGTGAGGGCGGCAGCGACGAGTCGGTGTTCGTGGGCGGTGCGTCGTCGATGGCGCAGGCGTTCGATGCCGTCGACACGGTGCGCAGCGTCCTGCGCACCCTCGAGCAGCAATACGTCGTGGTGTCGCTGGTACGCGACATCCTCGATCGCGGTCTCACCGTGGCCATCGGGGCCGAGCACGGCGTCGAGCCGTTGGCGGTGTGCTCGGTCGTCGTCGCGCCCGTGGTGGTCGACGGCGATCAGGTCGGCACGATCGGGATCCTCGGACCGACACGAATGGATTATCCGCAGGCTTTGGCCACGGTCGAGGTGGTCAGTGACCGTCTCGCCAAGCGACTGGGAGAGGGTGCCGCATAGTGGCCGACTACTACGAGCTGCTGGGGGTGTCGCGCTCGGCGAGCGCCGACGAGATCAAGAAGGCCTACCGCCAGAAGGCCCGCGAACTGCACCCCGACGCCAACCCTGGCGACCCGGCGACCGAGGAGCGGTTCAAGCAGGTTGCCCAGGCGTACGAAGTGCTCAGCGATGCCGACACTCGGGCTCGCTACGACCGCTTCGGTGAAGCCGGCGTCGGATCCGCTGCGGGCGGGCCGAACGTCGGCGACATGTTCGGCGGCGGGGGATTCGGCGACCTGTTCGAGGCGTTCTTCGGCGGCAGCGGGGGCAACCCGTTCGGTGGCGGCCGCGGTGGGCCGGCCGGGCCGCCGCGTGGCCAGGACCTCGAGGTGGTGGCCGACATCGAGTTCGCTCAGGCCGTCTTCGGGGCGACGGTCTCGGTCGGGGTGCGCACCGCGCTGCGTTGTGAAGACTGCGACGGATCGGGCGCGGGGGCAGGCACGCAGCCGGTCACCTGCTCGGAGTGCAACGGTCGTGGCCAGGTGCAGCGCGTCCGCCAGAGCATGCTCGGCCAAATGGTCACCTCCAGCGCCTGCCCCAAATGCGGTGGGCTCGGGCAGATCGTCGTCACGCCGTGCCCGACGTGCTCCGGCGAGGGCCGGGTGATCACCGAGAAGACGTTTCAGGTCGACGTGCCTGCGGGTGTCGACACCGGTTCGACCCTGCGGCTCACCGGTCGCGGCGCTGCCGGCCCTCGCGGCGGCGGCTCTGGCGACTTGTACGTGCACATTCGCGTCGCGCCACACGAGACGTTCACCCGTGACGGTGATGATCTCATTGCCGAGCTGCCGATCTCGATCGCCCAAGCCGCGCTGGGCACGAAGGTGCTGTTGCCGACGCTCGACGGCGAGGAAGAGATCTCGGTGCCGGTTGGCACGCAACCGGGCAAGGAGTTCGTGTTCCGCCAGCGTGGGGTGCACCGTCTGCACGGTCGCGGTCGCGGCGATCTACGGGTGCGTGTCAACGTGCAGGTGCCGACGAAGCTGACTGAATTCGAAGCTGAGTTGTTGACGAAGTTCGCCGAGTCGCGCGGCGAGTCAGTGGGGAACACCGAGCACGGGTTGTTCTCCCGCATCAAATCCGCGTTCTCGTGAACCCACTGTTGCGCGGGTCGGCCGCGCACGTTTTCGTCGAGTCGCTCGATGTGCCCGTCCTCCAAGACGACGACGAGCACCATCTGCGCCGTGTTCTCAGGATTCGCCAGACCGATTCGATCACCGTCGGCGACGGCGCCGGCGGATGGCTGGTCGCCAATCTGCTTGCCGAGGGACTGTCCGTCGTCTCGTCTCCGGTGTTCGAGCCGGCGCCACCGAGCACGACGGTGCTCAGCGCGATTCCGAAGGGCGACCGTCCGGAATGGATCGTCCAGAAGCTGACCGAGGTCGGGGTGACCTCGATTGGTTTCATCCACTGCGCGCGCAGTGTGGTGCGGTGGGACGAGTCGCGTCGATCACGCCAGTTGGAACGGCTTCGTCGTGTCGCTCGCGAAGCAGCGATGCAGTCTCGACGGTTGTGGCTTCCACACGTTCACGACGTGCTGCCATTCGACGAAGCGATCAAGTCGATCAGCTGTGCGATCGCCGATCCGGACGGCGAGGCGATGTCCGCCGACATCGACACGGTGCTGGTCGGTCCGGAGGGTGGGTTCACTGAGGGTGAACTCGCAGCGGTCGACCGCCGCGTTGCCCTTTCCGGGAACGTGCTGAGAGTGGAGACAGCGGCGCTCACTGCGGCTATCTTGCTGACTCAGCGTCACGATCACACCTGATTTGCCACGGAGAGTTGTATTTTCTCAACAAATCTGGCACAGTTGCCGATGTAATTGCGTCTAGGCGGGAAATGACGGAAGAGAGCGGGCCCAAATGCGCGAGTTCGATGAAGATGATGTTTCGGCGTCTCCTTACAGTAGGAAGGTAGGCGAACGTCTCCGGGTCATCCGCAGGCAGAAGCGACTCTCTCTCCAAGAGGTCGAGGCGACCTCGAACGAGGAGTTCAAGGCATCCGTGTTGGGCGCATACGAGCGCGGCGAGCGGGCCATCTCGGTGCCCCGACTCGAGCGCTTGGCGAAGTTCTACAACGTGCCGGTCGACCAACTGCTGCCCCGGGAAGACATCACCGCCCCGGTCGAAGGTGACACCGCCGGCAAGAAGTTGGCCGTCGATCTGTTGAAGTTGAGCCAGCTTCGCGGGCAACCGTTCGAGATGCTGGTGCGCTTCTTGAAGATGATCCAGGTGCAACGCCAGGACTTCAACGGCAAGGTCATCACGGTTCGTGGCGACGACACTCGAGCGATCTCGGCGATGCTCGACGTGCCGGTCGACCAGGTCGGTCAGCGCCTCGATGCGCTCGACCTGCTGTACCGTCCGATGTAGTGACTCCTCAGCCCGCCGGCCGACTCGTCGAGCCGTTCGGCGTCTACATCCACATCCCGTTCTGCAGGCACCGTTGTGACTACTGCGCGTTTGCGACCTGGACGGATCGCGACCACGTGATCACCGACTACCTCGACGCCCTCCGTCGCGACATCTCCCGTGCGGGACTGGCCCCGGTCAGCAGTGTGTTCGTCGGCGGCGGCACGCCAACGCGCGTGCCCGCTGAGGATCTCGCTTCGGTGTTGGCGGTCGTTCCACTGTCGCCCGGCGCCGAGGTCACTGTCGAGTGCAACCCTGACGACGTGACGGTCGAGATGATGCGGGTCTACGCGGCGGCCGGGGTGAACCGGGTCAGCCTTGGGGTGCAATCGATGGTGCCGTCGGTGCTTGCCTCACTCGGTCGCACCCATGTCCCGGCCAACGTCGAGCGAGCTGTCGCCGCCGTGCGGTTGGCAGGCCTGCCCACGTTCAACCTCGACATCATCTACGGCGGAGCGGGGGAGAGCCTCGACGATTGGCGAACCACGTTGCAGAGCGTGCTCGCCCTGGATCCACCTCACGTGTCCGCGTATGCACTGACCATCGAGGCCGGCACCCCGCTGGCCGAGGACCCCTCACGGCATCCGGACGACGACGACCTGGCCGACAAGTACGAGTTGGCCGACGACCTGCTGACGGCCGCGGGGTTGGAGAACTACGAGGTCAGCAACTGGGCGGCACCCGGCCACGAGTGTCGTCACAACGTGTTGTACTGGCAGCAGGGCAACTACCTCGGCTTCGGCTCGGCAGCCCACTCGCATCGCGATGGTCATCGCTGGTGGAACGTGCGCACACCCGAGCGATACGTCGCCGCCGTCCGCGACGGCGAGTCGACGGAGGCCGCGGGGGAGAACCTCGACGACGAGACCCGGCGCATCGAGGGCCTGCAACTCGCTCTGCGGATGAAGGACGGCGTGCCTGCCGCCGCGCTCGATCTCGATGGTCTGGACGGACTGATCGTGACCGATGGCGAGCGTGTTCGCCTGACTCGACACGGTCGCCTGATGGCCAATGAAGTGTCGCTGCGGTTGCGCTGACTGGTAGTCTCAGGGGCCTACACGGGCGTGTAGCTCAGTTGGTTAGAGTGCTACCATGACACGGTAGAGGTCCCGGGTTCGAGCCCCGTCACGCCCACCGAATACCTGGTCAAAGGCTATGTCTGGTGCAACTCGCCGGCGTTGACTACCTGGTGAGTAAGTCGGACGCTCGCCGTGTCGGCTGAGTGCACATGGTTCCGACCACCGCACAGCTGCCGATCGGTGTGCTGGACAGCTGTCTAGCGAGCGAGCAGTATGCGCATCATGGCTGCGACGGCCTCTTCTTTTCGGGCGATGTCGTGAGGTCTCGTGTGCACGGCGGCCCGCGGTTTGGTCTCCTCGTTGTCCTTGCATGGGTCGGTCCGCTGGCGGGATGTGGCGTCGCCGCCGATCCCGGCTCGGGTGCCACGACTTCACTGGAGTCGGTCGCTCCGATCACAGACAACGCAACGGCCGTCGAAACGGCGGCACCACCCGCCACCTCGCAACTGGAACCCGAAGTCGGTTCGGTGACCAGCGAGGCGGTAACGCTCGCGGACACGGCTGTGCCCACCACCACGATCGCAAACGACGCAGTGACCTCCGCGCCAGCCACGCCGCCACCTGTCGTTGGTGACGCGTCGGTGCAAGCGTTGGCGTCCGCGCTCGGCGTCGAGGGTGAGCTCGAGCAACGCGACGGCGAGCATGGTGGCGGCCAATGCATCGGCCGTCTTGAACCACGCGGACTGTGTGTGAACGTACCTCTTTGGGGTGTGTGGCAGTACTGGGATCTCGCTGCGCAGGACAGCCCTGGGGCGAGCGACGACCAGGCGCGAGACGTCGCCACCGACCTGTTCGCTCGACTTGGCGTCGATCCGGGCACAGTGATCTCGATCGAACCCAATGGTCCGCTTCCACAGGTCACATTCAGCAGCGGCACGCTCGTCATGGTCACCGAGGACGGTCGCATCGCCTCGGTCATTTCGGGAACCAACCTGCTTCCGGCCGGCTGACGCCCAATCGACCAGCACCGTCGATCCGCGCCGGGTCGGGCGCGATCGGACGTCGCTTCGTCTCGGGCTTGGCATCGTGCGGCGCTCCCGGGTGCGCTCGCTGCTTGACACGCTCTGAGTCTCAGATGAGGATGCCCCGGGCCCAGCGAGCCGGCTGAGCCGCGATCGGAAGTGACAACAGGGAGAGCGCACGATGGACTACGAATTCACGATCGCGGCACCGATTACCGAGCACGAGGCGCTCGAACAGGTCGCTGCCATGGGTTTGCACGGGTTGGCGTTCGATGACGCCCACGAGGCCGACGAGACCCTCCACTGGCACGAGTTCGAAGCGGTCACCTGGGTGATCTCGGGCACCGGATCGTTCGCTGACGAGAACGGCAACGTGACCCACGTCGAGCCCGGATGCCGGCTCCAAGCGCCCGCAGGATGGCTTCACCGCACCCTTGCAGGCACCCGAGTCCGGGTGGTCATCGGTACGAACCTCCCGTTTGAGGTCTGGACCAGCCCGATCAACAAGGAACCCGCGGATCGCCCGGCGGCGCTGACGCTCAGCGTCAGCTCAGTGAGCAACAGTCGTTCAATGAGCTGACACAGAGGTCGAACCCGCTGCGAACGGCGGCGCAATCCGAACGATCGACGCGCCCGAGGGGCCGGCGCGCAGGCCGGTCCCTCGGAGCGAAGTCAACAACAAACAACGATCAACCCTTGACGAGATTGCCCTCGGCTCCGACCACGAACCAGTAGCCGCCCGAGCCCTGGCCGTTGGTGTCGCCAGGCGCCGCGTCGCCCGAGAAGGTGTAGAGCGGCCACTTGCCGGCCTCGAGCTGCTTTGTGCCATCGGGCCGAGAGATCACCGAGAGCAGGCTTCCGGACAGGTTGCCGTCGACCTTGACGTCGCCGGTCACCAGAACAGGCGGCCACGTATCCGCACAGGCACCGGTGCACGAGCTCATCGCACTGGTGTCCTTGGTGAAGGCATACAACGTGCGCCCGGTCGGGTTGACGAGGATCTGGCCAAGGGGAGTCGTGGCCGTCTTGACGGCGACGGTGGTCGCAGGCGACGGGGTCGTCGTCGAAGCTGCCTGAGGTGGTGCGGCATACGGATCGGACGCCGCCGACTTGTCGCTTCCGCACACGACGAGGGTCAACGCCGAGCCGGCGAGGATGGTGAGCAGGATCTTGCGCATTTCAATTCTCCTTAGGAAGTGGGGGTGGGGTTCAGGTGTTGGCCCGATGAATGTCAGTACGCAGGCCGTCGTCATGAGGTTCGCGATTCGCGGATTGCTGGTCGCCGAGATCGACCGACACGTGGATGAACTTGGACACGTCATCGTCAACGCTCGCCTTGTCGCGTCCGCCCAGGGCATTGATCTCGAGACGGTCGAGGGTGGCGTCTGCCCCGCTGATGTTCACGATCGGGCGCAGTCCGCGCACCGTCTCGGTGCCGCCGCCGTCGGCGCTGACCCTGATGTGGTCGTTGCCTTCAGTGCCCGAGACGACAACCTCATCGGCGTCGCCGTCCGGACTGCCCGCTGGGCCCTCGAGGCCGACATTGACACGAGCGAGCCCGGTTCCGGTCAGGTCACCGACCTCGACGAGATCGGCGCCACCCAAGGTGTTCAAATCGAGGTTCTCGATCGAGTTCATGTTCATCGTGATGGTTCCGACATCGCGGGTCAGCACGCTCTGCGAACCGTTCGCCGAGACCGTCATGTGTTCGGCGGCGGCCGCTCCGTTGAAGACCATGGTGTCGAAGCCGCGCTGACCATCGACAGTGTCGCTGCCGTCGCCAGGGTTCCAGATGAACGAATCGGACCCACTACCGAGCAGTGCGACATCCTTGCCGCGGCCACCGGTGATGGTGTCGTTGCCGGCGCCGCCGAGAAGTAGGTCGTTACCATCGCCGCCGATGATGGTGTCGTTGCCACGCCCACCGTCGACGGTGACTTGCTCGTCGGCGAAACCGGTACCGATCGTGACCGTGTCATCACCCGCCCCACCTGTGACAAAGATCTGAGTGAACTGAGTGCGGTCGAAATCCTGCACACCGCGCCCGTCGGTTGTGACGCGAAGGATGGTCGGATCGCCGGCGGTGAGGGCGAGGTCAACCGTGTGACCGGCATCGTCGAGGGTGACGACGAGGCTACCGTTTGTCACGCTGGCGGAAGTCACCTGCGAGGACGCGTGGACCTGCCCGGCGAAGCCGCCCAGCGCTACGACGGCGGTGCCGCTGAGGGCGACCGATCGCGCCAGTCGTGCGGAGAGCGGAAGGGCTGTTTGCTTGATCATGGATGCTCCGATCGAGTCGAGCCGGTGTTCGGCTGCTGGCCGACTACGGCCAGCAATCCGAACTACGAACCTGACTGCGGAGCGGTTCTGTGCGATCGGTCACGCCGGTGTTGCTCATCGGGTTCCGATCGGGATGGTCGCGTCTCGGTGTTCTCGTCCGGTGAGGGTCAGCTGCCTGTCGAGAAGCTGATCGTCACGTCGACGGTCCCGGCGCCGATCGCCTTCACGCCGGCGCACGTCACGGTCCCGGCTGCGCCTGTCGCGTCCCGATGGTCCACGGCGAAGTTGCACACGTCCGAGCCCGCCATGATGGTCGCTCTGCCGTCGCTGTAGCTGATGTTGTTGCCGATCACGATGGTGAGGAACGACCCTGCCGGCAGTGGATTGGCTGGATCGGTGAACGTCAGTGTGCCGCCGTTGGGATTGCTGAACTCCGGCGCATACTGCCAGGTGACATTGGCGGTGTGACCCCCGGTGATGGTCACCGTCGCCTCGCCGGTCTGTCCGCCGCCCGACGATGCGGGTTGCGGTTTCGCGCCGGACACGATCGTCACGTTCGAGCCGGCGTCGGCGGCGAGAGCGACGACGGTGATCAGTGCATCTCCCGCCGTGAACTCGACCGTACCCCGCTCGGCATCGCTCGACGGGTCGCCCTCCGCGACCCAGCCGACTACGGGGCCGTGCTCCTGGTAAAAAGCGACGATGTCGGCAGGGTTCGACGAGGTGTCGAATCGGACACCGGTGTCGAATCGGACGATGTTCGTGGCGTCGTCGAGTAGCGGCGCGTTGAGCAGTGCCGTGCCGCACTCAGGCGGGATGTCGACGGTGACCGACGAGTTGACGTCGGTCAATGCATACTCCCACGACATCGTGCCTTCGACTCCGTCGCCGAACAGCTCCGCTCCCGCCGTCGCGCTCATCGTGTAGGCAATGACGTAGTCGCCGTCGTTCGCCATCCACACTTCACCGGTCGTCGTGGCGACGCTGTCCTGGCCCACGGCGCGCTGGTCGAAGCGATAGCCGGAAGCGGGCGCGCCGTCGATGTCCTTGCCGCCGATCGACTCTCCACCGACCACCCCGGCGAGTTGTGCGGCCGGCTCCAGCGTGTCGAGCAGTGACGCCTGTGGATCCAAGTCGTTCGACGCACAGTTGCCGGTGGCGTCGCGTTGGAACGCCACGCCCGCCGATTCGACGACAAGGTCGGGATCCGCGGTGTCCAGATCTCCGGTTCGTTGGATCGTCAACAGCGCCGAGGCGGGATCACTGATTCGCGTGAGCACGGAGGTACTGGACCACTGCGCTTGCTGTCCGGCCACGGTTCCGTCGAACGAAACCGTCAAGGAACTCCTATAGCTGGTCAACGTGTCGAGCCCGACCCGAGGATCAGCGAGGATGAAATCTCCGCTGCCAACTTGTGTCTTCGAGCCGGTGGTCGGCGCCGCTGCCGATGCAGTCGTCACCTCGTCGGCGTTCGTGACCGAGGTCGTTGCCGACGCACCGGTGGTCAGGCTCTTCGACGTCGTCCCGGAACAGCCAGCCACCACGCCGCCCAGCACCGCAGCGGCGACCCACCACGGGACGGTCCGTCGGAGCGCGCTCATCGCGGGATCGGCGTCACGGTGTAGAAGATCATGCCGCTGAAGGTGCCGAGGCCGTTCTCGACCCTATGAGTCTTGCTGCTGTGCCCGCCACTGACTCGCACGTCGAAGTTCACCGTGTCCGGGTTGGACACATCGTTGTTTCCACCGGAAGGGATGATGCACGTCACCGCGGTTTGCACGGGCACGCTCCAGTACGCGAGCTCCACGCTCACCTTGTGGGTATTGGTGTCGAGCTCACCCGTGACCGCCACGTCGGTGTTCGGAAGGATGTAGGTGCCCGTGCACGGCGGCTTGAAGGCGCTGGCGACGTTCTCGGCAGTCGAGAATCCGCCACCGGCCTTCTCCAGGTTGAACACTCCTGGTGACGTCTCGGAGCCCCTCTGCAAAATCGTGTGCACGACGGTCAACGCGACGATGTTCTGGCGGCTGTCGACCATGTGCCACATCGAGGCCGTGTCGATCTTGTAGTCGCACTCGGTGACTTGCGAGTTGATGCTCTGGAACGGGAGCGGTCCGTTGATCGCGCTGGAATTGAAGGTGAACGTCAGCTGCGACGTGCCTACCTTTTTCGCCTCGGCCTCGTACGTGAACACCCGCGTCCCGGACAACTGCGAGGTGAGCAGGGTGAGACCGACAGCCGCCGAATTCGAAGACTTGGCCGTGATCCCACCAGTGGCAAGATTGCCATTGACTCGCTGGACCAGCAGGTCGTTGCCGGCCTCGTCCTTGTACAGTCCGAACTGGCTCACCTGCACCGCAATTTGCGACTTCTGGCCGACGCACATCTGCCCAGCCGGGTTGTACAACAGATCGATGTCGTAGCTCTCACCGATGTAGGTCAAGACACCTGCACGAGCGGCCGCGTGCTGGCTGAGACCAACGCTGGTGCCCAACGAAGGCAGGAGGCAGGTCGCGACCAGGAGCGCACGCCGAGCGCTCGGCCGCCGATCACGTCGTCGCCAGGTGCGTCTGCCCATCCCGTGTCGAACGGTACGAGAGTGCGGCACTCTCGGGCACTGGGGGAATCCCTAGTATTCGCTCGGTCGACGAGCGGTGGCACCACTCGTCTCTTTACTCGAGTGAGACGTGCGCCGTCACTCGGTTGGAGCGCCGTTGTACGTCTCCCACCCGCCGACGTCGGAGGGCCCGTCACCCACGAGACCCATGCGGATGATGCTCCCCCCACCCACGCGGCGGACCTGGATCCCGAAGTTGTTGAAGCCGACGCCGATGTCGAAGTCGCGCGTCGGCGACGTCCACACGTCGTGGTGGTCGAAGTGGTGGCCGAGGTACAGGCTGCGGGCGGTGTCGAGCTGCTCGGCGACATAGCGGGCAGGCTCTGAGTCCGCGTTCAGGTTGGCCACTTCCAGCAGAGTTCGGATGTTCTCTCTCAACCGGTCGGCGGCCTGGTCGAACTCAGACGTCGACGGCTCGACCGCGGCCGGATCGCCAGCATCAGTGGCCGGTGTCGGTGGTAGATCCACTCCCGTGCCCAAGATCTCGTCACGGATCCGGATCCACTCCGCCACGAGGTCAGCCTGCGATCGATCATCGGGATCGAGATGCGGTGGCGCCTCTGGATGCTGTTCGAAGAACCAGTAGTTGGTCGCCTCGACGAGCACCTCGTTGCGGATCTCCAACCACACGTCGATCCACGGCTGGTGTGAGCTGTCGTTCGGATCGAGCACGTACGGTGCGTCGGAATGGCGGGCGTGGTATCGCTCGTCGACTTCTGCGTGCAGCGTGGTGCGTTCGTACGGCATCGTCACGGACCGCATCGTACGCTCTGCGCGATCGGCCGACGTTCGATGTCTCCGGGGCCCTCTCCTCACCGGTACCACCGAGCAGCTCCAACGTCTCGTTGTTGACGATCTGTAACGCCCGCTTTGGGATCGTGCTCTACGATCCGCGAAGGAAGGGGAGGGCGCGATGCGCTATGGGGTGCTCGGAGCTGTCGAAGCCTTCGACGACGACGCCGCCATTGTGGCTGTGGGTGGTTCCCAGCAGCGGCGGCTCCTTGCGTTGATGGTGTCGAAGGCTGGGCAATCGGTGTCGGGGGAACGTCTGGTCGATTGTTTGTGGCCAGATGGCCTGGCCCCTGATGGCGCAGCTCGTTCGGTGAGGACATATGTGTCGCGGTTGCGTGCAGCGCTCGGCGAGGCGGCGATCTCAACGCTCCATGAGGGGTACCGGCTCGAGCTCAATGGATCGGTCATCGACGCGCACCAGTTCGAATCGCTGCTCTCAGAGGCAGGCACCACCGATCCCTCGCGGGCGGTTCAGCTGTACGACCGGGCGCTGGCGCTGTGGCGGGGAGACGCCTACGGCGACTATGGCGGCGAGTGGTGGTTGCTGGCCGAGGCCAACCGACTCAACGAGTTGCGCGTCGTGGCGTTCGAGGAACGGGCGGAAGCGATGCTGGCCCTCGGTCACCACCATCGGGTCATCCCCGAGCTCGAACGTCTGACGGCGAACCACCCCCTGCGCGAACGACCGGTGTCGTTGCTGATGCGGGCGTTGTTCGCCACCGGTCGGCACGCTGATGCGTTGCGGGTCTTCCAGTCATTCCGCAGCCGCCTGCGGGAGGAGACCGGCCTCGATCCTTCGGACGAGCTCGTTGCTCTGGAGCGCTCGTTGGCGTTAGGGCAGCCGGTCGCCAATGTCGATGGGCGCGCCAGATTGCTCGCGCGGATACACGGTGCATGAGGTGCTGGGCGAGGGGGCATTCGGTCGGGTGTACTCGGCGACCCAGCCGGGCACGAACCGAGGAGTGGCGATCAAGGCAATACGTCCCGATCTGTCCAACAGCCCTGAGTTCATCCAGCGATTCGAGGCCGAAGCACAGTTGGTTGCCCGGCTCGAGCATCCTCACATCGTTCCGCTCTACGACTATTGGCGCGAACCGAGCGGCGCCTACCTCGTCTTCCGCCTCCTCCTTGGAGGAACAGCGCTCGGGGCGCTGATCAGCGATGGACCGTACAGTGTCGCGAGAGTCAGTCGTTTGGTCGAAGAGGTCGGCGGTGCGTTGCTCGCCGCGGACACGGCCGGCGTCGTGCACTGCGACATCAAGCCGTCAAATGTGCTCTTCGACGAAAGTGGAAACGGTTACCTCTCGGATTTCGGTATCGCGGTCACGACGGTCAACTACGACCAGACCGGGGACCGAACTCGGGTATATGCAGCGCCCGAGCTCGTCGACCGCACGGGCGACACGGTTCGGTCCGACATCTTCAGTTTCGGATGCATGCTGTGGGAGCTGCTGACCGGCGTGTCGGCACTGTCGGTGATGCATCGTTCGTCTCACTCTCGCCTGCCGAGCCTGGCCGGGTCGACGGCGGAATCGTCGGAGATGCTCGACGCTGTGCTTGCCAGGGCAACCGCTGCCGATGCCTCGTCGCGTTTCGAGTCGATGGCCGAGTTGATCGTCGCGTGGCGTGAGGCGGTCGGCCGACCCGAAGGCGTGTTGAGCCCGATCAGCGGGCGCGCAGTGGTCGAGTCGGATTCGTCACGGCGCCGGGCGGTGCGGGCGTTGAGCACAGCCATGTCGTCGGCGGTCAATCCCTACAAGGGCTTGCGCGCGTTCGCCGAGGCCGATGCGTCCGATTTCTTTGGACGTGACGACGTTGCCGCCGCGCTGCGCGAGACGCTGATGGCCAAGAGCTTCGTTGCCGTCGTCGGGCCCTCGGGATCGGGAAAGAGCTCACTGGTCCACGCCGGATTGATACCGCTGCTGCGCAACGACGGTCTACGTGTCGCGGTGATGGTGCCCGGTGACCGCCCCACCGGTGCGCTGTGCCATGCGCTACGCCAGGTCGCGGCGACCGAGAGCAGCGCGGACGATCCGAGTGAACTGATCGAGCAGGCGGTTCGAGACGGGGCAGGCCAGATCGTGCTCGTCGTCGACCAGTTCGAGGAGTGCTGGACGCTGGCCGACTCCGGTGAGCGAGAGCGGTTCCTCAGCTCGATCATGGTCGCCGGCCAGTTCGGGGTTCGATGTGTCACGACCATCCGTGCTGATCTCTACGACCGGCCCCTGCAACACAGCGTGATCGGGCAACTGGTCGCCACCGGAACCTTCGCCCTACCTCCGTTGAGTGCTCAGGCACTCGAGGAGGTCGTTGCCCTACCGGCGGAACGCCATGGCGTCTTCTTCGACGACGGTGTCGTCTCGGCGATCGTTGCCGAGGCGAACGCTCAACCGTCCGGGCTGCCGCTGTTGCAATTCGCGATGGCCGAACTGTACGAACGCCGGGTCGACAACCGCGTCACCGCAGAAAGCCTGCAGCAGCTCGGCGGTCTTGGCGGCTCGATCGGACGACGGGCGGAGGAGATCTACGCCGCACTCGATGGAGACCGCCAGGTCCACGCCCGACAGTTGTTCGGCCGGCTCGTCGCGCCCGGACACGGGACCAGCGACACTCGCCGACGGGCCCGGATCGGCGAGCTCTCCGAACCCGATCGCAGCGTCTCCGACCAATTCGTCCACGCTCGCCTCCTTGTCGCCGACCGCGACGAGGTGACCCGCGAACCTGTGATCGAAGTTGCACACGAATCGCTCTTGGTCAATTGGGCGAGACTTCGCGAATGGCTGGAGGCTGATCGACGGTGGCTCGCCCAACTCCAACACCTCGCGGCTGCAACCCGTACGTGGGACGAGGCCGGTCGCATCGACAGCGAGCTCTACCGAGGTTCGCGGCTCGAGGCCGTCATCGAGGCGTTGTCAGAACGAGGACGACAACTCAGTCGCGACGAGCACGACTTCGTCGATGCCAGCCGGACGGCGCGAGATGCGGGACTCGAGCGCGAGCGTCGCAACGCACGCCGCCTGCGCCGCTTCTTGGTCACAACCGCGTGCCTTCTCGCGCTCGCCCTGGTCGCCGGCACGATTGCCTTCAGCCAACGCCAACAGGCGCGAACTGCCGCAACGAGCGCGAATATTGCTGCTCTCGTCGGGCGGTCGCTCCTGCTTCGGGGCTCGCGACCCGACACGGCCGCCCTGTTGGCGATCGAGGCCTACCGTCAAGCCGACACGCCTCGCACACGTTCAGCCTTGCTGTCGACGTTCACGGCCGATGTCGGCTACCTCGGAACCGACCGCCTTCCTGCGTCATTGTTCGGCCCTGCAGCCGCCGACGATGGCATCCCCACCCGAGGCATCGTTCTCCCCGGGACTTCCAGCGGCCAGCTCACGCTGGTCTTGGGGCTCGATCAGCGCCTCCGGTCGTACGACCTCGAGACCGGTGCCGTGGGCGATCCGTGGCCGGCGTTGACCCGCGTTGCTCCCGGCGATGCCCGGCTCGCCGCCAGCACCGATGGTCGGCTCGTCGCCGAGATGTTCTGGTACACGGCGACGGCCGATTCCACAGTCTTCGGGGTTTTCGATACCAAGACCCATGAACTCGTGGTCGGGCCGATCAACATCCCCTTTCGAGCTGACGACGCGGTCTTCAGCCCTGACGACACACGGGTGTACGTGTCCGGCGGCTCCGACGGCACGGTGGTGGACTACTCGCTCGCCGACGGACGCGAGCTCGGCCGGCTCGCCGGTCTCCAGCCGCCGGGCGACTCGTTCCTGACCTCAACCACCGCTGGGCTGGCCTTCGTGACCGATGGGCTGCTGGCTGTCGGCTCCGTAGCCGGAACGGTTCGCTTGGTGGACCCGAACACTCTCGCGGTGGAGGGCGAAATCGAAGCGCCGCGAGGAACGACCGAGCGGCTGATCGCCATCGACAACGGAACGGTGTTGATTGGCGCAGGGTTGTTCGGACGAGTTCGACTCGACGTCGTCAGCCGATCGTCTACACCGGTATGGCAAGTTGATACAGCCGGTCTCATCAAGAACCTGACGTCGACTGTAGGGGTCATGGGGAATTCCGCACCGCCGTTCGACGATTGCAGCGCCCTGGTCGTGGCGGAGCAGTCAGGCCGCTACTACTGCGGCGATGAAAGAGGCCACCTCGAAGAGCGGGATCTGGCGACGGGTGGGTTCATCCGCCAACTGAACGCTCCCAATTGGAGATCTGGATTGCTGTGGCTGGCGAGAGGCGAAACGGAACTGGTGAGCTTCAGCGGCAACAACTCACAGATCGCCCGCTGGCGACTCGACGGATCTGGCCCGATCACCCGCCGGTTGGGCGACGGGTTCTCACCCGACTCGTACAGTCCGGACGGAACGCTGCTGCTGACCGACTATGGCCGCACCGGAATCGGAGAATCGCCGACCTGGGTGATCATCGATCCACGGACTGGAGAAGTGGTCAGCAACTCGTCCGTTGCCGTGAAATCCCCCGACTGGCGTGCCGACGGAAGGCTCAAGGGCATCACCGAAGACGTGGCACCCCACTATGCAACGCTCGATCCCAAGACGTGGACCTGGAAGTCGACGAACCTCACCTTGCCAGGAAGGCCGAACGGCGTCATCGGCAGCCGGCACCGGGATTGGCTCTTCTATCGATCCGGCAAGGCAGAGCAGGGGGAGATCTGGACGATCGACGCCGATACCGGCACCCGCATCGAGCCCACCTTGCATGTTGACAGCTTCGTTGCCGGGGCCGGCACCGACAACGGTGACCGGATCGCGGTGGTCACGCTGGGCGGACTCGTCGTGTTCGACGGACGTACCGGCAAGGCTCTTCACACCTTCTCCACCGTGAACCTCCGCACCATTCACATCGTGGGAGGCAGGTTCCTCATCGCAATCGGCGCAGGCGGCGAGATGAACGTGTACAACCTCCAGACGTTCGAACCGGTCGCCACCTTGGGCGTCGGGCAAGGCTTGGTGGGCGTGGTCGGGAGCGATCATGGGGGGCTGGCCGTCGCTACCGGAGGCAATCGTGCCAGTTTCCTCTACGACCTCACGAGCGGCGAGCAGATCGGCGATCCGATCACCATCCCCGACAGTGAGGTCATCGCGGTCGCCCTTCGCCCTGACGGCAAGGAGCTGGTCGTCGGTGGTGGCGCCGACCGCCAGATGTCAGTCTGGGACCTGGATCCGCAGCACTGGATCACGGCGGCCTGCAAGTTCGCCGGGCGCAACCTCACGCCGCAAGAGTGGAAGATCGATGTCGGTGACCTCGCTCCATACCACCGCAGCTGCCCCGAGTACGACTGATCGTCCAACGAACCGCGCCATTGGGCGATGTCTGCGGCCGGCTGACCGAGATCTGTCGAGGCAGATTGCCTGGTCTTACTCGGCTCCGATCGGGATGGTTGTCGAGGTACGGGCGGCAGCGCATGTCGTTGCGGTGCCGGTCCGTCCGCACAGCCATGCCAGCGCTTGACGGAAGTCGTGAACGACGACGATGGCCACGGTTCCTGGGTGCTCGGCCGCCGCTCGACCTGATTCCTCGAACCCGGCCACGTTGAGCCATTGTCCGACGGTGTACCCAGTTGAAAGGAGACGCGTGTGGTGGGACTCGATGACCATCGCGTTCTTCGCCGATGACGGCACTGCCGGTGTGAAGATCACGTCGGGTCGAGTCAGCAACGCGGCAGCAACCTTGATCTCGATGGCCGAGACGGGCATCACAACACCGTCGGCTCCGATGGCTCCGGTGCCGGCGACTCGAAGATTGCCGACGAGCGGCCCGGCGGTGAGGGCGTCGATGTACGCGAGCGTGAACATCAGTCCGGCCGAGGGCCCGTCTGATATTCCCGTGCGCACCAGCGCCCAGCGTGGGAGTTGGTCGGACCCGGGGGTGGCGCCGAGTGGTCTCGTCGTCTCGATGGCCAGCCGCCACGCCAGGCTCTCGCTGTTCACGATCTCTGCTCGAGGATCGGTGGTGAAGCCGGGGGAGGAGTGCTCGAACACTCGCAGGCGGACCCCGCTCGGGCGGTAGGCCAGCCAGTACCAGGCCGACATTGCGTTGTTGGGGTCGGTGTAGCCGAGTTCGAGTCGGCTGGCCTGCCCGCCGGTGCGAGGCACGTCGGGGTGCGCAGCCCAGAACGGGGCTGCCGGTACATCGATGGTCGGGGCGATGCTCGTCCCTGCCGGATCGGCCGCGGTCGGGGCAGCCCAGGCGAGGCCTTCTCCGGCGATCAGGGTCAACAGGATTGCGAGCGAGGCGAGTTTCGGTGTCATGTCGGCACCGTGAGCTGCAGCTGCCCACAGGCCGGCGACAGCGAGGTGGGCGAAGTTGCAGTTCGTCAACAGCAGGACCCACCGCCGGGTCGAAGCGACACCCGAGGATCGTTGTTGACGTTCTGCAAACAGGCCACATGCAGGATGTCTTACAATTCGTCGAGGCGACAAGGGGGCTGCATTGCACTACGAGGTGCTCGGACCGGTCGAGGCCAGAGTTGATGGCTCGGTGGCTCCCATCGGTGGGCCGCAACAGCGCCGACTACTGGCATTGCTGCTTTCGAGCCCTGGGCAACGGGTCACCACCGAACGACTCGTCGACTGCATGTGGCCGGACGGTCTGGCCCCCTCTGGCGCTGCACGTTCGGTTCTGACATATGTCTCACGGCTGCGGGCCGCGTTGGGTGAGGATGCGATCGCGACCGTCGTCGAGGGATACCGGCTGGAGCTGAATGGTTCGACGATCGACGCTGCTCAGTTCGAGGCGATGATCACCGAGGCGGGGACTGCCGAGCCGGGTCGGGCCGTCGACCTCTATGACCGGGCCCTCGGTCTGTGGCGAGGCGCCGCCTACGGTGAATTCGGCGGGGAATGGTGGCTACTGGCCGAGGCCGAGCGCTTGAACGAGTTCCGCGTGGTGGCCGTGGAGGAACGGGCGGAGGCGCTGCTCGCTCTCGGTCATCACCACCGAGCGACCGCCGACTTGGAGCGTCTCGTCGCCCAGCATCCGCTGCGCGAACGTCCGGTGGCGTTGCTGATGCGTGCGTTGGTGGCCAGCGGCCGTCATGTCGACGCCCTGCGCGACTTCCACGCGTTCCGCGCTCATCTCGGCGACGAGACCGGTCTCGAACCCTCGACCGAGCTGGTCGAACTGGAGCGGTCCATCGCCGCAGGTCAACCTATTGCCGAGGTCAGCTACCGTGCTCGCCTGCTGCGTGGCTACGTGGTTCATGATGTGCTGGGCGAGGGTGCGTTCGGCAGGGTGTTCGCCGCCACCCAACCGGGGACCAACCGCGAGGTCGCGATCAAGGCGATCCGCCCCGCACTTGCCGACAGTCCTGAGTTCGTCCACCGCTTCGAATCCGAGGCGCAGCTGGTCGCCAGGCTCGAGCATCCGCACATCGTCCCTCTCTATGACTACTGGCGCGAGCCGGGCGCCGCCTATCTCGTGTTCCGCCTGCTCACCGGCGGCACCGCGCACGGGGCATTGATCGCCGGTGGCCAATTCGATGTCGCCCGTACCAGCCGGCTCGTCGAAGAGGTCGGCTCGGCGCTGCTGGCCGCCCATGCGGCCGGCATCGTGCACTGCGACATCAAACCGTCGAACGTGTTGTTCGACGAGTCGGGGAACTCGTATCTCAGCGACTTCGGCATCTCCATCGTGTCGAACCTCGACCTGCTCGGCGATCGCACTCGCGCCTATCCGGCCCCCGAGCTCCACGACCTCTGTGGCGACACGGTTCGATCCGACATCTACAGCTTTGGGTGCATGCTGTGGGAACTGCTCGCCGGCGGATCGCCGTTGATGGCGATGGCCACGGAACGATCGCGGCTGCCCAGTCTGGCGAGCAGGGTCACCGAACCGTGCGAAGGCATCGACGCAGTCATCGCCAAGGCCACGAGTGCCGACCCGGCCACGAGGTTCGAGTCGATGGCCGAGCTGATCATCGCCTGGCGCGAGGCGGTCGGACGCCCTGAGGGCGTGTTGACCCCGCTCGGACGAACAGGTACGGCACCGACCTCGTCGGCGCGACGGCGCGAAGCGCGCGCCTTGACCACGGGCGTCTCTGCATGCATCAATCCCTACAAGGGTCTCCGGGCCTTCAGCGAGGCGGATGCGCCCGATTACTTCGGCCGCGACGACATCTCCGTCGCGCTGCACGACTCGCTGGTCACCCACGGTTTCGTCACCGTCGTCGGTCCGTCGGGTTCCGGAAAGAGCTCGCTGGTCCATGCCGGGTTGGCTCCATTGCTGCGGCGCAAGGGCTCGCGCATCGTCACCATGGTCCCGGGTGACCGACCAACGGCGGCGCTGCGCCAAGCGCTGAGCCACGTCGCCACCACCGACTCGCTGGTCACCGACGAGGTCGAGCTGATCCGTGCCCTGGTGCGTGGAGGAGCCGGGTGGCTGGTCCTCATCGTCGACCAGTTCGAGGAGTGTTGGACGATCGCCGATGCTGCAGACCGCGAGCGATTTCTCGGTGCTCTCGCCGTCGCCAGGCAACATGGCGTCGGATGCGTGGTCACCGTGCGCGCCGATCTCTACGATCGGCCGTTGCAGCACCCGTTGATCGGCGAGTTGGTCGCCCAAGGAACGTTCCCGATCCCTCCGCTCAGTCCGCTGGCTCTGGAACAGGTCGTCGTCGAGCCCGCGGCGCGCAACGACGTCGAATTCGAAGAGGGCGTCGCCACGGCGATCGTGGCCGAGGCCAGTGCTCAACCCGCTGGCCTGCCGATGCTGCAATTCGCATTGGCCGAGCTGTACGAGCGTCGCGTCGACAACCGCGTGACGTCGCAGGCATTGCTCGAGCTGGGTGGAATCGGAGGCGCTGTCGGGCGGCGGGCCGAGGAGACCTACGCAGCGTTGTCCGAGGAGATGCAGCCGTACGCGCGGGAGTTGTTCGGGCGTCTGGTGATGCCGGGCCAAGGCGCACCCGACACTCGCCGCCGAGCGCGTCTCAGCGAGCTGTCAGAACCGGCCCGGCACGTCGCCGATCGCTTCGTCGCAGCCAGGTTGCTCGTGGCCGATCGAGATCTGGCAACGCGCGAGCCGGTGGTCGAAGTCGCCCACGAAGCGCTGTTGCCCAACTGGCAGCGGTTGCGCGGTTGGTTGGAGGCAGACCGGCGATGGCTGGCCCAGCTGCACCACCTGGCGACGGCCTCGCGGGCGTGGAACGACTCCGGTCGGGCTGACAGTGAGTTGTATCGCGGCTCGCGGCTCGAATCGGTTCTCGAAGCGCTCCCGGAGCACGCTGGCGAGCTCAGCGACGATGAGCGCGCCTTCGTCGAGGCCGGCCGTTGCGCTCGCGATGCTGTTCGCACACGCGAGCTGCGGACCAACCGGCGGCTGCGCAGGTTGCTCGCTGCAGTGGCAGTCGCCCTCGTGGTCGCTCTCGTGGCGGGGCTGCTTGCCTTGACACAACGACGGGGCGCTGATCGTTCGCGCCGCAGCGCAGAAATCACCACTCTCGTCACCCGATCGCTGGCGTCACGTTCATCGCAGCGCGATGTCGCCGCGCTGCTCGCAGTCGAAGCCGAACGCCTGCGACCAGACGCCGCATCGACGTCGGCGCTGTTCGGCAGCTTCTCGACCGACCCGGGCTTCATGGGGTATCTCAAGTACGACGGAATCAGGGTCACGGGAGCTGTGGTGCCCGGATCGAATTCGGCGCTCATCATCCCTCAGCTGGACGAGGTCGGTGCTGACAATCCGCCGATGCGGCGAGTCGATCTGGCGACGGGCGAACTCGGGCCCCTGTTCGACCCCGTGGGTGCCCATGATCACGGCGATCCGCTCGTCGCGGTGAGCGCCAATGGCGCCATCGCGGCCGAGTACACGCAGCAGTTCATCGACGGTGTGTATCAGTCGTTCCAGGTGGCGCTCTTCGATGTTGCCTCCGGCAGGATGATCAGCAAGCCGATACAGCACGTCAACGACGAAACCTTCAACAACCCTGGCGTCGTCACGCTTGCCGTGAACGCCGACGGCTCCCAGGTAGCTCTCGCAGGTGGTGGTGACGGCACCACACGCGTGTTTGCTGCCAACGGCAGATTACTGGCGACCATTCCGCCGGCAGCCGACGCGGTCGAGAGCGTTCCTGGGGACACCTCGTCGGCGGCCTGGGCCCCCGACGGCCGACTGTATGTCGGCTCGTGGGGCACGCACCTCCGTGTGTTCGATCCGTCGACGCTCACGCTGGAGCGCGACATCCCTGTTCCGAAGTATTCGACCGGTGGCCAACTTCGAGTTCAGCGACGATGGCAGCTTCGTCGTGGCCCGAGGCGACGTCGGACTGGGAGACGGCTCGCGAACCGGAAGTGCCGCGCGGATCGAACTTTCGGACGGAACGATCACGTGGGCCATGCGGCCCGACGAGGACGAGCCGGACACTTGCCCGGTGCTCGCATTGTCCGAGCCGGAGGATCGAGTGTGGTGTGCGGACTTCTCCGGAGGGATCCGTGGTCGCTCGTTGACAACCGGCGAGTTGGACGGCACGACGGTCGAGCATCGAGCGCGGGTACCTGGCGAGCCTCGACCTCCTCGACACCGACGAGGGGCGCTACCTGATCACGATGGGTGGGAACTCGGCGTCCATCGGTCGCTGGCGAGTCGACGGCCTCGGGCCGATCAGCCACAAGATCGCGGCGGGCCACGACGGCGCGGGTTACAGCCCCGATGGACGGTGGATGCTGCTCGGTGCCCCGGCGAATGACGGCACGGATGGATTCACCTTGTCGTTGTGGAGCGCGGACACCGACCAGCAGGTCGCCGAGTTGACCACGCCCGGCATACAGGACGTCGTGTGGCTCGGGGATGGGCGCGTTGCCACCCTCTCCGAGGGTGGTCGGATCCGCGTCCTGACCCCGCAGAGCGGCGCTGCCAGCGACGTCGTGATCCGGCTCGACCCCGACTACAACGTGATTGCGGCGATCGGGGCCAACCGTGTCGCTTTCGGGTACGCCGACGGACACGTGGATGTCTTCGATGCCGATACGGGCGCTCGAACCGTGCGCCTGCAACTGGTGAACCCGTTCAAGACGTTCGTTCCGCCGGTCGATCAGATCGCAGCCTCCGACGACGGCAGCCGGATCTACGTGACCGGTCAGGGGCTCTACGAGTTCGACGCAACAGACGGTCACGAACTGCGACGCGCCGAGGGCACGCAGGCCACGTCGATCGCCATCAGAGCCAACAGCCCGCTCGCCGTCGGCTACATCGATGGCCGGATCGGTCTGCTCGACCCGACCGACCTCACACTGCGACGCACGCTGCCGGGAGCGCGCGGTCTCGCCTGGACGCTGCGGTACAGCGCTGACGGCCGGCTGCTGTTGGCCGGGGCAATTGACCAGACGATGTCGATGTACGACGTCGCCAGCGGGCAACGCTTCGGCGACTCCGTGTCCATTGGCGATGCGGACGCCGATCTGCGACCCGACGGCCGCGAGATCGCGGTTGCCAACCACGACGGATCCGGAATCACCCTGTGGAGCCTCGACCCGACCACGTTGACCAAAGCCGCGTGCCAGATCGCCGGGAGGAACCTGACCCACGCCGAGTGGGACACCTACCTCGGCGACCTCGGCCAGTACCGGACGACATGTCCCGAGTTTGCGCCGGGATGAATGATGGCCCGGCGGGTGAAGGGGCACCAGATCGCCGGTACGTATGTGCGTGCTGACAACGTCGACCCCGACGTGGCCAGTACACCCAGCTGACGTCAGGCGTTTCGAAGGTCGAACACCAGCCGGCCATCGACGGAGCCGCTGAGAACCTCGTCCATCGCCTCGTTGACATGGTCGAGCCGGCGCGACTCGCGCACGATCGTGGTCCGGCCTGCAGCGTGGAGAGCGAAGGTCTCGGCCAGATCGAGTCTGGTGCCGACGAACGACCCGACGATCTTGATCCCCTTCAGGACGGTCTCGAAGATCGGGAGCTTCATGATGTTGTCCTTGGGCAGCCCGACGAGCACCAGGGTGCCGTTGCGCTTCAAGCTGGCCCATGCCTGCTCGCAGGCGATCGGCGAGGCGGCCAAGGCGATCGCCGAGTTCGCGCCGCCGAGGGCCTGGATCTCGTCGACCGCATCGTGCGTCTTGGAGTTGAACGTGTATTCGGCGCCGAGGTGCTTGGCGACCTCGAGCTTGGCTTCGACAAGGTCGACGGCGGCGACTGTCGCACCGGCAATCTTGGCGTACTGCAGCGCGAGGTGACCGAGGCCGCCGATTCCAAAGATCGCGACGAGGTCCGACGAGCGGGCGCCGGACACCTTGACTGCTTTGTAGGTGGTCACGCCGGCGCATGTGAGCGGGGCGGCGTCGAGCGGATCGATCCCGCCGGGCACAACACCGACGAACGCTGCGTCGGCGACGGCGTACTCGGCGAACGCGCCATCGATCGTGTAGCCGGTGTAACGCGCTGACGGGCACAGTGTCTCCCAACCCGACGCGCATGCCTCACACGTTCCGCATGCCCAGCCGAGCCACGGAAGGGCAACACGGTCACCTTCGCGGACGTGGGTGACGCCGGCGCCGATGCGCTCGACGATGCCGACGCCTTCATGACCGGGAATGAACGGTGGTGTGGGCTTGGCGGGCCAGTCGCCTCCGGCCGCGTGGATATCGGTGTGGCACAGGCCGGATGTTTCGACGCGCACCAGGACCTGGCCGGGGCCGGGTGACGGAGTGGGAATGTCTTCGATGACCAGTGGATGTCCGAACTCGTGGACTACTGCAGCTTTCATGACGACCTCCTCGATCGGCTTCGATTGTCCGTCGACCACCGATCCGGCGCCAGAGTCGTACGACCCGGAACCCTCGTTCGGTCGATTCGCGCTGTGCGCGGGGACTTTTGGCCCTACGGGTGCGCCGATCCCTGTGGTGTCGTGGAGCGAGAACCACCAACCCGACTGTTCGGAGGCAGTGAAACATGACCATTGATCAAGGTGTTGCGCCCAGCAAACCCGATTCGGCTCCCCATGCCGAGCTGGTCGACATGCTCCGCACGCATGGCCAGCGCGAAGGCTCGGCGCTCTCGTCGTACCAACGACTGGCCGAACAATCCGACGATGAAGGCTTGCGCTACCTGGTCCGGCTGATCATGGCCGATGAGACCCGGCACCATCAGCAGATCGACGACATGCTGAACGACGAGTTGCATCCGTTCCGCTGGTATGACGACAATCCGCCGACGGTGCCGACGATCAAGGTGCGCGACGATCCAGCGCTTCGCGCCGAGACCGACAAGCTGCTTGCCTTCGAGAAGGACGACATGAAGGAGCTCCGCCGCCTTCGCAAGGACCTGCAGTGGAGCCACGGCAACCCGCACGGCGATCCGTTGCTGCCGTTGCTCGTCGATCTGATGCTGCACGACACGGCCAAGCACATCGAGATCTTGAAGTTCATCCGGGCCCGCACTCGCCGCCCATAACCGCTGAGCGTCACTGCCTCCGAACGTGCCATCGTGTGCTGATGGTCACCGAGGAGGCATCGGTCGACGGCGGCGCAGTGGCGCGGCCGTGGGTCCTGCACGTCGACCTCGACCAGTTTCTCGCCGCGGTCGAGGTGCGTCGCCGGCCGGAGCTCGCCGGGTTGCCGGTGGTTGTCGGTGGTGATGGAAACCCAAGTCGACCCCGGCAGGTCGTCGCCACCGCCTCGTACGAGGCCCGGGCGTTCGGTGTCCGCTCGGGGATGCCGCTCGGCCAGGCACTTCGGCGCTGTCCTGATGCCATCTTCCTGCCATCCGACCGCCCTGCATACGACGCCGCATCAGCCGAGGTGATGGCGGTGTTGCGATCGCTGCCCGCGACGGTCGAGGTGTGGGGATGGGACGAGGCCTTCCTGGGTGTCAACACCGCGAATCCGGAGGCGTTCGCCATCGACGTCCAACAACGCGTCGCAGCTCGGACAGGCCTGTCATGCGCTGTGGGCATCGGCGACACCCGGCTGCTGGCCAAGACGGCAACCGGTCACGCCAAGCCGGGCGGCGTCACCCGGCTGACGAGGCGGGAGTGGATCCCGACAATGGGCGCCCGGCCGGTGACCGCGATCTGGGGAATCGGCGGCCGCATCGCCGCTCGACTCGGCGAGCTCGGCATCGTCACCGTCGAGGACCTGGCGCGCTCCGATCACGAGCAACTGGCTCGCACCTTCGGTCCGAGGATCGGTCCGCACCTGCGAGTGCTCGGGCTCGGTGGCGATGACTCACCGATCGTCGACGAGCCGCACATCGCCCGTGGACGCAGCAAGGAGGAGACGTTCACCACCGATGTCGTCGACCCTGCATCGATCGCCGCGCATGTCGAACGGCTGGCCCACGATGTGAGCGCCGAGGTGATGGCCGACGGCCGCCGGGTCACCCATGTCGCGGTGAAGGTGCGTACGTCGAACTTCTTCACACGCACGAAGATCAGCAAGCTCGCCGCACCGACCACCGACCCGGCGGACGTGGTGGCCGTGGCGAGCACGGTGCTGGGCCGCTTCGGTGAGCTCCGGCCCGTACGGCTTCTCGGCGTGCGCGTCGTGCTCGAGATGCCGGACTGACAACCTACGCTGCGGCGATGGACACCGCGAGATTGCAACTGACCACGGCGAACGCCATCATCGAGGCCGCTCTGGCCGCGTCGGCCAACGCCGGGTACCGACCGATGGGGGTCGTCGTGCTGGACGACTCCGGATACCTCGTTGCCGCACAGCGTCAGGACGGTGCAAGCATGTTCCGCCTCGACGTGGCGACCGGCAAGGCATGGGCGGCGGTGGGGATGGGAGCGTCAAGCCGACTGCTCGCCGAGCGGGCCGCGGCCAATCCGAACTTCTTCGTCTCGTTGGCCTCGACGGCGAACGGGCGATTTCTGCCGCAGACCGGTGCGGTGCTGATCAAGGACGACGCTGGTCGCATACTCGGCGCCGCAGGTGCATCGGGTGGCACCGGAGATGAGGACGAGGCGATTTGCATCGCCGGCGTCGAAGCGGTCGGTCTGCTCGCCGGCTGAGCGGCTCGACGTCGCAGGATGTATCTCGATCCTGCCGATCGACCTCTTCGTCGTGTCCCGACAAATGGGAGAAACGAGCGAAAGGACTCATCGTGATCACTGACCAGGATGTCGAACTCGTCACCGGTCGCCTACGCGCTTGGAGCGATGCACTCGCCGGGTTCGCAGATCCCGCCCTCTGCCGCGGTTTGCTGACGGTTCTCGATGAGGGCGACGACGCAGGCCTCCACAAGTTCATCGATCAGTGGCATCTGCCGGGCGAGCCGAGTTGCGTCGAGATCGTCGAGACGATCACGCGGTTCGTCCACACCGGAGACTACGAGCCCGTGGAGACGTGCACGTTTGCGCACAAGCTCCGCCCGACGAGCCCGAGCACGTCGTCCGGAAAGGGCTATCGCATGCCGGACGGCACGTTCCTGTGGTTGACCGAAGCGGAGTGGTGGTCGATGTACGACCAAGCAGTCAACAATGAGGCGTGGCGCCGAGCCAACCACGACCTGCTTGTCGCAGTCGGCATCATGTTCTGCACGTTCGAGTTGGTGCCGTCGATCGCCCGCTTCGACATCGACAAGCGATACACGATCTGCACGCCGACCTGGGATCCTCGAGCCGGGCGCTGAGCGAATCACACCGATTGCCTTCGCCTCTGGTGACACCGCGCCGGCGGCTCGTGGCGTCGATCCCACAACGGGTCTCGATGTCTCGACGTCGAGCCGTCACCGTTGTGATTCGAGGGGACTCTCTTGAACAACGTTCAGACAGGTCCCGGTGGGGGAGAGGAACAGCGCGGGTCAGATCGGATTGTCGGCAGCGAGGATCACGCGGGCCTGTTGGGCATCGTTGCCGGGCACGAGGACCGTCACGCCTGCCTCTCCATCGACGTTCAGCATGCCGCCCTCGACTTCGTCGACGATGATTGCCTCGATGCCGTTCGCCGCGAGGTGTGCTCGTGTGACCTCGGCCTCACCGCGATCTTGGTAGGTGGCCACGACTACGGGCTCGGGGTGTTGCTCAGCGTCTGTCATGGACGGGAGCGTACCCAGCGGAGCCGACGGGTAAGCGCCGCACAGTCGGGCCTGGAGCCCGAAGTGCAGGGCGGGGAGCCGGCGACGCTGGGCCAACCACACGCCGCCTGTGATGGTCGAGAACGGTCGGCATCTTCTATCGGGCGTTGTCGCCGAAACGGAACTCGAGGGTCAGCTGGTCGAGTTGTTCCTTGACGTCGGTCTGCAGCGGGGCGTCGACGGCGGCGACGGAGTCCCTCAATTGCTCGGGTCGGCTGGCGCCGATGATCGGACTGGTGATCACCGGGTTGGCGAGCACCCACTGCACCGCCATCGTCGCCATCGAGACGCCGGCGGCATCAGCGATCGGGCGCAGGTCGTCGATGGTCGCGAACATGCGGTCGTTCCAATACCGCTCCTGGTAACGCCCGGCGGCCGACCCCAGTGTGAAGCGCCCACCGTCGGTCGGCGCTCCTGGCCGGTGCTTACCGCTGAGGAAGCCGCCCGCGAGTGGGTTGTACGGGATCACGGCGATCCCCTCCTCTGAGCACAGCGGGAACAGCTCGCGGTCGTTTTCGCGGAACAACAAGTTGTAGCGCGGCTGAACGCTGATGAAGTTGGCGGTGCCGAGCACTTCGGCGCGGCCGATGCTGCGGGCCAGCTGATAGGCCAAGAAGTTGCTGCAGCCGACGTATCGCACCTTGCCCGACCGCACCACGTCGTCGAGGGCCTGCAGGGTCTCGTCGATACCCGTCTCGGCATCCCACGAGTGCAGCTGGTACAAGTCGACGTAGTCGGTGCCCAGTCGGCGCAGCGAGGCGTCGAGGGCTCGCATGATGTTCTTGCGCGAACTGCCCGCGTCCCATGGCTTGGGACCGGTCCGGAAGTAGCACTTGGTCGCCACGATGAACTCGTCACGGCGGGTACCGAGCCAGCTCCCGACCAGTTCTTCCGTGCGGCCGAAAACATCTGGCGGAGCGCCCAACGGATAGGCGTCGGCGGTATCGAAGAACGTGATCCCGGCGTCGGCGGCGGCGTCCATGATCGCGAACGACGTGGTGTCGTCGCACTGGTATCCGAACGTCATCGTGCCCAGGCACAACCGCGAGACCTTGAGGCCGGTGCGGCCGAAGCGAACGTGCTGCATGTGACGACCATACAAAGCAAGGGGCCACGAGGACGTGCTCTGCTAGCAAGGGGGCGTGGCGATCTTGCTGGCGGCGCTCTGCGCGGTGACCTACGGCTTGGCCGACTACTGCGGCGGCCGGTCGTCACGATCCGTGGCCAGCACCGTCGTGACGCTGGTCGGTCAGGCGACCAGCCTCGTTCTGGTGAGCGTCGCCGTGGCTCTGATCGGCACCCCGCTGCCGTCCGCGCACGATCTGTGGTGGGGCGCGGCGGGCGGCGCCGCCGGTGGCTTGGCGCTGGTTGGCTTCTACCGGGCTCTGTCTCATGGGGCGATGACCGTGGTCGCGCCGACGACGGCGGTGATCAGCGCAGTGCTGCCGGTGATCGTCGGCCTCGCGCTCGGCGAGCGCCCGAGCGGCGCGGGTGTCGTCGGAATCGTCGTTGCGTGCCTGGCCGTTGCCTTGGTCAGTGGCGCCATCGGAACCCGTCACCAGGCGACGAAGTTCTCGACGGTCGTCCTGGCTGCAGCTGCCGGTGTCGGGTTCGGATTCATCTTCGTCGCCTTCTCCCGCACCGCCGGTGACAGCGGGTTGTGGCCACTGGTATCGGCACGCGCCGCCTCGCTTCCGGTCGTGGCAATCGTCGTCGGCGCGACCCGGCCGGGTCGCGGAGCGCTGCGCGCTGTCATCTGGCTGGTGCTGGCATCGGGCGTGCTCGACATGGCTGCCAACCTCTTCTACCTCGAGGCCAGCCATCGGGGCTTGCTCAGCATCGTTGCCGTGATCTCCTCGATGTATCCGGTCAGCACGGTGTGCTTGGCGTTCGGACTCGATCACGAGCGCGTCAGCAAGACGCAGGCTGTCGGTCTGGCCTTGGCCGCGACCGCGTTGGCGTTGGTGTCGCTAGGGAGCTGAGGACTCGACGACCGATTGCGACTCGCGCGCCGCGGCCATGAAGATCCCCTTGCTCATCAGGCTCGGCTCGGCCTTGCGTCGCTCGATGTAGACCTCGGCGCGCGCCGAGTGAATCGTGGGGTCATCTGGCGCCGCCCAGCCGGCCAGATCAGCGAGGTGGCAGGCGAGTCGAAGATCGTTGTCCGCCACCGCCTGCTGGGCGCGGCCGATCAGCGCGCCGGCCCCGCCACACAGGCCGGCGATCGCCGCCGCGAGGTGTGCATCGGAAGATGGCTTCAATCGCGAAGCCGCGCCGTCCCACCACCCACCGAACTGACGCCAGATGTTGCGGATGACGAACTCGGGCTCGTCGTAGAGAGGACGCAGGTACGGCTTGGCCAAGGTGTCGGCAGGAACCGAGACGGTGTGGATGATCGCGTCGAGCGTCGCCCCCTGGTTCATCATCTCGATCACATCGGCGACGAGGCGCTCCAACGCATCCGCGATGTCGCCGAGCACCATCGCGACTCGTGCCTGGCCGGTGATCGGCAGCCCGTGAGCCGGCACCAGCAGTTCGGGCTCGACGGCGATCATCTCGCGCAGCGCCGCCGCCCACTCCAGCGGATAGCGCTGCACCTTTTGGGGGTTGCCGGCGTTGGGGAAGTTCCAGATCACGAAATCGCCGGCCATGATCCACTTGCGATCGGGGAGCCAGGCCCAGAGATGATCATCCGTTTCGCCACGGGCGTGGTTGAGCTCGATCGTGGTGTCGCCGACCTGCAGCACGTGTCGTGCGTCGAACGTTTCCGACGGCCGGAGCGTGGATGCCGGCAGGAACCGCCTGGCGTCGGCTGTGGAAACCCGTGCGCCGCCTTCTGCCTCGCCGATCGACAACTTCAGCTCCCCGGGGATGCCGCCGAACTGCCGCGAGTTGATGATCAGGTTCCAGTTGTTGGTGTAGTCATAGCGATCGAGGCGCGCCGTCACGTTCTGATGGCCGATCACCACCGGGTGGTCTCCGGCGAAGAACGTGCTACCGCCGACATGGTCGGCGTGACCATGGGTGTAGATCAGGTGGCTGACACGCTCCGTGCGCCAGCCCTTCAGCGACCCCATCACGGCCTCGCCCGTGTGCACGCCCGACGAGTCGAAGCACACGAGGCCGTCGCCGGTGTCGAGGGCGACGCAGTGGCTGAAGCTCTCGACGATGGCCAGGTCGGCCGCCAGTTCACTGAGCTCGTTGGTCACCCTGTTGATCGGCTGGTCGACCACGCCGGAGTCGATGATTCGTGTGGAGATCTCCAACAGGTCAGCCATGCCGGCAACCGTACTCAGCCAGCGTCGTCAGGATGCCCGGCGAGGTACATCTCGGCGTCGATCGGTTCCGTCGCGGCTGTACCCGATCGGCAGTCGAATGGTCCCCGCGGACGTTGCGTAGAACACCTGCCACTCCCGATACGCCAGGTACAGGTGCGGGTTGTCGCGCAGGTTCTCGGCGAACGCAGTGACCGTCGCGACGTAGCCGTCGTTCGGGTTGTATTCGTGCACCGCCGCTTGCATGTCGGTGAGGCCATTGCTCTGGGCGAGGTACGTGGCGGCTCCGATGATCGCGTCGCGCGACACCGTCGGATCACCCGTGCAGCAGCGTTCCCACGTGGTCGGGAGGAACTGCATCGGGCCGATCGCCCCTGCCGACGACGTGCCGATGATCCGCCCCATCCTGGTCTCCTGCAGATGAATGGCCGCAAGCCAGTACCAGGCGATCCCCGTCGCTGCCTCGGCCTCGTGGTAATCAGCGAGCAACTCGTCGGCAGGAAGCGGAGCGACCACGGTCCACGCGGGCAACATCGTGCTGGGTTGCGCAGGATTGGGATTGCTGGCCTGACGCGCCTGCCCGAACTGGCGGGCAAGCACGATTCGCTCGATCGTCGGTCGCACGTCGCCGCCGACTGCCTCGATCACGGCGCTGTCGAGATCGGGGTGCGCGGCGAGGTAGCGATACAACAGTTGTTGGCGAACGCCGACACTGGCATCTCCGGCCGCCGCTGCTCGCTCGACGTTGGTCAGTTCCTCGGCGAGCTCTTGTGCGGTGGGGCTGGTCGTGAGGCGAGACGAGCTTGGAATCGTCGTGCTCGATGTCGCGGCCACAGTCGGTGTGCTCGTTGTCGCAATGGCGACCGGCATGGAATCGACGGTCACTGGCAAATGCGGTGTCGACGTGAGTGCGGTGCGTCCCGAATCGCTGGAGCAACTCCCGAGGATCACCGCCGCCGCGACAATCCGCGCGGCAGCCGGCATCAACGCGGGAGGCCCAGTACGCGCTCGCCGAGGATGTTGCGCATGACGTTCGATGTGCCGCCCATGATGGTGTAGCCCGGCGCGTACGTCAGGCCCTGCGTCAGGGGGTCCCACAGGGTGGCGTTCGCGCCCATGGTGCGGGCCACGAACTCGGCGACACGGATCTCGTGCTCCGTGCCGAAGCACTTGGTCGCAGCACTGAAACCTGCCGGACCTTGACGGAGGGTCTCTCGGATCACCAGCAGTCGGCCGATGCGGTAGTCGATCTCCAACGCGGCGATTTCTTGGCGCACGATCGGGTCGCTGCGATCGGCCTGCTCGAGAGCGATCTGGTACAGCGCATGGTTCGAGACCAGCCGATCGATGCCGCCGCGCTCGTGCTCGAGTTGCTTCATCGTCTGCTTGAACGCGGCGCCCTCGGTCCCGACGAGGTTGAGCGCCGGCACGCGAACGTCGGTGTAGAAGACCTCGCAGAAATGGCGGTTGGTCGTCATGTCCTTGATCGGGCGGACCTCGATCCCCGGCGTCGCCATGGGAACGATGATCTCGCTGATCCCGCGGTGCGGTGGTCCGTCGCTCGAGGTGCGGCAGATCAGGTAGCAGTAGTCGGCGACCTCGCCGAAGCTGGTCCAGATCTTCTGGCCGTTGATCACCCAGTCGTCGCCGTCTCGGATGGCCGAGGTCGAGAGCGAAGCGAGGTCGGAACCGGCGTCGGGCTCGCTCATGCCGATGCACCACGTGGTCTCACCCGACAGGATCTGCGGCAAGAACTCGGCCTGTTGATCCGGTCGCCCGTAGGCGATCAGCGACGGCCCCATCTGTCGGTCGGCGAACCACATCGCCGCGATCGGAGCGCCGGCCTTGATCATCTCCTCACCGACGATCAGTCGCTCGATCGCGGGGCCGTCCACCGCCACCGAACTCGGTTGGCCAGGTCATGCCGATCCATCCCTGTGCGGCCATCTCCTTGGCGAACTCCTTGGAGTAGCCATTGATCCACGAGTCGTTGTGCCGGCCGTACCGGGCGACGGCATCAGTGGCGACCTTGCGCGCCCGCTCGCGCAACTCGATCTCCTCGGGCGTCCACGTGAAGTCCATCACCGTCGATGCTAGGTGCCGTCGGCATCCGGCGAGAAGTAGGTGGAACGCCCGAAGCACAAGGATGTGAACCCTTCTCCGCGACCGGGGCTACCCTGTACAAGTCCCATACAAGTCAGCGAAGGATGCACAGCAGATGGCGAAGATCAAGGTGGAGAACCCGGTAGTCGAGATGGACGGCGACGAGATGACCCGCATCATCTGGCAGTTCATCAAGGACAAGCTCATCTTGCCGTACCTCGACATCGAGCTCGACTACTACGACCTCGGCATCGAGAGCCGTGACGCGACCAACGACCAGATCACCGTCGACTCGGCCAACGCAACGAAGCGACATGGGGTCGCCGTGAAGTGCGCGACCATCACACCAGACGAAGCCCGTGTCGAGGAGTTCGGTCTGAAGAAGATGTGGAAGAGCCCGAACGGAACGATCCGCAACATCTTGGGCGGCGTGATCTTTCGTGAGCCGATCGTGATCTCCAACATTCCGCGGCTGGTGCCCGGCTGGACGAAGCCGATCGTCATCGGCCGTCACGCGCACGGCGATCAGTACAAGGCCACCGACTACAAGGTTCCCGGCGCCGGCACGGTGATGATGACCTACCTCCCCGCCGATGGCAGCGAGCCGGTGGAGATGAAGATCGCCGACTTCGGCGACGACGGCGGTGTGACCATGGGGATGTACAACTTCAACGATTCGATCCGCGACTTCGCGAGAGCCTCACTGCGCTACGGCTTGGGTCGCAACTACCCCGTCTACCTCAGCACCAAGAACACCATCCTCAAGGCGTACGACGGATCGTTCAAGGACATCTTCGAAGAGGTCTACCAGAACGAGTTCAAGGCCGAGATGGACGCCGCCGGCTTGACCTACGAGCACCGCTTGATCGACGACATGGTCGCCGCGGCGATGAAATGGGAGGGCGGCTACGTGTGGGCCTGCAAGAACTACGACGGCGACGTGCAGAGCGACACGGTTGCGCAGGGCTTTGGTTCCCTCGGGTTGATGACGTCGGTCTTGATGACTGCAGATGGCAAGACCGTCGAGGCCGAAGCCGCGCACGGCACGGTGACGCGCCACTACCGCGAGCACCAGAAGGGCAACAAGACGTCGACCAACCCGATCGCCTCCATCTACGCGTGGACCCAAGGCCTGACGTATCGGGGCAAGATGGACGGCACGCCCGCAGTGGTCGCCTTCGCCGACGCGCTGCAGCGAGTGTGCGTCGAAACCGTCGAGGCCGGCGAGATGACGAAGGATCTGGCGGTCCTCATCTCCAAGGACGCTCCGTACCTCAGCACCGAGGATTTCCTCGACGCGCTCGATCGACGGCTACACACCGCGATGAAGTGACCACGAAGCGAAATCGCCGTGATCCGGGCTCGCCCGCGGCAACCTATGGTGGCCTGAGGGAGGTCGGAAGATGGTGAAGTGGGAGGCGCCAGGCCCGGGCTATTGGGAGCTGGATCGTTCGCATTTCGTCGGCGGTGAGACGCCACTCGTCCAACACATCCAGGCACGGGCAATGCCGGCCGGCCTCCGCAAGGTGTTTGCCGAGCTCGGCACGCCGGCCGACACGCTCGACTGCCGGTTCGTCAACGGGTTCATGTACACGCGCCTACGGCCGTTGATCGCCGCCGATCGACCGGCCAAGAACCTGCCGCCCCGGTTCGTGCTGAAGGCCGTCGGCCGCTTCCACCCGGAGTTCCGCAGGCGGACCAGAGCCGCCGAGAGGGCACGTGTCGAACGGCCGTGGCGAAAGGTCATCGCCGATTGGGAGCACGGTGGACGGGCGCGGCATCGAATCGCGCAACCTCGCCATCCAGAAGGTCGACCTCAGTGAGCTCGACGAGCCGACGCTGATCGAGCACGTGCACGAGGTGATCGAGCATTGCCGGGCCAGCTGGGAGCATCACCACTGGTTGCACGGCTACGACCTCGGACCGATCGGCCTGTACCTGCTTGGGTGTCGCGAGTGGGGGGTCGAGCCCAACGATGCGATTCCGCTGCTCGAGGGCGTGTCGCCATCCACCAGCGGCCCGATGCACTTGCTGGCCAAGCTACGCAGCGCCGTCGAGTCGTCGGGTGCGTCGCCGCGCAGTCTCGACGAGGTGCGAGCCATCGGCCCCGGCATCGCCGGCGACCTCGATCGGTACCTGGAGTACCGAGGTTCCATGATGATCAGTCGCTACGACATCGACGGCGTGACGCTGGCTGAGATCCCCGATGTCGTGCTGGCGACGATCCTCGACGGCGAGCAGCGCGCGGTTGGCGATGGGTTGCAGTACAAAGTCGAGCTCATTCGATCGCGTGTGCCGGCCGCCCATCAGGAGGACTTCGACTTCCGGTTGGAAGAAGCTCGTGCAGCGATGAACCTGCGCGACGACAACGGGCCGACCACTGCCGAGTGGCCTCTCGGGCTGCTGAGGTTGGCAATGCTCGAAGTCGGCCGGCGAATGGCTGTTGCAGGTAGCAGCGGCTCGACCGGTCGACGCCCTCGAACTACATCCGCACGAGATCTCGGTGACCACGATTGCCGGTGAGGGCCCAGGCGCGGCCGAGCTCGCCCGCAGGCGCGCCGACCGGCAGGACCTCGCCGCGCTCGCACCGCCGCTGCACCTTGGTGACCCGGAACCAGCACCGCCGCTGGAGGTGTTGCCGAAACCGCTCGCTGATGTCGTTCGCATGGTGCAGATCCTCGTCGAGCAACTGGGCATGAGTGGAGAACGTGCGTCGAGCGGCCTGAAGGGAGTCGGCGTCGGTGATCGCATCGTTCGCGGACGCGCCTGCCGGGCCAACTCGCCCGAGCAAGCGATCGATCGCCTCCGCCGCGGCGACGTGCTGGTCGTGCCGTGCACGACGCCTGCGTACAACTCGGTGCTCACGCTGGCCGGCGCAATCGTGACTGCCGATGGAGGTCCGCTCAGTCATGCTGCCGTCTTGGCCCGCGAAATGGGGATCTCCGCCGTGGTCGGGGCGCGTGGCGTGCTGACCGAGATCCCCGATGGTGCGTGGATCGATGTCGATCCGGTGGCCGGCGAGATTCGAGTCGTCGCCGAAGCGTAGGTCGCGTCGCCGGGATGGGAGACTGAGGCGATGCGCGCTCGTCGTCCTTCGCTCACACGGTGGTCCTGACTCCCTGACGATCGAGGAGGTGCCCGACCCAATCGGTGGGCCGGAGGACGTGGTCGTACAGGTGCGCGCCACAGCGCTGAATCGGGCTGACCTGCTGCAGGTCATGGGCATGTATCCCAATCCGCGGCCAGCGGCGCTGGAGATACCTGGTCTGGAGTTCTCCGGCACGGTGCTCGCGGTGGGCGAGCGTGTGACGATGTGGAAGCCCGGCGATGAGGTGATGGGCATCGAGGCAGGTGGGGCGTACGCCGAGAAGATCGCCACACACGAGCGCCAGTTGATGCGCGTCCCGGCCGCGGTCGGTGTCGCCGATGGTGCAGCGATCCCCGAGGTGTTCCTCACCGTGTGGGATGCGTTGGCGGTGCAGGGTGGGTTGACGTCAGGTCGCTGGGCGCTCGTGCACGCCGGCGCCTCGGGTGTGGGCACCGCCGGCATTCAGATCGCCAAGTCGATCGGAGCGCGGATCGCCGTGACGTGTTCGGCCGGCAAGATGCACCTCTGTCGATCGCTCGGTGCGGACCTGGTGTTGGAGCGATCGCCGGCCGCATGGCTGATCGAGGCGATGGCGGCGGTACCCGACGGGTTCGACACGATCCTCGATGTCGTCGGTGGCGAGGAGATCGAGCGGAACCTGCAAGCGGTGGCGCTCAAGGGCCGCATCATCCAGGTCGGGTTGATGGGCGGCAGCACCGTCCCGGTCAACGTCTTCGCCCTGATGGGTCGCCGGGCGACGTGGATCGGCACGACGCTGCGTGCCCGCCCGATCGAGGAGAAGATCGCCCTGACCCGCCGCTTCGCCGCCGAGATGTTGCCACTGTTCGACAGCGGCCACCTGAAGCCTGTCATCGACAGCAGATTCCCGTTCGACCGGATCGCCGACGCCCACCGGCACATGGCCGCCAACGCCAACGCCGGCAAGATCATGATCGACATCGGCTGAGCGAACCCGGCGTTTGTGAGTTGCGGCCCCGATGCGGGGCGTGCGCCGTCAAACGCTGTGATGGATCGGGCGGTCAGACGACCTTGACGGTGCGGGTGTGATATCCGGTGGCGCCATCCGGATCAGGCGGGGCGACGTCGGACGTCTGTGTGTCGCCGTTCTTGTCGGTGGCGCGGACCTGGATCGTGTACTTGCCCGGGGTCGCGTCCCAGTCGAGCACCCATTGCCGCCACGCATCGTCGGTGACGTCGTTGCCCAGGCGAGCAGGTTGCCACTCGCCATCGTTGATCCTGACCTCGACCTTGTCGATGCCGCGATGCTGAGCCCAGGCGATGCCGGCGATCTTGGCGCTGCCCGCCTTCACCTTCTCGCCGCTGCGCGGCACGTCGATGCGCGACTGCGTCTTGATCGGTGCGTCGCGGGCCCAACCGCGCGGGACCCAGAAGCCCTCGGCGTCATCCCAGCGGTTCAACTCGATCTTGCTCAGCCATTTGGTCGCGCTCACATACCCGTAGAGGCCCGGGATCACGAGGCGGGCGGGGAAGCCGTGCTCGAGCGGCAGCGCCTCGCCGTTCATCCCGACGGCGATCATGGCGTCGCGACCGTCGAGCGCGACGGAGACCGGGAATCCGCATGTCCATCCATCGAGGCTGGTGCTGAACACCTGCTCGGCGTCGCTCTGCACACCCGCCTCGTTGAGCAAGTCGGCGAGCATGACACCTTGGAACGAGGCGTTGGAGATGTATTCGCCGCCAACCTCATTCGACACGCAACACAACGTGACGATGCGCTCGACCTGCGGACGGGCGAGGAGATCGGCGTACGTCAATGTCAGCGGCTTGTTGACCATTCCGCGGATCTCGACCTTCCAGCTCGACAGGTTGATGCGCGGAAACGACAGGGCGGTGTCGATGCGGTAGAAGTCGCCGTTGGGCGTGATGAACGGTGTGACCGGGCTCACCGTTGCGTCGGCCGGTACTGCGACCGTCGTCGGACTGATGCTGCCTGATGGTCCGGCCGCCGGGGGCAGGGTGTCGGGTATGGCGTCGCGGATCGACTGGACGCGTCTGCGTTCGACCACCTGGGCGATGCCACCGGCGACGACTGCGGCGGCGGCGGCCGAGCCTGTCGACACGAGGAAGCGTCGCCGGTCCCATCCGAGCGGCACCCGTGAAGGACCGGGTGTCTCGATTCGGCGTGGCACCTTCGGGTCGAGCAGCCACGACAGCACGGCGATCCCGCCGAACGCACCGAGCAGCGACGGCAGCGCCGCGGCCGCCGACTCTCCCGGTCGGTGCCACGCCGCCAGTGCGCCGATCACGCCGAACAGGCCGATGCCGATCAGACCGACGATCTTGCGACGAACGGCGAGGAAGCCGACGATCAACGAGGCGATTGCCAGCACGACGATGATTCCGGTGCGCAGCGCCAACTTGTCGCTGGTCCCGAACCATTGAATTGCCAGCTCCTTCAACCACGGCGGCACTCGGTCGATGAACTCGCTGCCGACCGCATCGATCGGTGACACCACGTCGAGGATCCCGGCGACGAGCATTCCTGTGGTGACCGCGACCGCGCCGGCCACGAGTCCGGCCGATGTGCCGTACAGGGGAGGCATCGCCTCGCGCCGGGGGAGGACATCCGCTGATTCAGTCATGCCGGTTCCTTTCGCGGGATCGAGAAGCGCACGTCGCCACCGGTGCCGGTGGCCAACCAGATGCGTCCACCGTGTGACTCGACGAGGGCGCGGGCGATCGCCAGGCCAAGGCCCGTGTGGCCGGTGCGTGTGTTGCGGGCTGGATCGGCGCGTGTGAATGGTTCGAACGCCTGGTCGCGAAAGTCGTCCGGAAAGCCGGGGCCATCGTCGTGGACCGCCACCTCGATGTCGTGGCCGGTCCGCACGTCGATGTTGACCGCCTTGCCCGACGGACTGTGGCGAATGGCGTTCTCCAGAAGATTGCGCAGCACTCGCGACAGGTCGGTGGTGCTGGCGACAACGACGGCGGGTCCGTCGGATTCGAGACGCACGTCGACGTCGAGCCGGTGGGCAACGGGTGACAGGGCTTCGACGGCTTCGTGGGCAAGTTCGGCGATCGACACGGTCGTGCGCTCACGATTGCTGTGCCCGCTCTCGATCCTGGCGTATTCGACGAACTGGTCGAGCAGGCCTTCGATGTTGTCGAGTTGTCCGCCGATGATGCCGTAGTAGCGATTCGGGTCCGGGGCCAGGCCGTCCTGCAAGCTCTCGACGGCGGCGCGCAGCGCCGACAGAGGAGTGCGTAGATCGTGACCGATGCTGGTGAACATCAGCTGCCGGGCGGTGGCCGCCCGCGTTCGTTCGGCTGCGGCGTCGTCGAGCGCAATCACCATCGAGTCGACGGCTCGCGCTGTGCGGCCGACCTCGTCGCGGCGCACCACACCGGTGCGTGCGGTGAAATCACCGGCGGCAACCCGCTCGGCGACCTCACCCAGGCGGGCGATGTCGGTCGCCAGCGGTCGGGTGAGGTGGGACCCGACCGCCAAGGCGATGCCACTCGACAGTGCGAGCACGACGAGGAACAAGCGGTAGTCGTGCGACGACAGGAACATCGCGTTCGATGCCGCGGAGGTCGAGGCCGCACCCAGCGTCAACGAGCACAGGCCGACCAGCAACGCGGTTCCGGCGACGCTCGTTCGTGTCGAGACCCACCGGCCGAGCAGTGGCACGAGGATGGCAGTGATCAGCGCCGGAGCGCCCAGGATCACCATGAGGTGCCAACGCTCGTCGCTGTTGGGCGGACGCAAGAGGACTTCGGCGAACACCATGGCCGCGACGAAGATCCCACCGAGCCAGGCGATCAGTCGCCAACTCATGGCTCGAACCGATAGCCGACGCCCCAGACCGTCGTGATCCAGCGGGGGTTCTCCGGATCGACCTCGATCTTGTGGCGAAGGCGCCGTACGTGCACGGTCACCGTCGCTGGGTCCTGGTACTCGGGCGACGAATCCCACACGTCATGCAACAGTTGGCTACGCGAGAACACCTGACGTGGGCTCGCGGCGAGATATGTCAACAGATCGAACTCCTTCGCCGTCAGCGAAACGACGTGCTCGTCGAGAGTGATCTCGCGCGACGACCGATCGATGACGAGGCCGTCGAAGCGCAGTGCCTCGGAGACACCGGTCGACGGCTGAGCACGGCGCAGCACGGTGCGAACGCGGGCCACCAATTCGCGTGGTGAGAATGGCTTGGTGACGTAGTCGTCGGCACCGAGCTCCAAGCCAAGCACTCGGTCGGCCTCCTCCACCCGTGCCGTCAGCATGATCACGGGGATCTTGTCGGGGCCGATCGCCCGCAGGACCTCGAGCCCGGAGAGACCGGGCAACATGATGTCGAGCACGATGAGATCGGGATGGAACGTCGTGACCGTCTCGGCGACCAGGTCGCCACGATCGAGCTCCTGTACGACGTACCCATCGCGTTGCAGGTACTGAACGACTACCTCGCGCACGGTCGGTTCGTCATCGACGACGAGGATCCGCGCGGCGCTGTTGTTCACATGTTCACCATACGGATGCTGCAGGGTGGTGGAAATGGCAGCTGTCGTGAGTTTCTCGGATGTTTCGATTCTCTGGGCGGCGCGAAGAGAGGCTGTTACGGCCGTCTTCAGCGGCTCGACATCGGCACGTAATCGCGCACACCGGTTCCGGTGTACCACTGGCGCGGTCGGCTGATCTTCTGGTCCTTGTCGCCCAGCAGCTCCTGCCAGTGCGCCAACCAGCCGGCGGTGCGGGGGATGGCGAACAGCACGGTGAACATCGCCACCGGAAAGCCGAGCGCCTGATAGATGAGGCCGGAGTAGAAGTCGACGTTGGGGTACAGCTTGCGGCTCGTGAAGTAGTCATCGCTGAGGGCGACCTCTTCGAGCTTCAGAGCGATGTCGAGCAACGGATTCTTGCCCGTCACCTCGAACACGTCGTACGCGGTCTTCTTGATGATCGTCGCACGCGGGTCGTAGTTCTTGTACACCCGGTGCCCGAAGCCCATCAGGCGGTTGCCCGTGCCGGCTTTGACCTCGTCGAGGAATGCCGGCACCTGGTCCATCGACCCGATGTCGGTGAGCATGCGCACCACCTGTTCGTTGGCGCCGCCGTGCAGCGGACCGTAGAGCGCCGATGCCGCCGACGCCGCCGCCGAGTACGGATCGGCCTGGCTGGACCCGACGACGCGCATCGCCGTCGTGCCGCAGTTCTGTTCGTGGTCGGCGTGGAGGATGAACAGCACATCCATCGCTCGCTCGAGTCGAGGATCCACCTCATATGAACCGATCTTCCACATCATGTTCAAGAAGTTGGCGGGGAAGCTCAGGTTGTTGTCGGGATAGACGAACGGCAAGCCGACCGAGAACCGGTAGCACATGGCCGCGAGGGTCGGCATCTTGGCGATCAGTCGCAGGATCTGCTTGTCGCGGTTGCCCTGGTCGTGGATGTCTTTCGCATCGTTGTAGAACGTGCCGAGTGCGGCGATCGAGCTGACGAGCATGCCCATCGGGTGGGCGTCGTAGTGGAAGCCGTCGACGAATCGCTTGCGCATGTTCTCGTGGATGAACGTGTGGTTGGTGACATCGTGCTTCCACTGTTGGAGCTGTGCGGCGTTCGGCAACTCCCCGTTGAGCAACAGGTAGGCGACTTCGAGGTAGGTGCTGTGTTCGGCAAGTTGCTCGATGGGATACCCGCGATACCGGAGGATGCCTGCCTCGCCATCGAGATAGGTGATCGCGCTCTGACATGCCGCCGTCTGCATGAATGCAGGGTCATAGATGAACAGTGAGGGATCGAGCTCGCGCACTGCACTGGCAGGAAAGACGTTGTCGGTGATCGGCACGGTCACCTGCTTGCCGGTGCGATCGTCGATGATGGTGATGGTGTCGGGCATGTGGTTCCCTCTGTGACACGGATGGTGGATCAGGGGCTTGTCCCTCTCGCGAGACTACCCGTGGCGAAACCTCACACTGCATTACGGGCGTAAGCTCTCAGGGTGTCCAAACCGATCATCATTGGGGTGCTCTCCCCTGTGACGGGCGGGTTCTACTACGGCATGATCGTCGCAGGCATCGCCCGTGAGGTGGCCGCGGCGGATGGGCACGTCGTCTTGATCCAGACCCTCGATGCCGGCCTCGGCAGCGACGAGGTCGTCTCGGCTCCCGACTTCGCGACTCCGACGGCGTGGGATCACATCGATGGTGTCGTCTCGATCGCCACGGCCACCCACCGCAATTTTCTGTATCGCCTTCGTGCTGCCGGCAAGCCCATTGTCCTGGCGAGCGACGAGGTCGAGGGTTTCGCCGCGCCATCGGCCACTCCCGACAACGCCAAAGGTGTGACCGACGCCGTCGATCACCTCTTCACACACGGTCACACGAGAATCGGATACGCGGCGAACCTCATCCAGCCCGACATGCGCGCCCGTCATGCTGCGTATCAGGCAGCGATGCTGGCCCACGGCGTCGAACCCGACGAGAAGTGGTTCTTCGACGCGTTCGACAACGGAGAGCTCGGCGGTCGCGATGTCGCTCAGCAGATCGTGGCAGCCGGAATGCCTGTCACGGCGCTGGTCCTGGCGACCGACCGCAACGCGATCGGGTGCCTCGAACAGCTGTCCGACCTCGGCGTTTCGGTGCCCGGTGATCTCGCCCTCGTTGGCTTCGACGGTCTGGAGGCCGGCGCACACACGAGTCCGACACTGTCGACGGTGTCACAACCGTACGACGAGATCGGCGCCTCCGCCGCTCGCCTCGTGTTGGCGCTTCTGCGCGGCGACGACGTGGAGCCGGGCGTCCACCTGTCGCCATCACACTTCATCCCACGCGGTTCATGTGGTTGCCCGGACGACGACGCATCGCTGCCGGCCGACGCCAAGATTCGATTCTGGCGTGACGAAGCGAAGATGCGCTTCGACCGCAGCACGCTGCGCGAGCAGTCGATGCGCGAGCAGTATCAGATCAGCATGCAACTCCTCGACCGCGAGCGGGCGGACCCACAGGAGTTGCATTGGCTTGCCGCGACGGCGGTGCGCGGCGCATGTCTGGCGCTCTGGGATGGCGAGCCGTCAGCGAGTCGCTTGCGGCTCGTCGGTGTGCACGATCCCGACCAGGCATTGCCGAGCCTCGTCGGCACCAGGTGCACCGTCGAGCAGTTCCCGCCGACCAGCCTCATCGATTGCGCCGATGCCCGGCTCAACGAGGTGACCATCGTCGTGCCCGTCAAGGCCCGTGGCCTCGACTTCGGGTTGCTGGCGGTGTCGGGTGAGGTCGATGCGCTCTCCACGAACGGACGCGAGACGCACAACCAGTGGGCGGCCCTGCTGACGGCCGCGCTCGAGCAGCAGAACCTCGTCGAGAACGTGCGGATCAGCGAGGAGCGGTACGGCCTGTGGGCCGAAGCGACCAACGACGGATTGTGGGATTGGGACCTCACGACGGGCAACATCTACTACTCCGGTCGGTGCATGGAACTGCTCGGCCACCCGTACCGCGGCGACAACGCCGCGACGTCGGTGTGGTTCGATGCCATTCACCCCGACGACCTCGATCGCGTTCGCCGCTTGATCGCTGGAGCGATCGACGGTCACCCCGAGCCCGTCGCATTCCAGCACCGCGTGCTGTCCGCTGACGGCAGCTATCGGTGCCTCACCTGTCGAGCGCTCCCGGTCGGTCCCGAAGAGGGGCCAGCGCTCCGCATGGTCGGATCGATCCACGACAGCGAGCCGCGAAAGCAGTTGGAAGAGCGCCTGCGGCAATGGGCCCTGTACGACGAGGTCACCGGACTCCCCAACCGGAAGCTGTTCCTCGAGCGGTTGAACTTCGCGATCAACGACGAGCGCGCTTCAACAGGTCTCCGCTTCGCCGTCCTGTTTCTCGACCTCGACGGCTTCAAGCTGGTCAACGACTCGTTCGGACACCTCGCCGGTGATCGGCTGCTGACGCAGGTGGGTCACCGGCTGCTCAGTGGCCTCCGGCCAACCGATCTCGCGGCGCGATTCGGCGGAGACGAGTTCGCGCTGCTGCTCCACAACCTCGTGCCGAGCGCCGTGACGCAGATCGTGGAGCGGATGCAGGCCAGCCTTTCCCAACCGATCGAGGTCGACGGCCATCGTGTCGCCGTGACGGCCAGTGTCGGAGTCGCCACCAGCGACGGTGGCTACACGAATGCCGAAGACGTGCTGCGCGACGCAGACATCGCCATGTATCACGCCAAGTCTCGCAACCGTGGTTCGTTCGCCGTCTTCGACGTCGGCATGCGCGCCGATGTGATCGCCCGCATGGAGCTGCAATCCGAGATCCGCCAAGGCGTGCAGCGCAACGAGTTCGAGATTCGGTATCAGCCGATCGTCGGGCTCGACGCGGACGACACCACGGACCGCTTCGAAGCGCTGGTTCGCTGGAACCATCCTCGCCGCGGCCTGCTCGGGCCCGGCGAGTTCCTGTCAGATCTGCAGGAGATCGGATTGATCGCCAGCCTCGGCCGGTGGGTCATCGATCAGGTGTGCCGCCAGATCACCGACTGGCAGCGTTCGTTCGCCAGCACGGTCAATGTCAGCATCAACCTCTCGCATCGTGAGTTGTTGGAGCCGGGGCTACGGGTCTTCGTTCTGGAATGCCTCCGAGACCACGGACTGGTACCGGCCAACCTGACGATCGAGATCACCGAGAGCATGATCCTGCGCCAGCCTGACGCTGCAGCGCTGATCATCGCCGACCTCCACGCCCAGGGGATCGGTGTGCAGATCGATGGCGTCGGCGCGGGCGCATCGGCCATCAACGCCCTGCGCTGGTTCCCGATCCAGGCCCTCAAGATCGACCGGACGTTCATCCGCGACCTCGAGTTCGATCAGCGCACGGTCACCTTGGTGCAGAGCTTGATCAACATGGGCCAGTCCCTCGGATTCGATGTGGTCGCCCAGGGCGTGGAGACCGAGGGCCAGCTCGAAATCCTGCGCCAGATGGGGTGTCGCAAAGCGCAGGGATTTCTCTTCACCGAAGCCGTCCACGGCGACGAGGCCGGCCGGCTGTTGGGCCTGCCGATGGTGGCTCGCCCGAGCGAGCCTTCCTGACCACAGTCGCGTCGTTGGTGTCCTGAAACATCCACTGCAGGGTGGCCGTATCCAGCGGGGGTGATGGGGGTCTGGATCGGTGTTGGCGCCCTCCGGCGCGAGCGGAGGGAGATGATGATGATCACGCTGCTCGGGTGGGTCGGGGCCGGGCTCGCTCTTCTTGCTTATGCCCAAACGGGTGCGGCCCGACTTCGCCAGATCGCTCTGTTGTCGAGTGTCGCGCTGCTGGCCTTCAACCTCGTGCTGGGGATCTGGTCGAACGTTGCGCTGGAGTTCGCGCTCGGCGCCGTCAACGTTCGGCGCCTCGTCCAACTACGCCCCTCGACCCGCCGAGTTCGTAGTCGCCGACGTCACGTGGAGCACGTCGAGAGCAAACCTTTGGGTTGTGGAGTGACCGTCTGACGTGGCTACAACGGCGTGTTGTCGTGCGGCCGCGACACCAGCGCCTCGCGCTTGTCGATGAGCGTGGTCAGCGCTTCGGCGATCACCTGGCGCGTCTCGGCCGGATCGATGACGCCGTCGATGTAGCCGCGCTCGGCGGCGATGTACGGGTTCAGCAGCCGCTCGCGCATAGTCGACCTCGAACGCTGCACGCTCCTCGGGCGTGGCCCTGCGCTGCAGGATCGCCGCAGCCTGACCGGCGCCCATCACTGCCAACTCGGCCCACGGCCAGGCGATGCACAGGTCGTTGCCCATGGTCTTGGAGTCCATGACGATGTACGCCCCGCCGTAGCTCTTGCGCAGGATCACGCAGATGCGCGGACCGTGGCCCGCCCGTAGGCGAACACCAGCTGTGCGCCGTGCCGGATCATGCCGCGCCACTCGAGGTCCTTGCCGGGGTAGAAGCCGGGCGTGTCGACAAGGGTGAGGATCGGCAGATCGAAGGCATCGCAGAACGCCACGAACCGGGCTGCCTTCTGTGA
>CAWDUI010000011.1:0-332372 GCA_963805445.1 Ilumatobacteraceae bacterium | reverse complement strand
CCGCCGGATTTCTCAACAATGAACGCCCCTTTCGGGGGGCGTTCATTGCATTTTTGGACCTAGGCTCGAATCCCTATGCCGTACGACCGACGCCCATCCGAGTCTGGACGTCCGCAACGGCCTGGCCGGCCCGCCCGACCAGGCCAACGCGACAGGTCCGGCGACCAGGGCGGTCGAACCGGCGGACCTGACTCACGTGGTCGCACCGGCGGCCAGAGTGGACGGGGCTCGGCTCCCGCAGCACGGCGCTCCGGTCCGCGGCCGGCGACACCGAGACGTGAGGGCGAGACCACGAGCCGACCGCCGTGGCGGGGTTCCGACGATCGGGCCGGGCGATCCGGCACCAGCTACGGCCGGGCGCGATCCACCGAGCCCGATAGCGATGCACCGACCGGTGCCCGCGGCGCAGGACCCCGTCGAGATGGTGGCGCTCGCGCCGGTGGCCGATCAGAGCCGAGGCGGTACGACAGCGATGGGCGCCGAGGCGCCCCGCCGCGACGCGACACCCCACGGCGCGATCCCCGAGCGGCACCCGTCACAGAGGGAGACCGTCCGGGGCGATACGACTCGACGCGGCCCTCACGTGGGGAACCGGACGGTCGAGCACGCGGCGCACGCCCCGGAGCCGGCCGAGCCGGTGCTGGACGGCCCAGCAGCCGCGACCGGGTACCGCCACGTCGTGTCGAAGCACCCCGGAGTGCGGCGCAGATCCGCTCCGCCGAGGTGAAGGCGGCCCGTGGTCTTCGAGAGCCACGACAACAGGCAGCGCCGGCGCCGTGGGAGCGCGAGCAATGGGTCGACGACGGGCCGCTCCGATCCGCTGCGCGCAAGGCTGCCTCGCGAGCACAACGCCCCGAGCCGACCGATGAGGCAAGCAAGGTCACCGGGCGCCGAAAGTCGTCAGCGCTGGCGCCGAACGTGGCCGAGGACCTCGAGCGCAGTGCCCCGGCGGCATGCGCCGCGAAGTACCGGGAGCGCCTGACGACGGCTGCCGACGCGCTCGATCGCGGTCGTTTCGACGATGCCCGCCGCATGGTGCAGCCCGTGCTGCGTGATCTGCCGGAGATGGCCTTCGGCCACGAGATCGCCGGCCTGGCGCTGTATCGCACCGGCCAGTGGCGCAAAGCCGCAGTGGAGCTCGAGCTCGCCCGGCAACTCGACCGCACCTTGAACCACCACGCCGTACTTGCCGACTGCTATCGGGCCCTGAAGCGATACGACCTCGTCGATCAACTGTGGCTCGAGCTCCGCGAAGGCTCACCGGAGCCGGCACTGATGGCCGAGGGCAGGATCGTCGCCGCCGGTGCGATGGCGGACCGAGGTGACCTGAAGGGTGCGTTGAAGCTGATGGAGCGCGGCGCAGACGTGCCCAAGAAGGTGCGCGACCACCACCTTCGTCAGTGGTACGTGTTGGGCGACCTCCACGATCGGTCGGGTGACATCATCAAGGCTCGGCGTCTGTTCGGGATGATCCACGAGATCGATCCGCAGTTCGCCGACGTCGCCGACCGGCTCCGCGGCCTCGGCCGATAGCCGGCACCGGCAACCTCCCACGACTGTCGCGCACCCCCTTGGTAGCGTTCAGAGCGCGGCTTCCCCCGAAGAGTTCACACCATGCGCCGGTCACGGTGCGTCGGAGGTCGTCCATCATGAACGTTGTTTTCCTGCAGGGTCGCTTGTCGAGTGACCCGGTCGTCCGAGAGTTGTCATCAGGCAGCCGCTTGCTGTCGTTGGAGGTGACCACGACAACCGATGTCGGCACCGCCAACGTGCCCGTGGCCTGGTTCGATCCGCCGGCGATCCCGGATTGGGGCGCCGGTATCGACGTCGTCGTCCGCGGCGTGGTCAAGCGTCGTTTCTACCGGGGTCCGGCGGGTACCCAGAGCCGAACCGAAGTCGTTGCGCTCGAGGTGTGCGAGGTCACCAAGCGCCGACAGGCACAACGCTTGCTCGAGCACGCGGTCAGCGCTCTCGGTGCGCCGTAGGGTTGGCCGGGTACGCTCAAGGTGCTGCATCGCCTGCCGGGCGGTGCCGACCTTTGATGGGTCGTAAACAACTTCGAGGAGTGCCCGTGGACGTGTCCACCCTGCTCGGCGCCGATGCCGAGTCGCTGTTGAACCATGTGTGTGCCGGTGTGCCCAGCAATCAACTGATGTTGCCCGGGTCTGATTTCCTCGACCGCTCGCTGGTCATGTCGGACCGTTCGCCGGCGGTCTTGCGCAGCCTCGGACAGTTGTACGGACACGGCCGGTTGGCCAACACCGGCTATCTGTCGATCCTGCCGGTCGACCAGGGCATCGAGCATTCGGCTGCTGCGTCGTTTGCCCCGAACCCGTTGTACTTCGATCCCGCCAACATCGTCGAGCTGGCAATCGAGGGAGGGTGCAACGCCGTGGCGACCACGTTCGGTGTGCTCGGAGCGATCAGCCGGAAGTACGCACACCGGATCCCGTTCATCGTCAAGGTCAACCACAACGAGCTGCTGACCTACCCGAACAAGGCCGACCAGGTCATGTTCGGCTCGGCACGACAAGCCTTCGATCTCGGCGCCTGCGGCATCGGTGCCACGATCTACTTCGGATCCGACCACAGCACTCGCCAGTTGCAGGAAGTGTCCAAGGCCTTCAAGGAAGCTCACGATCTAGGAATGTTCACGGTGCTGTGGTGCTACACGAGGAACAGCGCGTTCAAGATCGACGGTGTCAACTATGAAGTGTCGGCCGACCTCACCGGCCAGGCCAATCATCTGGGCGTGACGATCGAGGCCGACATCATCAAGCAGAAGCTGCCGGAGAACAACGGCGGTTACAACGCGCTCAACGGTCTCGGAGCGAGCTCGTACGGCAAGACCAGCCAACTGGTGTACGACAAGCTGACCACCGATCACCCCATCGACCTCACTCGCTGGCAGGTCGTCAACTGCTACATGGGCCGGATCGGTCTGATCAACAGCGGTGGGGAGAGCAAGGGTGACGGTGATCTGGCGGCAGCCGTGCGCACGGCGGTCATCAACAAGCGTGCCGGCGGGCAAGGGTTGATCTCCGGTCGCAAGTCGTTCCAGCGGCCGATGCCGGAAGGCGTCGCCCTGCTCAACGCGATTCAAGACGTCTATCTCGACGCAGCCATCACCGTCGCCTGAGGGTCGAGCGGTCGCACCACCAAACCGGTTCGAAGCTTCGGCGTGAAGAACGTCGACTTCGGCGGCATCAGCAGCCGCTCGATGGCCGTGCGCCGAATCTCGTCGATGCTCGTCGGACGGATCAGCACGGCGGCATCTGCTTCGCCGGCGCGCAACAGATCGATCACGTGCTGCACGCCGTGCTGGTACGTGACATCGATCGGCGCGCCGTCAACACCGCGCAGATCGTCGAGGGCGTACTCCAGGTACGCGCCATCGAGGGGCCGGACCCCATTGAAGGCCGCGGCACGAGGGGTCAGCCACACACCGGTTCCATCCGGGCGCACCAGGCACAACGCACCCCGCTCGATCGCCTCGGCTGCACAGCTTGTGGTCACGGCGCCGGCCTCGGCCGCGTCACAGAACTCCGCAAGGTGACGCAGGAGCGCTTCGGCGCCGACGCCCCGATAGACGCGGTGGATCGGGTCGATGCTGAGCTGCTCGTCGACGAGTTCGGCCACGTACGCCATCGTCAGTTCGGCCGCAGTGTCGGCCCGGCCGGTCGCTGGCGCGAACCTCGTCGCGATACGAGCGGCTGATCGCATACCGGTGGTGGCCGTCCGCAATCAAGACGGCACTAGCGGCGACTGCACTGCTGATCGCCACGACCCGAGCAAGGTCGTCGACACGCTCGACTCGGTGCACCACACCGTTCTCGTCGGTGCACTGGCCGACCAACTCGCCGGGTTCGCGCAGGAGATCGGTGAGACCGACGGTCAACGACAAACCCCAGACGGGGGAGAGGTTGCAGCGCGTCGCTCGGGTGAGATCGAGCCGGTCGGTCTTGGCCTTGGGCGTCGTTCGCTCGTGAGGCAGGACCCCGTCGGCACCTTCGTCGACGACCTCCAGTGCGCCGATGACCCCGACGGTGTGTCGGTCACGCCCGAGCTCATCGATGAACTCCATGCGGTACAACGTCAGAGACGGTGACGCATCGCGGCGCAGTACGCCTGCAGCAATCCACGCGTCCAATCGACGTGCCGCAAGCTCGTACCGCCCGGGACCGTCACGGTCGAGCGGAACGTCGATCGCCACGATGTTGTGCGGATCCCTGGCCAGCAATGCGTCGACATCGGCGAGCGAGAGCACGTCGTAGGGCGGTGCGACGACGGCGTCGAGCGGTTCCGCGGGGGAGTACCGCAATGCGGCGAACGGTTCGAATCGAGGCACCCCTACAGGTTGGCATCTGGCGTGCCAACATGGCCAGGTATGGACGAACTCGCCGACGAGCCGTGTGTGGTGTTGTGCGACCTCGACGGCGTGGTGTGGCTGGCTCACGAACCGATCGCTGGATCGGTCGAGGCGATCGCCGATCTCCGTGCCGCGGGGCATCGGGTGCTGTTCGTGACCAACAATTCGGCGGCTCGTGTCGAGGTGCAGGAGGCGTCACTGGCGGCGATCGGAATACCGGCGGTCGGTGATGTCTTGACGTCGGCGAACGCAGCCGCGTTGCTGCTCCAGCCAGGTGAGCGGGTGTTGGTGTGCGGAGGAGAAGGCGTGGTCCAGGCGGTGACCGGCAGGGGTGCCGTCGTCGTCGCCGCCACCGACGACCACGTTGATGCGGTCGTCGTCGGCTTTCATCGGACGTTCGACTACGACGAGATGCTGACCTCCAGTCGCGCGGTCCGCAACGGCGCTCGGCTGATCGGCACCAACGACGATGCGACGTACCCGACGCCTGACGGCCCGATCCCCGGCGGTGGCGCGATTCTTGCCTCGATCGTCACCGCGTCGGGCGTGGCGCCCATCATCGCCGGCAAGCCTCACGAGCCGATGGCGGCGTTGGTGCGAATGACGATCGGCGCCGCCGCGTCGAAGACCGCTGTCATGGTCGGCGATCGTCCGGAGACCGACGGCCTGATGGCGTCGACCCTCGGCTGCCGGTATGCCCACGTCGAATCCGGCGTCACAGCGCCGGGCACGTCCGTGTCGCCGACGCCTGATGTCGTCGCCGCGAACCTCGCCGGTGTGGCAAAGGTCCTGATCGACGAGGGCATGACCAGGGGTAGGCTGCTCGGATGACAGGTTCCCCACTCCTCAAGCGTTTGATGGACACCGGTGCGCAGTTCACCGAGATGTCCCAGAAGAACGCAGAAAAGCTCGTCGCCGAATTCGTCAAGGCCGGCCAGGTTCGCCGCAAGGATGCCGAGAAGACCGTGCAGCAGCTCGTCGAGCGCGGCCGGGCGACCACCGAGCACGTGATCAGCTTGATCCAGTCCGAGGTGTCGAAGCAGCTCGGCCGCTTCGCCAAGCGACTCGACGATGTCGAGGCTCGCGTGGAAGATGTGGCCGGCAACTTCGGTCTCGCATCCAAGGCGTCCGCCAAGAAGGCGGCTCCCGCCAAGAAGGCGGCGCCGGCCAAGAAGGCAGCGGCGAAGAAGGCCGCCGGACCATCAGGCGTCGCCAAGGTCGCCACCCGCAAGGCGCCGGCCAAGAAGGCTGCGGCCAAGAAGGCTCCGGTCAAGAAGGCTGCAGTCAAGAAGGCGCCCGCAAAGCAGTAGCTCGTGGCGCGGCGGCTACGGCTGGATACAGAGATGGTGCGCCGCGGACTGGTGCTCAGCCGAGCCGAGGCCGTTCACGCGATCGATGCCAAACTGGTCCTGGTCAACGGCTCGATTGCGGACAAGCCGGCGCGACTGGTCGACCCCGGCGATGCCGTGGTGCTGCAAGGTCCGCCCTCACGGTTCGTCAGTCGCGGTGGCGACAAGCTCGATGCCGCGCTCGAAGCGTTCGGGGTCGAGGTGCTCGGCCTGCGGGTGCTCGATGCCGGTGCCTCCACGGGTGGGTTCACGGATTGTCTGCTGCAACGCGGCGCGGCGCACGTGGTTGCCCTCGACGTCGGTCACGGCCAACTCCACCCCAAGATCCGCGGCGATCAACGGGTGACGGTGCTCGAACGTTTCCACGTTCGCGACCTCAGCGTGGAGAGCATCGGTGGGACTGTCGATCTGGTGGTCGCCGACCTGTCGTTCATCTCGATCATCCGCGCCCTTCCACATCTGCTCAGTGTCGGCCGGCCCGGCGTCGGGCTCGTGCTGCTGGTCAAACCGCAGTTCGAGGCCGGCAAGGCCGAGGTCGATCGGGGCAGCGGGGTGATTCGTGACCCGGTGATCCACCAACGGGTGTGCGACGAGGTGTCGTCGGCCTTGATCGAGCGGGAGTGCGACGTGCTCGGGTGGATCGACTCACCCATCACCGGCGCCCAGGGCAATCGCGAGTTCCTTGTACATGCCCGCCTTCGTCGGTCAGGATCTGCATCATGACCGACGTGCTCCTGGTGGCTCACCACGATCGGGTGGAGGCCGCGGCGCTGGCCAGGCTGGCGGCCACCTGGTTGGCAGAGCACGGTCACTCGGCGTGGATGACACCGCAAGACGCCGAACCCCTGGAACTGCTCGATCTCGTCAGCGAACGCAGCCCGGAGTCCGCCAGCCTGGCGCTGAGCATCGGCGGCGACGGCACGATGTTGCGCGCGGTGAAGATGCTCGGCGGCTCCGGCGTTCCCATCATCGGCGTCAACGTGGGTCTGTTGGGGTACCTCACCGAGGTCGAGCCGCCCGCCCTGACGGCTGCGCTGGAGCGGTGGGCAGCAGGGTCGGAGAAGGGTGAATGGCGCATCGAGGAGCGGATGATGCTCGACGCATCGCTGCACCGCCACGGCACCGGCGACGCGCAGACGTGGACGGCCTTGAACGAAGCCGTTGTCGAGAAGCAGGAGGCCGGTCACACGGTGCGACTCCTGGTACGAATCGACGGCGCTCCGTTCACCTCGTACGCCGCCGACGGATTGATCATCGCGACTCCGACCGGATCCACCGCCTACTCGCTGTCGGCGCGCGGCCCGGTGGTGTCGCCGAAGCACCGAGCGTTGCTGCTGACGCCGGTGTCACCGCACATGCTGTTCGATCGCTCGTTGGTGCTCGACCCTGACGAGCAGGTCGAGATCGAGGTCATCGGTCAACGACCGGTGACGCTGTCGATCGACGGCCAGGTTGTGGCGAGTCTCGACGAGGGCGACACGGTCGTCGTTCGCGCCTCGGCATGCGTTGCCCGCTTCGTCCGCTTCGGCGAACGTCGCTTCCATCAGATCCTGAAGACGAAGTTCGGCTTGTCGGACCGCTGAAATGCTGCACGAGCTGCACATCGAATCAATGGGGGTGATCGAGTCACTCGATCTCGTGCTGTTGCCGGGGTTGACCGCATTCACGGGCGAGACCGGCGCCGGCAAGACGATGCTGGTCGAAGCCATCAACCTGCTGGTTGGCGGCCGAGCCGACCCGTCGATGGTGCGAGCTGGTGCGGCCGAGGCCCGCGTCGAGGGCCGCTTCGTCGTCGGTGACGACGAGTACATCGTTGCGCGAGTGATCCCCACCGACGGACGCTCGCGTGCTTACGTGAACGGTCGGTTGGCGACGGCGACGACGTTGGCGGAGCTCGGAGCTCGAACGGTCGATCTGCACGGCCAACACGCGCACCAGAGCCTGCTTTCGACTGCGGCACAGCGCGAGGCGCTCGATCGGTTCTGCGCGACGGACCTCGAGCCGTTGCGCTCGGCGCGGGCGCGGTTGACGGAGATCGACGCCGCGCTGGCGGCGCTCGGTGGCGACCAACGATCACGAGCTCGCGAGATCGACCTGTTGCGGTTCCAGGTCGGCGAGCTGGACGGCGCGGCGATCTCTGACGCCGACGAGGACGACGTGCTCCGCACCGAGGAAGACGCCCTGGCGGATGCAGCAGCGCATCGCCAGGCCGGCCAGGTTGCATTGATGGCCCTCGTCGACGGCGAAGTAGAAGGCACCGATGGAGTTGGCAGAGCCGCAGCTGACGGCATCGGCCTGGCCATGCAAGCACTCGGCGGGCGGGTCCCGTTCGACGACTTCGCAACGCGTTTGCATGCGGTCGCGGCCGAACTGGCCGATATCGGTCACGATCTGCGGGCGTTCAACGAACGCCTCGAGGAAGATCCGCAACGGCTCACCGAGATCCGCGAGCGCCGCCAGTTGTTGCATGACATGCGCCGCAAGTACGGCGACACGTTGGCCGACGTGATCACCTTCCGGGTCGAGGCGCAGTCACGTCTTGATGAGCTCGAGGGTTACGAGCACCGCGTTGCCGACCTGGAGCGACAACGAGCGGAGGCCGTCGTCAGTGAACGCGATGCCGCACACACCGTCGCGGAGACACGCCGGGCAGGTGCCGGGCGACTGGCCGCGTCGGTGCGCGACGTGGTGCGCTCGCTGGCGATGCCGCACGCGGAGATGGAGATCACCGTCGGCAGCGAGGCGCCGGGTGACGACGTCACCTTTCTGATCGCGGCCAACCCCGGTCTGCCGTTGTTGCCGCTGTCGAGAGTTGCCAGTGGCGGTGAGTTGGCGCGCACGATGCTGGCGCTTCGTCTGGTGTTGTCCGAAGCTCCGGAGACCCTGGTGTTCGACGAGGTCGACGCCGGCATCGGTGGCAGCGCGGCCACCGCCGTGGCCGAATCGCTTGCCCGGCTGGGTCAACGCCATCAGGTCATGGTGGTCACCCATCTTGCCCAAGTTGCCGCACTGGCTGACTCGCAGATCATGGTGACCAAGCGGGTGGTCGCCAAGGTGACGACGGCGTCGGCGCACGCGGTCAACGGGTCGGAGCGCGTCGACGAGATCGCCCGCATGTTGAGCGGCGAGCAGGCCGGCGATTCAGCGAGGGTCCACGCCGCCGATCTGCTGGCCAACCGCTCGCGCCTTTCGTAGGGAATGTCTGCGCAGCATCCACAGCGTCTGGCTGGCGGCGAGGAAGATCACCGCGCCGCCGACCGCATCGAGCCAGTAGTGGTTGGCAGTGACGACGATGGCCAACAACGTCAGCGCCGGGTAGATCACGCTGAGCATGCGCACAACGGAGTGCCGGGCGAACGACCACAGCAGCGTGCCGCACCACAGCGCCCAACCGAAGTGCAGGCTCGGCATCGCCGCGAACGGGTTGGCGATCGCCTTGGCCGCGCTGGAGTGATATGACCAGAGGCCGCCAATCGTGTCGAGCGTGTCGACGAAGCAGTCGTGACACGGGTACATGCGCGGCGGTGCAAGCGGGAATGCGAAGTACCCGACCAGCGCCAGGGCGGTGGTCATGCCCAGCAGGTTGCGGTACTGCCGGTAGTGCTCGTTGCGGCGCAGGTACACCCACAGAAGCAACCCACCGGTGATGATGAAGTGCAGTGTGCCGTAGTACACGTTCATCACTTTGATGAACCATCTGGCGCCGAGAAACGCCTTCTGCACCGTGGACTCGGAGTAGATGTGCAAGAAGCGTTCGAGATCGATGATGTACAACTGGTTGCGAAACGCCCGTGGGCGCACCTTGCCGAGGTGGGCGAACCGTCGGACCAGTTCATACGAGTAGTAGAAGGCGACGACGATCATCAGCTCGCGCAACCAGTGCGATCGCGGGGCCGGGCTGGTTTCCGTCAGATCACGGTGCGCCTCCGAGGGAATCAGATCCCTCAACTGGCGGCTCTCCATCCGAGGCAGCTTAGGCAGACCGAACGGGCGGTGCAGCCACTTTCATCGCCGCTGCCACACAGTGACCTGGTCGACCACGGCGACCTGCACGTATCCGTCGTGGATGAACCGATCGAGGGCCGGCACCAGCGACGTCGGATACCTGGCATATCCCAGTCGCGGCGAGCTCGACGTGTCGAGGATGAGTGCAGGTGGGGTGGCGCTCAGGGATCGCAGCATGATGTCGACCGAACCGGGGACAGCGCTGGTCAGCGTCAGTGTCGGATCGTCGCGGCCCCCGGACCGGCCGACGACGAAATCGGTGTGCACGAGCGCGCCGGCAGGCAGGCGCTCGGCGCGCGAGCAGCACCTCGGGATACGAGCCCCATACGAACACATGGTCAGCGCTGGTCGTGTGCGATCGGACGTATGCGGCCAGCTCCGCTGGGTCGGGTCGGTGGTGGAACGAGCCCGGCACGAACAACAACGCCCACGCCACGATCGCCGGCACAGCCACCCCGGCCACCGTGAACGTGCGCGCCCGATCGCCCCAGCGCGCCACGACCGGCACGGCGAGCAACACCAGCGGCGGCAGGACCTGCAACCAGTAGTGGCCGAAGAACCGCAACCCTGCCGCCCAGGCAGCAACGCCCGACGCGACCCAGATCCACAGGTCGATGTCGTCCGGCAAGCGGTGGTGGCGGACGGCGCCGACCGCTCCCGCCGCGCCGAGGACCGCGGCGAGCATGACGACGGGATGAAAGACGACGAACCCAGCGACCGATGCCAGGCCGCGGCCGATGGCCGACCAGATGCCCGTGGCCGCGAAGACGAAGCCGGGGCTGTTGGTCACGTTCCACTCCCAGAACCGCCCGAGAGGTGCGTAGAAGCCCGTGGTTGCGATCGTCGCGGCAGCTGCGGCCAGGAATGGCACGATGTTTCGCCACCGCCCGTACAGCCCGACGCTGAGGCACCCGGGGACGACGCCCAACAGCCAGCTCTGCCTGCTGAGCACGGCCACCCCAATGGCGACACCGGCGGCGATCGCAGTGGGCAGCGTGCCCCGTCGAGACCAGAGGATGGCGGCCGTGCCCGGCAGCAACGCGAAGTGCGCGTAGTTGGCCGCGCCGGCGTCTGCCGGGAAGAGGGCCATCGCACCGGTGATGATCAGCACCCCACCCCACCACGCGTGGCTCGGTCCCCAACGTCGCAGGCAGTCGAGGGCAACCAGCACCGCACACACCGCCAGCAGCAGGGCGACGAGCAACCGCATCAGCCGAAGGTCGGTGGAGTCGGTGATCGCGAACGAGGCCGCGTAGAGCAGCGGCGGCAGCGGCGGCTTGCGATCGTAGATGTCGGTGTACAGCGTGCCTCCGGCGCGCACGACCATGGCTTGCACGCCGATGGCCGCCTCGTCGGGATCGAACAACCTCGTCACGAACGTCGGGGCGCGCAGCACGATCGTCAGCAATCCCAGGCCTGCACATAGCGTCAATCTGTTCGTGCGCCAAGCCCAGGTCATGATCTCGGCAGGCTAGTTCTACGCTTCCACCGTGGACGTTCCCCCCTCCCGGGTCCTCGGTGTGCTGTTCGACTTCGGCAACACGTTGTTCGCGCATGCCCCGTTGGCGCTGACCATCGGCGCTTCGGCGCACCGGCTCGGCCTCGAGATCGCCCAGGACGACCTCGTCGCCTTGGCGGATCGGATCGACTCGGCGGCGATGACCCCCGAAGAACTTGCCCACCCCCGCGATCTCGACGAGGCAGTCTGGAAGCAGCGGTGGCAGCTGCTGTACGGCATCGCCGACGAGTTGGCGCCGGGTCTCGGTGAAGCGATCAACGCGAGCATGCACGCACCGGACGAGTGGATCCCGTACCCACGGGCGGCGGCGACCCTGCACTCGTTGCACGAGGGCGGACTAGCCGTCGGAATCGTGTCCAACACCGGGTGGGACGTGCGAGCCGTCTTCGCCGAGCACGCAATGCTCGCCGCGGTCACATCGTTCACGTTGTCGTACGAGGCCGGTTTCGTGAAGCCCGATCACCGCATCTTCGAGGCGGCCTGCGAGTCGCTGGGACTTGGGCCACAGCAGGTGATGATGGTCGGTGACGATCCCCACGCCGACAGCGGCGCAGTGCGCGCCGGAATCCCCACGCTCCTGCTGCCCACACGTCCACCACGCGTCGACAATGGCGTCGGCGAGGTGTTGCGGCTCGTCGGGAGAGATCACTGACCCGGGATCCACGCATGCGGCTCGCGGCGCGGTATGCTGCTGTCCCGTTGTCAGTTCGCCTGAGACGGAGGTCTTTCCCCAATGCCGAAGCACATTTTCGTGACCGGAGGCGTTGCCAGCTCCCTCGGAAAAGGTCTCACCGCGTCATCGCTCGGCCGGCTGCTGAAGCTGCGAGGCCTGCGGGTGACGATGCAAAAGCTCGATCCGTACATCAACGTGGACCCGGGCACGATGAATCCGTTCGAGCACGGCGAGGTCTTCGTCACCGATGACGGTGGCGAGACGGATCTCGACCTCGGGCACTACGAGCGCTTCATCGACGAGCCACTGACCCGCAACTCCAACGCCACGACGGGTTCGATCTATCAGGCGGTCCTGGCCGCAGAGCGCCGCGGCGACTACCTGGGCAAGACCGTGCAGGTGATCCCGCACATCACCGACGAGATCAAGCGGCGGATTCACCGACTGGCAAGCGACGATGTCGATGTCGTGATCACCGAGGTCGGTGGCACGGTCGGCGACATCGAGATCCTCCCCTTCCTCGAAGCGATCCGTCAGTTCCGCAAGGAAGCCGGTCGAGACAACGTGTGCTACCTCCACGTGACGTTGGTTCCGTTCATCGGGCCGTCGGGGGAGCAGAAGACCAAGCCGACGCAGCACTCGGTCACCGAGCTGCGCAGCCGCGGCATCCAGCCCGACGTGATCGTGTGTCGCAGCGAGGAGCCGCTGAGCGACAACTTGAAACGGAAGATCTCCAACCTGTGCGACGTCGACGAGCGTGCCGTTGTGAACGCCGCCGACGCCGGCAACATCTACGAATTGCCGTTGATCCTGCACGACGAGGGTCTCGACGAGGTGGTCTGCGACGTGCTGCGCCTCGAGGCGCCGGTCGATCTGAGTCCGTGGCAGACAGTCGTGTCGATGATCGAGGAGGCGTCCAAGCCGGTGAAGATCGGCTTGATCGGCAAGTACATCAGCCTGCCCGACGCCTATCTCTCGGTCGTCGAGAGCCTGAAGCACGCCGGGTTCCACCACGGCGCGAAGGTCGAGATCGACTGGATCCAGGCCGAAGACGTCGAGGGCTTGCTGGCGGCCGGACGACTCGGCGATCTCGACGGCATGCTGATCCCCGGCGGGTTCGGCGAGCGTGGGTTCGAAGGAAAGATCGCCGCCGCCGGCTTTGCCCGCGAGAACGACATTCCGTGTCTCGGCATCTGCCTCGGTCTGCAGGCCATGACCATCGACTTCGCCCGCAACGTGATGAACCTCGCCGGGGCCAACTCGACGGAGATGGATCCCGACACACCGCACCCGGTCATCGCCTTGATGCACGATCAGCGCGACGTTGTCGACAAAGGCGGCACCCAGCGGCTCGGTGCGTACTACGCGATCCTCGACCCCGACACCCGGGTGTACCGGGCATACGGCGAGCCCGTGGTCAGCGAGCGCCACCGCCACCGCTGGGAGTTGAACGCCCAGTTGAAGCCGAAGCTCGAAGCAGCCGGGCTGCGCTGCAGCGGGCTGTCGCCTGATCGCCGTCTGGTCGAGTTCATCGAGCTCGAAGATCACCCGTTCTGGGTCGGCACTCAGGCGCACCCCGAGTTCAAGAGCCGCCCCGACCGGCCGCATCCGTTGTTCCGCGAGTTGGTGTATGCGGCACTGGCCCGCCGCGAGTCGCGTGCGCCACATCTGTTCGTCGTCGACGAAGCCAGTTCGTCTGTCGCGTGAGAATCGCTGACCGAGTCGAGGCTGCGCAAGACGGCGTTGCATGAGCGGGTCGCTCGCCGGCGTTTCGTCATCTCGGCGACCGGCTCGTGCATCAGGGGTACATCTGGCATGTGGCCGTGGCCACGTTCGAAGCGCCTGACGGCGAACTGTTCGAACGCAGACGTCGTCCGTTCTCCCGGCGCTGTCGGTGTGGTCCCGCTGCTGCACGACCACGGCGTTGCCACCGTCGTCTTCGTTCGCCAGTACCGCGGGCCGCTGGATCAGTACCTGTTGGAGATCCCGGCGGGAATGCGAGACATCGCCGACGAACCGCCGGAGGTCACCGCCGAGCGGGAGCTGATCGAGGAGGCCGGCTTGTCGGCTGGGCATCTCGAGTTCCTGACGCAGTACTACACGTCCGCAGGCATGACCGACTCGGCGCTGCACATCTACCTCGCAACGGAGTTGACCGAAGTGGAACGAGACGTGCATGGTCCCGAGGAGTCGAACATGGACGTCGTGCGCCTGCCGTTGGCCGAGGCGGTCGACATGGTGGTGCGCGGCGAGATCCGCGACGCCAAGACAGTCATCGGTCTGCTGCTGGTGGATCGGCGCTTGCGCGAAGGCAGTCCTTGACCGGTGTCGTGATGTCGGCGTCTGCGGCGATGCTTCCTCTGGAAGTCGAGGAGTTCCTGTCGTGGATGGCCACAGAACGCGGCCGGTCGGCAAACACCTTGGCCGCCTATCGGCGCGACCTCACCAGTTACTGCGCATGGCTGGCGGCGCGCCCGGCAACGTTGCTCGACGTCGATCGCGCCGAGTTGGACGCATTCGTCAGCGCCCGCCGCGGCAGCCGGGAGCGCAGCCGTCCTCGGTCGCCCGCCAGGTTGCCGCAATCAGAATGCTGCATCGGTTCCTGGCCGAGGAGGGCGTGCGCGGCGACGACCCCAGTGCCGACATCGAGGGAATCCGCGTCCCCGCCGGCATCCCACACCCGCTGACGGAGGATGAAGTCACTGCCTTGCTCGGCGGCGCCGATCACCACCGAGCCGGCCGGGTTGCGCGATCGCGCCTTGCTCGAGTTCCTCTACGCGACCGGAGCGCGAATCTCGGAGGCGTGCGGGCTGTCGCTCGGTGACTTCGACCATGAGGAGCAGTTGGTACGGCTCTTCGGCAAGGGCTCGAAGGAGCGGATCGTTCCGTACGGGCGGCATGCGGCAGCGGCGTTGGCGGATTGGCTCGGACCGTCCGGACGACCGCATCTGCAACCGCAGCGATGGGCGCGCCGCGGCGATGCCGAGGCCGTGTTCTTGAACCTCCGCGGATCGCGGCTCTCGCGGCAAGCCGCATGGGCGATCGTCAAGAAGTACGGCGATCGCATCGGGATCGGGCACAAGCTGTCGCCGCATGTGCTGCGACACTCGTGTGCGACCCACTTGCTCGATCACGGAGCGGATCTGCGGATCGTGCAGGAGCTGCTCGGTCACGCCTCGATCTCGACCACGCAGGTGTACACCAGGGTGAGCCAGGAGCGCTTGTTCGACGTGTATCGGTCCGCTCACCCGCGGGCACTCGGCAGATGAACCCGATCCGGAGGATCGTGCACCTGTCGCGCCGATTCTTCACGTCGCTGTCGCGACGTGAGCCGAGCGTTGCCGAGACCGAGTGGGCGGACTCACACCTCCTCGTCGGTGAGTCGCTGCTGTGGCATCGAATGGCCGTGCCCGACCGTCGTCACTCGATCACGGTCGCCCGCCGGTTCGAGTCACGCGGCGGGACGTGGTCGCGCGACGAGATGGCCGGCGCCTTGTTGCACGACATCGGCAAGCTCGATTCCGGCCTCGGCACGCTCGGCCGGGTCGTCGCGACGATCGCCGGCCCACGCTCCGATCGGTTCCGCCGCTACCACGACCACGAACGTCGTGGCGCCGAGATGCTTCTCGAAGCAGGATCGTCGGAGGTCACGATCGAGACTCGTGCTCGGGCGAGGGCGCGCGCTGCGCCGGCGCTTCGCGATGCCGACGACATCTGAGGCGCGTGTGCCAGCGGGGGAGGAACCCGATTGCCGTGTAGGCCCGCTCCAGCGTGGCTTCGGCAACCTGACCGGCCTTCGCGGCACCTTTGCGGAGCAGGGAGGCCAGTTCGCCGCGATCGGTCATCAGCTCGTTGTACCGGGCCTGGATCGGCAGCAGCATCTCGACGACCGCCTCGCCGGCATCGGTCTTCAGCGGGCCGTACTGCGTGTACTGGTCGGCCAACTCCTGCGGCGTCGAACCGGTGCACACGGCCAGGATCTCGAGCAGGTTCGAGATCCCTGGCTTGGCCAGCGCGATCGAAGCGCACCTCGTTGTCGCTGTCGGTCACCGCACGCTTGAACTTGCGGGCAACCTCGGCCGGGTCGTCGAGCATCATGATGCAGCCGGCGTCGCTGTCGGTCGACTTGCTCATCTTCGACGTCGGATCCTGCAGGTCCATCACCCGCGCCCCGGCCTTGGGTGTGACTGCCTTCGGGATCACGAAGGTGTCGCCGAAGCGATGGTTGAAGCGCATTGCCACATCGCGGGTGATCTCGATGTGTTGACGCTGGTCTTCACCGACCGGCACCTCTTCGGCGTCGTACAGGACGATGTCGGCAGCCTGCAGAGCTGGATAGGTGAACAGCCCGGCGGAGATGAACTCGCCCTCACGCTTGGCTGACTTGTCCTTGAACTGCGTCATGCGGCTCAGCTCGCCGAACGACACCGTGCACTCCATCACCCAGCACAGTTGGCTGTGCTGCACGACATGGCTCTGCACGAACACCGTGGCCACATCGGGATCGAGCCCGATGGCGAACAGCATGGCCGCCAAGCGAACCGTCGATTCGCCGATCACGCCGGGCGACTCGGTCACCGTCAGCGCATGGAGATCGACGATCCCGTGGAAGGCGTCGGCATCGTGCTGGCCGTTGACCCAGTTGCGCAGCGCACCGAGGTAGTTGCCCAGATGGACATCGCCGGTGGGTTGGATGCACGAGAGGACGCGGGTCACGGCGCGCCAGGCTAGTGGCGAGCTAGCCTGAACCCGTATGGCATTTGCGGTGGCAACCCCCGTCTTCGAGGGGCCATTCGACCTGTTGTTGCACCTGATCCTCAGAGAACAGGTCGATATCTACGACGTCTCGTTGAGCCGGATCGTCGATGCGTACCTGGCCGAGATCGAGCGTTTGCAGGTCATCGACCTCGACATCGCCACCGAGTTCCTGCTCATCGCCGCGACGCTGGTCGAGCTGAAGGCTCGCCGTCTGCTGCCAGGTCGCGACGACGTCGACCTCGATGACGAACTGGCCCTGTGGGAAGAGCGCGACCTGCTGCTGGCACGTCTGCTGGAATGCAAGACGTTCAAAGACGTGGCCAGCGTGTTCAACCGGTTGGCCGACGAAGCCGATCGCAGCTTCCCGCGTACTGCCGGGCCCGACGAGCGGTTCGACGACCTGATGCCGGACCTGCTCGATGGCGTGACCGGCAAACGGCTGCTCGCCGCCTACCAGCGTGCGGTGACCCCCAAGCCGGTGCCGCGGATCGACCTGTTCCACGTCGCCCCGGTGCGGGCCAGCGTGGCCGATGCCGTGGCCGAGCTGGTCGACGAGCTTCCCCGCGTCGGTCGAATCTCGTTCCGCCGGCTCACCAGCGGCCTGGTCGAGCGGCTCGAGGTGATCGTGCGCTTCCTTGCCCTGCTGGAGCTGTTCAAGCAGGGCGTGATCGAGCTCGACCAGGGCGAGCAGTTCGGCGAGATCGATGTGCTCTGGACGGGCGGGCTCGAGCCCGTGGCCGCCGGCTCGATCGCGATCGACGACTACGAAGGCTGAGGCAGACGATGAGTGACTTCGACAGCGAAACCGTGCGGGCGATCGAGGCGATCGTGATGGTCGCCGTCGAGCCCGTTGCCCCCGACCTGCTGGCGCAGCTGCTCGAGCAACCGACTGCGGTGATCGAGCGGTTGTGCTCCGAGTTGGCTGCGGCGTACGACGAGGCCGGCCACGGCTTCCAGCTCGTCAAGGTGGCCGGCGGCTACCGCTACCAGTCACACGCCGAGCTGGCTCCCTACGTGGAGCGCTTCCTGCTCGACGGACAACGGGCACGCATGAGCGCCGCGGCGCTGGAGACGCTGGCCATCGTCGCCTACAAGCAGCCGTTGTCGCGCGGGCAGATCGCCTCGATCCGCGGTGTGGATCCCGATGGCGTGTTGCGCACGCTGCAGGCTCGTGGGTACGTCACCGAGGTGGCCCGCGATGCCGGCCCGGGTCAAGCGATCCTGTACGGCACCACCGCCGTCGTTCCTGGAGAAGCTGGGCTTGAACTCGCTGTCGGACCTGCCGCCGATCGCCGAGTTCGTCCCCGGAGCCGACGTCATCGAGGCGCTCGAATACGGCCTGCGCATCGACGCGCCGGCAACCGATGCCCCAGCTTGAGCCGCCCCTTTGGGAGCAGTGGGCAGCCAAGAACGCGGCACTTCCACAAGGTGAGCGTCTGCAGAAGGTTCTTGCTGTCCGTGGATGGGGCAGTCGTCGGGTCTGCGAAGACCTGATCACCGCCGGGCGGGTCACGGTCAACGGCGAGGTTGCCGTGCTCGGTCGCCGCGTCGACACCGACCACGACCACGTCGAGGTCGACGGCGTCCCGATCGGCGTGAAGCCCGGCCTCGTCTACTACTTGCTCAACAAGCCTGCCGGCATCGTCACCACCTCCAGCGACACACATGGTCGACCGACGGTGGTGGAACTGGTGCCCGACGAGCCGCGGGTGTACCCCGTCGGACGACTCGACATCGACACCGAGGGTCTGCTGCTGTTGACCAACGATGGCGACCTGGCCCAGCGCCTGACCCATCCGAGCCACGGCGTGGAGAAGGAGTACCTCGTCGAGGTCGTCGGCGGCCCTGTCGCTCACGGCAAGCTTCGACGACTGCGCGACGGCGTCGACGCTGGACGATGGCATGACGGCGCCCGCAAAGGTGTCGCAGCCCAGCCCCGGCGTGCTGCGGTTGACGATCCACGAGGGTCGCAACCGCCAGATCCGGCGAATGTGCGAGGCAATCGGGCATCCGGTCAGCCGACTGGTTCGGGTGCGCATCGGCACGCTCCGCGATGCGAGCCTCGGCCCCGGAGCGTGGCGCGCACTCACCATCAGTGAGGTCAAGGAGCTGATCGAGAGCGTCGGCTCAGCCGGCACGCAGCTACGCTGACCGCCCGTGACTGCGACTCGACGTGCCAACGTGGCCGGTCTCGGCCTGATGGGTGGATCGATCGCGCTGGCGCTGCGCGACCACGGCTGGCACGTGACGGGCGACGACCTCGACGCCGCACGCGTCGACCGGGCATTGAGCATGGGAGCGATCGACGTCGGCGGTTTCGATGCCGACGCCGACATCACCTTCGTCGCCACACCGGTGCTGTCGATCGTCGACCAGGTCAAGCGTGCCCTGGCCGAGACAACAGGACTGGTCACCGACGTCGGCAGCGTGAAGGGCGGCATCACCGCGGCGATCGACGACCCGCGTTTCGTCGGCGGTCACCCGATGGCCGGCAGCGAGCTCGAGGGCTTCGACGGCGCCGACGCGTCGATGTTCGAGGGTGCGGTGTGGGTGCTGACACCGTCGTCGACCACTGCAGACAGCACCTTCAGCCAGGTCGCAGCGATCGTCGCCGAGCTCGGCGCCGACGTGGTCGCCCTGCCCGCAGACCGGCACGACCAGGTGGTCGCCGTCATCAGCCATGTCCCGCACCTCGCCGCGGCGACGCTGATGGGCCTGGCCAGCGACCGCGCCGAGGAGCACGCCGCACTGCTGCGGCTCGCCGCCGGCGGGTTTCGCGACATGACCCGAATCGCATCCGGACATCCGGCGATCTGGCTCGACATCTGTGCCGAGAACCGCCCCGCCATCCTCTCGGCTCTCGATGGTCTGATCGACGGACTTGCTTCGATGCGCGACGTCGTCGACCGCGACGACCGCGTCGCCTTGTTCGACCGCCTGCAGCATGCGCGTGACGCCCGGACCAACCTTCCGAACAGGGTCAACCAACCGAGCGAACTGGCCGAGGTGCGCATCCCGATCCCGGACCGCCCGGGTGCCGCCGCAGAGGTGTTCACTCTCGCTGCCGAGCTCGGCGTGAACATCGCCAGCTTCGAGGTGGTGCACAGCGTCGAAGGCAACCGTGGCGTCGCCGTCGTGCTCGTCGACGTGGCCACGGCAGACCTGTACCGCGGTGGCCTGCTGGCCCGTGGCTACCGCCCTGCAGTGCAGCGGCTGGCCTGAGTGGCCACCTATGTCGTGGAGCCTGTGCTCCACCCGATCGACGCCGTCGTGGCGGTGCCCGGATCCAAGAGCATCGCCAATCGGGCGTTGATCTGCGCCGCGCTGGCGGACGGGTCGTCGACGTTCCACAACCTCCCCGATGGTGACGACACCGAGGCCATGCTGACCTGCCTCGACGTGTTGGGCATCGGTGTCGAGCGCTCGACCGATGTCACCACGATCTCGGGCACCGGCGGGAATCTCGCTCCCCGGGCCACGTGTGCTGCCCACCAGACTGGCCGGCACCACGTCGCGCTTCGTCACCGCCCTCGCCGCGTTGGGCGTCGGTCCCTACGTGGTCGACGGTTCGCCGCCACTACGCGCCCGCCCGATGGCTCCGCTGCACGATGCGCTGGCGGCGCTGGGTGCGACGCTTGCGGGGGAGCGTGTGGGACACCTGCCGGTCACCGTCTCGGGGCCGTTGCGCGCCAACGAACGACTCGAGGTCCGCGGTGACATCAGCAGCCAGTTCCTGACCGCCTTGATGCTGATCGGCCCATACGTACCGGGCGGGCTGCACATCACGATCTCCACGCCACTCGTCTCGCGGCCATACCTGCAGCTCACCCGCGCAGTGATGGCCGAGTTCGGTCACCGCGCTGTATCGATCGACGACAGTGAGATCGAGGTCGAGCCGGGGAGCTACCGCGGCCGCGACTACTCCGTCGAGCCGGATGCCAGCTCGGCGAGCTATCCGCTCGCCGCGGCGGCGATCTGCGGCGGTCGGGTCGAGATCCCGGGCCTGACGCGCCACTCGATGCAAGGCGATGCGGCGTTCTCCGAGGTGCTGGCCGCGATGGGATGCACGTCGGCGCAAGGCGGCGAGTCGACGGTGGTCGAGGGAGGTCGAGACCTGCACGGTGTCGACATCGACATGGCCGACCGCTCCGACCTGGTTCCCACGCTGGCGGCCGTCGCTGCCTTTGCCGATACCCCATCACGCATCCGTGGCGTCGGCTTCATCCGCGCCAAGGAAAGTGACCGGCTCGGAGACCTGTGTGCCGAGCTCCGCCGCCTCGGCGCGCGGGCCGACGATACCGAGGATGGACTGATCATCGAACCGGCGGCCCTTCACGGCAGCCGCGTGCAGACCCACGACGACCATCGCCTGGCGATGGCCTTTGGCCTGATCGGCCTGCGCGTTCCGGGCATCGAAGTCGACGATCCGGATGTGGTATCCAAGAGCTGGCCGGGATATTGGGAGATGCTCAGGGGCTTGCGGTGAGCGACAGACTGGTGGTTGCTGCGTTCGATGTCGACGGCACGCTGACGACGCGCGACTGCGTTCGCCCGTTCCTCGAACGCGTTGCCGGGCGCCGGCGACTGCTGACATCGCTGATCCGCCGGCCGTTCGCCTCGGTGAAGGCCGCTGCTGCTGCGAGATCGCGATCGGTTCAAGGAGATCATCGTCGGCGGCTCGTTGCGCGGCAAGCTCATTGCCGACGTCGAGATCCATCGGCGAGCAGTTCGCCCAATTCGTGCTGGTCAACTGGCTGCGTCCCGACACGTTGCGACGGCTGCGTTGGCACCAGCAGGCCGGCCACCGCACGGTGCTGGTGTCGGCGTCACTTGCCGTCTACCTGCGCCCTCTCGCACTTCGGCTCGGCATCGACGACGTGCTGTGCACCGATTCGGTCCGTCGTGGCGATCGTTACGGCGATCGGCTCAGTGGGCCGAACTGCCGGGCCGCCGAGAAGCGCCGTCGTCTCGACGAATGGCTCGAAGAACACCGATGGGAGAGCGCCGAGGTGTGGGCCTATGGCGACAGTGCTGGCGATCGCGAGCTCCTCGAGCGTGCCGATCACGCCGTGTGGGTCAACGGTGCGACCATCTCGGAGATCCCCGAGGTGGTTGCTGGATGACGGCTGCGCTGTTCCGGCAGGCACGTCCGAAGCAGTGGGTCAAGAACCTGCTGGTCTTCGCCGCGCCCGGCGCCGGTGGCGTGCTCGATCAGGGTTCGTCGCTCTGGCGCGCCGCCGTCACGTTCGTCGCCTTCTGCCTGGCAAGCAGCGGCACGTACTTCTGGAACGACCTCCTCGACGCCGAGAGCGACCGCAATCATCCGGTCAAGCAGCACCGGCCGATCGCCAGCGGGGCAATATCGGTGAGGACGGGTCGCCTCGTCGGCAGCTTGCTTCTGCTGGCCGGAATCGGGTTGGCCGCGACGACACGCTGGCAGGCCGCGGCGATCGTCGCCGGCTACGTCGCGCTGACCTCGCTGTACAGCACGGTGCTGAAGCACATCGCCGTTGTCGATCTCATCATCGTCGCGGCCGGGTTCGTGCTGCGGGCCGCGGCCGGTTCGGCCGCCACCGACGTGCCGATGAGCAAGTGGTTCTCGTTGACCACCTCGTTCGGATCGTTGTTCATCGTGGCCGGCAAGCGGTACGCCGAACTGCGCGATCTGGGTGACGATGCGCAGACCCGATCCGACGCTCGACGACTACTCGCTCGGCTTCCTGCGCATCGTGCTGTCGGTCAGCTGCGGCGCTGCACTCGTGACGTATTGCATCTGGGCGTTCGACACCCAGGAGATCTCCGGCACGCGATGGCCGTTCTACGAGCTCTCGATCATCCCCATGGGCACTGCGCTGCTGCGGTACACGCTGATCCTCGAGCAGGGCCATGGCGCGGTGCCGGAGGAGATCTTCGCCCACGACCGCGTGCTGCAGGTACTCGGACTGATCTGGATCACGGTGTTCGGGATCGGCGTCTACCTGGCATGACACGGCGCACCCTGGACGATCTGTTGGCCCGAGTCGATGGTGTCGATGGATGGTTGTCGGACGACCAAGCCGCCAGGCTGTACGGCGTCGCTGCAGCGACACACCCGGGGGACCAGATCGTCGAGATCGGGAGCTTCCGCGGTCGCAGCACGATCATGCTCGCCGGGGCCGCACCCGAGGGCGTCGCCGTCGTGGCAATCGATCCACATGCCGGCAACGATCGCGGCCCGCAGGAGATCCGTGGCTTCGAGGCCCAGGCCGCGGGTGACCACGAGGTGTTCAACACCAATCTCGCCGCCGCCGGGGTGGCGGATCGCGTGCGCCACGTCCGTGAGTTCAGCGATCTCGCCCATGACGCAGTCTCCGGCGGCATTGCGGTGCTCTACATCGACGGCGCCCATCGGTACGCGCCGGCGCGATCGGACGTTCGGACCTGGGGTGGGCGTGTGGAGCGACGACGGATCACTGCTGATCCACGATTCGTTCTCGTCGGTCGGGGTGACGCTGGCGATCGTTCGCGAACTGATGTTCGGCCGGCGGTTCCGGTACGTCGGGCGTTCTCGTTCGCTGACCGAGTACCGAGCCGACCTCTCCGACGGTTGGGGTCCGCGGACCGCCAACGCACTGCGACAGATCGCCCAGCTGCCGTGGTTCGTCAAGAACATCGGGCTGAAGGTGCTGCTGACCCTGCGACTCGGCGGTGCGATCGGTCGAGTGACCGGCCATGTCCCCGAATGGCCCTATTAGCCCCGGGCGAGCAGGACTCAGTCGAACGAGAACGCGAAGAGGTTGTCGTAGGCCAAGCCCCATGGTGGCCGGAGGAATCCGAGGGCACGCACATCTTCGTACCAGTGGGCGAACGGGCTGCGGCGCGAGAACGCGCCGCCGCCGATGACTCGTGCGAGACGACTGAGCGTGGCCTCGGCCAATTCGGCAACAGTCTCCTTGGCGCGCAACGCCGCCGCCCGTGCGGCCGGATCGTCGGTCTCGATCGCCCGCAACGCTCCTTCGTAGGCCTGCACGGCGAGCCAGTGATCGCTGACGGCGCGGGTCCATTCCACCTGCTCGTAGGGGCGCATGTCGGCTGCCTTGGGCGCCAGTTGCCGCTTGGCGACGGCGACCGCTTCGTCGAGCACGCCGAGGATCACGGAGGTGAAGAGCGTGGCAACGAACGCACCGGCGCCGCTGGTGATGTCGCTCAGTGGCCCGACTCGGGCCAGCCGCACGCCGGGAGCACCGTCGAGGCGCATCGCGTGGCTTTGTGTCGCCGCCATGCCCACACCGTCCCATTCGGCGATCAACGATCATGCCGGCGGTGCCATCCCACGGCCGCCCGCGCACGTCGAGTGCGAACATCGCCGGCTCGTCCTCGCCGTCGGGAATCGCAGTCGTGATCATCCGATCGGCAATGCCGGAGCCACTTCCGAAGTGCTTGTCGCCGCTCACCGCATAGGCGTCGCCGAGCATGAAGCCCGAATCGCCCGATGAAGTCGCCCTGGCTCTGGTGCGGCCGATGTCGCCGCCGCTTCCGGGCTCGGAGGTGATCGTTCCCCATTGATCGCCGGCGATCGCGGTGGAGAAGACGGCTCGCCGTTGAGCCTCCCAGTCGGGTTGCGACGGATCGGGGTTGAGGAGCCAGAAGCCGACGACCGATGGATGCATCGCGGACACGAGCGCGACGGCGGGATCCGCGGTCGCCAGCGTGCGCAACAACTCGCTGACGAGGCGGGTCGACGACGGCGGGTCGTGCCAGAGGCCGCCCATGTCGTCGGGAACCACGGTCAGTAGCAAGCCGGCTTCGCGGAGTGCATCGAAGTCGACCTGATCCAGGTGTCGACGCGTTTGACGCTCGCCACGCTGCGCCTTCCACTGTTCGGTGATCGACTGCACCTCGTCGACGAGTGAAGCGGTCGTTGGCGCCATCGACGATTATTGTAGGACTCGGCGCTGCCGCGCCCCGTCACGACTGACCGGCTACTTCGAAACCTGGTGCAGTTTGGCGGGGGCGAGGGTCGGGTATCCTGCTACACGGAACGTGCCGCGACTGCGCCACGAGTGGTGTGGAGGAGTGAGATGTCAAACTACGTCGACGTCGCATCGAGCAGGGTGCTCCCGTTGCAGCCGTATGACTCCATCGCCGACTACGTCGTCGGTCGGAGGCGGCAAGGGGCTCGAGGATGCTCGGCCGTGTCGTCGGAGACGATCATCGAGGAGCTGGCCGCGTCGGGCCTGCGTGGACGGGGTGGAGCAGGCTTCCCGACCGGCGTCAAATGGCGGACCATCAAGTCGTTCGCCTCCGCCGTTGCTGCGCACGTCGGTGGTCGTCAACGCCGCAGAAGGCGAGCCCGGCACGTTCAAGGATCGGGCGATCATCCGCGCCAACCCCTACGCAATCATCGAGGGCGCACTCATCGCGGCGCTGTGCCATGGACGCACGATCGGTCGTCATCGCGACGAAGAAGTCGTTCACCGCAGAGCTCCGCTCGGCTGCGCGCCGCCATTGCCGAGGTCCGCACCGCCGGGTGGCTCGGCGACGTCGATGTCACCGTCGTCGAGGGACCGTCGGAGTACCTGTACGGCGAAGAGACCGGCTCTGCTCGAAGTGATCGACGACCGGCCGCCGTTTCCACGGATCGCACCGCCGTTCCGTCGCGGGATCGTCGAGGTCGTCGAATCCGAAGAGGATGCAGAATCGGGCAGCGGGTTGTCCGCGCACGTTCGGATGGCCGGGACCGAGCACGACAGCCCTGCGCCGCCGGTGCTGGTGAACAACGCCGAGACGATGGCCAACGTGCCCGCGATCATCGCCAAGGGCGCCACCTGGTTCCGATCGCTCGGCACCGCAGAATCGCCGGGCACGATCGTGTGCACGATCACCGGGCGCTGTGCAACACCCCGGTGTGTTCGAAGTACCGATGGGCACGTCACTGGCGGATGTGATCGACCGAGCCGGAGGCCTGGCGCCCGAGACGCAGGCTCCGCGCTGTCCTCGTCGGCGTCTCCAGCGCCGTCCTGACACCCGACAAGCTCGGCGACCGAGCTCAGCTACGAGGCAATGGCAGCGCGTCGGCAGTGGTTTGGGTTCGGCCGGGTTCATCGTGCTCGCCGACGACGTCGACGCCCATTGGCCTTGCCGCCGGCGTCTCCCGTTTCCTGGCAGTCGAGTCCTGCGGCCAATGCACACCGTGCAAGCAGGACGGCGCCGAGATCGCCCGCTTGCTGGCCGACGCCGCCAGCGGCGACGCTGCCGCTGAAGACCTGACCGAGCTCAAGAAAGCGGTTGGGCACGGTCGCAACTGGCGCGCGCTGCAGCCTGGCCTCGCAGCAGCAGGTGGTCATCGGCAGTTTGCTGGCGGCGTTCGATGATGAGATCACATCGAGGTTCGAGCCCGATGCTCGCTCCGGTGGAGGTGCATCTCGTCGCTCCGCTCGTCGACATCGACGAGCAGGGAGCGACGATCGACCAGACGTTCGCCGACAAGCAGCTGGACTGGACGTACGACGACGTCGACAGCGGAAAGACACCAGTCGACCGGTTCACCGACCACCGCGCCGCTGTCGAGGGATAGAATCTCACAGCGTGCCAACCCCTTCCCGCGTCCCGTTGTGGGGCTGGGGCCGCACCAACCCGACCGTCGCCGACGAAGTCGCGGTCGACGCCACGACGCTGACGGCCACGCTGAAGGAAGCCGGATCACGTGGGGCGCTCGCCCGCGGCCTCGGGCGTAGCTACGGCGATGCCGCCCAGAACGGTGGCGGTGTGGTGCTGCGACTCGCCGCGAGGCGCCGGCGACGTGCTGCTCGATGGCACGCGCGGCACTGCGACCGTCGGGGCGGGCGTCAGCATCGATGAGCTGTTGACGGTCATCGTGCCCCGTGGCTTCTTCGTGCCGGTGACCCCGGGAACGAGATTCGTCACGATCGGCGGAGCCATCGCCAGCGACATCCACGGCAAGAACCACCACGTCGATGGCTCGCTCGGCAATCACGTCGAGTCCATCACGATGATGCTGGCCGACGGTTCCACGATCGTGGTCGGCCCGGATCGCAATCCGGGTCTGTTCTGGGCGACCATCGGTGGGATGGGGCTGACCGGTGTGATGCTCGATGCCACCATCCGGTTGCTGCCGATCGAGACCAGTCGCATGCGGGTCGACACGTCGCGGGTTGCCGATGTCGATGCGCTGTTCGCGACGATGAGCGAAGGCGACGACGACGTGCGGTACAGCGTCGCCTGGATCGACCTCATGGCCAAGGGCCGCCACCTGGGCCGCAGCGTGTTGAGCCGCGGCGAACATGCGCTCCTCGCCGACCTCGACGCCGAGCAGGCGGTCGCCCCGTTCGCCTACGGCCCGCACCAGCTGATCGCCGTTCCTCCACTGGTCCCTCCGATGGGCGTGCTCAACCACGCCTCGATCGCCGCGTTCAACGAGTTCTGGTTCCGCAAGGCACCGAAGCAACGCACTCGGCGAGATCCAGGGGATCGGCGCCTTCTTCCACCCCCTCGATCTGGTCGGCTCGTGGAACCGCCTGTACGGACGACGCGGGATGGTGCAGTACCAGTTCGTCGTGCCGTTCGGGCAGGAGGACGCGATGCGCACGGTCGTCGAACGACTGTCAGCCAGCGGCGCCGCCAGCTTCCTCGCGGTGCTCAAGCGGTTCGGTGCCGCCAACCCGGCGCCGCTCAGCTTTCCGCAGCCAGGCTGGACGTTGGCGCTCGATCGTGCCGGCCGCATCGCGAGGGCTCGGCGACCTGCTCCACGGGCTCGACCGCGTGGTGCTCGACGCCGGCGGCCGCCACTACTTCGCCAAGGACGCGCACATGACACCGGAGGCAGTTCGGCGCGGCTACCCACGGTTCGACGAGTGGAAGGCGATCCGCGACAGCGTCGATCCCCACCGGGTCTTCCAGAGCGACCTCGGTCGCCGCCTCGGACTGATCTGACCGCAAGCCACGTGAGATCGAAGCGACACAGGAGCCTCATGGAGAACGCACTCGGCCAACCGCAGACCATCGTGCTGTTGGGTGGAACCAGCGAGATCGGGCTGGCCATCGTCCGCCAGTTGATCGGCCCGACGACACGCACGGTCGTGCTCGCCTGCCGCGACATCGATCGCGGCGAGCGTGCCGCTGCGGGCCTGCGACATCATTCGCTCGCCGTCGACGTGGTGCACTTCGACGCGGTCGCCACCGACACGCACGTCGAGATCGCCCGATCCCTGTCGAGAAGTACGGCGACATCGACGTGGCGATCATCGCCTTCGCTCTCCTCGGCGACGGTGCAGTCACCGATGATCGATCCGCGTCGCCGCGGTCGAGATCGCCCAAGTCAACTTCACCGGTGTGGTGTCGAGCACGATCGCCATTGCCAATCAGATGCGACATCAAGGGCACGGATCCATCGTGATGCTCAGCAGCGTCGCCGGCGAGCGAGTTCGTCGTGCCAACCCCGTGTACGGCGGAACGAAGGCCGGGATCGACGGCTTCGCCCAAGGGCTCGGCGATGCGTTGGCCGACGATGGTGTGCACATGTTGATCGTGCGGCCCGGCTTCGTCCACACCAAGATGACGACCGGTCGGAAGGCTGCGCCATTCTCGACGACGCCGGAGAAGGTGGCCGACGTGACGGTGCGAGCGCTGCGGTCGCGCCGGCGGGTGGCGTGGGCGCCGGCACTGCTGCGGTACGTCTTCAGCGCGCTGCGCCACCTGCCCGGCCCCGTGTGGAGACGCCTGCCCCTTGGCTGACGTCGTCTGTTCCGACGATCGAGCAGCTTGCCGACGAGATGATCTCCGTCGGTGTGCGTCGCGTGCACGTGCTCGCCTGGCGCGACCTCGATGATCCCGACGCCGGCGGTTCGGAGGTGCATGCCGACGAGTTCATGCGCACGGTGGGCGGCGGCGGGGCTGGACATCACCCATCGCACCTCGGCGGCCGTCGGGCAGCCGGCGACAGCGACACGTAACGGCTACCGCGTCGTGCGCCGCGGCAGCCGCTACTCGGTCTTCCCGCGCGCTGTGGGCAGCGAGTGGGTGCGACGGATGGGTCCATACGACGCGTTGGTCGAGGTCTGGAACGGCGTGCCGTGGATGAGCCCGGTGTGGTGCCGAAAGCCGCACATCACCTTCCTCCATCACGTGCATGGCCCGATGTGGGATCAGTTGCTGCCGAGACCACTCGCCGGCGTCGGCCGCGCCATGGAGGCTCGCTTTGCGCCGCCGTTCTACCGGCGGACCTTGACGTTGACGCCGTCAGAGGCCACCCGCGACGACCTGATCGGCCTCGGATTCCATGCCGACCGCGTCGTTGCGGTCAACAACGGTGTCGGCCCCATGTTCCAGCCCGGCGGCCAACGCAGCGCCGCGCCGCTCGTCGTGTGCGTCGGGCGCCTGGCGCCGGTGAAGCGGCAGGACGAACTGATCGAGGCGGCCGCGATCGCACGCACGCGGGTGCCGAACTTGGAGGTGGTGATCGTCGGTGATGGGCCGTTGCTCCCGGCCCTCGAGGCGCGAGTCGCGGCACATGACGCAGAGAAGTGGATCACCTTCGCCGGCCGGCTCGGTCATGCCGACCTGGTCTCGCACTACCAGCGGGCCTGGCTGGTCAGCAGCGCGTCGTTGGCGGAGGGGTGGGGCCTGACCATCACCGAGGCGGCAGCATGCGGAACACCGGCGGTCGCCACCGACGTCAGTGGCCATCGCAGCAGCATCGTCGATGGCGTGACCGGGGTGCTGGCACCGCTCGAACGGCTCGGCGACACCATCGCCGACGTGTTGCTCGACGACACTCGCCGGAGCACGCTGGCCGCCGCGGCCCTGACGCGTGCCCGGACGTTGACCTGGGACGCGTCTGCACGGGGGATCCTTGCCGGGCTCCACGGCCAGGTGATGCGCCGCGCACGCCGCTAGCGCGGCAGCAGCCTGGTCGCCAGCTTCAGCGCCCGCAATGCGCCCTGTTTGGCGATCGTGCGGTGGTGTGACCGACCGGCCTGCGCAGTCTCGGATCGATTGCGCAAGAACCAGTCGTAGCTGTCGGCGAGCATCTCCTCGTTCGACCACTTCGGCTGCCAGCCGAGTGCATCGCGCACATGGTCGATGTCGAACCACAGCGATTTCGAGTACATCAGCCAGTGATACGGGGCGAACGGGGCGAGATGGGCGAGCGACGCTGCCTTCATCATCGCCGCTGCCGGTGCGGCCGGCAGCGACCTGACCCGCGAGCCCGAACCGGCGTGGACGCACAGCGATTCGAGTGACTCGCGCATCGTGCCGAAACGATCGGTGCCGGCGTTGAACACAGCGGCACCCGACGAGCGTGCGGCCAGCACGCACACCTCGACGAGGTCGTCGGCGTGAATGAACTGGTAGCGGTTGTCACCGGAACCGAGCACGAAGATGTCGGCTCCGTCCGCGACCCACTCGAAGAGGATTCCGAAGATCCCGAGGCGTCCATGACCGAGGATCGTGCGTGGACGGATGATCGTCACATCGAGGCCGCCGGCCACCGCCTCGAGGCAAGCAGACTCTGCCTCGGCCTTGGCTCGGCCGTACGCCTCGACCGGGGATGCCGTGGTCGTCGGCAGCACCGGATTGCTCGCCGGCACACCGAAGATCGCGCTCGACGAGGTGTGCACCACCTTGCCGACGCCGGCTCGGTGCGCCTCGCTCAACAACAGCCGGGTGCCGTCGACGTTGACGGTGCGGAGCAGGGCCGCATCTTTCGCCAAGGGCACCTGGGCGACGTTGTTGAACACCACGGTGCAGCCGTCGACGGCACGAGCGACGACGGCAGCGATCGCGGATGTCGCCCTGGATCAGTTCCACACCGCGGGGTCGGTCATCGGAGTCGTTGAGATCGAGCACACGCACGTCGTGCCCGTCGGCGGCCAGTCGCCGCACGAGCAGTGACCCGAAGTACCCGCTGCCACCAGTGACGAGGCTGACCGTCACAGCACGATTCCTTGCTCGACGCACCACCGAATGCTGGTCCGCATGCCGTCGTAGAGGCCCACGCGTGGCTCGTAGCCGAGCTCGCGACAGGTGACCGAGATGTCGCAGGCGATCGTGTGGTTCATCTCTCCGAGCACGTGGAGTTGCTGCTGGTAGCGCCCACAACGCTGGATGATCTTGTCGCCCAGCTCGGCGAGCCGGCCGGCGATCGCTGGCAACCGTGTGGATGGCGGCTTCACACTGAACCCCTCGTCGGTCAGCGCACGCCCGACGGTGGCGACGATCTCGTTGACGGTGTACGCGGTCTTGTCCGCTACCCAGTAGCCGCGCGCCTTGGCCGCTGGTGTCAGCTCGGCGGCGATGATCCCGTCGACGAGGTTGTCGATGTAGACCATCGACCTTCGTTGCTCGCCATCGCCGACCACCGGGAAGCGGCCGGCACGCACCAGGCGGAAGAACGTCGTCTGGCGCGGGGGCTGGAACGGTCCGTAGAACCACGGTGGCCGCACGATCGTCGCGTCGAGTCCTCGGGCGATCGACTCGAACACGGCCAACTCGGCCTGCATCTTCGAGCGTCCATAGCCGAGGTAGGGGTGGTACGGCTCGATGGCCCGGAAGGTGTCGCCAGGGTGCGGATTGGTGCCGAACGGACTGTTCGAGGAGACGTGGACCATGCGTCGAACGCCGTGATCGAGAGCGGCCTCGGCGACGTATGCGTGCGCCCAGCGCGTTGATCTCGAAGAACTGTCGCGTGGTGGTCGGGTGGATCACGCCGGCTGCGTGGATGAGGTCGACATCGCGGCCCGTGCCGTGCAGCAGGCGAGCTGCCGTGTCCGGCTTGGTGATGTCACCGATCACGATCTCGACGCTGCCGAGCGCTGCCAGGGCTTGCGCCGCGGCGGTGGTGGGGGCGAGCAAGCGCAACCGTCGGCGTGCCGGATCTGCGAGCAGGCGATGCACCAACGCCTGCCCCAGCCAACCGGTGGCTCCGGTGACGGCGGTGACCGTGGGGGTCGCGAACCGATCACCCATGAGGTTGCTCCGTGGCGGCGAACCGTCGGGCGTTGCGGATCGCCAGTGCCATCACTGTTCCCTGCGGGTTCACGCCGGGCGCTGTGGGGAGCAGCGAGGCGTCGTTGACCCACACGTTCGTGGTGCCGTGCACCCGGCCGAACGAACTGGCGCCGCACCGTGCGAGGTCTTCGCCCATCGGCACGGTCGAGCACAAGTGCACTGTCATCACACTGGCCCGAGCAGCCGAGAATGCTGACGACATCGCGGCCAGGTCGGCGCGGGTACGAACGAGGGGAGCACCGCGGAACGAGGGGTACACCTCCTCGGCACCGGCCTCGAGCATCAGCAACGCGAGGCGGGTCAGCCCGCTGCCGAGCAATGCACGGTCGCGGCGCGTCAGCCCGTAGGTCACGATCGGGTCGCGCAACCCGCGTACCGCTCGTACCCGGCCTCGGCCCTCGCTGGTGATCGCTGCGTAGTAGATGCTGATCCGCCGCCAGTCGGTGACCGCACGTGAGAACGTCGACCATTGATCGCTCAGCGCCAGCGCCACCAGCCCCGGCTGACTCGCCGAGCCGCCGAACGACAGGTCGGGTGCGAACTCCTTGACCTGGTGGACGGGAACGTCGTCGGGCACGTTGAGCTCGTCGGCGAATCGAGCAGCGAGTTTCACCGTCGGGTGCACTGCCAGCGAACGGCCGATGTGGCCGGCGATGCGCGATCGTTGCAGCAACGCCGGCGATTGGATCGCGCCGCCGCACACGAAGACGTACCGGAAGGTGATGCTGCCGCGTTGCCCACCCGGCAGGGTCGTCGTCGCCTTCGTGGCGAGGCCACCGGCCATCGCCAGGGTGTCGATGCGGCAGCCGGTGACCAGCCGTGCGCCGGCCGCCGCAGCTCGCGGCAGATAGGTCCGAGTCATGCTCTGACGAACACCGCCGGCCGCATCGCCGCCCGGGTACTTCATCCACCGCGGGATCTCGCTGTGTTGCCAACCGAGTCGCTCGGCGCCACGTCGCAACACATCGCTCGGCGCGCTCGCTGGGCCGGGCACGGTCGTCACGCTCAGGGCTGCCTCGACCTCGTCGGCGATCGAGGCGATCTCCTCGTGATCGAAATCGGCGATGCGGTAGTCGGCGGCCCAACGAGCGAGCACCTCGTCGGGCGGGCGGCGATACAGCCCGCTGTTGATCTCCGTGCCACCGCCGGCGCAGCGACCCTCGGTGTAGGCGATCGACGGCAGCCCGAGGGCGACCGTCACACCGCCACAGCGATACTGCCGATCCATCTGCTCGAGCGAGAACGGCACGACCTCGCCCTGGTCGACCCACTCGCCTTCCTCGACGATCAGCACGTCGAAGCCGGCCTCGGCCAGGACGGCGGCCGTCGTGGCCCCTCCGGCGCCAGATCCGACGACCAGCACTTCCGCGTCGAGGTGTTCGCTGGCCGCGATGGGGATCATCGCGGTGCTCCGCTCGGCAAGGTGTCAGGCCAACGCTCCCAGATGTAGGCGTACCCGAGCGAGCGGATCAGCCGCGGGTACTCGCCGAGCAGCGGCAACGGCGTGGCGACCAGGAGCGCGCACGAGGGTTCGGCCGACCGCGACCGCGAGCAGCATCCGGTAGAACAGGCCGATCACCATGATGCCGAACCGGGTGAAGCTCGGCACCGTCGCCACTCGTCGCTCGATGAACTTCACAACGTCGTCGCGGCGTGCGGACGGCAGATGCGGCAGATCGGCGGCCAACAGGTGCTCGGCGAACGGGCCGACGATCCTGCCGAGACGGAGGTGACGCGAGTCCGGGGTCATGCGAGGCGGTCAGGTTAGCTGCGTCGGCCAGGTTGCGGCGGCGAGATGGCGAGCCGGCCGGCGACCGGTGCTCGCCGTGCCTCGGCGACTACGCTCGCAGCCCGTGCGTTCCGTCGTCGTGCTACCGACCTACAACGAGGCGGAGAACATCGTGGCGTTCCTGCGCACCCTGCGTGCCGCCGTGCCCGATGCCGACGTGTTGGTCGTCGATGACAGCAGCCCGGACGGAACCGCCGCGCTCGCCGAGGAAGTGGCAGCTGAGCTGGGCCGCATCAAGGTCCTGGTCCGCGCCGGAAAGCAGGGCCTCGGCGCCGCGTATCGGCATGGGTTCACGACGGCGTTCGACGAGGGCTACGAGACGATCGTCTCGATGGACGCCGACTTCTCGCACGATCCCACGGTGATTCCGGCCATGCTGCAGTTGGTGGCGGAGACGCGCCGACGCGGTGATCGGGTCGCGCTACGTGCCCGGTGGCGCGACGGTCGACTGGCCATTGCGACGCCGACTGCTGTCGCGCTGGGGCAACCGCTACACCGCCGCCATCTTGAAGTTGCCGGTGCGGGATTGCACGTCGGGATTCCGTGCGTACCGGGCCAGCGCCCTGCGAGCCATCGACCCTGCCTCGACCACGGCCGAGGGGTACGCCTTCCTGACCGAACTGGCGCGCAAGTTGATTGCCAACGGGTCGACGATCATCGAAACGCCCATCACCTTCCGCGACCGCCGGTTCGGCACGTCGAAGATGTCGGGCCGGATCATCGCCGAGTCGATGTGGCTCGTCACCCGTTGGGGTGTCTCCGATCGACTCAAACGTCGCTGAGGCGTCAGTACGGGCCGTAGATGTCGGCGGTGAGAACATCACTGCGCCCGGTGCGGAGATCGGCGCGAACGATGTCGTCGAAACGGATCGGGCCGCGGTGCTGTCGCCGCCGCAGCGGAAGCGTCAGCAACATCGTCACCACACGACTGACGACGGTCTCGCTGCTGCGATGATGGGCGTCGGCCTGGCGCGCAGCATCGAGCAGCGCGGCCGGGGGAGCACCGACCACTCGACACGAGACGCTGCCGGTCCACGGCAGTTCGATCACGCGATGGTCGAGGTGCTTGTCGAGCAGATCGGCCAACGGCTGGCGCATGCCGCTGACCGTGAGGTAACGGTCGATGTCGGGATCGAAGTACGCGGCATCCTTGGCCGTGAACACCACGGTGCCGTCCTCGAGGGTGACCCACCACAGATGGCTGGGAAAGTCGACGATCTTGGCACTTGCTGCCTCCGGGACCTCGATGTAGCCCGCCTTGGCGACTCGGGTCAACTCGGCCACGACCGCGTCGGGGTGCTCCACGTGCTCGAGCACGTGCGAGCAGACGACGTAGTCGAACACCTTGTCGGCGAACGGCATGTCGGCCGCATCTGCGACGAACAGGGGGCGATCGACTCTCGCGCCGGAGGCTCCGGAGCGTTGCCCTCCGTGCTCGACGCCAGGAAAGCGATCGAGCAACACGTCAGCGCGCCAGTGTGGCTTGTCGCCGCTGCCGACATCGAGCACCAGCGACGTGTGATCGACGGGGATGGCGATCCGTCGTCGATGGAATGAGCGCACCCGCCGGACGAGGCTCATGTCGTACACCGGTGAAACAGCCGCACCAGACCGTTCTGGTAGCTGTTGACCTCGCAGAAGTTGTCGTGCAGCACCTGGTTGGGCTTGTCCGATCCGTAGTCCATCGAGCTGTTCGGCTCGCGCCAACCATCCCAAAATCCGGTCAGGATCACCCAATCCGACGAGGCGACCTCCGATGCAAGGCGCGACCCCGGGGCATTGGCCAAGCCGGGATCCATCTCGATGAAGTAGGTGGCCGGGGTGAGCTCAGGGAACAGGTAGTAGAAGAACGCATCGCTGTACCAGGTGCGACGCAGGTCGCTCGGGCCGACCAGCAGGCGTTCGCCGGGCGTGGAGAGCCTGTCGAGATCGGCGATCACGTCGCGGCTGGCCAGGTACGGCCCGTAGTCGCCCAGGTAGAAGCGCCGCCCATGACGTGACACGGGGAACGGCGTCTGCACGTTGCCGGCGCTGACCCTGGTGTGCAGGAGGTAGTAGCGGAAGGTGAACAGCGGGGCGACGACCAGCGTGAGGGCGACCGCGACGCCGAGGCCGGCCATCACCCGCTGACGCTCGGTGGTGCGCGGATTTCGGGTGCGGATGTGCTCGGCGATGGCCAGGATCAGCAGCGGGAACGAGATGCACGTCACCCAGCTGAGGTGCGTCGAATCGGGTCGCTGGAGCGCTTGCGGCGCGATGCCCACACTGAACAACGCTCCACACAGCAGCGTCGCCGCTCTCGGTGTTGCCGCCCGTCGCCACAGCCGGATCGACACCCAGAGCAGGATCACCGGAGCGATCAGCATGGCGAAGAACCACAGGAACAGCGCCTTGTCCGCCGAGAGCGCTGGAAGCTTCCACCACGGCGGGACGAGCTCGGCAATGGCCTGCAGCGAGCCGTCGAGGTGCCCCCATGATGGCGGGCGGGGTAGTTCGCGCCCGGCCCGGAGCTTGAAGACCGGGTCGATCACCATGCCTCGGAAGGCCACGCCGGGACCGACCAGTGCCACGTGGATCCACATCGGCAGCATGCCCACGACGGCGGCGACCACCACGGTCCGCCACCGCGCGTTTCGCCACAGACACCAGCCGTAGACGATGCCCAGGGCCAACGCCAGATCGGGTCGATAGGTCAGCGCCAACCCGGCCAGCAGGCCGGCGGCGATCAGCGAGCGGCGCGGGTTGGCAACGGTTCGGGCGCGCAGGGCGAACACGATGCTCCACAGGCACAGCGCCAGGCCACCGTTCCACGCCATCGCGGTCAACCCGATGGGAGTCAACACGTAGAACACCGCCAGCCCGGCCACGGCCGACGCGGCGAGCCGGCCCCACGGGCGGGCCAGCGTGAACAGGGCGAAGATGATGGCCAGGTGCTGGATGAGGCCGAACGTGCGCTCGGACTCCAGCGAGATTCCGACAACCTTGTACCAACCTGCCAGCACCTGCAGCGCCCCGGGGCCATAGAGATGCAGGAAGTCGCGGTTCGGGAGGTCACCTTTCAACATGCGCTCCGGGAAGACCATCATGAAGGCCTCCTCCATGGTCCCGCCGGTCGTGTGATACAGGCCGCGCAACGGCAGGGCGATCAAACCCAGGACCGACCCGATCGCAGCCCACGTCAGGCAGGCCCCACGCTGCCATGCCCCGGCGAGCCGTGGTCGCAGCCCACCCGAGCCGCCGAGCACGAACGGCGCACCGTCGGCCTCCGCTGCGTCCGCTGCGTCCGCTGCGTCCGATTCCTGGTCCGCCCCCTGCGCCAACCAGCGACGAGCAAGCGCAACGACCGGCACGAGGCCGATGGCGCCGAGCACACACAGCGCCGGCTCGGCCGGGGCTCGGAACCGCACACTGCCGTAGGTGTACGCGGAGGTGACGGTGACGCTGAGGAACTGGACCCCCAACGGCAGCAGCGGAATGCGACGGCGGCGCATCGAGACGACACCCACGATCGACAGTGACGCGAGGCTGTAGAACATCATCAAGCCGAGCGTGCTGGCGTCGTGATTGCGACCCTCGATGCCGCCCAGGTCGACGTTCTGCAACGGATGGAACAACTCCCACTGACGCAGCACGCGTAGTGCCACCACCCGCGGCAGTTCACCGGCGTGGTCGCGTGCGTAGTCGAACCCGATCGACCGCCAGTACAGCGCGACCTGGGACTCGTCGCCGGGAGGTTCGCCCTGCGCGTCGCGGATCTTCTGCTGACACTGGAAGTCCCAGTAACCGACGAACGGCCCGTTGTACACCGTCGCGCAGTTGGCGTACACCATCACCTCGTTGCCGTTCGTCGAGAGGGGCACGAAGTTCTCGAACGTCGTTGCGTTGCGGATCATCCATGGAGCCAGCACGGCGACGCAGGCCGCGACGGTCACGAGCAGGTGGCGGGCTCGGACCAGCGGCGACAGGGATCGGGTGAGCATGATCCACGGGACGGCCAGCAACGGAACGAGCAAGATGCCTTCCCCGCGGGCGAGCGCGGCGAGGGCCATCGTGGCGCCGAACAGCGCCGCAGTGGCTGGGACGCGGCCGATCACGCCAGCGGTAGGCGAGGATCATGGTGACCGTGACCAGAAGTGCCATCAAACCCTCGGGGTACAGCAACCCGTCGATCTGCCAGAGGTTCGGGTACACGGCAGCGAATGCCGCTGCGGCGAGGCCGACGAAGGGGCCTCCCAAGCGCCTGCCGAGGAGTCCGGCCGCCAGCACGACTGCGGTGCCGATCACGATCGACATCATCTTGTGGTCGAAGTAGCTCGTACCGCCGAACCGGGAGCTGATCGACAACACGACCGGATAGAGGGGGCCGTGGAATGCGCTGGGGCGGTGGATCTCGAAGTCGCGCCACCGCAGCGGCTCGAGGAACCCCCGCCCACGAGCGAGCAGGTTTGCCGTCGTGTGGTAGAAGAGCGGGTCGCCATCGTCGGTTCGTTCCGGCAACACCGTCAGCAGTGTGATCACTCGAACGAAGTATCCGGTGGCAACGATGGCGGGCAGGGCGAGGCGAGAGGTCACCATCGTTCGCCACTGGCCGTGCCGCACCACGTCGATGGCGCCGACGACGGCGACGATCACCACCCCGAACGCGCTGCCGATCAACAACGACCAGATGAACGGGGCAACGACGTTGCCGTGCAGGAACACACCGCCGTCGAACTCGAACACCCGCTCGTGGTACTGCCGGGCGACCAGCGTGAAGGCCGGCTCACCGGCCAGCAGGACGCCTGGCGCGGCAATGGCCACCACTCTCGAGAATCGAGGAGCGTTCCGCCGGCTGAACGTGGGTGGAACCAGGCACGCGGCACACAGGAGGCCTGCGGCGAACGTGAGCGCGACCAGTGCGTAGAGGTGGACGTCGGCCGGCGATGACATCACCGGCGACCTCGGAAGTCCGATGGCGAACGCCGCGGTCGCGAAGGAAACGGCGGCGACGAGCAGCCCAGCGAGACGAAGACGTCGTCGAGCAACTTCCCCGTCGACGGATGTGTCGATCAGGGCGATGGCGAGTCCGAGACCGACCAGATCGAGGTGGTTCGGCAACCAGCTCAGCGGGCCGAACAACCCGATGTGATCCGTCGCCGTGCACACGGTGCGATAGGCCACGGCGACGATCACCAGGGCGACCGGAACGGTCCACCGGCCCCGGCGTTGGGAGCCGCTGCGATGGAGGCTGACGAGCACCGGCATCAGCACGACGGTCAGCACGAGCGTCAACACCAACGGGCCGGCGCCGAGGCCGAGCAAGGGTGTGCCGGGCACCCGGAAGAACAACAGCGTCGCCAGGATCTGCCGCGGCGAGGCCGGCACGTGCAACGCCGCTTTGGCGAACAAGATCGTCAAGGCCCAGCCTGCATACACCGCGGGTATCCAGCCGAATCCGAGCGCACCGGTGCTGCGTCCTGCCAGACAGCGTCGGGCGGAGAGGAACGCGACCAGGGCCACGAGGAGGGGCGCGGCGAGATCGAATCGGGCCAGCACCGCACCTTGGGAGCCGGCCGTCAACCGGTCGCCGGCGATGCCAGCACGCTGGGCGAGCATCGCAACGGACGCGCCGCCGACGATGACGCCGGCGCGCAACGGCCACCGCGTCGCTGGCCAGTCTCCCACGGCTGCCGACCATACTCGCCTGCTACCCTCACGGCCTGGTGAGTCCTCCACGACGCTGGGTTCCTGAGCTGCTCGGCGCACCCGCCAAGCTCGTGACGATCGTTGCGATCTTTGCTGCGCTGGTCTGGTGGCAATGGCCGGCGATCGCCGGTCACGACACACGTGTCGATGTCGTACTGGTGACCGATGGGTTCCTGACGACGGTCGAGCTACCGGTCACGCGGCGCATCCACGAAGACGGGCGCACCCTGCGATGGGACGAGGATGCGACGTCGTGGTGCAACGCCGCGGGCGCAGTCAGCCGTGCGCTCGACCAATTCGACCCGGCGGCCGTCGTGCTGTCGTTCTCCGACATCACCGGGTGCGATGCATCAGCCGTGACCAGCGCCGTGCAGGCAGCACATGGCCACCGAGTGGTGATCGTTGCGCAACCCGGGCGAAGCGGGGTAGAGGCTGCGACAGATCGTGCCGGGGCGACGTTGATCGACCCGACTCGCTTCATCGGTGATCAACTCACGGCCACCTCGCTGCCGTGCCAGTGGTGGGAGACGTGCGTCGATGGCATGATCGCGGTGCGCGCCGCCGATGGGAGTTTGACGACGGAGGGCAGCGACCGAGTTGCCCGAATGATCGTCGCCGAACTGCCGTGATCCGAACGGCCTGCGCAGCGCTGGCGGTCACACTTCGTCGGCACCCGATCCTTGCGGTGGTGCCTGCAGCGGTCATCCTCGGCGTCACGCTGGCGTCCGTCGCCGGTACGACGTGGTACCTCACCGGCGACTTCTCCCATACCGAGTTCCTGGTGCGCGCCATTCCCCGCCACCCACCCCTCATCGGCGTCGCGGCCCGCGTCAAGGACCTCGGCTCCACACCCGGGCCGAGCATGGCCTACCTGTTGTACCCGCTCTACAAGGTGTTCGGTTCGACCGCCTTTGCCCTGGTCAGCGCCGTCGATCTCCTCCATCTCGCGGCCATCGCCGGCACCGTTCTGGTGGCCAGGCGCGTCGGTGGAGCGTCGATGGCGGTGCTGTCGGCCTCCAGCCTGACAGTCGTCGCCGTGGCCCTCGCACCACGGTTCTTCCTCGAACCGTGGAACGTGTGGGTGCCCGTCTTCGCATTTGCGCTGTTTCTCGTGCTCGTGTGGGGACTCGTGTGCGAGCACCTGGCGTTGTTGCCCATCGCCGTGGCCGTCGGCAGTCACTGCGTGCAGACCCACATCAGCTACACCGTGCTCGTCGGAGGTCTGCTGGGTAGCACCGTGGTCTGGCTCGGATTGGTCTGGTGGCGCACCGATCGTCTCGTCGATCGGCATCCGCTGCGATGGCTGCTGATCGGGAGCGCAACCATGATCGTTGCGTGGCTTCCGCCGGTGATCGAGCAATTGCACCCGGGTACGGGCAACCTCCGCAAGCTCTACAACCAGTTCTCCGACCCCGGCGAGCCCTTCGTCGGGCCGCGGGCCGCGGTGAAGGCGATGGTCGGGCGCTTCAACCTGCTCGGGCCATGGATCGCCGACGCCCAGAAGGACCCGCGCAGCACACCCAACTATCTCGGCTTCGTGCTGTTCGTTGCGCTTGTCGTGGTATCGGCTCGCTGGGCATGGCAGCGCCGTGAACGCATCGAGCTGTCGCTCTACGCGGTGCTCACCGCGGCGACCGTGTTGGGGTTCTTCTCCACGACCAGGATCTTCGGTGTCTTCTACGAGTACGTGATCCGCTGGATGCTGCCGCTGGTTGCCTTGTGGGTTGCCACGTGCGTGTGGTCGTGCTGGCTCACCTGGCGGTTGCGGTCGCAGCCGAGTCCGGCACGATCGTCCGAGGATCGCAGGCTGCAGATCGCCGGCGGCGTGTTGGTTGTGTGCGCCTGCGCAGTGACAGGTCTCGGTGTCGCTCGAGCGGCAAGCGCGGAGCTCCCGTATCGACGCGACAGCGCCATCACCGGGGCGTTGGCAGCGCAACTCGAGACATCGCTCGATCCGACGATCAGGTACCAGATCAACGAGGACGACCCGGTTGCTCTGGGTTCGGTCGCGTTCGGCCTGGCCTTGGAGTTGGAAAAGCACGGAGACCTCCACGCCGGAGTCGGACCATGGGGCGTGTCGGGGGTGATGCCGTTCCGTGTCGTCCGAGACGACCAGGCCGACTCGACACTGTGGTACGTCGCCAGTCAGCCGGTGATCGATGCCTTCGCGGCGTTGCCGGGCGCTGTCATGCGGGCCTCGTTCGACCCGCGGAGCAGCGACGAGGTACAGCGGTCCGATCGGCTGCAGGCCGATCTGCTGCAGGAGCTGTGCTCGCAGGGACGTGGCGACCTGCGGCCGTTGCTCTTCACCCGCTGGGGACACACACTGCTGCAGATCACGCTCGGACCTGCCGCCGCGGGCCATGACCTTGTTGCGCGAGTACAGCGACCTGCGACTTCCGGCCGCGGTGATCGAGCTCCCGGTCGGCGTCGATGCCTCCCGCGCCAGCCCTCAACCGCCCGGGCCGTGCTGAGTGAGTGCCGCGTCCACCAGCGTTCGACATGTGGTCGCCAGCTTCATTCCAGGGGGTCGGGCGCGATTTCGGGTGCTACGGCAGCGCCGCGCAGATGCCCTCGGGCTGCGTGTAGCGGGGATCATCGATCCAGTCACCGGTGGCCCATTGGGCAAGAGGCGCGGGAACGAAGTCGGCGAACCGCTGCTGCAGTTGATCGGTCAACCAAACCGCGTACATCGCCGCGCCCGACGGGCACACGTGGACGCCGTCTGGCTTGCGCTCCGGCACCTTGTCGCCGTTGACATCCTGCGTGAACACCGGGCCCCACACCTCGTCGCTGTCGAGGACGATGACCTGACCCGGATGTTCGTCAGCGATCTCGTGCATGATGCCGGTCAGCGCACCGAGGTGGCCGGGGTCCTGATGGTCGGCGCGCAACGGCGGGATCGTGATGAACGCCAGGCGGGAACCCTGCCCGAGCACCATGTCGGTGAACTGCTGGTAGGCGACACGTTGCGCCCCGGGCGTGCCTGTGTCCCAGAGCGAGCCCTGGTACAACACCAGATCTGGCTTGAAGTCGACGACCTTGTCGCCGATCTCCGTCGACGAGTCGTAGAGGGTGTCGAGGAGCCCTGCGCCCGGCGAGACGTAGCCGCCGATCGAGATGTTGCCGGCAAGCATCGCCGCTGCCACCGCCGGCCACACGTCGAACGCGATCGAGTCACCGACCAGCAACACCCGCGTCGTCGGAGCGAGCAACGCCTCCGTGGTGGTCGTCGGCGCGATCGTCGTGTGTCGGGTGTCGACACCGGCTTCGGTGCGGCCGCGGGGGAAGCGGTCGAGGCCACGACATCCGTTGTCGGCGCAAGGGTGGCCGCCGTTGTCGACGCGAGCTGGTCGATCGAGAAGGCAGCAGGGGCGGTGTGTGGGTGCGGTACCACGACCCAGAACGCGGCAACGGCGACCGAGACGCCGATCAACGTCACCATTCCGCGGCGGCCCCGCGCCCACGTGGCCCGGAATCGGACAGGGTCCTCGACGGCAACCTTGGAGATCGCCGCCGCCGCAAACGATGCGGCAACTCGCAACAGCAGCAACGTCCAACCCGACAGGCCGGTGCGCTGTTCGGACAGCAGGGCGTACATCGGCCAGTGCCAGAGATAGAGGCTGTACGACAGCACGCCGGTCACCCGCAACGGTGCCCAGCCGAGCCAGCGCGATGTCGTTGCAGAAGGACGTGACGCGCAGGCGGCCACCAGCACGGCCGAACACAACGAGTGAGCGAACAGGCCGCCGCGGAACAACCACGCCGACGACGGTCCGTCGATCAGGAACCACGAGATCCCGATGGTGGCGACGATGATCCCGACCACGATGGAGAACGCCCCTGCCAGTCGCGAGGCGAGGGTGAGCACGGCCTTGCGCATCGGCGCCGCGGCGAACAGCGCCCCGAGGAGCAGGCTGCTGGCACGCGTGTCGGTACCGATGTACACCCGTCGTCGGATCCGCCGGATCGAACAGGGCGATCATCAGACCCAACGACAGCAGCGAGGTGCCGACACACACGATCATCACGACGCGATGGGCGTGACGACTGCGGACAGCGATCAGGGCGACGACGACAGGCCAGATCAGGTAGAACTGCTCCTCGATCGCCAGGCTCCACAGATGACCGAACATCCGGGGCAGGTCGAACGAGGCCCAGTAGTCGCGGTGGCCGGCGATCGCATGCCAGTTGGCGACGTACGCCTGCGCCCATGGCCCGTCGCTGAGCGTCGCCGCCCGTTCGGGCACGCTTGCCACGATCGTCGTCACGATCGTGACCGCGACCAGCAGCAGCAACACCGCCGGGAGCAACCGCCGGAACCGGCGTCCCCAGAACGCCACCACGTCGACACGGCCCCGGGCCTCGACCTCGGCGAGCAGCAGCGACGTGATCAAGAAGCCGGAGAGGGCGAAGAACAGGTCGACACCGAGGAAGCCACCCTGCAACTTGCCGGCATGGAAGAACAACACGGCGACCACTGCCAGACCGCGCAGCCCGTCGAGGGCGGCGATGTGGGGACGAGGATGTTCGGAGCGCGAGACCGGCTGCGGCGGGGCCGCTGTCGACAGCGTCACCTACGACCGCTGGGCGACGACCAGCAACGACTGACCGATCGGTGGGCGCACGAAGCGCTCGACGCGCCGGATGACAGGGATGAAGTAGCGATCGTACGTCGATGCCAGACGTCCGGCGGTCGGCGCCCGGCCCAGCACCCTGACGACGAGCCACCAGGCGAAGAAACCCGGAATGTTGGTGTAGCGCGCCGTGACCTGCTGGAAGCCAACGTGATGCACGAGTGCCAGCAACTCGTTGCGCCGGTACCGGCGGTAGTGCCCGATGCGCTGGTCGAACTTGCCGTACAACGCTTCGAACGCCGGCACCCAGAGCACCATCTTGCCGCCGGGCGCCAACGACTCGTAGATGTCGCGCGAGCGCCTGGTGATCGTCGGCGATGTGCTCGAGCACGTTCAACAAGACGACGGTGTCGTAGGAGCCGGTCGCTGCGGTTCCGCTGAGTTGGGCCGTGATCACGACGACGTTGGGGTAGTCCTTCAATCGCTCGCGCAGGACAACCCCTTGTGCCTTCGACGGCTCGAGTGCCGTGAGATGCCCGCGACTGGCGAAGTACGCCGAGTAGGTGCCGCGCCCCGCGCCGACCTCGAGGATCCGACCGGTGATGTGCGGCGCGATCAGCTCGATGATCCACGCCGAGTAGTTCTTGGCCTGCTCGAGCTCCTCGAGGACGGCGATCAGGTCGTCGTCAGCGGTCATCCGACGACGCCGGTGTACGCGGGACCGAGCGACGACGGAACATCAGCCACGGCGACGAAAGCGGTCGCCGACCCTCGAGTAGCGCACGATGCAGTAGAGCGCGCGAGCAGCGTCGCGACGCCCGATCTTCTTGCCATCGGCGTAGGTGCGCCCGCTGTACGAGATGCCGACCTCGTAGATCCGCCAGCCGCCCTTGGCAACCTTGGCGGTGATCTCCGGCTCGAATCCGAAACGGTCCTCTTCGATCGTGATCGATTCGAGGACCTCGCGACGGAACAGCTTGTAGCAAGTCTCCATGTCGGAGAGGTTGAGCCCGGTGAACATGTTGGAGACGAGCGTCAGCAGCCGGTTGCCCATGGAGTGCCAGAAGTACAGCACGCGGTGGGGTCGCCCGGAGAGGAACCGAGACCCGAAGACGACATCGGCCTTGTCGTCGAGGATCGGGGGCAGCAGATCGCCGAACTCGTTCGGGTCGTACTCGAGGTCGGCGTCCTGCACGATCACGAAATCAGACGTCGCCTCGCCAAACCCGGTCCGCAGCGCCGCACCTTTGCCCCGGTTGCGCTCGTGGAGCACGACACGAACGATTGGGTCGTCGACACTGGTGAGGATCTGACGACTCTCATCGGTGGAACCGTCGTCGACCACGATGATCTCCCGAACCCACGGCGACTCGGCCACGTGCTTCAGCAGTGTCAAGATCGTGCCCTGCTCGTTGTAGCACGGCACGACCACCGACAAGCACGGTCGCGGGTCGTGTGGCATGAGGGTTCACGATACTTCCTCGGCCTGACCTGCAGGGCAATCATCGGCGATGGTCGAGGCGAAGAGCAGCACCACCACCAGCAGCCCCAGCCGATGCAGGTCGTCGAAGGCCGCTGGCCATGAGGGGTTGGCGACGAGCCGATAGCGGAGCTGGCGGCGCACGATCAGCACAGCCAGGCCGCCGACGAGCGCCAGCGACGCCGCACCCGCCACCAGGGGTCGCTTCAACCACACCACGGCCAGCCCCACGATGCCCGCCAGCAACCCGTACGCGGGCGAGATCGTCAGGCCGGCGAGCACCACGAGGGCCGCGGCAGTGACGAGTCGCCCGACGACGGTCGATGATCTCGGGCGGCCATTGGGGCGTCGGCGCGTCGAGGGCGCGCTTGGCGTCACCCGTCTTGTCGCGCCAGATCAGGATCGCGCAGCCAACGACGGCCAGCGCTGCCAACCCCATGCCCAGCCACATGGTGCGCTGTGGGGTCCATGTCATGGTCACCGTGACGGGTGAGGTCGAGCCCGGCAACCGCCAACCGTTGAACCCGCCCGAGATCTGCCGTGGCGCTCCGAGGCTCTTTCCTGCCACCTCTGCGTGCCAGCCGTCGTTGTATCCCTCACCGAGGATCAGCCAGCAGCCGCCGTGGGCAATCGGTGACAGTGGCCGTTCGGGTGGTGCGACTGCGCTGCACGGTGACGGTCGGCGGCGCGGGTTCCGCCGGTGCGGTGCCACTGCGCAACACGACCTGGTCGACGTCGATCCCCGTGGTCGCCGCCGGTCGCGCTGGTCAACGTGTGGGTGCCGGCGCCGAGTTCGATCTGTGCCGGGTCACACGGAGCCGCGGTCACGCTCTCACCCTCGAGCAGCCGCGTGATCGAGTCCGCCGGCACGTGAACCGGGATCGCCTTCCCGTCGATCTCGACCAGATCACTCCTGCACTCCGGCGCCGGGGCGAATAGCGCCGGCGCTGGCGATCGAGACCGCGGCCACCTCGCGGATGGCCACCGGCAGCACCGTGGTCTCCGCGTAGCGGCGATCGACGGTCGTGAGTGGAGCGATGGCGTCGATCGTCAACGACAGCGACGATCCGGTCATCGCCGGGAACTCGATCGTGCTCCGCCCGGCGGGATCCGGAGGCGGCACATCGAGTGTCGCCGACGTGCCGCCGATCGTGACCGTGACGCGGGTGATGGTGCTGTGCAACGAATCCACCGGCTGCATGAGCGTCAAGCGATGTCGTCGACTCCGAGGGCACCGAGCGCGGCGGTCAAGGTCGACCCGACGATGTCGGAGAACGGGGAGGTCCACGCCGTGTCGGGGTCCCCGTCGAAGGCGTGCGCGGCGGTTGAGTTCGGGTCGCCCTCCAACCGCCGGTTCGAGGTGGCCATGTCGACGCCCGCCAGGCGGTTCAGCACGTCGTCGGACGCCCGAGCATCACGGCGAAGCACGAACTGGGCGGCGAACGGGCGGCCGTCGCCGAGATCGAACCGGCGGATCATCCGAGGTTCGGGATCGCTGCGCCAGCGGTTCAGTGGATCGGTTCGCAACCGCGTCAGCACGATGGCCATCGGAGTGGAAGGGGCCACCTCGCGAACATCGTCGGGCAAGCGGACGGTCTCGACGTGACGACCGAGCCCGAGCTCGGCGAACCCGACAGCAGACGCGCCGGGATCGGTTGCGCCAGGCCTCTCGGCGACGGCCACGATCGTGATTCGTACCGACTTCGACCCGGGCGGAACCTCGATCGCCTGGCCACTCGCCGTGCAACGAGTCCTCGCCGAGATCGACGATCGACGTCGAGGTGGTCGAAGTCGAGCCGCACCGACGAGATCATGCGCGATGCCCCGGACTGTTGTGATTGCAGTAGCGACAATCCGGAGAGGTCGCCGGACACCTCGATGCTCTGCCCGATCGGGTCGAAGCGGTCGGCCACGAGCCATGCGGTGCTCGGGTCGCCGTCGACAGCCATTGCCGGCCGGTCCTCCGGCCGGTAGGCGAACGGCTCGCCGTAGCCCGTGGCGCGAACGTCGAGGCCGTCGATCGTCGCCGTCGTCTGGTGTATGGCCGACTGATCGGCGAAGACCGGCAGGCGCTGATCCGCAGTGTCCCGCTGCAACACGTCGGTTGCCGGCCCGCCGGTCTCGGTGAAGCCAACGACGTCCTGTGTTCCACGCCATTGGTGTGCACGATCACGGTTCGAGTCGGTCACGATCACCAGATCGGCGTCGCCGACGCGGTCGGTGGGGCCGAGATCGGCTGCGTAGAGCACCGCTTCGTCACCGTGCAACAGGCCCGCCGCCGAGGCATCGACGATCCCATCGCCACTGCCCGCCAGCACGATCAACCGCTTCGCGGCGCGCACCATGGCGACGGGCTCGTTGACCGCAACCAGTTCCACTGGGGGGAGGGGCTCGCCGATCGCCGAGTTGGCCAACGCCGTCTCGTCGAGCATCGGCAACGCCGGCACGTTCGGTATCGGGGTGCCGAACGTCGTGGGCGCGGCGAGGCCTGTGGGCTGAGCCGCGAAGATGGCGTCGGTCAACTCTGGCCTCGGAGTGCGGAAGCGCTCGAACGCCATGTCGTTGCTGACCCAGATGGTGTCGGCGCCCAGGAACCGGGCAACCGGGGCGATCGAGGCCGGGTCCAACGTGTTGGCCTGAGCACGGTCGTCGAGCGCGTACAGCAGGTCCATCGCGCCAGGCGATCCCAGTGGCAGGAGGTCGCGTGTGATCAGCGGCTTGGCAGTCAACCCGGGCAAGGGCGGGTCGACCGTGTAGCCCCAGCGAAAGGCACCGAACTCGGCCCCGGGCAGCTGCATCACGCGGTGTTCCAGCGATCCGTCGTCGAGCGCGGCCGCAGCCTGCTGCCATGCGGCCGGCGGGTTCTGGTCACGCTCCAGCGCCGGATCGACGAAGCCGCCGTCGAACAGTGCAGGCAGGTTGAGGACCGCCAACCAGATCACGATCGAGGGTGCCAGCAGGCGAAGGCGTGGACGGCGGCGGGCGATCAGAGTGGATGCTGCCGTGGCCAACGCTCCCGCCCCCAGGGCGAGGCCGAGGTTGCTCAACGGCAGCGCCCGCGTGCTGCTGCGGACGGCCAACGTCAGCGTCGAGCGCGATGAGGTGGCCAGCCCCGACATCAACGGGGAGGGGTTGGCGATCGGGTGCACCCCGACCGCCAGCACGATGCCGACGAGCACGAGCATCGCCGCGTACCGGCGCTGGCTCCATCGAGTGAGCGCGATGCCTGCCACGCAACAGATCACGAGGAGGAAGCCGATGGCGATGATCCGTCCGGATTCCAGATAGTCGGCCGAAGCGGTGGTCGCGAATCCTGTCGGATCGCGGATGTAGAACAACCAGTAGCCCAGCCCACGCAACGTCTCGGTGCTCACCGAGGTGAACGACACGGCTTCCAACGTCTCCGAGTACGACAGCACGTCTGCGCCGTGGCGGCTCTGCACGGCCAGCATGGCGATCCACCACAACGACACCGCCAGGCTCAAGCCGCCGATGCGCAACGCCGCGGCGACGGCCCGTCGCCAGGGGATCGAACGCTGCCACGCCGCGTGGATCAGCCACAACACCGGGGCCGGCGCGATCATCGCCAGCGCGGTCGCGTTGGGCGACCCGACGGTGAAGATCACCAACGCGAAGATGGCTGGGTCACGCCACCTCGTTCGTGTCGCGGACCGCACCGTCAATCCCACCAGCCAGCCGACCGATGCCCACGGAAGCAACATCAACGAGGTGCGCGACAGGTACGGCAGGATGTACGGCGACAGTTGGTAGACGAAGGCCGCCGTGATGGCACCGGCGCCCGCCAGGCCGAGGTGGCGGGCAGCCCAGCGAACTCCGAGTCCACCGGCGAACAACAGCGTGGCGATCCACAGTCGCTGAGCGACCCAGTCGGGCACGCGGCAGCTGTTCGAACAACCAGTACCACGGTCCTGATGGCCACAGGTAGGTGACCGTTTGATGCGGCACCCAGCCGGCGAACTGGCGGTTGTCCCACGTGTAGGGGGCGTCGGAGATCAGCCGCCCCGGATCCAGGTACAGGTACAGCTTGGTGTCACTCGGCATGCGTCCCGGAGCGGCGAGCAACGCGGGGAGATAGGCGATCAGCGCCAGCGCCGACACGCCGAGCCGTTGGCCCGACACGTGGCGGCGCCACGTCACGGAATCGCCCCGAAGACGCCGTACAACGCAGTGAGGGTGACCAGTCCGGCACTACATGCACCGATCACGTACGGCCACCAGTCGCGGCGCACCGAGTGCAAGAACGCCCCGGCAGAGATCAACAGGGGGAACGCGGTGTACAAGAAGCGGGGCCGGGCCGTGACCGTGTTGGGCAGCAGCATCAATGCCAGGATTCCGATGCAGTAGGCCAGCATGGGTGGCGGGAGCGGCTTGCGCTTGACGAAATAGATCATCAACAACATGGCGATCACCGAGGCGGCCGTGATGATGTTGGTCGGTGACGTCAGCGGTCGAGCGAATGCATCGAACGATTTGCGAATCGCCGTCAGGCCGTAGCTGGCACCCTCGCCCCACGCCTCGGTCTGGACGCGAAACCACACCCCCGCCTCGCCCGTGTGATAACCGAGCCACAGCTGAAAGCCGACGAAGCCCAGAGGTGCCAGCACTGGCGCAACGAGTGATCGCCATGTTCGATCGTGGCGGATCGCCAGACCGGATGCCACGGCACAGGCCAGCACGAGCGCCAACCCGTTCGGTCTGGTCGCGGTGCCGAGTGCGGCGAGCACACCGGCTGCCAACCAGCGTTCATTGAGCAGACACCACAAGCATCCCATTGCGAAGACCAACAAGAGCGCTTCGGTGTACGCGAACGACAGCACGAAGCTGCCGGGGAACATCGCCGCCAGGACCATCGTCTTGGCGGCGATCTGGTCGCCGTACAGCTGCCGGGCGATCACGCCCAACAAGAAGATGGCGATCGCGCCCAGCACGAAGTTGGTGGCCAGAGCGGCCGCCGTGTCACCGGCGGGCAACACCTTGTCGACCAGGCGAACGAGCATCGGGTAGGCCGGGAAGAACGCGGCGCGGGCATCGGCCGCGAAGTACGTGACGTGCGGTTCAACATGCCGCGGGTAGCCGTTGCGGACGATCCGCAGGTACCAGATTCCGTCCCACGACGACAGCACGTCGAGCATCGGCCCGAGGGCCGACTTCGGTGTTGGCCGCCCGATCAGGCTCGGATCGGCGAACGGAACGTTGGGGATCCCCTTGACCTGGTCGACGTCCTTGCGGAGCTCGGCCGCAACGATCGCGGCACCGGCGAGTACGCACAGCCGTGAGTAGATGTAGACGAGCCCGGCCTTGCCCAAGATGCGACGCCATGCGGTCGACGCGTCGTCAACGGCAGCGTGCTGTGGTCCGAGGGTCTCTGTCATCTGGTGGTGGTCGACGGGCCTGGGAGGGCCGGACGAGAAGCTAACAGAGGCGACCGTTCACCACCGCGCCATGGGCAAGATTCGCTGGCGAGGCCCGAACGCGGGCGGCCGGTGGCCGTCGAGCTGCAGCAATCGCACGACCCGCCCACGTTGGCCCGCATACGGGGCCAGGAGTTCGAGCATGCGATCGTCGGTGCCCCGCGCCTCACCGGCCAGCGCAAATGACACCAGATTCTTGAGATGGAAGTCGCCGACCGCAACGGCGTCGGGGTCGCCGATGGCCGAAGACAGAACCGACCCGATCGTCCATTGCCCGACGCCGTGCAGCAGTGCCAACTTGGCAGACAACTCGCCCGTGGGCAGTTCCGCCCACTGCCACAGCTTCCCGGCATGTTTGGCGATCGCACGCAGGGCCTCGGCGCGCTTGGCCTCGATGCCGAGCGGGTGAAACCACCACGCCGGGCGCCCGGCCAGTGCGGCGGGCGATGGCGGCAGGGTCAGACCCGGCGCTCGTTCGGCAACCGGGCCGGGCGCTGGTTCGCCCAGGTGGCGGCACAACCGATGCCACTGGCGGATTGCTTCTCCACCGGTGATCCGCTGGCCGATCACGGTCGGCACGAGCTCGTGATACAGCATGTGACTGGCGCCGAAGCACACGTCGGGATGGTTCCGCTGGGCGCGCAGCACCGTTGGATGGGCCTCATCGAAACGGTGCCCGGGGTCGTGCCCACCGGTCATCGCGGCCACTCGACTCAGCATCCATTCCCGACCATCGCCCCACGCCTCGGCATCCACGGAATCGCCGCGCCAGGTGATGTGCAGGGTCGCGGTTCCGTTCGGCGTGTACGACGCCCTCCAGAACTCACCATGCAGCAGCCGTGTCGTGGGGTCGCCCGACCCGAATCGGTACGCCGAGAGGCACGCCGCTACGGGGCTGCGCCGCCCGGCTGTGCTGACACCTCTGGCCACGAGGCGACGGTAGCAAGTGGGTGTGACAGTAGCCTCGGCCGCTGTGGGGGAGACCGTCGATGGACAGCCCGAGGGCGGGCGGTACTTCCGCCGGAACCTGACCGCGATCGTCGCGTTCGGGGCACTGCTACGGATCGTTCGGTTCGTGGTCACCAAGTGGAACACGCGGCTGTTGTTGAACGACTCGCTCTACTACAGCGCACAGGCCCAACAGTTGGCCCATGGGGTGTGGTTTCGCGAAGTGTTCGTCGACCAGCCGGGAGCAGAGCATGGTCCGTTGACCTCGACGCTCATGTCCTTCGTCAGCTGGGGGAGCGACCCGTTCAATCGCCAGCGAATGGTCACCGTCGCCTGTGGTGTTGCAACCGTGGCGATCATCGGGTTGGTCGGCCGGCGCGTCGGCGGAGCCCGTGTCGGCCTGGTCGCTGCCGCAATCGCAGCCGTGTACCCGAACCTGTGGATCAACGACGGCCTGATCATGTCGGAGAGCGTCAGTTGCCTGCTGATCGCGTTGGCGCTCTGGGCAATCCTGGTGTGGGCCGACACCCCGACGATGCGCTCCGCTGTCTTGATCGGCGTCACCATTGGTCTCGGCACCCTGGCGCGCAGCGAAGTCGTGCTGTTCGTGCCGGCGGGAGCTGTCGTGCTCTGGGTCGTCGGCAGGCGAGCGGGGCTGGCGCGGCCCTGGACGCACGTGCTGGCCGCCATGGGTGTCGCGATCGCCCTCCTGGTGCCGTGGACGATCTTCAACCTGGTGCGCTTCGACAAGCCCATCGCCTTGACGACCAACGAGGGCGGTGCCTTGCTGGGCGCGAATTGCCCCGACACCTACTACGGCCCTGCCCAAGGCGGCTGGTCGCTGCTCTGCCTGGTCAACGATCCCGGCAACAATGCCGACGAGGACCCGTCGACGCGCGCCGCCCGGCAACGACGCGAGGCGCTCAGCTACGCCCGTCACCACCTGTCGAGCGTCCCGCGCGTCGTCGCCCAACGTGTTGGTCGGTCACTCGACCTCTTCGCCGTTCGAGAAATGGTGCGCGGCGACGTGGGTGAAGAACGCGAGCGATTGGCCGCATGGGCCGGTATCGCCTCGTTCTGGTTGCTCGCGCCCATCGCCGCGATCGGGGCGCTGTCGACTCGCCGCCGCGACCGGGCCGTTCTGCTGATCCCGGTGCTGATCGCCATGGTCACGACCGTCGTGATCTACGGCGGTCACCGCATTCGTTCATCGGCCGAGCCGTCGATCGTGATCCTCGCTGCTGTGGCGATCGAGCACTGGATGACCGGCGCCCGCTCCGCTAGGGCTAGGCCCTAGGACAGCGCCTCGGCATTGACCTGACCCGCCGCCACGGCGATCTCGTCGCCGTGAATCGGATGGTGACAGGCAACGAAGTGCCCCGTGCCGATCGCCCGGAGCTTGGGCTCCTCGAGACGACAGGTGTCGTCGGCAGCGGGGCAGCGCGGGTGGAACCGGCAGCCGGGCGGCGGCAGTACCGCCGACGGTGGCTCGCCCTCGATTGCCGTCCGTGCCGTGGCGACGGTGGGATCGGCGACGGGAATCGAGTTCAGCAGCACCTGCGTGTAGTGGTGTGCCGGCGCACCGTACAGGTCGTCAGACGGCGCGACCTCACAGATCTTGCCGAGGTACATCACCGCGACGCGGTCGCTGATGTTCTTCACTACGGCCAGATCGTGAGCGATGAAGATCAAGGTCAGCCCGTACTTCACCTTGAGATCCTCGAGCAGGTTCAAGACCTGGGCCTGCACGCTGACGTCGAGAGCGCTGACCGGCTCGTCGCAGATGATCAGCGTCGGGTCGAGCACCAACGAGCGGGCAATGGAGATGCGCTGGCACTGCCCGCCGGAGAACTGGTGTGGCTGGCTCTCGGCCGCCCGAACCGGATCGATGCCGACCTCTTGCAGCAACGCGTCGACCTTGGCAGCCTGCTCGGCCTTGGTGCCACGCTTCCAGATCGTCAGTGGCTCCATGACGATGTCGCGGACCTTGCGTCGGGGGTTCAGCGACGAGATGGGGTCCTGGAATATCATCTGCATGCGCGTTCGTGCTTCGCGCATGTCGTCGCCGCCCATCTCGGTCAACTGACGACCCTCGAACATCACCGAACCACTGGTCGGTCGCGGGAGCTGCATGATCGCCCGACCGGTGGTGCTCTTGCCGCAGCCGGATTCCCCGACGACACCCAGCGTCTCGCCGCGGAGCACATCGAGGCTGATGCCGCTGACCGCGTTGACCGTCAGCCCGGTGTGGCCGACGGGGAACTCGACCACGAGATCATCGACCCGCAACAGCACGTCGCCGTCGTCGCGCAGGTGCGCCTTGCCGGTACCAGCCATCAAGCGGCCACCTCGGCCCGGATCCGCTCCTTGGCCGCGTGGTACTCCGGGGAGCCGACGGGGTACCAGCACGCATACACGTGTCGTGGGTCCTCGGCCGTCGCGATCAGCGGCGGCTCCTCCTCGCGGCATCGCTGCTGCGCGTACGGGCATCGCGGCGCGAACCGGCAACCCTTGGGCGGATGCACGAGATCCGGTGGCCGGCCGGCGATCACGTTGAGGCGCGTGTGGCTGGGGTCGGCCAGCTTCGGAATGCTCTGCAATAACGCCTCGGTGTACGGCATCTTCATGTTGGCGAACAGCTCCGACGTCGATGCCATCTCGACCAACTTGCCGCCGTACATCACCGCGATCTCATCGGTGCGACCGGCGACCACGCCGAGATCGTGCGTCACCAGGATCAGTGACATGTTGCGCTCACGCCGCTGCTCGTCGAGCAGGTCGAGGATCTGGGCCTGCACGGTGACGTCGAGGGCGGTCGTCGGCTCGTCGGCGAACATCAGCGTCGGCCCGCACGACATTGCGAGCGCGATCATCACGCGCTGACGCATGCCACCACTGAGCTCGAACGCGTACTGGTCGAGGCGTCGGTCGGGGCTGGGGATGCGCACGTCGTGCAACAGCTTCAACGCCGTCGCCCGGGCATCGGCCTTCGACATGCCGAGGTGCAGACGCAGGCCTTCGCCGATCTGTTTGCCGACCTTCATCACCGGGTTGAGTGATGTCATCGGATCCTGGAAGATCATCGACATCTCCCTGCCCCAGATGGCCTGGCGCTGGCGCAGCGACATGTTGATCAGTTCCTGGCCTTCGAAGACCACCGAGCCCGACTTGATCGTGTTGCGTTTCGGCAACAGTCCCATGATCGAGCGCGACAAGACGGTCTTGCCAGAACCCGACTCGCCCACGATGCCGAGTGCCTTACCGCGATCCAGCGTGAAGCTGACCCCGTCGACCGATCGCACGAGGCCGCGAGCGGTCTTGAAGTGGGTGTGCAAATCGGTGACGGTCAGCAGCGGACCGTCCATGGTGCGCAGTTCGACCTGCAGTTTGGCGGTCACGCGATGACCTCTCGTGTGTTGAACCGTTCGGCCAGCACGTCGCCGAGCAGGTTGATGGCCAAGATAGTCAGGAACATCACCATGGCCGGCATCAGTGCCGGCCACCAGATCCCGCTGCGGAGGCGCTCTTGTCCCGACGAGATCATCCGCCCCCAAGTCGGCAGCGGCGCCTCGACCGACAACCCCAGGGCAGCGAGCGCACCCTCGGCAACCAGCAGCAGCGCCAACCCGGTGAGCGCGAACGACAGCAGCGTGGGCACGATGTTGGGGAGGATCTCGCGCAGCAGGATTCGCCGGTTCGGCGCACCGATGCTGCGAGCCGCCATCACGAATTCCCGTTGCGAGTACATGATCGTGTTGGCCCGCACCAGGCGTGTCAAGGGCGGCACGGCGAGAATCGACAGGGCGATGATGATCGGGCCGATCGAGCGCGTGTCGGACGCGGACGACGTGCTGTCGGGTTTGTCGCTGAAGGTGACGATGAAGATCGCCAACAGCAGCGCGGGGAATGCAAGGAGGATGTTGGTCACCACCTCGATGATTCGGTCTGCCCAGCCTCGGTAGTACCCCGCGATCATTCCGAGGACCGTGCCCAACAGGAGACCGAACGTGATCGACAGCGCCCCGATCAGCAACGAGTTGCGCGCCCCGAACATCGACCGCGAGAACAGGTCGTATCCGTTGCGGTCGGTGCCGAACCAGCCGGTGCGCTCCGGGCCGTTGCCGATGTGCTTATCGGGGTGGGCGAACCACGCCCATGCCGGCGGCTTCTCGATCTTCAGCAGGTCGCCTTTGACATGCGTGCTGCATTGCTTCGGGTTGGCGTACTGGCTGCAGCTGTGCTTGACGTACGGCAAGACGTTGGCGCCGACGGCAGAGATGGTGATGAAGGCCAGCCAGGCAACGGCGATCCACATCGTGATCCGGCCGCGACGACGAGGACGGCCCGGCTTCGCCGCGGGCGGCTCGATGGGTGCGGCGACCCCGAGATCAGTAGCAACCATCGTCATCCCAATGCGCGTCCTACACGAACTCGGGGATCGATCCACGCGTACGCCAGGTCGATGAAGAAGTTGACGAGCACGTAGATCAACGCCAACACCACGACCGCGTACTGCACGGTCGGGTACTCGCGCCGGAAGATGCTCTCGACGGTGAGCCTGCCCATCCCGTTGAGCAGGAAGAACTGCTCGACGATCACCACGCCGCCCATCAGCGCGCCGATGTTGACTGCAGCCGCGGTGACGATGGAGAACAGCGACGGGCGCAGCGCATGCTTGAACAGGATGCTCCATGTGCCGACGCCACTGGCGCGGGCGGTCGTGATGAAGTCGCTCTGCAGCGTGGCGATCATATCGGAGCGCAACAGTCTCATATACCCCGCGTAAAGCGGGATGGCAACCGTGACCACCGGGAGCACGAACGCCTTGAAGTGGGCGACCGGGTCGCCGATCCCGGCGTAGATCGACGGGAACGGCACCCATTTCCGCTGCACGCTGAACGCGGCCATCAAGACCGGCGCAACGATGTAGTTGGGTGCCGACAGCAACCCGAATGCGGTCGTCGTGCCGATGCGGTCGAACTTGGAACCCTGCCGGTATGCCGACCACATCGCCACGGGAACGGCGAACAGCAGCGACAGGATCTGGGCGTAGATCATGATGAACGCCGAGATCGGCAGCGCCCGGGTGACCTCGGTCTTGATCGACTGGTTCGTCTGGAACGTGAAGCCCCAGTTGCCGGTGACGAACTTGTGCATCCAGTCGAAGTACTGCGACACGATGGATCGGTCGAGCCCGAGGTCGTGCTTCACGGCCTGGGCTTGCGCCTGCGTGGCACCCGGCCCCGTCTTCAACGCGACCACCACGTCCGAGCCCCCCGGTAGGAACCGGAGGGCGACGGACGTGAGGAACGTGACCGCGAAGACGACGATGGCCAGTTGGAGCAATCGGTTCAGGAAATAGCGCATCGGCGCACTAACCCCTTCGCGTCAGGCAGTCCTTGGTGCTGGTGCTCACTGGCCGCCTCGCCACAGGGTCATCATGTAGAACGTGCCGGCGATACCGGCGCCGGGCACACCCTCGCTGCCGTCGGGCAGCTTGAAGTTGCCGACGCCCTGGACATCAGCCTTGTGAGGCGTTCCCCAGATCGTGTACGAGCCCCAGATGTTGTAGCACTGGGTGGCGAACAGCTTGTTGACGTCTTCGGCGATCGCCTTCTTGCGCACCGGATCGGTGCTGGCCCGGTTCTCGTCGAGCAGGGCGTCGAGTTGCGGGTCCTTGATACGACCGAAGTTCAACGCCAACTGGCCGACCGGCAGCGAGCTCGACGAGTGCCACCAGTGGTACTGCATGTCGAGGTCGATACCGCCGTGGTTCCTCCATTGGAAGACCTGGAAGTTGCCGAGCACGGCCGTGAGGATGTAGTTGCCCTGGTCGATCTGGTCGATGGTGACCTCGTCGATTCCGGCTTCCTCGAACCACTGCTTCTGGAACTGGGCGATAGTGAGGTTCGTCTCGTCCTGCGTTGTCGCCAACGACAGTGTGAGCTTGCCGGGGTGTTCGGCCTTGTACTCCGCGATCAGGCCCTGTGCCTTGGTCATGTCCTGCTTCAACGGATACCCGGTATCAGCCAGGTAGCCGACCTGGTCCGGCGAGAACGGGCCTGATGCGAGTTGGCCGACGCCGGCGCTGATCGAGTCGATGATCGCCTGCTCGTCGGAGGCGTACGCGAGGGCGCAACGTACACGAACGTCGTTGAGCGGGGAGCCGTCCTGCGTCACGTGCAGCAGCGTGTAGCCGGTCTCGGCCGTGTTGGTGATCTCTTCCATCGGGAATTCCTTGGTGTCACGCATCTCGGCGATCGTCTCGCCGTTGGTCGTGTGCAAGATGTCGATGGTGCCGCTCTTCAGCGCATCGCGGCGGTTCAAGGCGTCGGGGATCGGACGGAACTCGACCGAGTCGAGGTACGGGTACGGCTTGTTCCAGTAGTTCGGGTTCTTCTTCATCTTGAAGTACTCGTTGGGCTTGTAGTCCTCGTAGACGAACGGGCCGGTGCCCACCGGCTTCGACCGCAACGACTCGTCGGTGTCACTGGCCGCCAGCCACGTCGGCGAGGCCATGTACCCGGCCTGGCCCATAATGTCGAACGGGAACGCCGCCCACGACGTGTTCATCTTGATGTGCACGGTCATCGGGTCGGCCGGATCGACAGTCACGCTGTCGACCGGGCGCAAGATGTTGCCGGTGAGGCTACCCGTCTTGGCGCGGGTGAGGTTCTCCACGATCGCTGCGCCGTCGAACGGCGTACCGTCGTGGAACGTGATGCCGGAACGTGCCTTGATGGTCCATTCGGTGCTGTCTGCGTTCGGGGTGATCGACTCGGCCAGGTACGGGGCAGCCTTGCCGTCGGCAGTCGGCATCGCCAGCGTGTCGTAGATGTTGCGGATGACCTGATGGCACGAGATCGCGCAGAGCATCTCGTACGGCCGCCACGGGCTCGACGTGTCGGCCTCGATGCCCATCACGATCGATCCGCCGGCGACGGGCTGCGCTGCAGCTGCGGTCGTGGGTGCGGAGGTCTCAGCCGGGGCTGCAGCCGTGGTCTCGCTGCCACCGGTCGCCGCAGTCGTCTCGGGCGCTGCCGCCGTGGTCTCGCTCGTGCTGGCGACGGTGGGAGTGCTCTTGCTGTCGCTGCCGCACGCTGCGGCGAGCAGCCCGAGGCTGAGCACCGCCGCCGTGATGATTCGCTTACCCGATCGTTGCCTTTGTCGCACCATTTCCCCCTCATGATTCGGTGATTCTTTGTGTCGCCGTCGTGACGCTTGCGATGTGACCCTCATCACACGGCGACTGTTCGGCACCTTACTCATGCGATGTGGGCTGTCAACGACACCGAGCCGATACTGTTGCCGATCGTGCCGCAATTGCGCGACGAGTACCTAGAACGTGCCCGGCCGGACCGATTGTCGCCGCACCACCCTCGGCTCACCGAGGTCATGGCAGCCCACGCCAGGGCCGTCGCCGCAGCGGAGCCGGGGTACGAAGATCCCGTGACCGGGCTGACGGTGTTCACCGCAGCGTTTCTCGCCGACCGCGGCTACTGCTGCGAGATCGGGTGCCGGCACTGTCCGTTCGTGACCGGCTGAAGTACCGTCCGGCAATGGCTTCCAACGAAATCGCCGATCTCCGGGTGTCAAAGCCGAAGTCGTTCCAACTCGGCAAGTGCGATCCGGGCGACAAGCTCGGCTGGCACAAGGAAGCCGCCGTCGCCGATCTCGAACGCGTGAAGCTGCAGCTCGACGAGCTTCAGCAACGCCTGGCAGCGCAAGCCACGAGGAGCGTGTTGCTGGTGCTGCAGGCTCGCGATGCCGCAGGCAAGGATGGCACGGTGCGTGCGATCCTGTCGGGTCTCAACCCGGCCGGAGTCAGGGTGACCAGTTTCAAGGTGCCGGGAGGCCGCGAGACCGCCCAGGACTATCTGTGGCGAGTCCACGCCGTGTGCCCGGCCGACGGCGAGATCGGCGTGTTCAACCGCAGCCATTACGAAGACGTGCTGGTGGTCCGTGTGAAGAGCCTGGTGACGGAGGAGGTGTGGGGCAAGCGATATCGCCACATCAACGAGTTCGAGCGGATGCTGAGTGACGAAGGGACCACGATCGTCAAGTGCTTCCTCAACGTGTCGAAGGCGGAGCAGGCCCGGCGATTCCAGGACCGTCTCGACGATCACACCAAGAGCTGGAAGTTCCGCGAGGGCGACCTGGCCGATCGCAAGCTGTGGCCGAAGTTCCAGCGGGCCTACCAGGACATGATCTGCAAGACCTCGACGTCGTACGCGCCGTGGTACGTGGTGCCCGCCGACCACAACTGGGTGCGCAACCTTGCGGTCGCCAAGATCCTGCTCGGAGCGCTGCAGGACGTCGATCCCCACTTTCCTGCGCCGGATCCCAACATCCACACGTTCAAGATCGCGTGATCGGGCCGGGTTGCCCGCGCTGGACGTTGACGAAATGTAAGGTCCCGGGGACATGAGCGTGCTGATCCCGACCACTCTCGCCGAGGCGCTGAACGCACTCGCGGACGACCCGACGGCGATGGTGCTGGCGGGCGGAACCGACGCGATGGTCGAGATCAACGGTGGACATCGCCGACCCGAGAGCGTGATCGCCGTCTCGCGAATTCCGGAGCTGCGCACCTGGTCGCATGATGTCGGGTCGGCGACGCTGCGCATCGGCGCCGCCGTGACGTACGCCGAACTGGAAGCCGACCCGTTCGGTCAGTGGGTCCCGGCGCTCTGCCAGGCGGCACGCACGGTCGGGTCGCCACAGATTCGCCACGCGGCGACGCTGGGCGGCAACGTGGCCACGTGCTCGCCCGCCGGCGACGGCCTTCCGGTACTGGCCGCGCTCGACGCAGTGGTCAACCTGGTGTCGGCCGGAGCCAGCCGGTCGCTTGGGTTCGGCGAGTTCATGACGGGGCCGAAGCGCACCGCGCTGTTGCCGGGGGAGCTGATCGAATCGGTGTCGGTACCCGTGTTCGCCAGATGGCAGGGCTACGCCAAGGTCGGCGTGCGCAATGCGATGGTCATCTCCAACGCCGGAGCGTGCCTGGTTGTCGACGACACCGGGGGAGTGCGCCTCGCGCTCGGCTCGGTGGGGCCGACGATCATCCGCTGCGCCGAAGCCGAGTCGTTCGCGGCGACGGTGGCCGACCGCGACGCTCGTTCGGTCTCGGATGCCGACGCGACCGAGTTCGGCAAGCTCGCCGCATCGGCCGCCCGCCCGATCGATGATCACCGGTCGACCGCCGAGTACCGGCGCCACGCGGTCGCCGTCCTGGCTCGCCGACTGCTACGGAGGGCGTTCCCGAATGGCTGAGGTCCAGCATTTCGAGTTGCACGTGAACGGCGCCCTGCATCAGGTCCGCGACGCCTGGATCGGGGAGAGCCTGTTGTACGTGCTGCGCGAGCGGCTCGGTCTGATGGGCAGCAAGGGGGCGTGCGAGCAGGGTGAGTGCGGTTCGTGCAGTGTGTTGGTCGACAACGAGTTGGTGTGCGGTTGCCTGGTCCTGGCGGCGACGGCCACGGGCCAGGAGATCGTCACGATCGAAGGCATCGCACCGCCGGGTGCCCCCAGCGACGTGCAACAAGCGTTCGTCGAATTCGGGGCCGTGCAGTGCGGGTTCTGCACACCCGGCCTGATCATGGCGGCGCACGCATTGCTCGAGTCGAACTCGGAGCCCACCGACACCGAGATCCGCGAAGAGCTCTCAGGCAACATCTGCAGGTGCACGGGGTATGGGCGGATCATCGAGGCCGTGCAGCGCGTGGCCGTCTCCCGGCGGGCTCGGTCATGAGCACGGCGACGCGAGAGGGCGTCATCAGCGGCCGGCTCGGCGACAGCCCGCCCCGGCCCGACGGCATCACCAAGGCCCAGGGCTCGTTCTCCTTCGCCGGTGACCTGTCCGCCGACGGCTTCCTGTGGGGGGCAACCCTCCGTTCGCCCCACCCCTCCGCCAGGATCGTGCGCATCGATGTGACACCGGCGTGGCGCATCGACGGAGTCGCCGCGATCGTGACGGCGGACGACGTGCCCGGCAAACCCACGTACGGGCTGATCAGCAGTGATCAACCGGTCTTCGCCAGTGATGTCGTTCGCTATGTCGGCGAGCCGATCGCGGCCGTCGCGGCCGATCACCCCGAGACGTGCCGGCGAGCACTCGAGGCGATCGTCGTCGAGTACGAGGTGATGACCCCGCTGACCGATCCCGAGCAGGCCATCGACGGCAGCCATCCGCCGATCCACCCTTCGGGCAACGTGATCCGTCATCAACGGATCGTGACCGGAGATCAGACGCTGGTCGGTGAGGTCGTGGTCGAGGGCACCTACGAGTTGGGCATGCAGGACCAGGCATTTCTCGGGCTGGAGGCGGCCCTGGCACTTCCCGACCCAGGCGGCGCAGGCGTCGAATTGTTCGTCGCCACCCAGTGGCTGCACGAGGATCGCTCGTCAGATCGCTGCCTGTCTCGACCTGGCACCAGACAAGGTTCGCCTCACCCTCGGTGGAGTCGGCGGCGCGTTCGGAGCCCGTGAAGACATCAGCTTGCAGGTGCACACCTGCCTCCTGGCCCTCCGCGCCGGTCGACCGGTGCGAATGGCGTACAGCCGCGAGGAGAGCTTCCTCGGGCACGTGCATCGCCACCCGGCCACGATCTGGATGCGGCACCATGCAACTCGTGCCGGTGTGATCCAGCGGATCGAGGCTCGCATGGTGCTCGACGGGGGCGCGTACGCCTCGACATCGTCGGCCGTGTTGATCAACGCCGTCACCCATACCCAGGGTCCCTACAAGTGCCCCAACGCAACCGTCGACGGGTATGCCGTGCGCACCAACAACCTGCCCTGCGGCGCAATGCGCGGGTTCGGTGTCGTGCAGGCCTGCTTCGCCCACGAGGGTCAGATGGACAAGCTGGCGGCGGCGTGCGGCACCGACCCCGTCGAGATCCGTCTGCTGAACGCGATGGAAACCGGCGACACCCTCATCACCGGCCAAGTGATGAACAACGTTGCGCCGGTTGCCGAATGCATCCGCCGGACGGCGGCCCTCCCGCTGCCCGACACGCCCGTCGGCGGGCTCGACGGCGATCCGCTGCATCTGCCCGGTGGCGCCGGGTTGACCGCCGACGCCTCGCACATCCGCCGCGGCATCGGGTGGGGCGTGGCGATGAAGAACCTGATGTACTCCGAGGCGTTCGACGACTACTCGACGGCGCGCTGCCGCCTGGTCGATGGCGTGGCCTATCTGAAGTTCGCGACAGTCGAGGTCGGTCAGGGCTTCGTCGTGCTGGCGCAGCAGATCGCCCGCAGCGTGCTCGGCGTCGACGACGTCGTCCTGGAGCCGATCGACACCACGATCGGGTCCGCCGGTTCGACGTCGGCGTCGCGACAGACGTGGATGAGTGGAGGGGCCGTCGATGGTGCGTGCCGCCTGGTGCGTGAACGGCTCTTCGAACACGTCGCGGCACGCCACGACATCGACTCGGTGCGGTTGGCGATCGATGGGCGAGACGTCGTCGACACGATGGGCCCGCTGCGCATCCCGGTAGCCACGGCCAGCCTGGGCATGACGTTCGAGGAGACGTTCGAACATCACCATCCTCCGACCGAGGAAGTCGACGAGAACGGGCAGGGCAACTGCCACACCGCCTTCGCGTTCGTCGCCCACCGAGCCGTCGTCGACGTCGACCCGGAGCTCGGTCTGGTCAAGGTCGTGCAGATCGCCACAGCACAAGACGTCGGCGTCGCCCTCAACCCGCTGAGCGTGCTCGGTCAGATCGAGGGCGGCGTCGCGCAGGGCCTGGGGCTGGCCGTGATGGAGGAGATCATCCTCACCGAAGGCCGCATCCGCAACGCCAGCTTCACCGACTATCTGCTGCCGACGATGCTCGACATGCCCCCGGTCGTGGCCGACGTTGATCGAGCATCCCGATCCCATGGCACCGCTGGGCGCCAAGGGCGTCGGCGAACCGCCGTGCATTTCATCGACGCCCGCCATCGTCGCCGCCATCCGCGATGCGATCGGCCGTGACCTGTGGCGCGTCCCGGTTCGTCCCTCGGACATCTGCCTACCCAACGGCTAGGTTGATCGACGTGTCGAACGAGCGTGAGATCATGACGTGGGAGATGTTCGGGGAAGCATCGCGGGCGTTGTCGCAGATGGTGGCCGACGACTACGAACCCGACATGATCCTGTCGATCGCTCGTGGTGGCCTGCTGATCGGTGGCGCGATGGGCTACGCGCTTTCGGTCAAGAACGTGTACACGATGAACGTGGAGTTCTACACGGGGGTCGACGAGCGGCTGGAGGTCCCACGGATCCTCCCGCCGGCGCCCGACTTCGTCGACGTCAGCGACGCCCGCATCCTGATCGCCGACGATGTTGCCGACACCGGCCACACGCTGCGCAGCGTGCAGCAGTTCTGCGAGGGCAAGGTCGCCGAGGTGCGTACCGCTGTGCTGTACGAGAAGAGCCACTCGCTCGTGCAGTGCGACTACGTGTGGAAGCGCACCGACAATTGGATCAACTTCCCGTGGAGCGACAAGCCCCCGGTCGCCAAGCGCACCTGGGCCGTCAACGACGCGTGAGCCGCCACGCCTTCGGCGTGGCGGCTCACCCCAGCATCTCCACCTCTCCGCACCCCACGCCTTCGGCGTGGCCGCTCACCCAGCATCCCTGACCCAAATCCGAATGGGACCAGAAACGTTGGCGACCGCGCCGATCTGGGCGCCAGACATCGACAACGCCGCACCTGGGCGACGGGCGTGGCACCCAGATCGGATTCGCGGCAGCGGCCAAATCGTCACTGACGATTCGAGAAGGGTTCGGCCGACCCGATGTGGTCAGGCCATGGCGGCTTTGAAGCGGCGATCCACGTCGGCCCAGTTGATGACGTTCCAGATGGCCTCGACGTAGTCGGGCTTGCGGTTCTGGTACTGCAGGTAATAGGCGTGCTCCCACGCATCGATCGCCAGCAGCGGCACAGCACCCAGGGTGGTGTTCTCGTGGTGATCCTCGAGTTGCTCGATGATCAGGCGCCGCCCGAGCGGCTCCCAGGAGAAGATGCCCCAACCCGAGCCCTGCACCGTGGTCGTGGCGTGCGAGAAGTGGGCCTGGAACGCGTCGAAGGAGCCGAACTGGTCGTCGATGGCCGCAGCGAGATCGCCGGCCGGCTTTCCGCCGCCATCGGGGGAGAGGTTGCCCCAGTACATCGAGTGCAGCACATGGCCACCGAGGTTGAAGGCCAGCGACTTCTCGAGGCCGACGATCGTCTCGTACTTGCCAGAGGCTCGAGCCTCGGCAAGCTTCTCGAGTGCGGAGTTTGCGCCCTTGACGTAGGCGGCATGGTGCTTGGCGTGGTGAAGTTCGACGATCTGCCCGCTGAGGTACGGCTCGAGCGCACCGGGGTCGTAGGCGAGGTCAGGAAGGATGTATTCGCTCATGGCACTACCGTACCCAATGCAGCCCAGGCCTAACCCGCGGCCCCCGTTGCGGCAGCGGATCTCGTCGTGAGCTGCACGGTCGTCCCTCTGAGATACTCGTCGATCGTGCCGGCGATGCGCTTGCCGTCGCCCATGGCCAAGATCACCGTTGCCGAGCCCCGAACGATGTCGCCGCCGGCGAACACTCCGGGCAGGTTGGTCATGCCCTGCGCGTCAGCCGCGAGGTACCCACGATCCGTCAGGGCGAGATCGGGGGAGGCCGAGGTGAGCAAGGGGTTGGCCTTGGTTCCGACCGCGACGATCACGGTGTCGCAGGGAATGACCCGCTCGGATCCCTCGACCGTCACGGGCGCCCGGCGCCCCGACGCGTCAGGCTCGCCCAGGGTGGTGTCGACGCAACGCAGGCCGGTGACCCAGTGGTCGGCGTCGCCCTCGATGGCGATCGGGCTGACCTGGAACTCGAACGAAACGCCCTCTTCCTCGGCGTGATCGATCTCCTCGTCGCGTGCCGGCATCTCCGGGCGGCTGCGGCGATAGACGATCGTGGCCTGCGTCGGCGCCGAGCCGGCGTGCGGTTCGAACCGCATCGATGGCCACGTTGCCCCCACCGATCACCACGACCCGATCGCCGCGCAGGACCGGCGTGTCAGCATCAGGGAAGGCGTAGGCCTGCATGAGGTTGACGCGGGTCAGGTACTCGTTCGCGGTGTAGACGCCCTTCAACCCCTCGCCCGGCACGCCGAGGAACACCGGCAGCCCTGCACCGACCGACACGAAGATGGCATCGAAGTTCTTGCGCACCTCGTCGAGTGTGTAGGTGCGCCCGATCACCACGTTGCACTCGACCTTGACCCCGAGTGCCTCGAGGCGATGCACCTCGTGTTCGACGATCTCGTTGGGCAGGCGGAACTCGGGGATCCCGTACGACAACACGCCACCGGGTACGTGCAGCGCTTCGAAGATCGTCACGTCGTGCCCCCGGCGCGCCAACTCGCCCGCCGCGGTCAGGCCACCTGGCCCCCCGCCGATGACGGCAACGCTCCGGCCGGACGGCTCGACGTCGACCGGCTCCTCGTGGAGGTGGCCTCTGGCCCAGTCGGCGACGAACCGCTCGAGGTGGCCGATCGCAACGGGTGCACCTTTGCGACCCCGCACGCATTCCGCCTCGCACTGGTGCTCCTGAGGGCACACTCGACCCGTCACAGCAGGCAGGGCGTTGTCGGCGAACAGCGTCCGGGCCGCTGCGTGCAGGTCACCGTTCTCGATGTGGGCCACGAATGTGGGAATGTCGACTGCGACCGGGCAGCCCTCGACGCACGTCGCCCGCTTGCATGCCAGGCAACGCTGGGCCTCGAGCAGCGCAAGGTGCTCCGTGAAACCGATGTTCACCTCGTCGAAGCTCTGCGAGCGCAGGCCGGCGTCGCGAGTGGGCATCTCCTGCCGATCGATCGCCAGCCGCTCGCGTTCGGTGAGTGGCTCGCCGCTCAACCCGCGCTCCGACACTCGTGACTCGAGGCCGCCTGTTCGTGCATCGCCGTAGGTGCGGAGGCGGTCGGACAGCTCGTCGAAGTCGACGCCGTGCGCATCGAACTCAGGACCATCGACGCAGGCGAAGCGCATGATGCCGTCGACGGTCACGCGGCAACCACCGCACATGCCCGGTGCCGTCGACCATGATCGGGTTGAGCGACACGATCGTGCGCACTCCGAGCGGCTGGGTGACGTCTGCGACGGCGCGCATCATCGGCACCGGTCCCGCTGCGTACACGACGTCGACCGACCGGTCTGCGAGAAGGTCGCGGAGCGCATCGGTCACGAGGCCGTGCCGGCCGGCGCTGCCGTCGTCGGTGCAGACGACGAGCTCGGAAATCGCCTCGAACTCATCGCGGAACAGCACGGTCTGCGCGGTGCGTGCCCCGAGCACGGTGATCACGTCGGCGCCGAGCTCGCCGATCCGGCGAGCAATCGGATACATGACTGCTGCGCCAACGCCACCGGCCACACAGACCGCTGTACCCTCGGCGACGAGGTCGGACGGGCGACCGAGTGGACCGACGACATCGGTGATGCTGTCGCCGGCAACGAGCGAGACGAGATCGCGTGTGCTCTTGCCGACCGCTTGGATGACGAGCACGATCGTTCCCGCTTCTGCGTCGCTCTCGGCGATCGTCAAGGGAATGCGTTCGGCCCCCGGACCCAGGCGCACGATGACGAACTGGCCGGGCTGGCGCACCGCAGCGACACGCGGCGCCCGCACGACCAGTCGATGCACGTCGGCGGAGAGCTCAGTGTTCGACACGACCTCATGCCCGGCGTCATTCGTCGCAGATTCGGGGTTGTCGGTGATCATCAGGCGCGCTCCATCGTTCTCTGTCGATGGTAACGATGCTGACGAAATCCGTAAGGGGCCTTCGACCCTGTCTGCGCCATGCGCCGATGGACCTTTGGCACTGTCCCTCGATGCCGTCCGCAAGGGAAGATGAATGGTGTCAGAGACGCCGACGAAAGGATCGTCTGATGGACAATGCGATCGATGTCATCGACCTCTTGGAGCGCGATCATCGCCTGATCGACGGACTCATCGAGGAGCTCGAACGTACCGATGATCCCGCAGAGGTTCGTCGCGTCTTCTTCAGCATCGTCGAGGAGCTTGCGGCGCACGAGGCTGCCGAACAAGAGGTCGTGTTCCCGGCGTTCCGCGCCACGGTCGAGGCGGCCGGCGACACCACGGTCTCGCATCGCATGGGCGAGCACGAGGAGCTGAACGAGCTGCTGGCGGAGATGCGCAGCCTTGCGCCCAACGGCTTCGGCTTCACCAAGCGCGGCAGTGCGCTGATGCTCGACGTGAAGGCACACTTCGCCAAGGAAGAGGAAAGCGTGTTCGCCCGAATGCGCGAAATGCTGAGCACCGATGAACTCGTCGAGCTCGGTCGGCGAGCGGTCGAGGCCAAGCGGCACTCACCAGCGTTCACCGACGATCACCCGCGGCTCGCGGATCACTGAGCCGACCGCTTCAGCGGCGCTCGCCGAGTTGGCCGAGGATGCGCAGCGCCGCGTTCCGGCCGCTGGCACCCCAGATGCCGGCCCCGGGAAACGTCGCCGCACCCGTGAGATAGAGCCCTTTCACCGGTGTCTCGTACCGTGTGAGCTCCGGGTGCTTGTTGCGCAGTGCGGCGAGCGGACCGCCGGAGAAACTGGTTGCGTGTCCGTGAGGCAGATGGAACTCGCGCTCGTACCGGTCGGGGGTCATCGCCCGCCATTCGACAACCGAGTCGGCGAAGCCGGGGGCAAGCACGGTGGCGACCTGGTCGACCCAACGGCGCGGCTCCGCACTCTGCGCCCAACCGCCGGCGATCGCGTAGGGCGTGTACAACACCTCGAGGCTGAAGACGTGCCGGCCCTCGGGCGCCAGTGAGCTGTCGAGCGCTGTCGGCGAGTTGACGAACATGCCCGGTTGCTGGAGGACCTGACCGCTGGCCATCAGCGAGTGGCCGCGATCGATCTCAGCGAGGGACGGCGAGATCACCGTCGTCGTGCCGAGCGGCTGACCCGTCGCCAGTGTCGGCGGGCGGTCGAGGACCGCGTCGATCTTCGACTCGTAGCCGTCGTCGTGGGGGATCCCCCTCCACCGGTCGACCAGCGACGAGGCCTGCGGTGGGGGATCCTTGAGCCAGATCAGGAAGGTGTCGTGCGGGTTGCACGCCGAAACGACGATGCCAGCGGTCACCTCGGTGCCGTCGGTGCAGACCATCCCTCGGATGGCCTCGCCTTCGCAGGTGAGGTGGTCCACCTTGGTGTTCAGCAGCAACGTGCCGCCGGCCGCCTCGAACGCCCGGCGGAGCGTCTCGGGCACCATCCCGCTGCCGCCGACGGGCCGGCCGAGCTGGCCGACGTGGCGGAGTGCGTACGTCAACGCCCCCAAACCGGTTCCCGGCAGCTCCGGCGACACGCCCCATACCATCGGCCCGGCCACCATCGCCGGCCCGCGCAACGCCTCCGCCGAGAAGTACTCGCGCATCACGTCCGCCGCGCTGCGACGACTCCAGCGCAGCAACGTGGCGGCGCCGCGCCCGCGCCGAGCGGCAACCTTCTTGGCGATCGTGGCGACCGACGGAGGGTCGTTGGCATTGTCCAACACCATCTGAATTGCCGGTATCGCCGCCTTCACGTATCGCCGGTAACCGTCGACCTCCGCCGGATAGGTCCGCGCGATCGCGTCGAGCGTCTGTTCGACATCGTGGTAGATCGCCCACGAGGGTCCGCCGTCCCACGTCATGTTGCGCTGGGCAGGATCGATGTCGATGTAACGAAGGCCGTGGCCGGCCAAGCCCAACTCCTCGATCACCGGCGTCGTGCGGAACGTGACGTGATCGCAGTTGCAGATGTTCACCATCCCACCGGCGAACGACTCGCTCGATGCCGTACCGCCGACCGACGACCGGGCCTCCACCAACAGCGTGCGCAGACCCGCCTTGGCCAGGTACGCGGCACAGACCAGACCGTTGTGCCCGGCACCGATCACCATGGCGTCGTAGTCGGGCGCGGTCACCTCTCCATTCTGGCTCACCGACGCCCGGGGGTAGCGTTCCCGTGTGACATCGAACGAGCGCTACTTCCCCAACCTGAGCGGGCCACAGGTCGGCGAACGCCTCACCGATCGCAGCATCATCGTGCAACCCCTCGGGGCCATCGAGCAGCACGGCCCGCACCTGCCCCTGAGCACCGACTCGGTCGTTGCCAGCGCGGTCGCGGAGGCGGCGATCACCGCAGTCGGCGACGAGCTCGACGCCTGGTTGCTGCCGACGCTGCAGTTCACCAAGTCGAACGAGCACGCCTGGTCGCCCGGCACCGTGTGGCTGTCGGCCACCACGTTGCTTGCGGTGCTCGACGACATCGGTCGCTGCGTCGCCACGACGCCGGCCAAGCGGTTGGTCTTCCTCAACGGCCACGGCGGCAACAGCTCCTTGCTCAGTGTTGCCAACCGCGAGCTGCGACTGAAGCACGGCCTGATGACGTTCCTTGCTCACCCCGGCATGCCGGTCGACCAAGGGGGTACCTCGCCGGCCAGCGAACTGGGTATGGGCGTGCACGGCGGCACCGACGAGACGTCGGTGATGTTGCACCTCGCACCCGAACTGTGCGACATGAGCAAGGCGACACGCCGCGTTCCCGACAAGCTCGCCGAGAACACCTACGTCCGCTTCGGCGGACGGGTCAGCTTCGGATGGCTCTCCAACGACTTTCACCCGGAAGGGGTGATCGGAGACCCCACTGCGGCGACGGCCGAGCGCGGCGCCGAGCTGTTCGCCGGATCCGTCCGCTCGTTCTGCGATGCGCTGCGCGAGATCTCCACGTTCGACTTCGGGCGCTGACCATGACGTTGTCGGACGATCTCCGTGTCGACGGCGCCCGACTGTGCCAACGGCTGGAGGCTCTCGGAGAGATCGGCGCGGTGCACGGGCCGAACGGCGAGCGCGGCTGTGCTCGACTGGCGCTGACCGACGAAGACCGTGATGGCCGCAACCTCGTGGTGTCGTGGATGACCGATCTCGGCATGGCGGTCTCGATCGATGCCATCGGCAACGTCGTCGCCACTCGTGCGGGGAGCGACCCGACGGCCGCCGGGGTGATGGTCGGCTCGCACATCGACACCGTCGGTACCGGTGGCCGGTTCGACGGCAACCTCGGCGTGCTCGCCGGCCTCGAGATCGTCGAGACGCTTGCCCAACACGACGTCGTCACCCGGCGACCGATTCACGTCGCGTTCTTCACCGACGAGGAGGGCGCGCGGTTCGCGCCCGACATGCTCGGCAGCCTGGTGTACGTCGGCGGTCTGGCGGTGGAGGAGGCCCTCGATCTCCGGGCCGCCGATGACGGCGCCCGCCTGGGCGACGAGCTCGCCCGCATCGGATATGCCGGCCCCACGCCGGTTCCGGCGGCGGCATTTCCCCACGCCTACGCGGAGCTGCACATCGAGCAGGGCCCCGTCTTGGAGGACGAGGGCGTGACCATCGGTGTCGTCACCGGCGTGCAGGGGATCTCGTGGACCGAGGTGACGGTCACCGGGCAGTCCGCTCACGCCGGCACGACCCCGATGCAGTTGCGCCACGACCCGATGGCGGTCGCGGCGCGGGCCATCCACGAGATCCGGCTGATCGCCGGTTACCTCGGCGCTCCGCAGGTGACAACGGTCGGCGTGATCGCGGTCACGCCGAACCTGGTCAACGTCGTGCCGTCGAAGGTGGTCTTCACCGTCGACGTGCGCAACACCGACGAGGGCAGGCTGAAAGAGGCCGAGGCCGAGGTGTTCGCCGCATGTCGCGCCTACGCCGCCGACGAGGGTTGCGAGATCTCGATGCGAACGCTGGCGCGCTTCGAGCCGGTCGAGTTCGACCCGGACATGATCGACCTCGTCGAAGCAACGGCGCAGCGCCTCGGTCACTCCACGCGACGCATGCCATCGGGCGCCGGGCACGATGCCCAGATGCTGGCACGGGTGTGCCCGACTTCGATGGTCTTCGTGCCGAGTGTGAACGGCCTGTCGCACAACATCGCCGAGCTCACCACGCCCGCCGACATCGAGGCCGGCGCCAATGTGCTGCTCCAAGTGGTGCTGCAGCAGGCAATCGACCTGACCCGCACCGAACTTTGTCGCTGCCAACTCCGTGAGGATGTTGGCAGCGACAAAGGTCGGCTGCGGGCCGGGGGCTTACAGTCCGATCGACTCGTCGATGAACTGGTTGGTGACGATGTCTTCCGGCTTCAGGCCATCCTTCGGTGGAAGGCCCTGAGCCGTGTAGACCGGGATCGCCTTGGTGATCAGGTCGGCCACGCGGGTCATGTCGAACTTGCCGATGACACCGTCGGGGCCGTTGGCCACCAGGCCGTCCTTCTTCATGACCCCGGCACCATAATCAGCCGTGCCCGCATCGTACGTCCACCCGAAGTCGGCACCGAACTGGGCCACGGCGTCGAGGATGATGGCCTCGGCCGCGTGTCGGATCAGCCAGGTAATCGATGCTCGCGTGCTGGATGATCGGCACGAGCAGCTTGAAACAATCGGCGTACTTGGTGATGTTCTCCGGCTTGGTGGCGATCGACTCGGCGTAGTTCTCCCAGCCGACGTCGTTGACGTACTGGTACTTCACCGGCTTCATCCAACTCGGGTAGACGTGCTCGTAGAGGTACGGCTCAGCCGAGCCGAAGCCCTGCTGGGCGGACTTGCCTTCATCGGCGATGTACAGGTTCGGGTCGCCCTGGTACGAGCCGTCGACCTGGCTCTGCTTCAGGATGCCTGTACTGAGTGAAGTAGTCCATGTATGCGGCGCCGCTGGAAGTAGCGAACCGTCACGCCCTTGGTGCCGAGGTCGGCGATGCTGGTGACGTCGGGGTAGACAGCCGGATCCCACATGATCATCTGCGGGTTCTTGTTGAAGCCCGATTCGATCGCCACCGTCGGCTTGTCGACCGAGTTCTGGATGGCCTCGTCGGTGTAGACGAAGGCCAGGAGCGTGTCTTCGTTGTTGTACATGATCGTGGTCGGGCTGTCGAAGTGCTGAGCGGCTCCACCTGATCGCAGCTGCAGCTTGACGCCGGTGTCGTTGCCGTTCTGGTCGATCAGCGGGCCGGTGACGGAGGCCTTGCCCTTGTCGATCGTGTAGCCGGCGCCGATCATCTGGTAGATGAAACCGTGCTCGGCCTCGGGCATCCAGTCGATCTGCAGATTGATCGTGTCAGGGCACAAGCCCTTCAGCGACACTGCCTGTGGCGCAGCGGTGGTGTCCACCGCTGCTGTCGTTTCCGCAGCCGCGGCAGTCGTCGCCGGCGCTTCAGTGGTGACCGCTGCTCCGGAGGTTGCCGGCGCCGCCGTGGTGGGCGCCACCGTGTCGGCCGCCTTGTTGTCGGAGCCGCAGGCCGCGGCGATCAGCGATACCCCGATGGCCATGCTGAGCAGCGAAACGCTGCGTCGGTTCTTCATGTGTTTCTCTCCCTTGTATTGGTTGTTCACGCTGTGAGGACGGCTGCGAGGAGCCGTCGGATGGATAGATCGCGGCTACGTCTTGCGCTTGCCTGCCTCGTACCAGCTACCGATGGCCAGCTTGCTGATCCAGCCGAAGAGCAAGAAGGTGAAGATGCCCAGCAGGCAGGCCAGGATCACCCCACCGTACAACGGGGCGTACACGCCCTTGACGCGGTAGTTGTCCATGACGATGCCGACCCCGGGCTTGCTGCCCGCACGAAAAAACTGCTCGCCGACCACAGCGCCGATCACCGAGAGACCGGCCGAGATGCGGAAACCGGTGAAGATGTTGGGCAGCGCCGACGGCAGTTGCAGCTTGACCAAACGGGTCCAGCGCGAAGCGTTGCGAAGCGTGAACAGGTCGTGCTGATCGGGGTCCGCGGAGTTCAGCCCGAACAGCGTGTTGGTGACGATCGGGAAGAACGCGATCATGATGCACACGAAGAAGCGCGGCGCCAGCCCACCACCGAACACCGAGTAGATCAGCGGGATCACGGCCAGGACCGGGACCGCCTGGAGGGCGACGAGGTACGGATAGACCGCCCCCTCCACCCACTTGGCCTGCGACATCAGAACTGCCAGTGAGCAACCGACGACGATGGTGATGGCGAGGCCACCGAAGGCGACGATGCTGGTCCACTTGACACCCTCGATGTAGCGCTGGCGAGCGATCGGTTGCACGATCGTGCCGTCCCATACCTGCCGCGGAGTCGGCACCAGCCGTCGACCGTCCTTGTCGAAGAAGAACCGCAGGCCCCAGTAGTGCATGAGGTACCAGATCCCCAGGAAGACAGCGAGAAGCACCAGCGGAGCGAGGATCTTGCTGGCTTCGAGCCGGCGCGGGTGTAGCGCCTCGGGCACTGCGTCGGGGGCGTCGGGTGTGACGTCTTCTGGTTGCAGACCGGCCATCGAGTCGGCCACCGTGGTGGGGGTCTTCACGCGTGGGCTCCCCTCAACTCGGCAGACACCTGTCCGCACAGGGCGGCGAACTCCGGCTCGAAGCGCAGGTCGGGTGAACGCGGATAGGCGAACGGCACGGGGAAGTCGCCGACGATGCGCCCCGGCCGTGCGCTCATGACCAGAACGCGGGTCGACAAGAACACGGCCTCGTTGATCGAGTGAGTGATGAACAGGCCTGCGAATCCCTTGCGCTGGAACAACCCGATGAGCTCGTCGTTCAGGCGCTCGCGGGTGATCTCGTCGAGCGCGCCGAACGGCTCGTCGAACAAGAACACCTTCGGATCGAGCACCAGCGAGCGGGCCAGCGAGGCGCGCATCTTCATGCCCCCCGACAGTTGCTTGGGATACTTCTTCTCGAATCCGTTCAGTCCCACCAGCTGGATCGCGTCGTCGGCGCGGCGGCGACGGTCTGCCGACGGCATCTTCTCCAGCTCGGCGAGCAGCTCGACGTTGTGCTGCACGGTGCGCCACTGCAGCAAGGTGGCGTCCTGAAACACGTACCCGAGGCTGCTGCGATCGACGTCGACCTGACCCGATGTGGGTGCATTGAGGCCTGATGCGATTCGCAGCAACGTGCTCTTGCCACACCCCGATGGCCCTACGACTGCCGCGAACTCGCCGGCGCGCACCTCGAACGATGTCTCACGAAGTGCATGAGTGCCGTCCGGAAAGACCATCGACACTCCGTCAAAACGCAAGGCAGGAGCAGTCTCTACGTCGCCCATTTCCACCACCGTAGCCGCATCGCCGGAGGCGCCGATTATCCCCGTGGTACTCAATGCATCACCATCCCACCGGTCACGTTCATCGCCTGTCCGGTGCAGTACGAGGCCTCGTCAGAGGCCAGGAACACGGCCATGTTGGCCACATCCGACGGTTCGGCGAGACGGCCGAGTGGCGACATCGCGGACCATTTGCGGACCATCTCCTCGGTCCGGGTTGCCGCGCCCATCTCGGTCAACACGTAGCCCGGACAGATGCAGTTGACCGTGATCCCGCACGGACCGAGCTCCTTGGCGGCCACCTGCGTGAGCGAGATCACCGCCGCTTTCGACGCCGCATAGTGGGCCTGGTTCGGGCCACCGACCTTGCCGCCCATGCTGGCCATGTTGATGATCGCTCCATGGCCGTTCGAGATCATCGCCTTCGCCGCGACCTGGATCGTGATCAGCATCGCCCGCACGTTGACCGCGAACGTGTGGTCCCAGTCAGCCGGGTCGATCTCCAGCAGCGGCGCCATCTTCAAGATGCCGGCGTTGTTGACGAGGATGTCGAGACCGCCGAGGTCGGCAATCGCTCGTTCCGTGACCGTGGCCGTCGCTTCAGCGTCGGCCAGATCGACGCCGTAGACACTGGCGTCGACTTCCACACCCGTGCTGGCCAGGCGGTCGGCATCGATGTCGACGAGCGCGAGGTCGGCGCCCTCGCGCCGGAATGACCGGGCGATCTCGGCGCCGATACCACGTGCCGCGCCTGTGATCAGCGCACGCCGTCCGGCGAGCCGGCCATGGTTGGTCCCCATGGCGAGGGAGTGTAGGGGAGAGATTCCGACCGCTCAGCCGCGATCGTGTGAACGCTCTGTTTCGAGATCCGGCCCCCGACGAACGACCTGGCGGTCCGACGGACCGAAGGCGATCGCCTCTCGAATGGAGCACGCCCGGATCGCCACGCGGTCCTCGCTGGGACCGAGCCCCATCGCTGTTCGAGCGGCGCTGGTGACCATCTCGAGTGCGTCGGCCGGCAAGACGTGAGCCGACATGATCATCAAACCGGCGGTCTCCAGCGGGTCGGCCCGCCCGACCGGGTTGAACGGGTCCTGCAGGTTGTCGGCGCCAGCGGCCACGTTCACGCCCGCTGCCCGCAGAGCCTTCACCGCGGTGATCGCCCGCGGAGTGGCCACCGGGCAGTCCCTGCCCTGCAGGAAGAGGTTGGTGTGCGGCAGGGCGATCACGCTGATGCCGGCCGCCGCGACCTTCTCGGCCACCTCGCGCTGACGGTGTTCGGTCTGCACGGTCAGCGACACGCAGTGGCTGGCGGCGACGCCGTGACCAAATCCGGTGGCGACCACCCGCTCGGCGAGGTCCTCCAACGCCAGCATCGCCGGGTTCAGCGTCTCGTCGGTGTGCAGGTCAATCGGGCAACCCGGCTTCGGCGGCGAGGCTGAGCAGGTTGTCATTGGCAGCGGCGGGATCGGTCTCCAGATGCGGGCAACCACCGACCACGTCGATACCCATGGCGATCGCCTCACGGAGCAGCGCTCGTTGATCGGCTCCTTCCGGTCCGATCGACGGCCAGGCACACAGTGCCGCGACCTGGATCTCGACGAGACCGCGTAGCCGCTCGCGCACGTCGATCAACGCCTCGACCGACATCAGCCGGCACGTCAGGGTGAGATCGACATGGGTCCGAATTGCCGTGCATCCGTTGGCAGCCATCAGCCGTGCCGCACGCTCGGCCCGCTCGATGGTGTCGGCAAGGGTGATCGAATCCCGAGCGAGCTCCATGGCCCGGATGGCCCCGAGGAGATCTCCGGTGGGGTTCTCGACCCGCTCGGCCAGGAATGCCTTGTCGAGGTGGGCGTGCGGCTCGGCGAAGGCCGGCAGCAGCAGGTAGCCGTCAGTAGTCACACGAGGGGCGTGCCGGTGATCGGCCGGCGCTCGATCTTCTCACCGAGGCGGGGAAACACCTCTTCGGCAACGAGGTGCATCTGCTCGGTCATCTCCTCGCGGCTGAGCCCGGGATAGTCGAAGAAGAAGCAGATGTGCTTGAGGTCGAGCAGGTCACGCCAATAGCCGATGGCATCGACCGCATCGTCGATCGATCCGACGATCTGGATCTTCTGCTCGTTGCTCTCCTCGACGGTCGGGCAGTGGTTGAACGCCACCTTGCTGCCATCGGGGTTGCGGTAGCTGCTGAAGCGGCCGTAGGGCGACAGGAACTTGTTGAACTCGTCCTGACCGGGGCGACCCTTCACCAGCGCAGCTTCCCGCGTCTTGCCGACGTGCAGGTTGAGGACCAGGCAGCGGTCCTCGCCGGGACCGACCGGCGTGCCACACGACTCGCGGATCTCGGCGTAGCGATCCCACTTCTGCTTCTGACTGTCGGCGTTCTGCAGCCAGTACACGGCGCGGTGCCCGGCCTTGGGCACGTACTCGATCGTCTCGGGCGAGGTGACCGGCTGGTAGATGTCGACATGTCGGAGGGGCTTCGGGATCAGCGTGAGATCGTTGACCATGGTGCCGCGGTCGGGGACGTCGTCGGGGGGAAGCACGAGGTGCTTGCCGCGGTAGCTGAACTGGTCCTGGTACCAGGCCAGCTTGATCACTTCCATCGACTCTTCGAAGATCTCACGATTGATCCGGTCGTGCTCGGCCGACATCGCGTTGTCGCCGCTGGCGACCACGGTGCCGAGTGCCCATGCCTCACGCGGCACGGTCCCGCGGCCGACGCCGAACTCCATGCGCCCGCCGGTGATGATGTCCGCGAGCGCGAAGTCCTCGGCGAGGCGCAACGGATGCCATTGCGGTACGACATTGAACATCTGGCCGAGTCGGAGTTCTTTCGTGAGCATCGCCAGGTGCTGCCCGAACAGGATCAGGTTCGGAAGCACCTCGTAGCCCTCGTACTGGAAGTGGTGCTCGGTCAGCCACATCGTGTCGAACCCGAGTTGATCTGCGGTCCTCGCCCACTCGACCAGGTTCCGGTAGCACTCGATCACCGAGTCGTTGCCGAAGCGCCGTGCCGTGGCGGCGACGGCCGGATCGCCGGCGTCGCTCATCGGGACGGTGCAGAAGAAGTTGGAGTCGACGCGCATGAGCGAATCGTACTGTGATCGGGGTGCGCGGGTTCAGATGCCGGCGGCGGTGCCGATCAGCGTGCGCGGGTCAGCGGCGCCGGCCCGGAAGCCGTCGTTGTCGATGACGATGGCGTGGGCATGACCGAAGCCGCTGTCGTACTGCGGCGCGCCGGCAACGGGGTGGCCGCGCCCGGCGAGGCCCGCCAGCCAGTCGTCGGGCGCGTGGCCCTCGATCGTCACCGTCGGCGCTTGGCCACTCGTCCACGTGTCGAAGCCGGTGACGGGGCCGTGCAATGCCCACCGCGGCGCGGAGACCGCCGCGGCGGGCGATTGGCCGTAGTGGAACAGCCGAGCCGCCAACTGCAGCAGGATCTGTGGCTGCGCATCGCCTCCCATCGTGCCGAACACGCCTCGCAGCGCACCGTCGGCCGTCGCCATCGCCGGGCACAGGGTGTGCGGTGGTCGATGACCCGCCCGGAACTCGGCCGCGTGCCCCTCGCGGAGGTTGAAGCCGAGGCCGCGGTTGTGGAGGTTGATTCCGGTGCTGGGCTCGGCAAGCCCTGACCCGAACCCGGCGGCGTTGGACTGGATCAGCGAGACGCCCATGCCGTTGCCGTCGACCGTGCACAGGTAGGTCGTGTCGCCGTCGCGGCCCGGCGCCCATCGATCCGACGCCCGCTCGGTGTCGACCATGTCGAGCCTTCCGGCGATCGCCCGCAGCAGCGCGGCGCCGTCCGCCGAATCACTCAACACGTCGGGGCGGTCGAAACCCGCCGCGGTGGCGGCTTCGATCAGCAGGTGGGCGAAGCGCACGTCGTTGGGGTCGGCGGGCAGATCGAGGCGCCCGGCCAACTCGGCGGCCCCGAGGGTGAGGTAGCCCTGCGAGTTCGGGGGAAGCGTCCACAGGTCGACGCCGAAGGTGTGGACCATCAACGGCGCCACCCAATCCGCCGACGGCCGGGCGAGGTCCTCGTCGGAGTAGAACCCGGCGCCCAGCATCTTCAGGCCGGTTCCGAACTCGCCCTGATAGAAGGCGGCGCGGCCGCCCTCGGCGATGTCGGTCAATGCCCGAGCCGCGCCGGCACGCCGGACCCGGGCGCCCGGGCCGCGACAACTGGCCGATCAGTTCGGCCAGGTTCGCGTTGGTACCGTCGTCGGCCCTGGCGGCCGAACCCACCAGCAGCGGGCTCGCCGGGAAGCCCTGAGCGGCAAGGTCGATGGCGGGCTGCAACAGCACCGACAGCGGCATCGTGGCGAAGCGCTCGTGCAGGGCCAACCAGCCGTCCACACACCCTGGGACCGTGACGGATCGGATGTCGTGGCGGAAGGGCATCTCCGTCCGCCCCTCGGCCCGCATGGCTGCGGCATCGGCGCCCGAGCCTGCCCGCCCGGTGGAATTGAGGGCGACGACCTCGCCGTCGCGGTGCACGAGCGCGAACAGATCGCCGCCCATCCCGCACAGGTGCGGAGCGGTCACGGCGATCGCCGCGTTGGTCGCAATCGCTGCATCCACGGCATTCCCACCGAGGACCAGTGCACGGACTCCGGCCTGCGTCGCCAGTTGATCGGCGCTGGCCACCAACCCGCACGAGGAGCGAACGGAATGGAATCGGGGCGCGGCCATGACCGGAACCTACGCTGCCGCAGTGCACCGCATTCTCATCGGGCGGGTCCTGGCCGGCGTCGGTGCGTTGGCGACGATCGTCGGCACGTTCTTGCCGTGGGTTCGGTCGGGAACGCGGCGGCGCACCAGCTACGAGATCTTCTCGCTGGTCGACCGACTCGGCTTCTCACCGTCGAGCCTCGTCGGTTGGGGCCTGCGGCTGTGGCCGGTCGTGCCGTTCCTCGTCGTGCTCGCGGCGACGTTGTCGTGGTTCCCCCGCCGGTGGGTCACGGGGGCCACGGCACTGGTCGCCGTGGTCTACGTGGGGGGCGTTGCCGCCGCGGTCGAATCGGCACCGTCGACGTCGCTGATCAGCATCGAGTTCGGTCCCGAAGTCACGCTCGCCGGGGCGGCCGTGCTTGCAGCCAGCGCCGTGCTGACCGCCATGGGGCACCACGGTGGCGCCACGACCTTCCCGAATCGTCAGTGACGATATGAATGGCCACGCCGGGTTTCGTCACTGACGATTCACGAGGGATCGCCGGCGGCCTGGTGCCGCCGCGACTCGCCGCCCTGCGCGTTGACGCCCGGGCACGCCCAGACGCACCCTCCGACCGGCACACGATCCTCTCCACCCGGTCGGGCGCAATTTCAGTACTCCTGGTACTCACACCTCGCCCAACCAGGCTCAACGGGTTTGGTTTCGGTACGTCCACTACCGAGGTCGGCCCAACCAATCTGGAGAACGGCGCACCGAGCAGGCGATCTGTATCCGTGGGTTGTCTCTCTCGGCACCGGTCGCAGACGGCAACGCCGGCTGTTGCAGCGCTAGGAGCGCCAGGCGCCGCGGGATTCCAGCACGTCGCGGAGCACGAGCGGGCGGTCGGTCATGATGCCGTCGACACCGAGGTCGAGCAGGCGGTTCATCTCCGCGGCGTCGTCGATCGTCCACACGTGCACCTGCATCCCCAGGCGATGCGAACGCTCGATGAACGCCGTGTTGACCACCGTCAGCGGTCCCTCTTTGACCGGCACCTGCGCGGCAAGACCTGGGGGATTGCGAAGCAGCCCGAACCGAAGCAGCGCCAGTTCGAACGGGCCGAGGGAACTGCACAGCTCGGCACCGAACGCCTTGCGGAGCTTGCGCAACCGGGCATCACTGAACGCGGCGACGCACACGCCGCGCCAGCGAGTTGGTACGGCGAAGCGACGCGATCAGGGCATCCACTGCCGCATTCGACTTGCAGTCGATGTTGAACCGGGCATCGGGCCAAGCACCCAGCAGATCCTCCATCAGGGGAATCGGAGCCTTGCCGTCGACGCGGGCCTGTGACACCTCGGACCACGGCAGATCGCTGATCTTGCCGGGGCGGCCGCAAGTTCGCTGCAGATCGTTGTCGTGAAAGGCGGTCAGCACCCCGTCGGCCGTCACCTGCACGTCGGTTTCGAGGTAGCGATAGCCGAGGTCAACTGCATATTCAAAGGCTTGCATCGTGTTCTCCGGGGCATCGCTGGCACCGCCGCGATGGGCAAACGGGAGCGGTCCATCCCACTCCAGGAACGGATGACGAGGGGTGCTCATGAGGCAAGTATCGTCGTTCGACATGGCTCAAACGATCACTGTTCGCTCACCGTACGACGATTCGGTCATCGGCGAGATCCCGGCCCAGACGCCAGACGATGTAGCGGCCGCAGTCGCGATCGCCAAGACCGCGTTGAAGACACCGCTCCCGTTGTGGAAGCGGGCCGCCATCCTCGACAAGGCGGCGCAGTTGCTGACAGAGCGACGCGACGAGTTCGCGACCATCATCGCCAAAGAGGCAGCCAAGCCGATCCGGACGGCTCGCGCCGAGGCAGAGCGCGCCGTGGGCACGTTCCTGTTCGCCGCGGCGGAGGCTCGCAAGCTGTCGGGGGAGATGATCCCACTCGACGCCCTCTCGGCAGGGGAGGGCAAGTTGGGCTTCACGCTGCGCGTGCCCATCGGGGTGGTCGGCGCGATCGCGCCCTTCAACTTCCCGCTGAACCTCGTCGCTCACAAGGTCGCACCTGCTATCGCAGCCGGCTGCCCGGTCGTGCTCAAGCCGGCAAGCCAGACACCGTTCAGCTCCATCGCGCTGGCCAAGATGCTCGTCGACGAGTGCGGTTTGCCCGCCGAGTACCTCCACGTCGTCACCGGAGGTGGCGGCACGGTCGGCAATGCCATCGTCGACCATCCCGACATCGCCCTGATCACGTTCACCGGTTCGCCCGAGGTCGGTTGGGGCATCCGGTCGCGGGCGCCGCGCAAGCGGGTCGGGCTGGAGCTGGGCAACAACGCCCCGGTGATCATCGAACCCGATGGCGATTGGAAGACAGCAGCAGCGAAGATCAAGATCGCCGGCTTCAGCCACGCCGGTCAGAGCTGCATCTCGACCCAGCGCATCTACATCCACAGCTCGATCGCCGACGACTTCACCGCAGCGCTCGTCGACCATGTCAACGCCCTCGTCGTCGGTGACCCGCTCGACGAGGCCACCGATGTCTCGGCGCTGATCTCCAAAGGAGAGCGGGATCGAGTCGTCTCGTGGGTCGCCGAGGCCGAGGCCGGCGGCGCCAAGGTGTTGACGGGCGGAGCGCTCGACGACGATGGCGTGCTGCGCCCGACGGTCATCTCCAACGCCAAGCCCGATATGAAGGTCTGCTCGAACGAGGTCTTCGGTCCGGTGGTGGCCATTGCGACGTACGACTCGCTCGACGACGCGTTCGCGCTGGCCAACGACTCGGCATTCGGTCTGCAAGCCGCGATCTTCACCAGCGACATCAGCAAGGCGCTGCGAGCGATCCACACGCTCGACTACGGCGGGGTGCTCGTCAACGAGGTGCCCACGTGGCGTGCCGACCAGCAGCCATACGGCGGCTTGCGCGACAGCGGCAACACGCGTGAAGGCCCGGCCTATTCGGTGAAGGAGATGACCGAGATCAAGATGGTCGTGCTCGGCGGATGATGCGTTGGGGAGTGCTCGGCGGCTCGAGTCGCATCTTCCAGGGTTCGCTGAAGCCTGCCTTCGAGCAGGCCGGCCATGTCGTCGTCGATGCCCCCAGCAGGCGAGGCGACGACTTCACGCCGTACGCCGAGATGTTGGAACGCAGCGACATCGACGCCGTGTACAACCCATTGCCGAACCATCTGCACCCGGAGTGGAGCCACCGCGCCCTCGACGCCGGCAAGCACGTGCTGTGCGAGAAGCCGCTGACGATGTCGCCTGGTGAAAGTGCCAAGCTCTTCGATCACGCCGAGGCCGCGGGCCGCACCATCCTCGAGGCGTACATGTGGCCGCACCATCCGCGGGCACAGGCGCTGCTGGGGCTGGCCGCCGACGGCTCGATCGGCACGCTGCAAACGGGCCGGGCCTCGTTCAGCTACCCGATGGACATGAGCAGTGGCGATCATCGCATCGACACGCGCGGCGCCGGGGCTCTGTTCGACATCGGCATCTACTGCATCGCCCCGTTCCTCCTGATGGCGGATCGTGACCCGGTCGGAATGGCCGCCGGCGCCACCCGCAACGACTTGGCCGTCGACATCGCCATGGCCGGCTGGGTCGATTGGGGCGCCGGCTTCAGCTCGTCGTTCGACGTGTCGTTCGATGCGCCCGTTCGCAAGCAGATGGCGCTGTCGGCCAGCGATGGACTGGTCACCGTGCCCGGCCTGCACGTGCCGGGGCCCGAAGAACCCAGCCAGCTCACGATCGAACGGCGCGACGGGTCGGTCGACACCATCGAGTGCGCCGGAGCCAATGCGTACGCAGGGATGGTTGCGCACTTCGAGGGGGTCGCGACCGGCACCACGGATCCGGTCTTCGGCCGCCGCGAAAGCCTCAGGTTGGCCGAGATCTTCGACCAACTTGCATCGCCAATCCGGCGCGGCGATCTGACTCAGATGGAGCGGCCGGCGGCCTTCCAGTACTCGTCCTTCAACAGGCGCTTGTAGAGCTTGCCGGTCGGATGCCGCGGCAGCTCGTCGCGGAAGTCGATCGAGCGTGGGCACTTGATGTCGGTCAGCTGTGACCGGCAGTAGGCGATCAGCTCGCTGGCGAGCGCCGTCGCCTCTTCAGCAGTCGCCGGCATCGAGACCGGCTGCACGACGGCTTTGACCTCTTCGCCGAACTCGTCGTTGGGCACGCCGAACACGGCGACGTCGATCACCTTCGGGTGGGTGACCAACACGTTCTCCGCCTCCTGTGGATACACGTTCACACCTCCGGCGATGATCATGTACGCCTTGCGATCCGTGAGGTACAGGTAGTTGTCGTCGTCGAGGTAGCCGACATCGCCGAGCGTGCTCCAACCACGTGGATGTCGTGACGACGAGGTCTTCTCCGCATCGTTGTGGTACTCGAACGTCGCCCCGCCCTCGAAGTACACGGTGCCGGACTCGCCGTGCGGTAGCTCGGCGCCATCGTCACCACAGATGTGCACGACGCAGTTGATCGGCGTGCCGACCGTTCCTGCGTGCGCCAGCCACATCTCGCTGTTGCAGTACACGAACCCGTTGCCCTCGGTGCCCGCGTAGTACTCGTGCAGCACCGGGCCGAACCACTCGATCATCTGCTGCTTGACCGGGACCGGGCACGGAGCAGCGGCGTGGATCACGTACCGCAGCGACGACACGTCGTACTCGGCGCGAACCTCGGGATCGAGCTTGAGCAGCCGAACGAACATGGTCGGGACCACCTGGGTCGTGGTGGCGCGGAACCGATCGATCAGCTGGAGGTACGACTCCGCGTCGAAGTGCTCCATCGCCACGACCGTGGCGCCCAGCGCTTGCGCACCCATGCAGAACCGCAGTGGCGCGGCATGGTAGAAGGGCGCTGGGGAGAGGTACACGCTGTCGCTGGTGACACCGAAGAGGATCTGCAGGAGCTCGGCAACTCCGCCTGGGGTGGTCTCCAACGGTGTGCCGGCGAACTCGCGCGTGCACGCCCTTCGGCCTGCCGGTGGTGCCCGAGGAGTAGAGCATGTCGTCGCCGGCAATGCGATCTTCGTCGAGTGGCGCTGACGGCTGCGCGCCGACCGCCTCCTCGTACGAGTCGTAGCCGGGGATCGTCCCGTCGATCATCAACCGTGTGGTGACGTCGGGCGTGTCAGCGATGATCTCCGCAGCTTGGTCCGCCTTGTACTTCGAGGTGATGAACACCTTGGCCCCGCAGTCGTTGACGATGTAGCGCAACTCACTGCCGGTCAGACGGCTGGAGCACGCTGTGTAGACCGCGCCCGCGTAGTGACAGCCCCAGATGATCTCGAAGTAGCGGTCGTGGTTCTCCATGCAGATCGCGACGTGATCGCCAGGCTGAACGCCCACGGCGCGCAACACACGGCTCAGCCTGTTGGCCGCGGCGTCGAGCTCCGCGAAGGTCTGGGTGAAACCCGACCCGGCCATGACCAGTGCCGGCTTGTCGGGCTGCGATGCGACGAATGCTCCCGGATACACGAAGGCGAAGGTAGCCGAGCGGCCTCGGGCAGGCGGTACCTTGCACGAATGGATTCGGCGGGCAGCGGCACGGCACGTATGGACGCTGCTGCGGCCCGCTTCACCGATCTCGTCAACACGGCGTCGGTCGACCGGCACCTCGATCTGCTGTGCGCGCTCATCGCAGCCTCCCTCGACCAGTCCGCCGACGTCGGCGCCGTGATCGTCGGCCTCGACGAGGTGGCCGCGTTGTGCCCGCCGTCGTTCGACGGCATCGTCGACACGCTGTTCGCGTCGGGCCTGTTCACCGGCGACGGCGACGACTACCACCATCCGCGGAACTCACTGCTCAACGAGGTGCTGGCGCGGCGCGCCGGCATGCCGATCACACTCAGCGTCGTCGCCATCGAGGTCGGCAAACGACTGGACGTGCCGATTCGCGGGATCGGCCTGCCTGGACACTTCGTGATACACGACCAGCAGTCCGGCACCTTTGCCGACCCGTTCGGCCACGGGGTTCGCTACGACCGGGCGGGATCATCGCGTCGTGGCAACGGCGGATGGGAGGCGCCGCCGAGTTTCGCCCGTCGATGTTGATGCCGACAGGCGCCCGCGAGATTGCGATGCGCATTCTCAACAACCTGAAGCACAGCCTGATGACCAGGGACGAGCCGATTCTCCTCGCCCGCCTTGCGCGGCTCCGCGCCGCGTATCCCGAGCTGGCCAACGAGAGCGCCGAGCACCGTCGTTGGCTGCGACACTTCAACTGATGATCGATCCCACGATCAAGCGCAGCCTCGGGCAGATGATGAAGGGCGTGCAGGTCGTCGGCTCCCACCACGACGGCGTGACGCGGGCGTACTGCAGCCACTGGGTGTGCCAGGTCAGCTTCGAGGAACCGATCGTGATGGCCAGCGTGTCGCCGAAGCACGACACGCACCCGTTGATCGTGGGGAGTGGGGAGTTCGCCGTCAGCATCCTTGCCGGTGACCAAGTCGATGTCGGGCAGTACTTCTCGTATCCCGGGCGCAAGTTTCGCTACATCGCCGACGACTACTTGGAGACCATTCCGGGCACGCAGATGCCGGTCGTGCGCAACTGCATCGCGTGGTTGCGGTGCACCGTCTTCGAGGTCAAGCCAATGATCGACCACGAGCTCTTCTTTGCTCGTGTCGTCGACGTCGGCGCGGGCCGCTTGAAGGAGCCTCCGCTGCTCTACAGCAGCAGGCTCGGCTGGCGCGTCACCGGCGAGCGGGCCCGCGAGCCGGGACGCAGCATCCGCGACGAGTTGCTGGAGCGCCTGGCAGCTGCGGGTTTCGATGCGCCCGACGACACCGATGAGGCCGACGGGTAGACCCGGCTCTGCGGTAGTTGTACACGACCAGTATCGTGGGCGGCATGACGGCTACCGAGATACAGACGCGTGGTGACGAGGAGATCGTCGAAGACCTCGCCGCCCAGCTGCTCGACGAGTGCGATCCCAAGACGCACGACTCGACGACGTTCCTCGGAGCGCAGTTCGACAAGGGCTTGGCGTGGGTGCACTTCCCGGTCGGCAACGGTGGCCTCGGCCTCAACCCGAAGCTGCAGAAGATCGTCAACGAACGCCTGTCCGCCGGCTGGCGCGCCGAACGCGTACTACCGCAACCCGATCGGGTACGGCATGTGCGCACCCACCGTGGTGATGTGGGGCAGTGAGGCGCAGAAGCAGCGCTACCTGCGGCCGCTGTTCACCGGGGAGGAGATCTGGTGCCAGCTGTTCAGCGAGCCGGGCGCCGGATCCGACTTCGCCGGTCTGGCCGCCAAGGGCGTCCGTGACGGCGATGAGTGGGTCGTCAACGGGCAGAAGGTCTGGACGACGCTGGCCCACCTCTCACGGTTCGGGCTCCTGGTCGTGCGCACCGACTCCGAGGCCGTGAAGCACGCCGGTCTCACCGCGTTCGTGGTCGACATGCACGCCCCTGGCGTCGAAGTGCGCCCCCTTCGTCAGATGACGGGCGAAGCCGAGTTCAACGAGTGCTACTTCACCGACGTGCACATCGCCGACTCCGAGATGCTCGGCAAGCCCGGGCGATGGTTGGCGGGTGTCGTTGACGACGTTGATGAACGAACGGGTCTCGATCGGCGGAACCATGCCGCCGAAGGGCTCGGGCACGATCCAAGCGCTGACCTCGACGTGGGCCGGCCTTCCGGACGAGCGCAAGAACGCTGCCGACCTCGACGACGTGATGAAGCTGTGGTCGCGGGCCGAGGTGCTGCGCCTCACCAACGTGCGCGCCAACCAGAACCGCAAGATGGGCGACCCGGGCCCCGAGGGCTCGATCGCCAAGATGGCGTTCGCCGACCTCAACAAAGACATCTACGCCAAGGTCATCGACCTGATGGGCGCCGACGGGATGCTCTACGGCAGCTACGAGATGGTGCGGCCGGAGACGGCGATGGCGTTCGAGAACATGCAGAAGGCCTTCCTGCGCAGCCGGGCCAACTCGATCGAGGGTGGCACGACCGAGGTCATGAAGAACATCCTCGGCGAGCGGATCCTCGGCCTACCCGGCGACGTACGCGTCGATCGCGAAGTCCCCTGGAGCCAAGTCCCGCGCAACTGATCGAAGCGTTCGTCAGTGGCCGGTGCGTAGGAGGATCCCGAGGTACAGCGCGGCCAGCGAGCAGACGAGACCCAGCGCACCGCCGAGGGCGAGGGCCAACTTCGACGTGCCCAGCGAGTGGATCAGCACAAAGACCGCCGCAGCAACGGCCACCGCGATCTTGACGAACACGGTGACCTGGTAGGCGGTGGTGGTGTTGCCCAGATCGATCTGCCGTCAGGTTCCAGATCCCCGTGATCACGAGCACGCCGAACGCGGGCCACGCCAGGCGGGCAAAGGCGCGGGCGACGGCGCGCGGCGCCTCCGCCGATTGCTTGCGGACCGTGCCGACGAGTCCGGCCAGCGCGATCTGCCCGCCGACCCACACGGTCGCGGCCAGCACGTGGAGAAACAGGCGGATCGTGGCAGCGGTGGGGGAGAGCACGACCGGAGGCTACGGAATGCGCAACGCGGCCAGCACATCGCTGGCAGCGAACTGGTGGTCGTTCATCGTCGCCGACTGGATGACCGACCCACCGAGCAGTGCTGCGGCAGCGGTGCCGATTGCTGCCTGCAGTTCCCTGATGTTGCGCGGCGGAGGGAAGTATTCGTCCTCGTCGGTGACCTTGACGGGTTCGACGCCGTGGCGAGGGTTGAGAACTCGGAGGATCTCGTCGACCAGTTCTTCGGGCGCAGAGGCGCCGGCGGTGACGCCTACGGTGCCGCTCAACGTGTCGGGAAGCTCGTCGGCGCGGTTGACGCGGAAGACCTGCTGGCAGCCGGCCTCGATCGCCAGCTTCTCGAGCGCACGCGTGTTGGATGAGTTCGAGGAGCCGATCACGACGATCGCGTCGCATTTCGAGGCCATCGCCATCAGGGCCGACTGGCGATTCGTCGTGGCGAAGCACAGGTCGCTGCGACCCGGCGTCCACGCGTCGGGGTACTTTGCCTTGACCGCATCGGCGACACCCGACCAGTCGCGATGCGACAAGCGTGGTCTGGGCGAGCAAGGCGACCGGCTGGTCGAACTGGGGCAGCGCGTCGACCTCGGCCACGCTCTCGACGCGGCTGATCGACGTTGGCGCGACCGCCATCGTGCCGACCGCTTCCTCGTGCCCCTCGTGACCGACGTAGACGATGCGGAACCCTTTCTTGGCGCGGACCTTGACCTCGTGGTGCACCTTGGTCACGAGGGGGCACACCGAGTCGACCACGTAGCTGCCGCGGGCCCGCGCCGCAGCGACGACCTCGGGTGCCGAGCCGTGAGCGGAGAGCATGATCGGCGAGCCGGCGGGCACGTCCGCGATGTCGTCGACGAAGACGACCCCCTGCTCGACGAAACGGTCGACCACGATCTTGTTGTGCACGATCTCGTGGTAGCAGTAGACGGGTGGCTCGAACGTGCGGACCATCCACGCCAGGGCCTTGATCGCCATCTCCACACCGGCGCAGAACCCCCGAGGTTCAGCCAGGAGAACCCGCTCGACGTCCACGTTCGCAGGCTACCCGGGGCATGCCGCCGATAGCCTGGGTGGCCATGTCCGCACCGGTGGTTGTCAGCGTCGCGCCTGGGTCCGCCGCTGAGCGGGCCGGGTTGTGCGCGGGCGACGAGGTGGTCACGATCAATGGGATCGTGCCCCGCGACATCATCGAATGGCGCTTTGCGGCCGACGAGCCCGAGGTCGAGATCGAGCTGGTGCGCGGAGGGCTGCAATCGTCGCTGGAGATCACCAAGCGGGCCGGAGAACCGTTGGGCGCGGAGGTGTCGAGCGCAGTGTTCGACCGCGTGCGCACCTGCGACAACCACTGTGAGTTCTGCTTCATCTACCAACTGCCGTCGGGCATGCGTCGCAGCCTGTATCTCAAAGACGACGACTATCGGCTCAGCTTCCTGTACGGCAACTTCACCACGCTGACCCGCTTCACCGAGGCCGATCTCGAACGAGTGATCACCGAGCGGCTCTCGCCCTTGAACGTCAGCATCCACGCCACCGATCCCGAGGTGCGGTCGCGCATGCTGAAGAACCCGCGCGGCGGGATGAGCTTGCGCTGGTTGCGCGCTTTGCTCGACCACGGCATCGTCGTACGCGGCCAGGTCGTGCTCTGCCCCGGCGTGAACGACGGCGAGATCTTCGACCGCACCATGGCCGGCGTGCTCGATGAGTACTCCGAACTCGAGTCGGTCGCGGTCGTACCACTCGGTCTCAGCAAGTTCAACACCGAGTCGGCCATGCGGTTGCACACCGCCGACGAGGCCGCAGCCATGATCGATGCCATCGAAGACTGGCAGGGCGTCTTCTTGCACACGCTGGGCCATCGGATGGTGTTCGCCGCCGACGAGTACTACCTGATGGCCGATCGACCGTTCCCGGCCGAGGACACGTACGAGGGCTTCTCGATGCACGAGGACGGCATCGGCATGGCCCGCACGTTCGAGATGGAGTTCAACGGACGCGTGCCCGAGCCCACTGGCCCACAGGCCGGCTTCTTCGCCGCCGTCGACTCGCCCGCACCGCCGAACCCCGCTGCGTACACCGGTCTGCGAGCGCGGGCCTGCGGCACGGACACCGCCGACGGCACCACGTTGCGGCTCAGCGCCCGGCGCGGTGCGCCAATCGGGATACTCACGAGCGAGTTCGGGTCGAGGGTGATCTCGCCGCTCGTGTCGACCTTGAAGCGCCCCGACATCCGGGTCATCCCTGTGGCGAACGAGTTCTTCGGCGGCAACACCGCGGTCACCGGCCTGATGGTCGGCCACGATCTGCAACGCGTGTTGGCCGCCGAGCCGGCAGGGCATCGCTACCTGCTGCCCGACGTGTGCCTCTCGGAAGGCCGGTTCCTCGACGGCACCACGATCGACGAACTGCCGCGACCCGTCGAGGTCATCGCCACCGACGGCATCGCACTACGCAAAGCGCTGGAGCCCTCATCATGACGTTGCCCACTGTTGTCATCGTCGGACGGCCCAACGTCGGCAAGAGCACCCTCTTCAACCGCATCATCGGCGAGCAGGTCGCCATCGTGGAGGATCGGCCGGGCGTGACCCGCGATCGCAACGAGACCGAAGCCGACTGGCTCGGTGTGCACTTCCTGCTGGTCGACACCGGCGGTTGGCTGCCCGGCGGGAACGATCTCGATGCCAAGGTCAGCCGCCAGGTCGAGGCTGCCGTGAAGACGGCCGACGTCGTGCTGTTCCTCGTCGACGCGACGCACCGGGGTCACCGAGGACGACGAGGCCTTGGCCAACTGGCTGCGACGGATCAAGGCGCCGCGTGTTGCTGGTGACGAACAAGGCCGACAACGAACGCCGCGAGAACGACCGGTGGGAGTTCCTGGCCCTCGGCGCTGGCGACCCGTATCCGGTCAGCGCCCTGCACGGCCGCCGCGCCGGCGACCTGCTCGACGAGGTCGATCTCGTTGCTTCCCGTGCCCGACGACGACGAGTCCGCGATCGGCGTCGACCTCGAGGATGCGACCGAACTGTGGAAGGCCGGCGACACGCCGCCGCCGCGGGTCGCGATCGTCGGGCGACCCAACGTCGGCAAGAGCACGTTGTTCAACCGCCTGGTCGGTGAGGACCGCTCGGTCGTGCACGACATGGCCGGCACCACGCGCGACTCCATCGACACGCTGGTCGAGACACCTGACGGCCCCATCGTGTTCGTCGACACCGCGGGAATGCGCCGTCGCAGCAGGATCGACGATTCCGCCGAGTACTACTCGGTCGTCCGTGCCCTGCGTGCCATCGACGCCAGCGACATCGCTCTCCTGGTGATCGACGCAACCGACGGGATCACCAGCCAGGACCAGCGCCTGGCCGAGCGCGTGGATGCGGCGGGTTGTCCGATCGTGATGATGCTCAACAAGTGGGAACTGATCGACGATCCCGAACAACGGCTGCAGGTCCAGGCGGAGCTCAAACGCAAGCTGTACTTCGTCGGCGACGCGCCGATCCTGAAGATCTCGGCGCTCACCGGCAAGGGCGTCCACAAGCTGCAGCCCGTGCTGCAGGAGGCCATCACCCAGTACCACCGCCGGGTTCCGACCCGCGACGTGAACCGGGTGATCTCCGACGCACAGCAACGCCAGCCCGCGGGTCACGGAGTGCGTGTGCTGTACGCGCTGCAGGGCGCCACCGATCCGCCGACGTTCACGCTGTTCGTCAACCGCGAATTGCCGCACACCTACATGCGCTACCTCGAGCGGAGCATCCGTGAGGCGTTCGAGTTCGGCAGCACCCCGTTGAAGCTTCGAGTCAGGAAACGGACCGACTAGTGCCCTGGTGCGAGGACTGCGCCAAGTATTGGGCGCCGGCGGCGATGAACGAAGACGGCACATGCCCGACGTGTGGACGCCTCGTCGAGGCCCCCGTGAGACAGCCGATCACAGCCAAGAACCTCGACATTCGCAAGTTGGCAGCGGGGGACGAGGACGAGGAGGTCGTCAAGGCTCCGTGGCACTTCAAGCTGCTGATGGTGCTCTTGGCCTTGTACCTCGGTTGGAGAATCGTCCAACTGTTCACCTGACTGGGAGATAGGCTCGCTCGTCGTACAACCAGTACGGGCTGTAGCGCAGCTTGGTTAGCGCACTTGTCTGGGGGACAAGGGGTCGCAGGTTCAAATCCTGTCAGCCCGACGAGAGAGTCCAAATCAGAGCCGGTCCGTGAGGGCCGGCTCTTTCTGTTTCGAAGTCCATGTGCTACCCGTGTGCTACGCCAGATAGCGATCTGGGACACGTCGGTAGCCGAAGGCCATCGCGCAGTATGGGGCACCAGAGTGAACCCACCGCCGGGTGCGGAAGTTGACCACCGCCTAGCCTTCTCAGGCGGGCGACCTCGAGGGTCGTCATCGACGCGAATCGGTGTACTGGAGGGCGCAGATCGCCGGATAAGCGTGCGCTTCTCCGAGCCACAACGCTCAGCGTCAGCTCCTTGAACGACAGTCGCTGAGTGGGCTTACACAGAGGTCGCTGTCGCCATCTGGCGAATCGATTGGACGCAGATCGGCGCATCTGGTGTGTCCGCTATCTGGCGTGGAAAGTCCGGCAGGGGCGGCCCGTTTGGAATCTCTGCGACGCGATGCCGATTCCAAACTGGCCGCTGCGTCATCTACCGTCCCGAACCGCCTTTGGCTTCAGAGGCGTCCGAGCAGTTCCGTCTTCTTCGCCACGAACTCTTCCTCTGCAAGCGCTCCCCGCGTGTCGCCGATCGACTGGCGCCTGCCGTTGACCTAGACCTGACGGAACGCCCCGTCCTCGTGATGAGCGGGTAGCGCACAAACGCTTCGCGGCTCTGCTCGCTTCCGTAAACTCGCAGTGCGGGTCTTGCCTCGACCGTTAGCTGTAAGCCAACGATGCGCACTGACCGAGAGCGTGGCGGCTGATGGTGTTTCCGTAGCCGAACACACCAGGCGTCAGCCCGAAGCAGGTGAGGTTGCGCCCGATCGAGTTGCGCACCATGAACAGAGAGTTGGTGCCCGAGCCGCTGGCGTCGTCGGCGCCGGTCAACGTGATGGCCGCGAGGGTCACGTTCTTTTCGATCGTGTTGAACAGGATGCCGATCCACTCCTCGGTCTGCCCGGCGACTGTGAGATTGCCGCGGATCGTGTCGTTCTTGATCGACCACGGAATGTCGGAGCCGCCGCCCAGGATGGTCACGTTGCCCGCGACCTCGATCCCGTTGAGGAACACGCCAACCGCTCCCACGAGCGTGACGTTGCCGTTCACGACGATAGTGGAGTGTCCCTCGGGCTCCGTCTCGCAGAGATGTCCGGAGTTGTTCGTGTATTCGGGTGGTTGGCAACCCAGCCCCACTATCGACCCCGGCGCGCCCGTGACGTTGTGGCGGACGGTGATCGTTGCCGGAGCGCTCTGCGCGTCGAGGACCGCTCCGCCGAGCACCCAGATGCTACCGGTGACATCGATCACAGCATCAGCCGCAACAGTGCACGGGCCGGTCACGGTGATGCTGGCATAGGTTCCCGAGGGGATGGTCCCACCAGCGCACTTGTACGCCGTGTGCCCACCGGACCCCCCGGCGGACGCTGTGCCACCGGCGAACGCCAGTGCACTTGCGGCGACGAGGACTCCGACACAGGCCATCCTCACATGAGCGGTTCCGATCACCGACTGCTCCTTCCGTGACTGTTGAGGCGAGCTCCCCAGAGCACGCTCCATGCGTTCGCCCGCACGTGCGGCCACCAACGCTCGGCGAAGAGTACGCCTGGCGCTAGCAGACGTCAAACATGCAGACGCAGCGCACCCGAGAGGACTAGCCGGCCGGGCTCGGGTAGTCGCCCGGATCTATCTCGACAGGTCCCTGCCCTCGCGGACCCACCTGCGGACTGTGCTCTGTGCGGTCCTGAGTTCGATGGCGGTCTCGGCGACGCTCATCCCAGCCCTGATCGCCGTAGATGGTCCGACCGACGGCTGGGCATGCGCACGCCTTGCCGCGACGCGTCGAACACTTGGCACACATTCGCGGCTGGTGACGGCGCCGTCGGGACGTTCGGCACTGTGTTCACGGCATTCGTCGACCCAGAGTGGTAGGTGTTGGAATACCTCGTGGGCTGCCGCGGTGACGAAAGGTCGCCACAGCATGAGCAATGAACTGAAAGCAGGCGCCGCAATCGACGCCATTTCTCCCTCGGATGCCGAGTCGCACGCGCCCATCGTCTTCATCACGGGAGCGAAGGGCACGATGGAGTACATCGACGCCCAGGGCGCCGCATTCATCGGTCTTGCTGCGGCCGACATCTGCGGGCACTCTTGGTTCCACCTGGTGCATCCGGCCGATATAGAGGCGGTGTGCGCCGCCCGAAAGCGGGCCCGCGACCGGCAATCGTCGTACGACAGCGTGGTGCGAATCCGCGACAGTTCCGGCGAGTACCGCTTGATGTCCGAGCATGCTTCACCGGTGCTGGCATCCGACGGCACGATCGACAGGTGGCTGAGCACTCTCACCGACATCGAGCACGAGCGACAGATCCACGAGCAGCGCCGCCAGCTCGACGACGAAGCACAGGAGACGCATGCGCTTCTCGACACGCTCTTGTCGACCGCGCCCGTCGGGCTGCTCTTCCTCGATCGAGAGTTCCGGTACGTCAGGGTCAACGAGATCGTTGCCGCCCTCGATGGTGCCGCCACGGTCGACGAGCATCTCGGCCACACCCTCGCCGAGGTGGCCCCCGCGCTGTGGCCGCAGCTCGAGCCGTACTGTCGGAAGGTCCTCGAGTCGGGTCAACCGGTGCTCAACGTGGAGCTCAGCGGCTACAGCCTGATCGACCCGGGCAAGGTTCACTACTGGCTGGACAGCATCTACCCGGTCCTGGTCGATGGCGAGATCGTCGGTCTCGGCATCATCTTCATCGACGTCACCGACCGCAAGGACGACGAGACAGCGCTCGTCGCACTCACCGAGGCCGCGGTCAACGCCATCGCCAGCGCCGCCGAGTCGCGCGACCCCTACACCGCCGGCCACCAGCGACGGGTTGCCGAGCTCTCCGTGGCGATCGCCGTCGAGATCGGGTTGGAGCCGGATGAAATCGCCGGCATTCGAATCGCCGCCAAGATCCATGACATCGGAAAGCTCTCGATGCCGTCGGAGATCCTGAGCAAGCCTGGCCGGCTCAAGCCCACCGAACTCGCGCTGCTCGAAGAGCACGCTCGAGCAGGATCCGAGATCGTGCAGGGCATCGACTTCCCTTGGCCGATCGCGGACATGATCCTGCAGCATCACGAGCGCATCGACGGCTCCGGGTACCCGCAGGGCTTGGTCGGAAGCGAGATCCTTCTTCAGGCGCAGATCATCGCTGTCGCCGATGTCGTCGAGGCGATGTCGTCAGATCGCCCGTACCGGGCGAGCAAGGGGCTCGAGGCGGCGCTGAGCGAGATCGAGCAGCGTCGCGGCACGCTGTTCGACGCAAAGATCGTCGACGCATGTCTGCGCCTCTTCCGCGAACACCGCTTCACGTTCTCGGCCCGATCGGTGCAGTGACTCGGCCGGGGCCACATGTTGTTCGATGCGAAAGCGGAGGCGACGCGCGGAGACGTCGGCGACACGGTAATCTGGCGACATGGATATCGGGCCTCCCGAACTGATCCTCATCCTTGTGGTGGTGCTGGTGTTGTTCGGTGGCGCGCAGCTGCCCAAGCTCGCCAAGAACCTCGGCAAGGCCCAGCACGAGTTCAAGAACGCGATGGAAGAGGCGCGTGGCGAACCCGGCAAGGGCGAGAACGCCTCCACGGCGACAGAGAGTTCGCCGGTCGACGGCGAACCTCCCGCATCGATCGACTGAGAGGTCCGCAAGAACTCTTGCGAATCATCTGAGAGAACCTTGACGGTTTTTCGCTCAACTATTCCGCACACTGCTCCGATAGCTCAATGAGGCATGGACTGGTCATGCCCACGTGACGCATCCCGGGCGGCGGCAATGAACCTTCGAATGGTCAAGCGAAGAGGAGACGACAAGAACGTCGACCCAGGCGCGTCCGACGATGGGTTCTCGCTCGTCGAGGTGGTGATCACCATCGTGCTGATCGGCATCGTGGTGATCCCGCTGCTCATTGCGTCCGCCTCGTCGATCACGGCCTCGAGCAGGACCCGCGAAGCGTCTGAAACAGAAACCGTCCTTCAGAACGCCGCGGACCGCCTGAACCGGGCTCCCGGTCCAATGCGACTACCAGCCGTACATCGAGGCGGCCGTCAAAGCGAAGGGCTGGGATCCCTCGCTGGCGACCGCGACGTACGAGTACTACCAGCCCGGCTCGACGGTCTTGGCGGCAACGCCGGGATCGTGGACAGTGGGAGCCTGCCCGTCGAACGGGCGCACGCCGTTGATGATTCAGCGGGTGACGATCACGGTGCAGAGCCCAACGCACCTGGTCAAGCAGACGATTCGGGTGATCAAGAACGATGTATAAGCCACGAAAGGGACGGTTACGACTCATGCAATTCCAGACGAAGTGGGCGCGACAACATCGGGACTCGGGCATGACCCTGCCCGAACTGCTCGTCAGCGTCACGCTGACCGCGATCCTGGCGACAACACTTGCCGTGGCGACGAACGTGATGCTCTCCAACCGGGACAACACGATGGGTCGCGCCAACAACTCACGGTCTGAACAGAACGTCGGCCTGTTCATGCCGACCGATCTGGCTTCGTCCGAGTCCGAGGACACCGATCCCGCGGCCGTCCCCTGTGGCCCGACTCCTGCGTGCCCGGCCGGCGCGCTGGTCGATGGTTCCAACGCCCTGCTGCTGACGTGGACCAGTTCGGTCATCGTCGCCGGCAACCCGGTGACCACGACCACCAAGGTGTCCTACCGAGTGGTGCTCGTCGGGAGTGAGTACCAGCTGATCCGCGTCAAGTGCGACACGGTCGGCACCGACCCGCCGACGTGCAACAGCCAGATCGTGCTGCACGATCTCACGCCGCCACCGGTCGGCGTCACGTTCATCCCAGGGGTTACCAAGCCCGACTGGATCATCACCGTCAGCAAGGCCACCGACCCGCTCGACACCAGTGGCGCCGACGCGACTCCGATCGTCGACCCAGGTCTCAAGAACAAGAACGGCCAACGCGTCGTCGTGACCGTCAACGGTGGTGGCGGCGGCTCCAGCGCAAGTGGTGGCCAGAGCCAGATCTTCCTCAGCGCCGGCGGCACCAACCGACAGGCAGACCTGTCAACCGAGGATCTCACCGGTGCGCCGACCTTCACTGCGGCTCGGTCCCGATGTGGCGGCAACATCGGGATGATCGTCGACACGTCCAACTCGATCACCAACACTCAGATGGCTTCGATCAAGGGAGGCATCCGCAGCTTCCTCGACGAGTTTGCCGGCACGCCCGTGAAGTTGCAGATCGTCACCTTCGCGACCACCGGCGTCATCCTCGGCTCCTCCGCCGGCGAGCCGAAGTGGTACGACATGCTGGTCGACAGCGATGTCACGGCCTTGAAGAACCTCATCGGTGACCCCGCCAACTCGTCCAGCGGCATCCGCCAGAACGGCGGCACCAACTGGGAGGACGGCTTCCTGCGCATGCTCCGCAACGTCGACGGCACCATCCCGGCACAGATGCCGGCGAAGGTGATCTTCTTCACCGACGGCGTGCCGACGTACAGCCGCCTCAACGCCACGTCGTCGACGCTTGCCGTGACCGCTGATCCGCTCGACGCCGGCCTGCCGGCTTCGACCGGTTCGTCCTATTCGCAGATCGGTTGGAACCGGGCCGAGCGCATCGTGCGCGATCGCGGCAAGGTCGACGTGATCGGCATCTTCGTCGGCACGCTGCCGACGAACACGACGACGCACACACCGTCGTCCGCCTACGAGAACTGGACAACGGCGAGTGCCGGCTACCACATCGCCTACGACCGTGCTGACTCCGTCGTGTATCAACGGGGGTACCACCTCGGGTACCAACGCGGCAACAACGTCGTCTACGAGCGAGGCTCGCACGCCGGCTATCAGCGTGGCAACAACGTCGTCTACGAGCGTGGCTACCACGCCACCTATCAGCGCGGCAACAACGTCGTCTACGAGCGTGGCTACCACCTCGATTATCAGCGTGGCAACAACGTTGTCTTCCAGTACGCCACGACCGGCGTCGCCTTCGAGAAGAAGAGCGGCAGCGGCTGGTCGTCGGAGTCGGCATCGAACTACCTGAGCAAGAACTCGACGCCCGACGAGACCGACGGCCACAGGATCCGTGTCACCGGCACACCCGGCGGCTGGACCACCATGACATCGTCGCAGTATGACAACAGCAATTCGGCCAGTGGGCAAGCCGATGGGGTGCGCACGACAACCAGCGGGTCCGCGACCCCGTGGACTTCGATCTCGGTCGACGACTACAACCTCAGCAACACCACGACCGACGCGTCGGACGGCTTCCAGACCGTCAACGTCTACTCCTCGCCGTACGACACGCTGGGAATCGACGACGCAGGCCACCTACGACACCGCCGGCAACAACTCGGTCCCGGCCGAGACCGACGGCTGGCGCACCCGGCAGACGGCCACCAGCACCAGCTGGACCAACTGTCACAGCGACACAGTTCAACGCCAGCAACACGACCTCCGACGCCACCGACGGCTGGCAAGTGAACAAGTTCTACTCCTCGCCCTACGACACCTGGGAGTCCACGACGCAAGCCACCTACGAAACCGCCGGGAACAACTCGGTCGCGGCCGAGACCGACGGCTGGCGAACCCGCCAGACGGCCACCAGCACCAGCTGGACCGAGGTGACGCTGGCCCAGTACAACGCCAGCAACACCACGGCCGACGCCAGTGACGGCTGGCAAGCCGCGGCGTCAACAGCGCTCCATACGACACCTGGACGTCGACAACGCAAGCCGTCTATGACACGCCCGGCAACAACTCGACCCCTGACAGCAGTGACGGCTGGCGGACCCGGCAAACGGCGACGAGCACATCGTGGACGACCGTGACGCAGGCCCAGTACAACGCCAGCAACACCACGGCCGACGCCACCGATGGCTGGCAGACGTACAACGTGTACTCGTCACCGTACGACCTGTGGGAAACGACCACGCAGGCTGCATACGACAGCGGCAACACCAGCTCGTCCAGCAACGACGGATGGAAGACCACGGTGACCGCCACTCCCGACCACCTGGACAGCAGTCACGCAGACCCAGTACAACGCCAGCAACACCACCACCGACGACACTGATGGTTGGCGGACGTACAAGAGCTACACCGCGCCGTTCTCCACCTACGACATCACGACCAAGCCGACGTCCGCCATCGACCTCCTCGGCAACGTGGTGGTCGGTGACCTCACCGGCAACACCGGTGCGTACAACCGTGTCGACGCCCCAGCCGGCGGTGCACCGTACGCCGACAACGCGGCGACTGCGGCGGACGTGTTCGCCTTGCCCGACTACTCGTACTTCGCCCAGGCGCTCGACAAGATCGTGCTGGGGGAGTGCGGCGGAACGGTGACACTGCAGACGAAGAACACCGCTGACAACCTCGGCGCCAAGGACCCCTTCACCTACCAGAACTCCACCGACAACACCGTCGTGAAGACCTCCTCGGCGTTCAAGAGCGGCACGTTCGATGTCGCCTTCCCCGGAGAGAACGCCAAGACCATCACGATCACTCCTCAGGAGTTCACCAACCTCTCGGCCTGGTCGCATGTGAGCTGGTCGTGCAAGTCGAAGGCCGCGCCATATCCATTCACCGAGACCCCCGTACCCGATCACACGGCGTGGACCAGCATCACGTTGGTCGTCCACGCCAACGAAGCAATCTCGTGCACACAGATGGTGAGCTACCACGGATGAGAACCAAGCGGATCAGAAGCAATCGAGGCACGAGGGCTGCCCACAAAGACGAGGGCTCGACCCTGATCCTGGCTCTCGTCGTCATCATCGTGGGGGCGTTCTTCGTCCTGCCGACAATGACGTACCTCATGACGGTCAACCAGGCCAGCCGGCTGCGCATCGAGGGCGCCAACTCGTCGGAGGTCGTTCGCGGTGGTCTGCGATCGGTCCTGTACGACCCCGCAGGGTTGTACTCGGCGTGCGCCAACTCAGGTGCCACCGATGCGTCCGCAATCAATCTGGCGGTGCCACCCGGGCTCAACATCACCACGAAGTGCACCACCACCAACAACGCCTCGCAGTGGGTTCCCACCGACCTTCGCTGGGCGCTGACCACCACGCTGGTTGGTGCGTCCGCGGCGATCCCGCCGCCGTATGTGGCTCCGCCTTCGCGGCCCGACCTCGACGGCACCATCTCGCAGCTGTGGTGCACGAGCGCCATCACCGAATCGCTGCCGTGCGGCCGGACGTACCCGAACAATGCGGCACCCAATTCGACCGACTGGCTGGTGGACGCGACCGACTCGTCCATCGGAAGCAAGATCTTCCTTCCGTACGTGCCATCGGTGATCGACACCCCCGGCTATGCGGGTGGCTACAACGTCGATGTCGGCGGCGGTAACACCTGCAAGGTGTACTTCCCCGGCCGCTACGTCGACGACGTCGTGATCACCGGAACCACTCCGGTCTACTTCGTGTCGGGTGTGTACTACTTCGAGAAGACCGTGCGTTTCAGCGGAAGCGCCAAGGTCGTCATCGGCGCCGGTGCGACCGACGGCTGCATCGACAGTGATGCGGTGGCAGTGGCCGATGCGGGCTATGCCGATGCCACGAGCAACGGTGTCGGGGCGACGTTCGTGTTCGGTGCGCTCGGCCGCTTGATGATCGACACGGCAACGCCAACGTCGCCGGGCAAGAGCATCGACATCACGTTCAACCGCCGCTTGGTCGACCCCACGGACCCCGACCAGATCATGAACAACGTCGCCATCATGTCGGTCAACGGCGTCGCCGCCGGCGCGGTGACCAATGATCTCGACGTGCCCAGCCTGCTGCACGTTCCAGCGAGCAAGGTCTACGCTTCACCGCCGGTCGAACCACTGAATCAGCACTTCACAGCCTCGACCCTCGTCCCACTGACGGTGCCGACCAGTGCATTCCCGTGCGCACCGCCACCGGCCGCGCCGGCAGCAGGTTGCCCGATCATCGACATCAACCTCACGACCACAGCGACGGTGAAAGTCAACATCCCCGGCTACATCGCGGTGCCCCAAGGCGGGGTCTCGCTCAACACTGCGAGCGGCATGACGGCCAACAAGAAGATCACACTCGGCGGCGGTGTACTGACCGGCACCATCGGAGTGTCGGCCGACCGACCGGACGCCCTGCAGATCGGACTGCTCAACTCGGTCGTCCAGAAGACCTTCAAGATCGTCAGCCAGACGGTGAGCGCCCAGCCTCGGGTCACCGCGACGGCGTTGATCCAGGTCAACCAGACCGGCGGATACGCCATCAACTCCTGGGTGACATCCTTCGGCTGAACCCGGTCCGGCTGCCGCTACGGTAGGCCGGGATGTGCGGAAGATTCGTCTCCTCCAGTTCGGCCGAGCGCATTGCTGAATACTTCGGCGCCTCGTTCGACCCGCAGACCACCCTGCCCGAGAACTTCAACACGGCACCGACGAACGACGTGTACGGGGTCGTGGCGGGGCCGGACGGCCAACCGACGCTGCAGGTGTTCCACTGGGGTCTCGTGCCCGTGTGGGCCAAAGACATCAAGATCAGCTCCAAGATGATCAACGCCCGCGCCGAGACGATCGCCGAGAAGCCGGCGTACAAATCGGTGTTCAAGAAGCATCGCGTCATCATTCCCATGGATGGCTTCTACGAGTGGCAGCAGGGGAGCGAGGGCGCGGCGCTCACCAAGGCCGGCAAACCGAGCAAGCAGCCGATGTTCATCCACCGCCTCGATGGCGAGCCATTGGCCGTCGCTGGACTGTGGACGACCTGGCGTGACAAGACGGCCGGCCCTGACGCGCCGTGGTTGCACAGCTGCACCATCGTCACGACGTCGGCGAATGCCACGATGGAGCCGGTGCACGACCGCATGCCGGTGCTGTTGCCGCCCACCGCATGGCACGAGTGGCTCGACCCCGGCAACAACGACGTCGCCCAGCTGCAACGGCTGCTGGTGCCCGCACCCGACGACCTCCTGACGATGCACAAGGTCTCGACCGATGTCAACAACGTCCGCAACAAGGGCGCTGAGCTGATCGAGCCGACCGACTGATCAGGCGACGCTCAGGAGGCCAGCGCGGCGCGGATCGCCGCGGCCGCGGCCTCCATGTCGTCGCGGTCGACAGACGTCGCCGCGTTCTCGAACGACAGTTGCCCCATGTGCTCGGTGGGGACCACATGGATGTGGGCGTGCGGAACTTCGTATCCGGCGATGATCACCGCGACCCGCTCACAATCGAAGGCGCGCTGCTGGGCACGCCCGATGCGGTGGACGACGTCGAAAAGATGGCGGGTCAGATCAGGGGACGCGTCGATCCAGTGATCGATCTCGTCGATGGGCACGACCAGCACGTGCCCGCGCGCCAGGGGATTGATCGACATGAATGCAACACATCGGTCGTCGCGGTGCACGAACGTGCCCGGGGAGCTCGCCGGCGATGATGCGGCTGAAGATGGTGGTCATGAGACGAAGCCTCCGGTCGCCGAAAAGACATCTCCGTTGCAATAGCTGCTCTCCGGCCCGACCAGAAAGCGCACGACCTCGGCGATCTCCTCGGCAGTGCCCATCCTTCCGGTTGGGATGCGCATGGCGATGCTGGCGCGCATCATGTCGTTGTAGGGAGCGAGCAGGGGCGTGTCGATGAAGCCCGGACACACAGCGTTGACCCGAATGCCGAGATGGGCGACCTCCTGCGCCGTCGCCTTCGTCAAGGCGATCAGAGCAGCCTTGGCCGCCGAGTAGTGCGCCGCACCCGCCGATGGCTGCATCCCGAGTACCGAGGAGATGTTGACGATCGCGCCACGACGTGCTGGTTGCATGTGGCGCAGCGCGGCCCGGCAACCGTAGAACGAGCCATAGAGATGCACGCGGATCATGCGGTCCCACTCGTCGTCGCTCATGCTCGTGAGGTGTTCGGCGGGGGCCATCTCGGCGATTCGGCCCTCCATCCGCAGCAACTGGTTGGCCATCCCCACCTCGAAGCGGGCGTCGGTGATGGTCGGAGCGATGCCGGCGTTGTTGATCAGGATGTCGATCCGACCATGGCGGGCAACCGCCTTGTCGACCTCGCTGTCGAAGGCGGCCGAGTCGCACACGTCGAACGGTGCGGCCTCGCCGCCGACCGACGTCGCGGTCGCTGCGGCAGCTTCCGCGTCGATGTCGTTGACGATGACGACTGCGCCATCGGCCGCCAGGCGCGCGGCGAACGCGGCGCCCAACCCCGAGCCGGCGCCCGTGATGAACGCGACCATTCCACGCAAGGCACCATCGGTCATGTGCCGATCGTACGACGCGGGACGCGGTGGGGGAGATGCCGGGCGATGAGCAGCCGCACTTGTACGCTCAGCGCGATGGAAGCCGTCGCACCCAATCGGTACCTCACGGTTCCGAATGCGTTCACGCTGTTCCGGTTGTGCTGCATCCCCCTCTTCTTGTACATCCTGTTCGGCCACGACAACCGCGCCGGCGCGGCGTGGCTGCTCGGAGGGCTCGGGGCGACGGACTGGATCGACGGTTGGTTGGCTCGCCGCTTGAACCAGACGAGTGAGTTCGGCAAGATCTTCGATCCAACGGCCGACCGGCTGCTGTTCATCGTGGGCATCGGTGGGATCATCATCGACCACGCTGCACCCTTGTGGATTGCGTGGGCAGTGGTGACCCGCGAAGTGCTGGTCGGCGGGACGGTCGCGATCGCCACCCTTGCATTCGGCATGAAGCGCTTCGACGTCACGTGGTGGGGCAAGACCGCAACATTCCTGCTGATGTTCGCCTTTCCCGGCTTCATGCTCGGCTCGACGACGTTCCCCGGCCACCAGGGTTTTCAGATCGCCGCGTGGATCCTCGGCATCCCCGGTCTGGTGCTCAGCTACTACACGGCGGTGACGTACATCCCAAGGATCCGCGCCAGCCTGCGCGAGGGGCGCGAGGTGGCCCGCTAGTCTGCGTGGCCATGACGGTCCCTGCGCAGCTGCTGTATTCCACCGATCACGAATGGGTCGCCGTCGAAGGCACCCGTGCCCGTATCGGAATCACCGACTACGCCCAAGACGCGCTGGGTGATGTGGTCTACGTCCAGGCCCCGACGCTGGGCGCGACAGTCAAGGCAGGCGACAGCTTCAGCGAGGTCGAGAGCACCAAGTCGGTCAGCGACATCTACGCGCCGGTGTCGGGAACCGTCGCCGCCGTCAACGACGAGCTCACCGACGGGCCCGATGCCTTGAACACCGATCCCTACGGTGCAGGGTGGATTTGCGAGATCGAGATGAGCGATCCCGCCGACCTCGACGGCCTCCTCGACGCCGTTGGCTATCAAGCTCTCATCGACGGTTAGTCTCCTGCAGATGGCCTACGTGTTCTGCAACCAGTGCGGCCACAGGAACCCTCCGGAATCCGGGTTCTGTTCGTCGTGCGGCAGCGTGCTCGATCGCATGACCGACCACACCATCACTCTTGCCAAGGTCGATCCGTTGCAGGATGCCGCCGGCCCCGAGGACGATGTTGTCGTCAGCGTCGGCGACCTCGCCACCGGCGTGGCCTCGTTGATCGTGCGGTCCGGCGCCCAAGCCGGCGATGCCTTCGCGCTGCATGACCAATTGACCCGCCTCGGCCGCCACCCCGACAGCGAGATCAGCCTCGACGACATCACCGTTTCGCGTCGCCATGCCGAAGTCGAGCGAACCGACGCCGGCTACGTGGTCCGCGATGCCGGGTCGCTCAACGGAACGTATCTCAACGCCGAGCGCATCGATGACGAAGTCGTCCTGCATCAAGGTGACGAGTTGCAGGTCGGCAAGTTCCGTCTGGTGTTCTTCGAGCGGTCTGACGGCTGAGAACATGATCATGCAAGAGCGGCCCTACCTGTCGATCGGAGAAGTGCTCGGGCTCCTGCTCGAAGAGTTCCCCGACGTCACCATCTCCAAGATCCGCTTTCTCGAGAGCCAGGGCTTGATCGATCCCGAACGGACGGCCAGCGGCTATCGAAAGTTCTACGACAACGATGTCGATCTGCTACGAGTGATCCTGCGCGAGCAGCGCGAGAACTTCCTACCGCTGCGCGTGATCCGCGATCGGTTGGAGAGTGGCGCGATCGAAGACCCGACGGGGCCGACCACGCCCCCACGTGGCATCCGCAATGTGCCGACCCCCGATGCGGTCGACGTCGACGACGAGGCTCGAATCGACGAGACCGGTCATGCGGATCAGTCCAGCGACATCGCCCGCATCGATCAACCTCCGTCGACGCAACACCATCCGGCTGCGCAGCCCCGGGCCGTCCCCGGCATGGCTGCCGAACCCGATCGCGCGCCGGCCGCGGCGCCGGCGCCTGCTGTTCACCGGCACGAAGACCTTTCTGCCGGAGACCTGTGCCACCTCGCCGGTCTCACCGCGCCGCAGCTCGAAGAACTCGAGTCGTACGGTCTGCTGGCCGGCAAGGGCAGCGGAACCTCGACGCTCTACACCGAACGTGATCTTGCGATCGCGCAGGCCGCCGCCGGCTTCATGCAACACGGTGTCGAAGGACGCCATCTGAAGGCGTGGCGGCAGGCCGCCGAACGCGAGGCATCGTTGTTCGAGCAGATGATCCTGCCCCTGTTGCGCCAGCGAAATCCGCAGGCCCGCCAGCAGGCGATGGCGACGTTGACCTCGCTCGCCGAGCTCGGTGGGGAGCTTCGATCGGCAATCGTCGGCTCGGCCCTCAGTCACCACCTCGACGGCTGATCTCGCACCGACCCGCGGCGACCGAGGTCCGCGGGGTACGCTCCCGATGTGATCGCGATGGAGCTGCTCGGAGTGCGTGTCGAGGTTCCGGCCAACACGCCCGTGGTCATCCTGCGCGAACAGGTCGACCCGCACCGAGTGCTCCCGATCCTCATCGGATCGCCGGAAGCATCCGCAATCCACACTGCGTTGTCGGGCATCATCGCCCCGCGGCCGATGACTCACGACCTGATCGTCGAGCTGCTGCGCAGCACCGAGGCCACACTCGACAAGGTTGTCGTCACCGAGATCCGCGACCACACGTTCTATGCAGAGTTGCACCTCCAGATCAGCGGGCATCCGACGATCGTGTCGTGCCGCCCGTCGGATGCGATCGCCGTCGCGTGCCGCACCGGGGCGACGATCTATGCCGAAGAGGCGTTGCTCGACGAGGTCGGACTCGTTGCTGCCGACGGTCTGGCCGACGAAGAGACCGAGGACGAAGCGATCCTCGACGAGTTCCGAGATTTTCTCGACGAGATCAAGCCGGAAGACTTCGAAGCCTGATCGCGCGCTGCGCGCGATCGCTCGCGCCAGCGGTGTTTGACGTGCGGCCCCCGTTGGCGTAGCCTGGCACTCCTTACATTGCCGTAGTTACGCGGGTGTGAGTCGGCAGACCTCAGCGAAGGCAGACATGAGCGAAGAGGGGCAATGAGCGAAGAGGGATTCAGCGGGACCAAGGCGGCGACCATCGTCGGCATCACGTATCGCCAACTCGACTACTGGGCGCGCACCGACTTGATCCGCCCGTCGCTGGCCGACGCCAGCGGAAGCGGGAGTCGTCGGTTGTACAGCTATCGCGACCTGCTCGAACTCCGTGTGATCAAGAGCCTGCTCGATGCCGGCATCAAGCTCGAGTCCGTTCGCACCGCCTTCGAGTATCTCCGCACCCACGTCGACACCGACATCGCCAGTGCGCACCTCGTGATCAGCGGCAGCGATGTGATCCTGTGCGACGGCGAACAGCTGGTCGACGTCATGCGTCGGGGCGGCCAGGGAGTGCTCAACGTCTTGGCGATCGGCGGTGTGAAGTCGGACCTCGACTCGACGATCGTCGAGCTTTCCGGCGTCGACGTCGGCCCAGTCGGCTCGCCGCGCTGTGTGATGAGCGAATTCGAGACGAGCCCGCTCGACGCGGTGCACCGCCGGCTTGATGCCAAGATGGTCCCGTTCGGCGGGTGGGAGATGCCGTTGTCGTATCCCATCGGCACGCTCGACGAGCATCTCGCATGCCGCAACGACGCAGTCGTGTTCGACGTGTCGCATCTCGGCACCGTACGCGTCGAGGGGAGTGACGCCGACGAGCGGTTGCAGTTTGCGCTCACCAACGATCTCTACAAGATCGCTCCGGGTCGCGCCCAGTACACACACCTCCTCGATGAGACCGACGCCTCGGTCCTCGACGACATCATCATCTGGTGGGTCGACGATGAAGTGTTCGACGTGATGCCCAATGCTTCGAACACCGATCGTGTACGGGCGGCAATCGGCGGCCACGAGACCACGCACGACCGCGCCATTCTGGCCGTGCAGGGCCCACGCGCCAAGGAGCGGTTGGCTGCCGTCTTTCCCGAGGCGGCGGCGGTCGGGCGGTTCAAGGTCAGCCAACTGACGTGGGAGGGCACCCCTTGCGTCGTCGCCGGCACCGGCTACACCGGTGAGGCGGGGGTCGAGATCGCCGTGCCGAACGCGGCTGCCACCGACCTGTGGACCGCAATCACCGACGCAGGCGTCACGCCGGCCGGCCTCGGTGCACGAGACACGTTGCGACTGGAAGCGGCCCTCCCGCTGCACGGCCACGAGCTCGGACCAGGCATCACGTCGCTGCAGGCCGGTCTCGGCTGGGTCGTTGCCTGGTCGAAAGACGAGTTCCGGGGCCGCGAGGCGCTCGACGCAGAACGCCGCGCAGGCGTGCCGCGGCTGCTCATGGGTCTCACGACCGAGGGTCGCCGCCCGCCACGCGCAGACTGCAGCGTGCTCATCGACGATCACGCCGTGGGCGTGGTGACGAGTGGCAACTTCTCGCCCATGCTGGGGCATGGGATCGCACTGGCGTTCATGCCACCGAGCACCGAAGTGGGAACCGAAGTGGTGGTCGATGTCCGCGGCACCTCGCTGGCGGGTCGTGTCGTGTCGACGCCGTTCGTGACCAAGCGCTGAGTCCGCGCTCACGACTGGCCGACCAGCGCATGGCTACGCTGCGCTCATGGCCACTGGACTTCGCCTCGAGGTCGCCCACGCCGTGATCTACGTGCACGACGCCGACACCATGATCGCCTTCTACAGGGACACGCTCGGTTTCGAGGTGACCGATCGCGGGCCGCTCGGCGCGGACGAGATCGTGTTCCTCTCCCAGAACGCGAACGATCACCATCAGGTGGCGTTCATCACCGGACGCGACCGGCCCGATCCATCGAACAGCGTGCACCACGTGGCTTTTCGCTCGGGCGGCACGCTGGACGACCTCAAGACCCTCAACAAGACGTTGCAGGCAGATGCTTCGGTCACCCAGATCATGCCGTTGACCCACGGCAACGCCTGGTCGGTCTACTTCCGGGATCCCGAGTTCAACGGTGTCGAGGTGTTCATCGACACCCCTTGGCATGTGCGCCAACCTCAGGGTGAACCACTCGACCTCGACAAGCCGAACGACGAGATCGTCGAGGCAACTCGTGCCCACTTCGCCACGGAGCCGGAGTTCGGGCCGATCGACGACTTCTATCGGCGTCGCGCCGAGCACCTGGCTGAGCGCTGATCAACGCTTCTTGGCGGGCGCCTTCTTCGCAGCGGCCTTCTTGGCCGGCGCCTTCTTTGCCGGCGGCCTTCTTGGCGGGCGCCTTCTTGGCCGGCGCCTTCTTCGCGAGCGGCCTTCTTGGCTGGTGGGTCCTGACGTTGGGTCGTCGAAAGTACGGGCGTTGCCGCGGGCGGTGGTGGCTTGGTGCTCCCGCCCAGCAGACCAGCCAGCGGCCGCAAGCCGAACATGCTGCCAGCGGATTCGGCCATCATGCCGAGGGGCTGCAGGCGACGGGCGAGATCCGACAGCACTCCCATGAACTCGCTGAGGTCGTTCGGCATCGACATCAGCGCTGGCGCCGACAGCACGTCGGCCAGCCGCGACAACCCGGGCGCAACTCGATCGATCGGCCCCGACAGCTGCTCGACCATCGAGTCCGCAGCCTTGATGGTGCGGGTCACCTGAGGTACGAACGCCCGGATCGGTTCCTCGACCGTATCGAGCAAGCTGTTGACCCGGTTGGCCATCCCGTGCAGTTGCTCCATCGTCTTGTTGAAGTTCTCGACAGCTGACAGAAAGTCCGACACGCCACGCTGGAACTGGCTGATCGACTTGGTGACCGCTCCGAACGGGTTGACCCCGCCGAACAGACCAAGGAGGTCGCTGATTCCTGGGGGAGAGTTTTGGGCCATGGCCGCACCGTAGCCGCGGTCGTGCTCAGCCCGATAGAGCGGCAAGGGCCTCGAGCGGCTCGCAACTGCACACCAGGTTGCGATCTCCGAAGGCAGCATCGATTCGTGAGACGGGCGGGAAGTACTTCGCCGATCGCAATGAGGCAAGCGGGTAGGCACCGAGCTGCCGATCGTACGGTCGACTCCACTCGCCGATGAGATCTTCGGCGGTGTGCGGCGCGTGACGCAACGGGCTGTCCTCCACGGGCCACGTACCGGACGCGACCGCGTCGATCTCAGCCCTTGATCGCGATCATCGCCTCGCAGAACCGGTCGAGCTCGTACAGCGATTCGCTCTCGGTCGGTTCGACCATGAACGTACCGGTCACTGGGAAGCTCATCGTCGGCGCGTGCAGCCCGTAGTCGATCAGCCGCTTGGCCACATCGTCGACGGTCACGCCGGTGGCCTTGGTGATCGGGCGCAGGTCGACGATGCACTCGTGGCCGACCCGGCCGTATTCGCCGGTGTAGAGCACGGGGAAGTGCGGGTCGAGGCGGGTGGCGACGTAGTTGGCGTTCAGCACCGCCATCGCACTCGCGTCGGTCAGGCCGGCAGCGCCCATCAAGGCGATGTACACCCACGAGATCGACAAGATGCTGGCCGAACCAAAGGGAGCTGCAGCGACGGCGCCCACCGGGCTCCCGCTGCTGGCCAACGGGTGCGCAGGCAGGAAGGGTGCGAGGTGGGCGCGCACCGCAACCGGGCCAACGCCCGGGACCGCCACCACCATGCGGGATGCAGAACGTCTTGTGGAGGTTGAGATGACTGACGTCCGCGCCGAACTTGCCGGGTTGGGCCAGCCCGACCATTGCGTTCAGGTTCGCTCCGTCGACATACACCTGGCCGCCGTGCCCGTGCACGATCTCGCACAGTTCCCTGATGTGGGCCTCGAACACACCGTGCGTCGATGGATACGTGACCATCGCTGCGGCCAGCGCGTCTCCGGCGTCGGTGGCCTTGGTCTCGAGGTCATCCAAATCGATGTTGCCGTGCTCGTCACATCGCACGACGACGACCTTCAGGCCGGCCATCACTGCGCTGGCGGCGTTGGTCCCGTGCGCACTCGAGGGAATCAGGCACACGTTCCTGCCCGACTCGCCGCGGCTGCGATGGTACGCACGAATCGCCAGCAGGCCCGCGTATTCACCCTGGCTGCCGGCATTGGGTTGCAGGCTGACAGCGTCGTAGCCGGTGACGGCCACCAGCATGGCCTCGAGTTGGGCGATCATCTCGCGGATCCCGACCGTCGTCTCCTCCGGCGCGAACGGGTGCATGTCGGCGAGCCCCGGCCAGGTCAGCGGTTCCATCTCCACCGTCGCGTTGAGCTTCATGGTGCACGAGCCGAGGGGGATCATCGTGCGATCGAGCGCCAGATCCTTGTCTGCCAGGCGGCGAAGGTAGCGAAGCATCTCGTGTTCGGTGTGATAGCGAGCGAAGACGGTTTGTGTCAGGAACTCGCCGGAGCGCCGACTCGGGATGCCGGCGAGATCGGTCGCCTCGGTGGTGGTGTCGTTCGTCGTCGCGGCCACACCGAACGCAGCGAACAACGCCTCCAGCGTCGACGTCGTCGATGTCTCGTCGAGGCTGAAACCGATCGTCGATTCGTCGATGTAACGAAGATCGAGACCTGCGGCCGCAGCACGTTCCAGCACGGCGCCCGCCTCGCAGCGGACCTGGATCGTGTCGAACCAGGTGTCGTTGACCAGGGCGAGTCCCGCTGACTGCAGCCCGACCACGGCCATCGAGGCAAGGCGATGGACGCGCTCGGCGATCCGTCGCAGACCGACCGGACCGTGCCACGCCGCATAGAGCCCGGCGATGTTGGCCAGGAGGACCTGCGCAGTGCAGATGTTCGATGTCGCCTTCTCGCGGCGGATGTGCTGCTCGCGGGTCTGCAGCGCCAGACGCATCGCCGGGCGCCCCTCGGTGTCGGTGCTCACACCGACGAGGCGGCCGGGCAGGGCGCGGGCCGCCGCTTCGTGAGCTGCGATGAAGGCCGCGTGCGGGCCGCCGAACCCCATCGACACGCCGAATCGCTGCGCAGAACCGATGGCGATGTCGGCGCCGAGTTGCGCCGGGGGCACCATCAGCATGCAGGCCAGCAGGTCGGTGGCGACGATCGCCAGCCCCTGCAACTCGTGCACCGTCTCGATCGCCGCGGTCCAATCGCGGATCGCGCCACTCGATGTCGGCAGGCTGAACAGGGCTCCGAAGCACCCGTCGGCCACATCGGCGACGTCTCCGACGACCAGGTCGATTCCGACCGGCTCGGCGCGGGTCTTCAGCACGGCGATGGTCTGCGGATGGGTGTCGTGATGCACGAGGAATCGGTCGCTGTCCGACTTCGACATCCGGCGCGCCATGGTCATCGCCTCGGCCGCCGCCGTGGCCTCGTCGAGCAAGGAGGCGTTGGCAAGGTCGAAGCCGGTCAGCTCGGCGACCATCGTCTGAAAGTTCAACAAGGCCTCCAGTCGACCCTGGCTGATCTCTGGTTGGTACGGCGTGTAGGCGGTGTACCACGCCGGGCTCTCGAGCACGTTGCGGACGATCACCGGGGGAGTGATGGTGCCGTAGTAACCCATCCCGATCAGGCTCGTCCGCGCCTGGTTCTTCGCCGCGAGGTCGCGCAACTGGCGGTGCACCGATTCGGGTGACCGTGGCCCCTCGAGCGCCAGCCGACCATCCATGCGAATCGCGGCAGGCACGGTGTGGGCCAACAGCGACTCGACGGAGTCCTCACCGATCATCGGCCAGCATGTGCCGGCGCTCGTCATCGGTCGGCGACGTGTGTCGGCGTGTGAACTCGCCGGCGTCGATCAACTCGTCAAGGTCTGGTCGCATGGGACACTCCTGGGGATCGCGAGAATCGGGTTCGTCCCCAGCTGTCATTGGTGCCTGAGAGCTTCTCCGCCTTCGATCGTGCTGAGGGCGGATTTCCCCGTCGGCGAGCAGGCCTTGTGCCGGCTGCTTTCCAGCGTTGCCTTCCCGATCGGTCCATTTGCCTGAGAGATTCCGGGGAGGTTGCTCCTTCGGCGCCGCAACGCTGGCTGCGTTGAAGGCTCTCCCGATCGGGGATGTCGACGTTGTGAACTGTAGCGGCTCGACGCCTCAACCACGCGGGAGCCACGCAACCCGACTGTTCGACAGCGATCGTCGTCCGCGCCGGGCCGCGTACCGCATCAGCAGGCACCCACACGCCGTCGGCGCCCGCTTGTGGATGGCGCCACTCGATCAGTTGTACGTCGTCGACGTCGAGTCGTGGCGAGCCGCTGGGCACGGCGATGTACAACAGCAACGCATTCGGACGGAGATCACCAACCATGGCATTGACGACGGCGGTGACATCGAGGTCGAGATCGCTCCACTCCGTGCTGTCGCGCACGGGCAACGCGGAGGGTCGTTTGATTCAGCAACGTCGAGACCGGCTCTGTTGTGGGATCGGTGTCGTTCACGTCGTAGACCGCGATCCGCAAGGTCGCGTCGACCACCCCCGTACCCCGGGTCCGCATCTGCACCGTGTAAGTCGGGTCTCCATCGACCGGGTCGAAGTTGCTGTCGTACCAACGATGCAACGGCGTCGTCGAGCGGGCAATCTGGCGCGCCGAGGCCCCGCGGACCTTGCTCGCCTGCAACCGCAGGAAACGGTTGGCGCCTTCGACCGCTGCCGTCACGTTCCCCGTCAGCGTCCATTGCGTCGCGCCGTCAGTCTCGCCGTCTGCCGTGACATCGTCGACGTCGCCCCATTGCAGCAGATCGATCCCGATGTCACCGTCGAACGAACCGGTGCGCACCAACGTGCAAGGTGGCATGGACGCTCGGCCGCTCTCGCCGAGGTCGAACGTCGACCGTCGCACTGTCACGGTGATCGGTGATCTCGCCGGTCATACCGGTGTCCGAGATCGTCGCGTTACCGGGCAGGTGCGTATCGATGACCGATGCGATGAGGCGCGGCGCGATTCGATCGCTGTACGCGGTCAGCGCCGACCTGGCGTTCATCAACCGAATCACCCGGGTCGCGGCCACTCCGCCGACAGGCACGGGCTGGTAGCGATCGATCGTCAAGGGATGACCCGTGCGTCGATCATTCGATTGCCTTCGAACACGGTCCGCAAGATCGCGCTCGGGAACGTCGACAGAAAGTCCTGATCGAACACGAAGTTGCCGAGCGAGTACGCGATCAGCCGGCCCTTGTACCACTCGAAGCCCTGCAGGACGTGCGGATGGTGACCGACGACGAGATCCGCGCCGGCATCGATCGCGGCATGCGCTGCCCGGGTGGCGAACTCGCTGGCGACATCGGAGAACTGGAAGCCACCGTGGATCTCGACGACGACCAGATCGGCGCCATCGGCGCGGAGTTCGCTGATCGAGCGCTTGATCGCCTCGGATTGGAACGGTGCAGCGCCACCGTGGCCTCTCCGGGCCACCCAGTCCTGCAGCTCTGGATAGACCGCTGTCATCGCCGCCCACAAGGCTCCCGACTGCTGATCGTCGAGCAATGATTCGAGCTCGGTGAACGCGGTCCAGGCGACCCCGGGTCGGCGCAGTTCGGTGGGGACATATGCCGGATCGCCGACCTTGCCGAATCCGAACTTGCGCTCCTCGTACTGCCACGAATCCTTCTCGGGAAGGTCGCTCGGACGTTTCTCGTCGAGGCCCGGGAGATTGTCGTTGACGAAGTCACCGTTGACCGTGGTGGCCGAGACCACACCGACCTTGGCACCACGCACGTCGATCATCCGTCCGGCCTGGGCCTGGGCGACGCTCGTACCGGCGCCGGCCCAGGCGATGCCGGCACCGTCGAGGCTGGCGATCGTCGACGCTATTCCCGGACCCTGCCAGTCGTAGGCGTGGTTGTTGCCCAACGTGACGAGATCGATCCCCATGTCTTCCAAGGCGGCCAGCACCACCGGGGGTGACTCCAGCAAGAAGCGCTTGGCAGGGTATGCACCGGATCGAGGAAGCTGGCCGACCACCGTTTCGAGATTGACGGTCGAGACATCGGCTGCGGCCATGATCGGGGCGATGTGGCGCACGACGGTCCGCGCTCCGGCCTCGGTGGTTGCGATCGGCGTGTCGGTGCGTCCCTCGGGCTGCTGGTAGCGCCGACCCATCATCACGTCGCCGCCGAACTGCAACGACAAACGCTCGGCACCACTCGGGCCAATCCGACTGAACAACTTGACGGTCACCGACTTGTCGGACGGGTCGATCACGAATGGCTCGGGCAGGTAGGTCTCGGCTTCGATCGTTCCGGCAACTGGTTGGTCGATCTGCAGCTCACGGGTGCCCGGGATGTCGATCGCCTTGGTGTTGCCGATCGCCCGCATCACGGCAGTTGTGATCGGCTCGCCCTGCTCGTCGACCACCGAGACGCGCACCGACTGCTTCGGCGGACGAGGTCGCTGGTTGGCCGGCTGACACGCAACGGCCGTCACCAGCACGAGCACGGCCACGAAGATTCGACGCCACGGCATGCACAATCGAGCCTAGGAGGCGGGTGTTGGCGGTCGCGGACCGGCAGAGAAGTGCACAGATTGCAGATCGGAGTACCGTCTCGCTCGACCGATGGTCAGCCAAGCGTTACTCGATCGTCCCGTAGACGCCCATCGCGCCCTGGCCACTCTGCCGGCTCGCTTGCAGCACTTCGTCGACGCTGGCACGCAGGTCGGCCACGAAGGCGTCGATCTTGCCATCGTGCACGACGCTGACGGTGCAATGCAGCGACGGGGGAGGGCCTTGGCGGTCGACGTACCAACCGCGACGCCACAGCCCGTCGGCGACCGCGAACACGTCGAGCCGGCCTCATCTGCCGCGCCGAACGCCACCAACGTCGCCTGCGGCGCAGCCCGCAACACGAGTCCCGGGGTCGCCGCGATCGCGTCCGCCAACTGCAGACACGCAGCGCGAGCCGCAGCCGTGACGCGCAGGTACCCGTCGTTGCCGAGGTAGTGCATCACCGCCCACGCTGCGGCCATCGAACCGCCGCCCTTCGTGCCGAGCACACCCGATGACCCGTAGACACCGCCGAGCCAGTTGTCGGTGACGTAGGTCTGGTACGCCGCGCAGCCGCTTGTTGCGGTGCATGATCACCGATGCACCCTTGGCGGTGTAGCCGTACTTGTGCAGGTCGACCGAGATGCTCGTCACCCCCTGGACCTCGAAGTTCCAAGGAGGGACGGCCTCACCGAGGCGGGCCAGGTAGGTCAGCGTGACGCCGCCCATGCACGCGTCGACATGGCAGTTGATGTCGCCGGCGAGGGCCAGCGCGGCGATCTCGGGAATCGGGTCGATCACGCCTTGTGGATATTGCGGGGCCGAGCCGACGAGCAGCACCGTGTTGTCGTCGATCGCCGCCTCCATCGCATCGACATCGGCACGCCAGTCGGGTCGTACAGGGACACGGCGGCTTTCCAATCCGAAGTAGTAGCAGCCCTTCTCGAAGGCGGCGTGAGCACTCGCCGGCAGCACGACGTTCGGCTGGGTGATCCCGCGCTCCTTGCGCCCGCGCTCGCGAGCAGCCTTGACCGCCATCAGGATGCTCTCCGTGCCGCCGCTGGTCATGAACCCGGCACCCTCGTCGCCGGCCTTCAACCAGCCGCCGACGATGGCCACGACCTCGGATTGGATGGTCCGCAGGCTTGGGAAGGCGTCGGTGTTGAGTGCGTTCTCGCTCGCGTAGCGGCGATACGCCTCCTCGGCCACGGCCAACACCTCGGCGCCCCCGTAGTACACCAGCGTGAAGGCTCGTCCTTCACGCCAACGCACATCGTCTCGCTTCAGTTCGTCGAGGTGCGCAAAGATCGCATCGGACATCAGGCCTGCATTCGGGAGCTCCATGCAGTGGAAGGTAGCCGGTGCCCCTACGAGGTCGCCGCGGCGACCGCCTGGTCGATCACGCCGAGCAGAGTCATCGGTGTTCGCCGGCACCTTGCCGCTGATCAGGACCGAGACGGTCAAGCCGTCCGGCCGGTTGACGACGATCGCATGAGTCGACTCGATGGTGCCCGTATGCCCCCAGGAGCCGTCACCGAACAGGATCAGCCCGAGGCCGTAGCTCCAACCGTTGATCGGCGGCGGATCCGAGACCGGGACGGGGACCGGCACTCGCATGGCGTCGACGGAGGCCTTGCCCACCACCGCCCCCTCCACCGGGGCGATCTCGATCATCCGCAGCGCCGACGCCAGCTTGGCAACGTCGAGCGGCGTGGCCACCCATCCGCCGGCCGGCCCGAGTGCCTCCATGTAGTTGCGGCCCGCTGCGGAGGCATGCAGCGCATCGCCTGGTTGTGTGTCGAAGGTCGGGGCCAGGTGGGCCTTGGCGCCGATCGGTTCGAGCACCCGCTCACGAATCGCCGCTTCGAACGGTTGCCCGGTGACCGACTCCAGCAGCAGGCCGAGCAGGCAGTAGTTCGTGTTGCTGTACTGGAACGCGGTGCCAGGGTCGAACTGCAGCACCTGGCCGAACGCGTTGCTTGCTGCCTGTTGCCAGGAATCGACCCCGTGGCCGAAGAAGATGCCACGCGAGGCCGTGAAACCCGAGGTGTGCGACAACAGCTGGCGGACCGTGACCGTGCCAACTCGCGGATCGTCGAATGGGCCATCGAGCCCGAGTTGGCCGGCGAATGGCTGGTCGAGCTCGATGGAACCAGCCTCGACCAGTTGCATGATGGCGACGGCTGTCAGCATCTTCGACACGCTGGCAATACGGAACCGGGTGTGTGTCGTCGCCGGCTTGGACTCGAACGGATTCTCCATTCCGAACGCCGCGGTGTGCAGCACCTCGCCGTTGCGCATCACGGCAACACCAGCGGCGATGTCGCCATGAGCCACCGTCGCCGTGGACACGACCTCGTCGAAGGCATCGCCATCGAACGCGCCGTTGTACGTCGTGGTGGTGGTGGTGGTCGTGGTTGTGCTGGTTGTGCTGGCGCTGGTGACCGACGACGTGGTGCTCGTACTCGGCGGCTCCGTCGACGGCGGCTCGGTGAGCAGTGGCGCGACTGTTTGCCCTGCGGTCGTGACCACGGCCGACGACGGAGACGAGGTCACAGCAGTGTTGGCGGCAGTCCCGCCGAACGAGCTGGTGGCCGAGGCGAGGGCGACGACGATCACGCCTGCAGCACCGATCATCCACGCACGCCTCGCCATCGCCTCCAGTCTCGCCGTTCCAGCGGCCAGATCTGCGGCAGCCGGCACGGAACCGGTGGCGACCACCCTGTAACGTCGTCGCTCATGGCCGAACGACCAATGATCACCATCCCGGAGCAAGAACCACCCGCCGACCTCCTCATCGAGGACGAGACCATCGGCGACGGCGACGAGGCGGTGGTCGGCAAGCGCGTCTCCGTGCACTACGCCGGAGTCGCTTGGAGCAGCGGGAAGGAGTTCGACGCCAGCTGGAACCGCGGCGATCCGTTCGACTTCCGGCTCGGGGCGCGTGAGGTCATCGAGGGCTGGGACAAGGGCGTTGCCGGCATGCGCGTCGGCGGTCGTCGCCGTCTGACCATTCCACCGCACCTCGGCTACGGAAGCAGGGGAGCGGGAGGCGTGATCAAGGGTGGCGAGACCCTGGTCTTCGTCGTCGACCTCGTCAGCATCCGCTGACGGCTCGCCGCCGGTTCAGGCGGCGTTGCGTGTGGGTAGGCCGTTCCATCTCTGCCAGAGGGGTGTTACAGGTAGACGAACACACGTTCGTTACGCGGTCATACGATCAGGCGAACACTCACGAGCCGTGACGTCCCTCACCAGCGGCAAACCGGGCAGCGCCCTCCTGCGTCTCACCCGAGCGAATGGTCGCCAGGCCCAGCTGTGTCTCGTTGGCCAGGGCCTCGTCGTAGGTGAGGCCCCATTGATCGAAGCTGCTGCGACGGTCAGAGCGCAAGCAACGCTGGGGGAGTGCGGCGATCTCGCTTGCCAGGGCGACAGCTGCGCTGAGCGCCGACCCGTGGGCAACCAGCCGGTTGGCCAGGCCCATCCGCACTGCCTCCTCGCCCGACACGCCACGGCCCGTCAGGATCATGTCGAGCGCGTGGCTGTGCCCGATCAGGCGGGGGAGCCTCACGGTTCCGCCATCGACCAGCGGCACGCCCCACCGCCGGCAATACACACCGAAGACGGCATCGGCAGCGGCAACACGCAGATCGCACCAGAGCGCCAGCTCCAAGCCTCCGGCCACCGCATAGCCCTTCGACCGCGGCGATCACCGGCTTGTCGAGCAGCAGCCGAGTCGGACCGAGTGGACCGTCGAGCGACATGTCGACCTCCACCCGATTGCCGTTCCCCGAACCGATCTGTTTCAGGTCGGCGCCGGCGCAGAACGTGCCCTCCATCCCGTACAGCACCGCAACGTGCAGTTCGGGATCGGAGTCGAACGCCCGGAACTCCTCCGCCAGGGCGCGCGCTGTCGGGCCGTCCACGGCATTTCGAGCGGCGGGGCGGTTGATCCCGATCGTCAGGACGTGGTCAGCGGGCTGGTCGACGACGATGCTCATCGCGACATTGTGACCGTTGACGATTTCGGGCCACGCATCGCAGTGTTCGTCTCCGTCGGATGGCTGGGCGAGAACGAGGTGGGGACCAGTTGGAACTCCCTGTGAGCCGAATCGATGGAACCTGACATAACGATGATTATGGGCGTTGCGGTGACAACTCTCGGTCGCGAATCGGGCGTGCCGCCTCGAGCAGCCACGTCAGCATCTCGTTGATCTCGCCCTTCGCCGCGGCTTTGCCAACCGACGCCAGGTCACGTTCGACGTCGTCAACCGCACACGCAAGGACGTAGAGCTCGTCGTGCAACTGATCCAGCTCGGCCTTGGTGACGATCAACTCGTTCTCGTTGAGCTGCAGTTCGTGGGCCCGCTGACGACCGACCCAATCCCATTGCCGGCAGGCATGGCTGCAAAAGATCCGTGGCCGCCCCATCTTCTGGGCGAGAAGCACTCGCCGGCACCATCGGCACCGCGATCGGCCGTCGTCCGTGCCACCGCCTACTTTCGTCATGACGAAACTGTAGCGACCTCACGCCCGCCACGGGTGCATTAGCCTCCGATGAATGGTCGACTACTTCCTCAAGATCGACTCCGTGGCCGGGAGACAGCCACGATGCTCACCACCCGAACGAGATCGAGGTGGTCTCGTTCTCATGGGGCGAGTCCAACGTCGCTCCCCCGGCGGCGTCGGGCGGCGGTGCCGGAAAGGTTCACATCGAGGACCTCCACTTCACGGCGGTCACGAGCTCGGCGTCGCCCAAGCTGATGTTGCTGTGTGCCAATGGCAAGCATGTTGCCAGTGCCGTGCTCGTGGCCCACCGCCCCGGCTCGTCGCAACAGGGGTACCTCACGGTGACGCTCAACGATGTGATGGTCACCGCGTATCACATCAGTGCGTCGTCGGGCGACGTGCCGCTCGACGAGGTGTCGCTGCAGTTCTCCAAAGTCCAGATCGACTACCGACCCCAGAAGGCGACGGGCGCGTTGGGCGCCGCGGTCCACGCCGGTTGGGACGTCAGGATGAACAAGCCGATCTGACGCGCTCTCCGACGCACCGGCGATATCCCCAGCGAATCCACAGGTAGTTGGCACTGACGATCCACAGGTACGCGTAGTCCACAATCAGGCGATGGCGATCAGCATGCGTGATCCCGCCCTGCGCCCTCGGCGTCATGGAGCGTGTCTCGAACCGGTCGATCGCCGCGCCCTCGAGCGGGCCGGGTGGCGGACCATGCTCGACTATCGCGAGAACCACGTGCGCGGCCGAAATGGCCGCCTGGTCGAGGTCGAAGCCATCTGGATCGCCGAGGCCGAGCGATTCGACGGCGCCATGAGGTCTGCGTCTGCTGTCGGAGCGAGTATCGAGGAAGCGTGGGCGACGCTGCGTGCCGACATCGATGGCGCACGGGTACGCACGCTTTCACGGGTTCGCTTCTCGAGCGCTGACCTGCAGGGCCGGGCGCCGACGTCTGACGCCACGGCACTCCCCTCTTCCTCGACCCTGTACTGACGATTGCACCCGTCCGACCCGGAATAGTTTGCTCTCATCAATTGTTGTGATAGCAACAGATGCGCATGCAACGAAGGAGAATCATGTCCGCTTCCACTGCGACCGTCACCCGCCTGATCCCCGCCCAACGCGCCGTCGAAGGCGACGGCTTCGTCGTCCGTCGCCCGTTCCCCACCTCGTCGCTCTCGTACATCGACCCGTTCCTGCTGTTCGACCACTTCGGACCGGTCGAATTCGCGCCCGGGGAGGGCACGGGAACGCCGTGGCATCCTCATCGCGGCTTCGAAACCGTGACCTATCTGCTCGAGGGCGACTCCGAGCACCGCGACTCGATGGGCAGCCATGGCTATCTTCACGCCGGTGACACCCAATGGATGACGGCGGGCTCCGGCGTGCTGCACAGGGAGGGCCCGTCGGCCGCCGCCCAGGCCGCCGGGCGGCCGCACGCACGGCTTGCAACTGTGGGTCAACCTGCCCGCTTCGGAGAAGCTGACCACACCCGCATACCAGGACATCCGCGCCGATCAGAACGCACGTGATGAACGCCCGGGCGCGACGGTCCGAGTCGTCGCCGGGGAGCTGTTCGGCCTCACCGGTCCGGGCCGCACTCGCACTCCGATCTCCTATGCCCACGTGACGCTCGACGAAGGCGCCACGGTGTCGACCACCCTGCCTCGGGGACACGTCGTGCTTTCTTACGCCCTGACCGGTGGTATTGCTATTGGCGACACGCAGGTCGACGAGGGGGTGCTCGCAGTGGTCGACGGCGACGACCTCGCCCTGACCGGCGTGGCGCCACGGTCCGAGGTCATCGTGTTGACCGGTCAACCGATTGGCGAGCCGGTTGCCCGGTACGGACCATTCGTGATGAACACCGAGGACGAGGTTCGACAGGCGTTCATCGATTTCGACCACGGTCGCTTCGGCAGCCCCACCGACTGACGCACGGCTCCTCACCGGCTGGCACCGCCCTGCCAGACTGACCGACCATGCCCGACGCGACGAGCTCCCGCCAATCAGTACGAGTCGGGCTGGTCGGCACCAGTTGGTGGGCCGAGGCGATGTACCTGCCCGCACTCGCGGATCACTCGATCGGAACGATCACGGCCCTCTGCGGCCGTGACCTCGAGCGCGCCAGGAGCGTCGCCGCCAGCTGGCACGTGCCCCACGCCTTCGATGACTGGACGGCGATGTTGGACAGCGGCGAGGTCGATGCCGTGATCATCGCCACTCCCAATGAGACGCACTACGACATCACCATGGCCGCGCTCGACCGCGGGCTGCCCGTGTTGTGTGAGAAGCCCCTGGGCATGAACGTTGCGGAAGCCCACGAGATGGCGGGCGAGGCACGCCGCAGGGGTGCGATCACGATGGTCCCGTTCACCTATCGCTTCATGCCGACCAACCAGTTCATCAAGCAGCTGATCGTCGACGGCTACGTCGGCCAGCCCTATCACCTCAGCATGCGCTACTTCGCCGGCTACGCCCGCGATGGCGCGTATGCCTGGCGCTTCGACGAAGCCAAAGCCGGAACCGGCATCCTCGGCGACCTCGGCTCGCACTGGCTCGACATGGCGAGGTGGTTCCTCGGCGAGATCTCCACCGTCAGCGCGCACCGCGACAGCTTCGTGCCTCGCCAGCCACGACCCGACGGCTCGAGCTACACCCAGGTCGAGGACAGCGCGGTGATCCTCGCTCGGTTCGAGTCCGGCGCCTCGGCGACCTTGCAGGTCGAGCGCGGTGTGCTGGGAAGGCACGCCGTTCGGTCAGATCCATGAGCTCGATCTGCATGGCAGCGACGGAACGCTGCACGCTGTCAATGATTGGGACACCGTGCAGGAGGTCCGCGGGTTGCGCGCCGGACAACCCGGCCCGGCACACGTCCTTCCAATTCCCGATGAGGCGTGGAGTGGCGCCCCACGCGAGAACGTCCACGACACCTACCGCCACATCTTTCGCCGCACCGAGGCGATGACCCGGCAATGGGTCACGGCGATCGCCGAGGGGCGCCAGGTCGAGCCCGACTTCGCCGTCGGCGCCCGGGTGCAGGAGTTGGTTGCCGCGGCGATCACCAGCGCGGCGACCGACGGCTCGTGGCAAGCCGTTCCCGCCGACTGATCGCAGCTCTCGTCAACGATCGCTGAGAGCGTTGCTGGCCCGCCAGGCGGCCTCGGCACGGTCCAACCGCTCGGTGGCGACACCGCGCAGACGGATTGCCACTCCCGCGACCAACACGTTCATCAACGCGAGTGTGCCGACGTGGCTGTCGAACGGGCCGGCGCCGGCGGCAGTGACGACCAGCGTGCGCTGCGAACAAGCGGCAACGGGCGACAACACGCTGTCCGCGATCGACACCGTCCACACCCCTGCCTTGGCGGCCGTGCGAGCTGCGTCGACCAGCCAGCGGTCGTAGCGACGGACGTCGACCGTCACGAGCACGTCGGTCTCCTCCATCAACGCCACAGTGCGACGAACGGCGACATCGTTGCCATCGATGTTGGCCACCTGGGCACGAAGTGCTGAGAGGTCGCCGACGAACTGTGTGGCCACACCGCGGGATGCGTCTCCCGACAGCACGTGCACGCGGCGCAATGGATCGGCGAGGTGCTCGACCACGTCGGCGAGGGCGCCTTGGTCGATGTCACCCAGTGTCGTCTGCACGTTGCCGAGCTCGAGCTGCAGATGGCGGCTGAGCGAGTCGTGCACCGCTGGATCACGGATCCGTTCTGCCGCGGGACGCAGCTGGTTGGCCAGATCCTGCTGCACCGACGCCTGGAGCGAGCTGAACCCCTCGAAGCCGAGCTTGGTCGCGAGCCGGACCACCGTGGCCGCCCCCGAACCCGCTCCCTCGGCCAGATCGGCGACCGTTCCGAACGCCACCAGCTGCGGATTCGACAAGACGACCTCGGCAACGCGACGCTCCGCCTTCGTCAGGCTGGTGCTCGTCTTGCCAATGCGATCGGCCACTTCCACGGCCGCGGAGCATAGCTGCACCCACATCGCCGATCTGTTTGTTCCCGATAGCATGGCAATTGGAATATTTCTTCCGATCGTCATCGTGACCTGGAACGGACGGCAATGAGCACCCTGACACACCATGCAGCACCGATCGCACTCATGTCGCCTCCGTGGCCGGCGAAGCGGATCCCGACGCTCGAGTCGGACATCGAGCGGTTCGTCCGCGCAGCCGGGCACGCCGCAAGGTCCTTGCCGCCAGTGGTGCACGACGCGCTGGTCGACTTCGCCGACCACGCCCACCACTCCGGTGCACTGTTGCTGCGCGGAATGCCCATCGGCGATCTGCCGCTCACTCCCCCGACGCCGATGACCCCGGCGACCAAGGACTCGGTGAGCGAGTTCACGCTCCTGACCGTCGCCCGCCGCTTGGGACAGCCCGTCGGCTACGAGCCCGAGCACGGGGGTGACCTCGTCCAGAACATCGTGCCCACCCGGGCTGCAGCGGATCGACAGGTCTCCACGTCGTCGAAGGTGCAACTGATGTTCCACACCGAAGCGGCCTTCCATCCGTACCGCCCGCGCTACCTGCTGTTGCTCTGCCTCCGCGGCGACACACAGGCTCGAACGACCCTGGCGTCGATCTTCGAGGTGTTGCCGCAGTTGCCTTCCGATGTGGTCGACGTGCTGTTCCAACCCCGATTCCGCACGGCGACCGACGAGAGCTACCTGCACGGCCGCGCCAGTGTGCTCGGAGAGCCGATGGCGGTGCTGACCGGAGATCGTCACCGACCGTCGATGGTGTTCGACGCGGACCTGATGATCGGGATCGACGCGACACGCCGACGAGGCCATTCGCGTCCTGGGTGAGGCGACCGCGGCATGTCACACCTCCGTGGCACTCGAGGCGGGCGACCTGCTGGTCGTCGACAACGCTGTCGCCGTGCACGGTCGCTCGCCGTTCACCGCTCGCTTCGACGGCCTGGATCGCTGGTTGCAGCGCACCTTCGTCGTCGGCGACCTGGCCCCGAGCGCGGCGGACCGCAGTGGCAGGGTCATCACCACGCACTTCGGGCTGTGAGGCCAATCGGGTCAGAATGGCGGCCGTGAATCCCGACTTTGCTCAGCGCATCGCCACCATGCCGCCCGCCCCGCAGCGGGACTTCTCGAGCGACAACGCGGCCGGCGCGCATCCAGCGGTGCTCGAGGCGATCGTCGCCGCCAACACCGGTCACGCCGTGGCCTACGGCTCCGACCGCTGGACAGCCGAGGCGCAGGCTCGGTTCCGCGACATGTTCGGGCCCACGTCGCAGGCGTTCCTGGTGTGGAACGGCACCGGCGCCAACGTGATGGCGCTGGCCACGATGGTCCGCCCGGCCGACTTCGTGCTGTGCACCGAATGGGCGCACATCTCCGTCGACGAGACCGGCGCGCCCGAGCGGGCCCTCGGCGCCAAGATCGTGCCCGCGCCGGCCGCCGACGCCAAGCTGCGTCCGGAGCAGATCGAGGCTCTGGCACGGTTCCAAGGCGACATGCACCATGCCCAACCCGGTGTGGTCTCGATCACCCAGAGCACCGAGCTCGGCACGGTGTACACCGCCGATGAAGTCGCCGCCCTGTGTGACGCTGCTCACCGACTCGGCATGGTCGTGCACATGGACGGGGCACGCCTGGCCAACGCCACCGCGGCGCTCGGCGGGACGCTGGCGGCGCTGCGCTCGTTCACCGTCGACGCCGGGGTCGACGTGTTGAGCTTCGGCGGCACCAAGGCCGGCCTCGCCGGCGGCGAGGCCGTCATCTTCCTCAATCCGGCGCTGGCCGAGCGGGCCATCTACGTGCGCAAGCAGGTCAACCAACTGCCGTCGAAGATGCGATTCGTCGCGGCGCAGTTCAACGCACTGCTCGAAGACGATCGCTGGATCCGACTGGCCGAGCACGCCAACGCGATGTGCCAGCAGCTGTACGAGGCGACGTCGAACATCGCAGCAGTGGTGCACGGCGCCCCACCGGCTGTGAACAGCGTCTTTCCCAGCGTGCCACCCGAGGCGATCGCACCACTGCAGGACTGGGCGTTCTTCTGGGACTGGGACGTCAGCCGCTCGCAGGTGCGCTGGATGACGGCCTGGGACACGACCCTCGGCGATGTCGAGCAGTTCGCCGCCGGGGTCCGCCACCTCCTCGGCTGAATTTCCTTGCAATCTACAATTGACTCGCCGTCAACGCCGACTTAGTGTGGCAGTGCTGGCCGATTGGGTGCCCTTGGGGGGCGGTGCAGCACGGATTGCAGTACCGCAGACAGTCGCACGAGGGGGTTCTTTATGGCCGCGGTGGAGATTTTCTTCCATCGAGTGCTCACAGACGATCGCTGGATGAACCAGGCAGCGTGCAAAGGGCTCACGCACCTGTTCTTTCCTCCACCCGCCGAACGGCCACAGGCCAGGGATCGGCGCGAGGCCGCGGCCAAGTCGGTGTGTGCCAGCTGCATCGTCCACAGTGCGTGCCAGGAGTACGCCCGCACGAACCACGAGTACGGCTTCTGGGGTGGCGAGAGCGAGGACGAGCGCCACAGCGCCGGCTATCGCCTGATCGCACCGATTGGCGTACGAGCCCGCAACGTCAGCTAGCCGAGGGCCTACGATCGCCGCATGAGCGGCGCGTCCTCCCACCGCCAGGCGCTCGACGCGGCCTGGGCTGCGTTTGGCGACGATCGCTCCATCACGGCGGCCGACGAGGTCAGCGCCAACGTCTCGACGAACCGCGTCTACCGGCTCCACCTCGACGACGGCTCCACCGTCGTCAGCAAGGTGTCGTCGTACGGCTCGTACTTCCTGTTCGTCGAGGACCACGAGCAGCTCAACCGCTGTGCCGGGTTGCTCCATGCCACCAGGTTCACCGGCATGCTGGCCGACATCTGGAGCCGTGACGGCCGGATTTTCACCTGGTACGACCAGCACATGTGGGCCGTGTTCTACGACGACGTCCCGCGCCGCGACTCGCTCCCCCGCATCCTGTCAGCCGCGCAGATCGCCAACCTGGCCACCGAGATGGCCGAGTTCCACCTGGCCTGCGCCGAGATCGCCCCGCTGCTGCCGAGTGCGTCGAAGACGATCAAGAGCGATGCGATCCACCTGCTCGACCTGCTCGAGAGCCCGTTCGCGCCGCGCAACTTCGATCTGCCGCCGGAAGCCATCGCCGTCTTGTGGAAGCACACCCATCGGTTCCTCGAACGGTTGGTCGAAGTCGGCTACGACGAATGGCCGAAGATCCCGATCCTGATCGACTGGAACCTCGGCAACTTCTCGGTCGAGACGCACACCGACGGCCGATTCCGCCTGTACAGCAGATGGGACTACGACTGGTTTCGCATCGAACCGCGGCTGCTCGACTTCTACTTCCTGTCGCGAGTCTCCAGCAGCACCGGCGACCGCACACGGTTCACCTATGGTCCGCACACCTTGGTCGAGCCGTCGTTCCTCGCGTTCCTCGACGCATACCGAAGCGTGTTCCCGATGAGCGAGGAGGAGGTCGCCTTCCTGCCCGAGGTCTACCGCTTCTTCATCCTCAACTACGTCGTACGCGAAGGCGCCCGGTTCTTCCGTCCCGATCTGTGCACCCAGTTCCGTCGAGACGCCGTGCGCAGCTACCTCCCTGCGCTCGACACACTCGATCTGAGCCCGCTACTGCAGGGTTAGCGCCGCCCAGCCGTCGAGCGTTTGCCGGCGCGTTCGACGCAACGGAAACAGCGCCTCTTCGACGTGATCGTGGCGGTCCGCCAACACACCGCTGACGATGAGCACCCCACCGGGTGCGACGACGCGGCGAAGGTCGTCGGCGAGATCGATCAGCACCGGTGCGAGGATGTTGGCAACGACGATGTCGAACTGCCCTTCGATCTCGGCCAGCGGAGTGTTCGACACCTCGATTCGGCCGGCGACGCCATTCGCCGCGGCATTGGCGGCGGTGATCGGGATCGACGCCGGCGCGATGTCGATCGCGATGGCCCGCGACGCGCCCAGCACGCAGGCGCCAATTGACAAGACGCCCGATCCGCAGCCCACGTCGAGCAAGCGTGCTCCGGCAAACATCACAGCGTGAATCGCCCTCATCGACAGCACCGTGGTCGGGTGGTCGCCCATCCCGAATGTCGAACCGGGCTCGATCCGCAGCACCCGCACGCCGGCGCCGGGTTCGAACGCCACCCAGGCCGGGCAGATCACCAGGTCGGCTTCGACGAAGACCGGCTGCGCGTGTTGCCGCCACGTGTCGGCAACAGCCTCATCGACCTCGACGACCCGCCACGACCACCGCCGCAACGACTCGGAGGCGGCCGCAGTCACCGCCTCGCGGTCGTCGCCCAGCGAGGTCCACAGCTCCACTCGGTCGGCCACGGCTCGCTCCTCGACGGCGACCACACCCAACGACCACAGCGCATCAGCGGCCACGTCGGCGTCGCCGCTGTCGACCGTGACCACGAGGGCGAGCACTAGTCGATGCGCCGCAACTCGGCGCGGAACCGTGCTGCTCGTTCGACGTAGGTGGTCACCCCACGTTCGATGTCTTCGCGGCGAGCCCTGCCCTCCTTGATGACAGCCGGTGTACCGACCGCGAGCGCGCCCGAGGGCACCATCGTGTCGTTCAGCACGACGGCATTGGCAGCAACGATCGCCCAGCTGCTGACGACCACACGATGCAGCACGACCGACCCGACCCCGATGAGGCACCACGGCTCGATCGTGCACGCCTCGAGATGCACCATGTGACCGATCACGCAATCGTCACCGATCGTCGTCGGGTCGTGCGGTGTTGTGTGCACCACGCAGCCGTCCTGCACGCTGGTGCGCCGTCCGATGGTGATCGCTCCGTCATCGCCGCGCAGCACAGCACAGGGCCACACCGAGCTGTGCGCACCAATCGTCACATTGCCGATCACGACTGCGTCGGGGTGCACGTACGCATCGGGATGAATCGACGGAACCTGGTCACCGAGGGCATAAATAGGCACGGCACGTCACCGTAGTGAGCATTGGGCTCGCGGCGACAACCGCGTTTCACGGTGGAGCGAAGCGGCTCGCGCCAGATACGGTTGCGGGCCTATGTCCCGAAGGATCGAAATCGAGCTCACCAGCGCGCGCCCGGATGGTACCTGGACGTGGCGCGCTGCCGGAGCCAGAGCACCCAAGGGGGTACTCGACGGCGCGTTGTTGCCCGATGGCGCCAAGATCGGGTCGGTGCTCAAAGCCGATGCGGAAGTCGAGCTCGATGGCATGACGATCCTGTCGGTCTCGACCGGCAAGGAGAAGGCGGAGAAGTCCGGACTGCTCGATCTCATCCCCAGCGACAAGCCGTTCGAGGCCGTCACACAACAGCTGGCGCGACGCGAGCGCAGCGACCGGGGAGAACGCGGTGATCGTGGTGACCGTCCACCGCGCCGCAACGGACCAGGCGGCGATCGACGCCCCCGCCGCGACGGCGACCGCCCACCTCGCCGCGATGGCGCGACCACACGCACCGACCGCCCGTCGGGCGACCGGCCGAGCGGCGACCGTCCCGGTGGCACCACACGCACCGACCGTGGCCAGCGATCCGAGCGCCGCACACGCCCCAACTTCACCGCGCCGCCCGAGCTTCCACAGCGTCCGAAGCCCAAGCGTCTCAGGCCGGGCCGCGTCCACCGCAACGCTGTGCTGGCCGACCTGCCCGAAGAGCAACGACCCGTCGCCGAGCGCGCCCTCCAAGGTGGGCTGCCGGCCGTGCGTCAGGCTGTCAACGAGCAGAACCAGCGACTGAAGGCCGAGGGTCAGCCCGAGGTACCCGCCGGTGGCCTGCTGTCGATGGCTGAAGGGCTGCTCCCGCGACTGCGCGTCGCCGAATGGCTGGACCGCGCCGATGCGGCGCTGGCCGACATCGACGACCTCGATCTCCGCGACCTGCGCAGCGTCGTCGCCGCGGGGGAAGACCCGATGGTCGCCCGCGACGAGACGACGCGTGCGGTCGCCGCCGATCTGAAGGCCGCGCTGGTCACCAAGCAGGAGACCGAGTTGGCACTGTGGTTCGAAGACATCGACGCCGCCATCGGTGTCGGACGGGTGATCCGAGCCCTGAAGCTGTCGTCGCAGCCGCCGAAAGCCGGCGTTCGCTTCCCAACCGAGCTCGCCATGAAGCTGGCGACAGCCACCACGGCCAACCTCACTGCGGAGGCGCTCGATGATCGGTGGATCGCCGTGCTGGAAGCTGCGGCGTTCTCTCCGGTGCGCAGCCACGTCCAGCCGGCCGCCAAGCCGGCACAGCCGTCCGACGAGTTGCTGGCGACGGTCAAGCGCGTCGGTCCCCTGCTGCCTCAGGTCGCCGCGTTGTTCGAGATCGAGGTCAGCCAGGGCGCGGCAGCGCCCAAGCCACTGCGTCCGACTCGACCCACGGCTCCGAAGAAGGCCGCGCCCAAAGCGCCTGCGGCTCCGAAAGCCGCCAAGCCGGCGACGCCCGCACCCGAGCCGGCCCCACTGCAGGCCCCAGAGGAGACGCTGGTGGTCGAACAGACCCAGCCCGCCGTCGCCGAGGAAGCACCAGTCGCGGCCGAGGAAACACCAGCCGCCGAGGCGGCACCCGTCACCGACGAAGCCCCAATCGCCGAGGTATCACCGGAGCCCGACGAAGCCCCAGTTGCCGAGGCAGCACCAGCCGCCGACGAGCCCGCCGCACCGGACGAAACACCAGTCGCAGACGAACCCACCGCAGCCGACGAAGCCCCAGTCGCAGACGAACCCACCGCAGCCGACGAAGCCCCAGTCGCAGACGAGGCACCACCAGTCACCGACGAAGGCTGACCGATCCGGCGAAGTGTGCAGGTTGGATGCGTACCGTTCGCATCGAACGTGCACACTTCACTCCCAGCTCGATCGGCGGTGTGACCGGTTCGCATGATCCAGGTGCGCGCCCTACAGTCGTCGACATGTCCGACCTCGTTCTGTACGAAGCCCGCGGCCGCATCGGCCTGATCACGCTCAATCGCCCGGAGGCACGCAATGCCGTCAACGGTGACGTCGCCGCCGGTTTGGAGTCCGCGATCGACCAACTCGAGAGCGACCCTGACGTGTGGGTCGGCGTCCTGACAGCCAACACCGAAGCCCAAGCGAAGCCGGTCTTCAGTGCCGGGGCTGACCTCAAGGCGATCAATTCGGGTCAGGCCGGGTCACTCAACACCAAACGAGGCGGGTTCGCCGGGTTTGTCTATCGCGACCGCGACAAGCCGGTGATCGTGGCCGTCGACGGCCTGGCCACCGCCGGCGGATGCGAAATCGTGCTGGCCGCCGATCTGGTTGTCGCCACGACCCGCTCGGCCTTCGGGCTCGCCGAGGTGAAACGCAACCTCATCGCCGGTGCGGGTGGGTTGTTCCGCCTTCCACGAGCCATCGGCCGATCCGCGGCGATGGAGGTGATCCTCACCGGCGAGCCACTTCCCGCCCAACGCGCCTACGAGCTCGGCCTGGTCAATCGCATCGTCGAGCCTGGTCAGGCCGTCGAGGCCGCCATCGCGCTTGCCGAGCAGATCTGCGCTGCGGCCCCCTTGGCGGTGCGGGCCAGCCGCAAGGTGGTCCTGGCCAGCGCGTTCGAGGATGATGAAACGCTGAAGGCGATGACGAATGAGCAGTTCGCCGCAGTCCTCCAATCGGAAGACACCAAGGAAGGCCTGACTGCATTCATCGAGAAGCGGCCTCCGAACTGGCAGGGCCGGTAGCAGCTCGATTACAGGCGGGTCGACACGATGATCTTGCGAGCGGTGATACCGGCGCGTTCGTAGAGGTTCTTCGTGTCGCGATCGCCCGGCAGCGCAAAGCCCTCCAGGGCGCTGCAGCCGTGTCGCTGCGCCTCCTGGCGCGCGGCCTCGAGCAGGCCGTCGCCGAACCCCAGCTCGCGGGCTTCGGGCTGCACGTAGACCTGGCGGACCACAGCGATCTCGCCGGTGACGGCCAGCTCGAGATACCCAACGACGAAGCCGTCGAGCTCGGCAACGCCGATCCAACGTGCATGGTCCTCGATGGCCGACGCCCAATCACCGATCGGCGGCTGCTCGGCAAGCAGCGCTGCCCCGCCACGTTGGTCGATCAGATGGTGCCGTGCGGCACCCTCCAGCTCGGCGAGTTGGGCGGCGTCATTTGGCTCGGCGGGACGGACGACCTCGTTCATCCCCGACCCTTCATCGCAATCCGTGCATCAGGTTCGAGGGAACAGCGGACAATCGTCATCGCCGACCGGGCAGATCGGCGCGCTGTTGCGCACGAGCAGGAAGCAGCTCGGACACAGCTGCTCGTCTGATCGCTTGGGTTGGAGGCGATCGCTCGACTCGCTGCGATCCTCCGGTTCGTCTTCCTCGTCGTCGCCACCGTCTTCGTCGGCAGCAACCAGGCGGTCCTTCAGGATCGTGTCGAGGTCAGCTTCGACATCGTCGGGGGCGATGATGTCGTCGTCGTCATCCTCTTCATCGGTCGCGACCGACTTGCGAACCGGACCTTCCTTCTCGGTGTCCTCTTCTTCCTCTTCTTCGTCGGCGTCGCCGTCGAACGGATCGTCGATCTCGCCGAATTCGTCGTCGTCGTCATCGACGAGGGCCTCTTCGTCGAGGTCATCGTCGGTCAGCTCTGCAGGCTCTTCCTCTTCTTCGGTCTCTTCCTCGAACTCGTCATCGGGCCCAACCACCTCATCATCATCAGCCATCTTCGGTCCTTCATCGTCGTGCGGTAACCCTGGGCGCGGGCGGGGATACTACGGCGGTCAGCCACCGACCTTGCTTCTCGTTCCTGTGACAACGGTCACGGTCAGCATGTGTCAGCTCAGGATTGACCCCGTCGCACCTCGGCGCGGCGCTCTGCGTCGAGCCGCTCCAGCTCCGGGCGCCTCCATCGTCATATGACTCATCGCCTCGGCGACCGCCCGATGTCCGGCTTGCTCACCGATGAGTCGGTGCATCTCCAGCGCGACCTGGCGATAGGCCGGGTGACCTTGCGGGGAAGACCGGAGTTCGAGCATGTGGATGGCTTCGCGGGCGTTGAACTGCATCGAGTACCGCAACCGGTATGCCATCGAAACGGCATAGCTGGCCTGGTGCGGGAATTCGTCCTTCAGCAGATCGAACAGCGCCGCCGAACGCGCCATCGCATCGTCGAAGATCTCGGTCAGACCCGCTTCGTCGATCAGGCTGGGGCGCACGTACCCGTGATTCGGCGTCAGCGGCTGCCATTCGATGGTCAGCAGGCGATGCCGCTGCAGGTCGCGGAACGCCCCGTAGTCGCTGAGCACGTCGAACCGGTAGTCGATGCGTTCGAACGCCCGACCGGGCTTGTGCCGACGATTCTCACGCTCACCGACATACGCCCGGATCAGGGCAAGCCGCTCCGTCGGGCCCGAGGGTGCGGACACGCTGGAGCAACTGGGCCTCGGGCAAGTTGGTGTGCGAGTAGCAGATCGCTGCCAGCAGCTTGTCTTCGGCATCGCGGTCCCAGTCGACGAGTTGCACCGACGGAGCGGGTTCGACCGGTGTGCCACCGAACAACGTGTCGACCAACTCAGCCGTGCGCTCGCGGGTGGTCGACAGGTAGTTGGTCCAGCGACCGCCGCGATCGGCGAGGTCGACTCGGCGAAGAAAGCTGGGGATGACCTTGCGGAGTTCGTGCAGCATCAGTTCGGCGTACTGCCGAGCCTCGGGCAAGGGATGAGCGCGCATGCGCAACAGCAGGTTCTCGAAGCCCTGGCCGCTGCCGTAGATGCCGACGTTCGACAACGACGCGGCGGGCAGCACGCCGCGCACCGCGTCGAGCGCCTTGGCCCGGGTGGCCTGGCGGAAAACGAAGTCGCTGTCGGCGGGATCGCGATCGACCGTGACGCGCACGTGATCGGTGACTTTGGTGAGCAACAGCGAGTAGGTGTCGAACAGCCGGTCCATATCGCCGACGTAGCGGGTCCCGAATCGACTGGACAGCACGGCCGGGTCTCGGTAGAACCGATACCTCCCGCCGATGCGCGAGTCGTAGGCGATGTAGCGAGTGCTCTGCTCGAGATAGCTCATCAGGCGGCCCCATTCGAGCACCTTGGTGAGCACGTTGGAGGCCTGCTCGCAGGCCAGATGCACACCACCGAGCTGGGCGACGGAATCGTCGCCGTACTCGAAGAACACCTTCTCGTACAGTTCTTCGGCGCGTTCGAGACCGATCGTCGCGTCCACCGAATGGTCGCCGCTGATGTCGAGATCGCCGACGAACTCGTCGAGGAACAGCCGCCGCAGGCTCTTGGAGCTGCGGCTGTAGCGTGCGAAGAGCGCCCCCTTGACCACTTCGGGCAGGTTGACCAGGGCAAATACCGGACCGTCGAGATTGGTGAAGTACCGACGTAACGTGTCGGCCTCGGCGGGCGTGTACTCCTCGGGGACGTAGACCGTCACAGCTGGAAATCCTACGGGTTGGCGCTCGCCGCCCGCCGCATTACGCGACGGCCTGACCAGCGGTTAGAGGACCTCGACCGACGATGGCCGTTCGGCGAACGCCGCAGTCGCCGCTTCGCGGAGATCGGCCGATGTCCACAGATCGACGATCGTCATCGCCATCGCCTTGGCGCCGTCGAGCACCGCCTTGTCGCCATCGGGCGACCTGGCCCACTCGGCGAACTCCAGCGTATGGATCGCGATGCCGTCGCCGGCGACCTTGATCATCGGGTGGATCGACGGCACCAGGTAGCTGATGTTGCCCATGTCGGTGCTGCCCACGACCCGGCGCCCGACGGACGCAGGATCGACAACCGTACGCCCCACACGCGCCGCGTTGGTGACGTAGGCAGCAACCATGGGTCCGTTGTCGATCATGTCGGCATAGGTGTGGTCGTTCCACTGGTGATCGATCGAGCACGCGCACGCCGTCGCCGCAGCCTCCAACGACGTCAGCACCCGCTGCTTCAGTGGTTGCAGCGATTCGATGGTGGCCGACCGAACGATCCACTCCATCGCCGTCTCGGCCGGCACGATGTTGGCCTTGTCGCCCCCTTTGGTGATGATCCCGTGGATGCGCTCCGTGGGCCGGATGTGCTGGCGCATTGCGGCGATGTTCATGTACCCCAGGACCGCCGCATCGAGGGCGTTACGGCCCTCCCACGGCGCCGCAGCGGCATGTGCCGCCTTCCCGTGCATCTGCACGTGCAACTCCTGCAGTGCGATGGTGTCCATCGAGATCAGGTCCGCGTCGGCGGGGTGCACCATCATCGCTGCGCCCACCTGCTCGAACGCTCCACGCCGGGCCATCGCGATCTTGCCACCGCCGCCTTCTTCGGCCGGTGTGCCCATGATCCGCAGCCTTCCGCCCGCTTGCTGGGCGACTGCCGCCGCTGCCAGCCCTGCACCGAGACCCGCAGTGGCAATCACGTTGTGACCGCAGGCGTGCCCGATCCCGGGCAAGGCGTCGTACTCGCACAGCACGGCAACGTTGAAGCCTTCCTGGCCCGCCGTGGCCTCGAACGCCGTGTCGACGCCGTAGGCGTGGGCAGTGGTGTCGAGACCGGCGGAGCGGAGCTGGTCGACGAGCAGGTCGTGGGCGAAGTGCTCTTCGAAGTTCAGTTCAGGATGGGCGTGGATCTCGTGACTGGCGTGGAGCAGTCGGTCGGCGTGGCGATCGACCTCGGCGCACACGGCAACTTTCAGCGCTTCGATGTCCATGTCAGCCCCCTTCGTGGGTCAAGACGATCTTGCCCAGTTGCTCGCCGTGCTCGAGACGGGCCAATGCCTCCTGGTAGTCCGCCAGCGGATACGACCGATCGATCGTGATCGGCAGCCCGCGGTCGACCAAGGCGAGGACCTCGTCGAACTCCTGATAGCTGCCCATCGTCGAGCCGATGATCTCGAACTGCTTGAAGAACAACCTCGGCAGCGTGAGCTCGACCTTGGGCCCCGATGTGCTGCCGCACACCACCATGCGCCCTCCCGGCTTGAGCGCTCGCACCGATTGGTCCCACGTCGCCGGACCGACGCTCTCGACCACGACGTCGGCTTCGACCGCCCACTTCGCCGCCGCGCTGTCGTGTGCAGCGGCGGCGCCCATCTCGATGGCCTGAGCCTGCTTCTGCTCGCTGCGACTGGTGACCTCGACGCGCGCACCCATCATCGTTCCCATCGCCAGTGCGGCGCACGACACGCCCGATCCGATTCCGACCACCAACAGCGTGTCGCCCGACTGCAGGCGGGCTCGGCGCAGCATGCGGTAGGCCGTCAAGTAGGCCAGCGGGAACGCCGCACATTCCTCCCACGTTCGTGTCGATGGCCGCTTGCGAACGTTGCGCTCGGGGGCGATGGCCGTCTCGGCGTGCCCACCCCAGCAGTGCTCGCCGTAGATCATGAAGCTCGAGCCCATCGGGCTGTCGTTGCCCCACGCCTCGATGTCGGCAACCGACGAGACGCCGGGATTGACGACCACCTCATCACCTATCGCAACCGTGGTGACGTCTGAGCCGATGGCCGACACGACCCCGGCGACATCGCAACCGGGCACGTGTGGCAACGGCGGCTTTGGCGCACCGCGGGTGACCCACAGGTCCATGTGGTTGAGCGCACTGGCGACGACACGTATTGCCACGTCGTCGGCGGCCAACTCCGGCAGGTCGATCGACCCCCATCGATAAGCACCTGGCGATTCTTCGAGTATCCATGACTGCATGGCGTTCGACCATAGTCCCGGCATGCCCGGCGGCCACCTCCGACTCAGACGTACGCGGTGTAGGCGTCGGGCTCGACACTGACGCGCACGCGGCTGGCGGCGCTACAACGAACCCCGTCGATCCACACCACCATCGGGCGGTCAAACGTGAGGTCGACGTCGGTGAGCGATCGCCACCCGATGTGCGGGTGAGGGAGGTGCGTGCCCGTGCGAGCGCGTTGACGCGCCTGCAGGCGTTCGCGCAGGCTCATCGCCGCATCGATGCGGACGACGTCGAGCTTGCCGTCATTGGGGTGCGACCGCGGCGCCACGTCGTACGGTCCGTAGAACTGGGCGTTCATGACCATGGCGATGTCGCCGCGCCACCACTCGCGGCGAGCGGTCACATGGGCGACTCCCCACGTCGGTTCGCGGTCGTCGAGCGTCACGCGCATCGCGTCCACCACCACCTTCACCGTCAGCAGACTCGTGCCGCTGGCGCCGCCGCAGGTGCGCGCCATGTCTCCGCCGGACACACCGATCGGCTGGATCGGTTGGCCGCGCGTGCGGTGCCACATCACCCAGTCGCGCAGGTCGCGATCGGCTCGACACGACCTTGACGTCGGGCGGACATTCCGCCGGCTCGCCCCAGGGCTCACCCTTGCGGATCGTCATCGCCGTGTTCGTCGATGGTTGTCGCAGCGGGCTCCTCGTCGGGTACCTCCATTGCGCTGGAGGCCGCCACCACCCCGCGGAAGAGCTGATCGGCGGCCTGCTCGGCACAGCGTCGGGTCGCCCGCTCCGGCGCGACGAGCGCCAGTTGACGCAGCACGTCGATCAGCTGCTTCATCGTGCGCACGAAGTCGCCTCCGGAGAGCTCTTCGGCCTCGACGACCTCGGCGAACCCCTCCCCCGCCGCCCACGCGTATGCCACGGCGACGAAGGTGGCGTCGGGCGGCCGGTGCACCGACAACCCCGCCTCTTCCTCGATCTCTTCGAGCTCGTAGCTGATCTCGGCGATGCGCTGCCAGCGCTTGCGCACCGTCGGCGACGGGAACCATGCGGTCGGCTGTGGCTCGGGGCTGCGGTGCTCGTAGACGAAGACCGAGACCAGACCAGCCAGTGACGCAGGCTCCAGGTCGTCGAGCAGTCCCTGTCGCAGGCATTCCACGATCAACAGGTCGCACTCGTGGAAGGTTCTGGCCAGGATCTTGCCGGCATCCGTCAGGGCCCACCCATCGACGTAGCCCCAGTTCTCCAGCACTCGCAGGACGCGATCGAAGTCGCGAGCGACCGATTGGCTCCGGGTGCGAACCCGGGTGCGCAACTCCTCGACTTCGCGCGCCACTCGTTCGGCCTGTGCTGCGGCTTTGAGGCGGTCGTCGAGCTCGGGGTCGGCCTCCACGGGGTGCGAGCCGTCGCCCGACACCTCGACGGCACGCCGGGCCCGCTTGGAGTGCGGCGCCAGCGTGGCCAGCTCCAGCCGGTGCACGACCTCTTTCTGGAAATCGTGGCGGTTCGGCGCGTAGTCGGCCGGCAACTCGATCTTGCCGAGCGCTCGCGGGGGCTCGTCGAAGTCGACCGCTGTCAACATCACCAGGTCCCGGCGAACGGTCAAGCCGGTCACGCGCATGCCACCCTTGCGATGCGCGCTGGTCAGCACCGCAACACGACCGGCATAGCGAGCCTTCTCGGCGTAGATCACATCGCCAGGTCGCAGCTTCATCATCGCCACCGTCACCAGGTCGTCGCGGCCGGCCGCGCCGCCGGGCGCCGGCGGCGTGGACCCCTTCATCTCCCTGCGGTACTCGTCGATATCGCCGAACGGGCTGCGCGCTCGCTCGAGCAGATCGGCCAGATGGGTCTGCCGACGGTCGAGACGCGGCCTCGATCCGCACGACGTCACCATCCGCCTGATACTGGGCAAACGACAAGTTGAGCAGGTGGTGGGCACGCTCGCTGGTGTAGGAGCGCACCAGATTGGCCGCCATGTTGTAGGTCGGCCGAAATGCCGAGTTGAGGTGGAACGTGCGGCTGCTGGCCAGCGCGGCGACCTGGTCGAACGGCACGAACGGGCTCCACAGGACGACGGCATAGCCGAGGTCGTCCATTCCCCGTCGCCCGGCCCGCCCGGTCAGCTGCGTGTACTCCCCCGGCGTCAGGAAGGCGTGATGGTCGCCCGTGAACTTGGTCAGCTTCTCGATGACCACGGTCTTGGCAGGCATGTTGATGCCGACCGCCAACGTCTCGGTGGCGAAGACGACCTTGACGAGGCCCTCGACAAAGCACGCCTCGACCACCTCTTTGAATGGCGGCACCATCCCCGCGTGATGCGCCGCGACACCGGCTTCGAGCTGGCCGAGGAAGGTGCTGTACCCCAGCACGGCGAGGTCGGCCGGGTCGATGGCGCCCAACCGGGCGTCGACGATCTCGCGAATCCGATCCCGTTCCACGCCGGTGGTCAACCGAGTCCCGGCAGCCATCACCGCTCTGGCCGCTTCGTCGCACTGGTTCCGGCTGAAGATGAAGTGGATCGCCGGCAACATCCGGTGCTGTTCGAGGAGTTCGACGACCTCCAGCCGCGATGGCGTGAACAGACGTCGCCTCGCCTGCGCCGCGCCCTTCCGAGGTCGGCTTCCCTTGGCGCTGCGGGCCGCCTCCTCGTCGAGGCGCGCCGCGTCACCGTTCATCCGACCGTTCACCAGCGTGGGCAACAGATGCATGCGATCGTGCGTCTTGTCGCCGATCAGATACAGGTTGTCGAGCTTCACCGGGCGCCGGTCCTCGACGATCGCGGTGGTCGGTCCACGGACGGTGGAGATCCATTCGGCCAGCTCAGCGGCATTGCTGACGGTCGCGGACAGGCACACCAGGCGCACTCGCGTGGGCAGGTGGATGATGACTTCCTCCCACACCGGACCCCGGTAGGTGTCTTGCAGGAAGTGCACCTCGTCGAGCACGACGACCGCCAGTCGATCGAGCGAGGCACTGCGCGCGTAGATCATGTTGCGCAACACCTCGGTCGTCATCACCACCACCGGCGCGTCGCCGTTGATCGTGTTGTCGCCCGTCAGCAGCCCGACGTTCTGCGGGCCGAGGCGGGCGACCAGATCGTGGTACTTCTGGTTCGACAGCGCCTTGATCGGCGCGGTGTAGAACGCCCGGTGACCATCGCCGATGGCGACGTCGATGGCGTACTCGGCGACGACGGTCTTGCCGCTGCCGGTCGGCGCGGCGACCAGCACCGACTGCCCGGCGTCGAGGGCGTCGAGGGCACGGAGTTGGAAATCGTCCAGTGGGAAGCCGTAGTGGGCAACCAGTTCGGCCCGACGTGCGTTCACGACCTCATCGTGTCAGTCGGCGGCCGCTTCGGCGCGCCGCTTTCGTCTTTGGGCAACGAGTCCGATCACCACCGAGACCGCATAGAAGACCATCATCGGGACGGCCAACGCCATCATCGAGTACGGGTCGCCGCTCGGAGTGATGACCGCAGCGAGCACGAAGATGATCACCGTGGCGTAGCGCCACTGTTTGACCAGGGTCTGTGGTGTGAGCACACCGACCAACTGCAAGAAGACGAGCAGCACGGGGAACTCGAATGTGAGACCGAAGGCAGCGATCATCAACCCGACGAGGCTGATGTACTTGCTGATCTGGAAGTTGGCCTTGACGTCGGGACCGGCCCAACTGATCAAGAACTCGATGGCCTTGTCGAGCGTCCAGTAGGCGACAAAGGCACCCATCAGGAACAGCAGGACCGACGAGAGAACGAACGGAATCGCGTACTTCTTCTCTTTGGCGTGAAGGGCCGGCACGATGAACCGCCAGATCTGCCACATGATCACCGGCAAGAGCGATGATGATCCCGCCATACGTCGAGATCGACAGCCGCGTCGTGAATCCTTCGAGCGGGCCGAGGTACTGCAGGTTGGCGACGCAGAAGTCGGGCCCTCGGCGCTTGCACAACGCCACGTACGGCTTGGTCAGGAACCGCAGCACGGGACCGTAGAAGGCGATGATGATGATGATCCCGATCACGACCGCCAGCAGCGAGCGGATGACGCGCGAGCGCAGCTCGGCCAGATGCTCGGTGAGCGTCATCCGATCTTCGGGAGACGACGCCTTCGGCCGTCCGCTTCGCCTCAACGACAACTTCATTCGGAAGCGGTCTCCTCGTCAGTCTCGACGACCTTGGGTTGCGGGGCTGCGGAGTGAAACGTGGGGCCGGGCGGGCGCACGAGCGGCGGCTCGTTGCTCGCCGCAGCGGCCTCTGCCGGTTCTGGTTCGACGGGCTCCGGCTGACTCTGATTCTGGTTCTGCTTCGACCGTCTGGCTCGACTGGTTCTGGTTCGACTGGCGTCGCGGCATCGGGCGTGTTGTCGGCGACGCTCGGCTCCACCGCTGTCGTCGAAATCGAAGTTGGCCGCCTTCTTGAAGGCATCAGCGGTCTCGCGCATCTCGCGCATCGGCTCGTCGAGCGCCGATTTCAGCTCACTCTGGAACCCGCTCGACATCTTCTTGATCTCGGCGTAGGCCTTCCCGAACTTGCGGACGGCCTCGGGCAGCTTCTCCGGACCGAGCACGATGAGTGCGATCAGCAGCAGAAAGACGATTTCGCTGCCGCTGAGATTGAACATCGCCGGGAGTCTACGAGCTGGACCTGCGATCGGAGCTGCACCGTGTCATCATTCAGTGGTGCAGCAACGCCTTCCGTCGCTCCTCGACGAGCCCATCGCGTTCGGGCACCGCGGCGCCCGTGCCCACGCCCCCGAGAACACGCTCGCCGGCTTCGAATTGGCGCTGAAGCTGGGCGCCAACGGACTGGAGAGCGACGTGTGGGTGACCGCTGACGGCATCCCGGTGCTCGATCACGACGGCGTGATCAAGCGGTCGTTCGCACGCACGCGCCCGATCGGCGAGATGGCTCGGGCGGCGCTCCCGGGGCACATCCCATCGCTCGCCGAGCTGATCGACCACTGCGGCAGCAACTACCAGCTTGTCGCTCGACCTCAAAGATGCCGCCAGTGGCCAAGTCGTGATCGACGTCGTGTCCGAGGCCGCGCCGGCAATGGTCGAGCGCCTGTGGCTGTGCGCACCCCAATGGGAGTCGCTCCTGCCGTTGCGCGGGCAGGGCGCCAAGCTGGTCGACTCGACACGGCTGTCACGGATGAAGGAGGGGCCCGAGCGCCGCGCCGCGACGTTGCGCCAGCAGGGCATCGATGCGGTCAACCTGCACCACTCCGACTGGAACGGTGGGATGGTGGCCCTGTTCCATCGCTTCGAGCGGGCCTCGTTCGGCTGGGACATGCAAGAGCCGCACATCTTGCAGGCCGGCCTGCGCATGGGTCTCGACGGCGTGTACAGCGACTGGGTCGACCGCATGATCGAGGTGTACCACACCGAGATCGGCCAGTTGCCGCCGTTGCCATAGTCGCTCGACGGCCGAGGTAGGTCTTACAGCCAGCGCCAGTCCGCGGTCGGCCAGACGACGACGAAGGCACGACCGATCAGGTGGTCGTACGGGATCTGGCCAATTGCGGGCGCTCGGCTGTCGAGCGACGCGGATCGGTTGTCGCCCATCACGAACACGTGGCCGGGCTCGACCTCGACGGGCTCCTGCGCTTGACCACAGTGGCCGGCACTGACCAAGGTCGGGTCGAGGTATGGCTCGGTGATGCGCTCGCCGTCGATCAGCAGCTGACACCCGCGATACTCGATGGTCTCGCCGGGCAGGGCGATCACCCGCTTGATCAGATCGCGGATCTCCAGGCTCTCCTTGACGTCTTTCAGCACGACGATGTCGCCGTGGCGCGGATCGTGCAGGTCGGTAGCTCAACTTGTTGACGATGACCCGGTCGCCGGAATGCAGCGTGCCCAGCATCGACTCGCCGTCGACGGCGAACTGCTGGACCACGAAGGCTCGCAGGAGGAACGCCGCGGCGAGGGCGACCACGGCGATGACGATCCAGTCCACGGCGACGTGCCGGCGGCGTCGCGCTGATGACGTGACCACAGGGCTGGAGACGGTGGCGTCGGTGCTCGCCTCGGTCGACGGAGGCACGTCGTTCGTCGGTTGGACGTACTCATCGAGGCCGAACTGGTCTACCGCTTGCGTCCACCACTCATCGCTCATGAAGGACCCGAGGCCGAGCTACAACCACTGCCAGTCGGCGAACGGCCACATGACCACGAAGGCGCGCCCGATCAGATTGCCGTATGAGATCTGACCGACGCTGGCGTCGCGGCTGTCGAGCGATCCACCACGGTTGTCGCCCATCACGAACACGTGCTTGGGCTCGACCAACACGGCCGGCTGGTCGGCGCCACACCGATTGGGCGAAACGATCTGTGGATCGAGGTACGGCTCTTTGACCAGCTTGCTGTTGATGAACAGCTGGCAGTCGCGATACTCGATCGTCTCACCCGGCAGGCCGACAACCCGCTTGATGAGGTCACGCTCCTGAGCGTTGGTCTCGATTCGCTTCAGCACCACGACGTCTCCGCGGGCGCGGATCGTGCAGGTGGTAGCTCAGCTTGTTGACCAGAACCCGGTCGCTGGGGTGCAAGGTGTTGAGCATCGAGGTGCCCTCGACCGCGAACTGCTGCAGCACGTAGGCGCGGACGAGAAGGGCCGAACTGATGGCCACGACGACGACGATGATCCACTCCGCCAGCCCGGACCGCTTGCGCTTGCCGTCGCTGACAAGATGGGAGGGCGAGTCGGGGTCGGTGACATCGTCGTATTCGTCCTCGACCGAGAGGTCGGGATCCGGGTCAACGACAGTTGCCCGTGGGTCCTCAGTCGCCATCAACGCCCACGCTAGCGGGCGGCTCGGCCGTTGGGAGCGCAGGTCTCACAGAGAAGCGATCAGCTTCTCGACTCGCTCGTCCCGGCTTTTGAACGGGTCCTTGCACAACACGGTGCGCTGAGCCTGGTCGTTGAGCTTGAGATGCACCCAGTCGACGGTGTAGTCCCGCTTGCGTTCCTTGGCGCGCTTGATGAACTCGCCGCGCAGTCGTGCTCGTGTGGTCTGCGGTGGGATGTCGACCGCCGCGTCGATGTCGGCATCGACGCACATCCGCTCGATCATCCCCCGGTCCTGCAACTTGTAGAACGGGCTGCGCTCGCGGGAGATGTCGTGGTACTGGAGATCCAGCAGCTGCACCCGGGGGTGGCCGAGCGGCAGTTCGTGGCGGGTGCGGAAGGCGTCGAGCAACCGGTACTTGATCACCCAGTCGACCTCGCGATCGAGTTTCAACGGATCGTTCTCGATCGTGGTGATGCAGTGCTCCCACATCTCCAACGCACGTTGTTCGAGCGGCGGGAACCCCTTGGTATCGGCATAGCGTTGCGCCCGATCGAGGTACTCGCGCTGGATGTCGAGGGCGCTGACCTCGCGCCCGTTGGCCAGGCGCACCTTGCGCCGGCACGTCATGTCGTGGCTGATGTCGCGGATGGCACGGATCGGGTTCTCCAGAGTCATGTCACGCAACACGACCGACGGATCCTCGAGCATTCGCAGCATGCACGCCGCCGAGCCGACCTTGACGAACGTCGTGTACTCGCTCATGTTCGAGTCGCCGACGATCACATGCAAGCGCCGATACCGCTCGGCGTCGGCATGCGGCTCGTCTCGGGTGTTGATGATCGGTCGACTGCGCGTGGTGGCCGAACTGACACCTTCCCAGATGTGTTCGGCGCGTTGGGCGATCGAGTACATCGGGCCGCGCGCGGTCTGCAGGACCTTGCCCGACCCGGTGAAGATCTGCCGGCTGACGAGGAAGGGAATCAGCACCTCGGCGTAGTGACCGAGATCGTCGGCGCGCCGGGTGAGGTAGTTCTCGTGGCAGCCGTAGCTGTTGCCCGCCGAGTCGGTGTTGTTCTTGAAGAGGTAGATCGTGCCGCGAATGCCCTCCTCGCGGAGGCGCTGTTCGGCCGAGACCAGCAGGCTCTCGAGGATCCGCTCGCCCGCCTTGTCGTGCACGACCAGGTCGTACAGCGAGTCGCATTCCGGGGTCGCGTATTCCGGGTGCGATCCGACGTCGAGGTACAGGCGGGCACCGTTCTGCAGGAACACGTTGCTGCTGCGTCCCCACGACACCACTCGCCGGAAGAGGTAGCGGGCGACCTCATCGGGGCTCAACCGCCGTTGACCGCGCAACGTACAGGTGACGCCGTATTCGTTCTCGAGGCCGTAGATGCGGCGCTCCATGTGCGCAACGTAGCGCGATGCGGCGCAGATTGCTCGCCTATCCGATCACGTGACGAAATCGCAACGCGGTGCCCGGTCGGGCTTGGGCGACCGAGGGCACGTGATACGGCGCCACGACGGCGATCACGGGGTAGCCGCCTGTGACTGGATGATCGGCGAGCATCACGATCGGCTGACCGTCGGGCGGCACCTGGATCGCCCCTTCGACCAGCCCTTCGCTGAGCAGTTCACGGATCGCCACGCGCTCCAGCGGGGTGCCGTTGAGACGGGCGCCGACCCGATTCCCCGACGGGCTCACCAGGAACGGCTGGGTTGTCAGGGTCCTCCACGCCTCGGATGTGAACCAGTCGCGACGTGGCCCCTCGAAGAGGTGGATCTCGGTCGTCAGGGGCGGGCGCACACCGAGATCGGTGGTGATCGGCGTGTTCGGATCGGGGCCGATCGCAATCCCGAGACCCGCAGTCAGGTGCGGCCCGAGCCCGGCCAACGTGTCGAAGCTGCGCGAACCCAGCACCGGCGCGATCTCGAGGCCACCGCGAAACGCAACGTAGTACCGCATGCCCTCATCGGGCGCGCGCAGCGTGATCTCGGCGCCGGCCGGGAGGTGCTCGACACCGTTCACCGCCATCGGCCGGCCTTGGCGCACGTCGATCACGCCGTGGGCGCCGGTGACGGCGACAACCGTCGGTCGATGCAACCGCAGGCTGAGCCCGCCGCAGGTCTCGATGGTCGCCTCGGACTCCTCGTTGCCCACGAGGCGGTTGGCCAAGCGGTGCGAGGCACGGTCAGCAGCACCGCTGCGACCGACGCCGAGGTGCGACAACCCGAGTCTGCCGAGGTCCTGGAACGAGCTGCCGATCCCCGGGTTGACGATCTCGATCACGTGCGCACGAATCGCACGCGGTCGCCCGCCATCACCAGCGCCGGCTTGTCGCGGGTCACGTCGAACATCCGCTCGTCGGTGTGGCCCAGCAGGTGCCATCCACCAGGGCTGACGGTCGGGTACACGCCGGTGAACTCGTTGGCGATGGCGACCGATCCAGCAGCGACCGACGTGCGCGGCGTCGATCGACGCGGTAGCCGCAGCGCCGGGGCCAGGCCCACCAGATATGCCCAGCCGGGTGTGAACCCCAAGAATGCCGCGGAGTAGGTCTGCGACGAGTGGAGCTCGATGACCTCGTCGGTCGTCAGGCCGGTCGCATCAGCGACCTCGTCGAGGTCGGCGCCGTCGTACACGACCGGGATCTCGACCAGAGGCCCCTCCGGGCGCGCCGCGCTCGCCGTCGGCACGAGGAGCGCGTCGAGGGCGACCCGGTCAACCTCTCCGAACGTGACCATCACGGTCGCGCGCCGCGGGCACGATGTCTTCGACCCCGGCGAGACGTGACGCTCGCAATACGTCGTCGACCGCCATCACCTCCGCCAACGAGTCGTATTCGGCGAGTACTGCGCCAGGCCCGAATGGGAGCACCCTCATCGGGTGAATGGCCGCAATTCGTAGCCGGCTTTCAGCAAACCCACGGCGACAGCAGCGCCAAGTGTCGCCGCACCGGGCGTGTCGCTGTGAAGGCAGATCGAGACGATCCCCCGATCGGCAACCGCGACTGCCTGCGCGGCAGCGGCATCCTCGTCGGTCAACAGCGCCCCGGGCTGACCGCGCGGGATCAACGTGCCGTCGGGTGCATACCCGCGATCGGCAAAGCCTTCGAACAAGAACGTGAGGCCATGCGCGGCTGCAGCGCGTTCGATGGCACTGTCGGTGCCGGGCAAGCCGAGCAACGGCAGTTTCGGGTCGTACTGCTTCACCGCACCTGCGACCGCGTCTGCTTGGGCCTGGTGGCGAACGATCGTGTTGTACAACGCGCCATGGGGTTTCACATACGTGATCGACGACCCGGCCACTCGGGCGCACGCCTCGAGCGCACCGAGTTGGTAGACGACCGCGTCCGCCAGCTCATCGGATTTCATGTCGATGAATCGACGCCCGAACCCGGCGAGGTCGGGGTAGCTGACGTGAGCGCCGATCGCGACGTTGTTCTCGACCGCCATGTCGCAGGTGCGGCGCATGATCGACGGGTCGCCGGCATGGAACCCGCATGCGATGTTGGCCGAGGTGATGATCTTCATCAGCTCTCGGTCAGGCCCGCCGGGCCACGCCCCGATAGCCCTCGCCGACATCACTGTTGAGATCGACGGACCTGGCCATGGTGTTCTAGCTCCCCAGGATCTCGGCGACCTCGGCGTCGGTCATCCGCTGAAAGCATCGACGCCCGTTCGAACGGGCCAGCACGGCGACCTCCAGGTCGTCGGCGCCCAACGTGCGATCGGCAGTGCCCAGTGCCGCGGTTCCGGCTGTGACGGCCTGGGCAAGCGTCAAGGTGTCGACGTACGACTCGTCGAGTCGACCGGCAATGGCCTCGGCGTCGCCGCCGAGCACGCTGAAGTCGGCGCTCGTCCATCACCGTGCCGTCGTACAGGATGTGGAACAGCTGATCGCCGTCGTCGGCCGTGACCGACCTCGGCAACGAGGATCTCCACCTCCATCGGCTTCATCTCGTGGGTGAAGACCTGACCGAGGATCTGGGCGTACTGGTTGGCGAGACCGCGGGCGTCGACGTCGTCGCGCGAGTACTGGAAACCCTTGAGGTCGGCAGCGCGCACGCCGGCGACACGGAGCTGGTCGAACTCGTTGTACTTGCCGACTCCGGCGAAGGCGATGCGGTCGTAGATCTCGCTGATCTTGCGCAGCGTGTTCGACGGGTTCTCGGCGACGAGGGCAATGCCGTCGGCGTAGCGCACGGCAACCATTGCCCGGCCACGGGCGATGCCCTTGCGCGCATAGTCGGCGCGGTCCTTCATCACCTGTTCGGGTGCGACGTAGAACGGCATCGCTCATCGTGCTCTCACCTCCGCTCGCGATCTCCTCGAACACGGTTGCCAGATGATCATCGGTCACCGACGCGTCCCAGCCTTGCGCCGTGATGGTGGCGACGATCGGATAGATGCCGCGCAGCGCATCGGGCCCACCGGTTGCCGAGTCTGCGTCGGCGGCCTCCCACAGCCCCTTGCAGGCCAACGCGATGGCGTCGTCGGATGTCATCGCCTCGCGATATCCGATCTTGATCACCGTGCCGGCGTGCAGGCTGCCCGAACCCGTGGCGACGTAGTCCTGCTCTTCGTAGCGCCCGCCGGTGACGTCGTAGGTGAACAGCCGGCCAGTGCGCCGCCGCAGGTCGTACCCGGCGAAGATCGGCACGACGACCATGCCCTGCATGGCGGCAGGCAGGTTGCCACGCACCATCATCGACAGCTGGTTGGCCTTGCCCTCCAGGCTGAGGAAGGAGCCTTCGACCTTCTCGTAGTGCTCGAGCTGCAGCTGGAACAGCTTGATCATCTCCATCGCCGGGCCGGCTGCCCCGGCGATCGCGACACCGCTGAAGTGGTCGGCCTGCACGACCTTCTCCATCCCGCGATGGCTGATCAGGTTGCCACTGGTGGCGCGACGGTCCCCCGCCATCACCACACCGTCGGCGTAGCGCATGGCGACGCACGTCGTTGCATGGGGCACGACCTGATCACCGACGCTCGTGGCGTCGTTGCCCATGCCGATTCGGCGCAACAGTTCAGGGAAGTTCGAGCCGGGATCGTCACCCGGCGTGAAGAACGGCATCGCCATGGTGGTTACTGGCCGCCCTTTTGCACGTACGACTTGACGAAGTCCTCTGCGTTGGTCTCGAGCACACCGTCGATCTCGTCGAGCAGATCGTCGAGTTCTGCCTTCAACTTCTCGCCCGACGCCGATGTCGCGGGAGCTTCCTCGACGGTCTCCTCGGTCCGGCTCGGTGCTGGTTTCTGCTTCTGGGTGCGTTCAGCCATGGTCTCCTCCGTTCGAACCCTAGGCCCCAAGCCGGGCGAGCAGCTCGGCAGGGGTATTGCTCTCGTCGATCAACCTAGCGACATGCTCGGCCGTCCCACGCAATGGTTCCATCATCGGGACCCGACGCAGTGGATCCCGGCCGACGTCGAAGACCAGGCTGTCCCAGTTTGCCGCAACGATGTCGGCCGGCCACTTGGCCAGGCACCTGCCACGAAAGTACGCCCGAGTGGTGGTCGGGGGTTCGGTCTTGGCGGTGGCGACGGCCGCGTCGCTGATGAGTGTCTGGAGGCCGACGCGTTGCGCCAGGCACTTGTCTGGGCGCAGATCGTGGTATTGCAGGTCGAGTGCCTTCAGCCTGGCATCGGTGGCCTTCACGCTGTGCCGTTCCGCGTAGCCCTCGATCAATCGTTGCTTGGCGACCCAGTCGACGACATCGGCGACTGTCGCGCGATCACCCTCCAACCCGACCAGCACCGCCTCCCACCTCGCCAGCACATCGGTGCCGACCGATTCGCCGATCACCGCGAGCCCGTGCGAGCGCTCGTACTTGTGGGCTCGCTCGAGCATGCCCCATTGCACTTCGAGCGCCGTGGCGCGGCGGCCGTTGCGCAGCAGTACCGTTCGCTGCAGCGTGGGGTCGTGGCTGATCTGTCGTATCGCGGCTACGGGGTTCGCAAGCAGCCAATCGTCGCCCAGCGCGTCGTCTTCGATCATCGCCAGCACGATGGCCGTGGTGCCGACCTTGAGATAGGTCGCCACTTCGCTCATGTTGGCGTCGCCGACGATCACGTGCAGACGCCGGTACTTGCTGGCGTCGCAATGTGGCTCGTCACGCGTGTTGACGATCGGCCGTTTCAACGTGGTCTCCAAGCCGACTTCTTCTTCGAAGAAGTCGGCTCGCTGGCTGATCTGATACGGCACGTCGTCAGCAGACATTCCGGGCAGTTCGCAACCCACCTTGCCGGCACCGATCACGATCTGGCGAGTGACGAAGTGCGGCGTCACCTGCGACACGATCCGGCCGAAGGGAACGGACCGAGCCAACAGGTAGTTCTCATGGCATCCGTAGCTGTTGCCCTTGCCGTCAGAGTTGTTCTTGTGGCACAAGATCTCGGCGCCATCGGGCAGGTGGCTCTTGGCCGTGACCATGCTCTCGCGAATGATCTCCTCGGCCGCCCGGTCGTAGCGCACCACCTCGAGCGCGGTCAGGCACTCCGGGGTGCTGATCTCGGGATGCGCGTGATCCACGTAGTAGCGGGCGCCGTTGGTCAGCACCGAATTGACGAGATTGGTCTCGATGTCGGGTGCAAGCAGATCGTCGACCGCGAAGCCGCGGGCGTCATGACCGGGGTGCTCGTCCTCGAAGTCCCAGCCGACCTTGCGGTAGTTGACCGCAAGGTACGAATTGATCAGCAGCGACGACGCAGTCACCGGGTTGCTGTCGGCCCCGCGGACCATGATCCCGTACTCGGTCTCGATCCCGCAGACCTTTGGGATTGCCATGTCAGCACCCTAACGAACGAGCGACTCGCTCACACGGAAAATGACCCGTCGTCACCGAGTGTCAACACCTGCGCACCGACGATGCCACCGGTGTTGAACCGGTAGTCGTCGCCCTCGTGCTCGATGGCGTAGTACGACGAGGGAGCGCCGCAGACGCGCAGATCCCCGACGTGGCAGTCGAATGCCTGATGCAGATGACCGCTGATCACCGCGCGGACCTGGGGCCGACCGCGCAACTCACTGAGCATCTGCTCGGCGCCGGTGAGCTGGAACATCGGGTGGGTGCTCGGCGACACGGGAGGGTGGTGAATGGCGAGCACGGTCGGTCGGTCGTCGAGCCGGTCGAGACGGTCGACCAGTGCCGCCACGTCCACCGTGCCGTGGTCCTGGCCGGGAACGACGGAGTCGACGGCCAGCACCCGCCACGAGCCCAGGTCGATCGTGTCGGCCGTACCGAAGATCGCGACCACGTTGGCACCGTTGTCGTGATTTCCGGCGACCGCCACCGATGGCGCTGCGATCTGATCGACGAGGTCCCGGACTCGCGACAACGCGGCAATCGAGCCGTCGTCGGCCAGATCACCGGTCAGCACGATCAGATCGGCGGGGATGTGGCGGACCGCCTCGATCGTCGCCGACAATGACGCGTCGGGATCCTTGTCGACCGGAGTGTGCGGCGCAGCCCGAAGGTGGGTGTCACTGATCTGCACCACGATGGGCATGGTGACGCCTACAGGTACTGACCGGTGCCGACTCGCTCGATCGCCCGCCCACCCTCGCGTTCGGCTTCGGCGCGGCCCTTGACGAGCGTGCGGATGAACACGATGCGCTCGCCCTTCTTGCCGCTGATCTTGGCCCAGTCGTCGGGGTTCGTCGTGTTCGGCAGGTCCTCGTGTTCCTTGTACTCCTGCTTGATCGAATCGAGCAGGTCCTGGGTCGACACGCCGCGCGCTCCCCCGGCGATGACCCGCTTGATCGCCAGCTTCTTGGCTCGGCGGACGATGTTCTCGATCATGGCGCCCGACGAGAAGTCCTTGTAGTACAGGATCTCCTTGTCGCCGTTCTGATAGGTGACCTCCAGGAACTGGTTGGCCTCGTCGCTCCGGTACATCTCCTCGACCGTTCTCACGATCATGTCGGGCACCTTCTCATCCGGCGCGATCGGGATCTCGTCGGTCAGGTAGCGGGCGAAGATCTGGCGAGCGGCCACGTCGTTCGGGCGTTCGATCTTGATCTTCACGTCGAGGCGGCCAGGCCGAAGGATCGCCGGATCGATCAGGTCCTCGCGGTTGGTCGCCCCGATCACGATCACGTTGCGCAGACCTTCGACACCGTCGATCTCGGCCAGCAACTGCGGCACGATCGTGGACTCCATGTCGCTGCTGATCCCCGAACCACGGGTGCGGAACATCGAGTCCATCTCGTCGAAGAACACGATGACGGGCCAGCCCTCTTCGCTCTTTTCGCGCGCACGCTGGAACACCAGGCGGATCTGTCGCTCGGTCTCACCGACGTACTTGTTGAGCAGCTCCGGGCCCTTGATGTTGATGAAGTAGCTGCGACCCTTCTCGCCACCGGTCTTGTCGGCGACCTTCTTGGCCAACGAGTTGGCGACGGCCTTGGCGATCAGCGTCTTGCCACAACCGGGTGGTCCGTACAGCAAGATGCCCTTCGGGGCCGGCAGCTGGTGCTCGGCGAAGAGGTCGTGGTACAGGAACGGCAACTCGACGGCGTCGGCGATCTGCTCGATCTGACTGTCGAGGCCACCGATGTCGGTGTAGGAGATGTCGGGCACTTCCTCCAACAGCAGATCTTCCACCTCTGGTCGCGGCAGCTTCTCCAGCAACATGTTGGTGCGCGGATCGAGTCGCATCGTGTCGCCGCTGCGAAGGTGCACGCCACGCAACGAGTCGGCCAGCTCGCAGACCCGCTCCTCGTCGGCGCGACCCACGATCAACGCCCGAACGCCGTCGTCGAGCAGTTCCTTGATCGACACGACCTCGCCCGTGACCTCCGGATGACGGGCCTGCACGACGTTGAAGCTCTCGTTCAGCACGACCTCGGACCCACGCGGCAGCTGCTCGTGATCGATGTCGGGATGCAGGCCGACGCGCATCTTGCGACCGCTCGTCAGCACGTCGACCGTGCCGTCGTCGTTCTTGCCGACGATCACGCCGTATGCCGATGGCGGCTGGGTGAGCTTGTCGACCTCATCGCGCAACGACGAGATGTGCTCGCGGGCCTCGCGCAGGGTGTAGCTCAACTTCTCGTTCTGTGACACGGCCTGGGCGAGTTGGCCCTTGGTCTCCAACAGGCGCTCCTCGAGCGCGCGCTGGCGCTTGGGAGCATCAGCGAGGCGGCGGCGCAGTTGATCGATCTCCTGTTCGAGCACGACGACTTGCGCCTGCAGCACCGCATCGGTGGGGTCAGAATCATCTGCCATGGTCGGAACCTACACGCGCGCGGTACCCGGTGACGCGCACTGACCGGCGATCGACACCGTCCGTGCCGGCGTGACCCCTATCACCTGGAACGCAGTAACCCGTGTTTGCAGGTGACCGGCCTGTATGCTCAGCCACGTCTGACCCTTTCGAATGAGGAGACGTTAAGTATGAAGGTCTGGATCGACCAGGATCTGTGCACCGGCGATGGGCTGTGCGAGGAGATCGCGCCCGACGTTTTCACCCTGCTCGACGATGGCCTTGCCTACGTCAGAGAAGGCGACAAGATCTACGCCACCGCCAAGGGAAATCCGCAAGGCGCCGAAGGCATGGCCAGCTTCCCCGACAGCAAGCTCGACGCAGTGATCGAGAGCGCCGAGGAATGCCCCGGCGAGTGCATCTTCATCGAGCCCTAGTCCACACCGGTTTCTTCTGAAGAAAGGGCGCCGCGAGGCGCCCTTTCTTCGCGTTCCGGGGCCAGCGGGTGCTCTGCGACACGAACAGCAGGCCGGATCACATTTCTCGAAACTTCTCGGTGAAGAGGTTGCGAACGTGTGTTCGTGGAGATAACTGGAAGTTCATGAGCCGCCGACTTGTCACCGCCTTCGAGACAGCGCTCGAGGAGTGCCCCGCTGCAGACGTGAGCGTGTTGTCCAGTGCCGAGATCGCCGGATTGGTGGTCGATCTGCGACGTGTCGCCACTCGCCTCGAGGCGGAGATCTCACGTCTGGTGCACGCCGCAAGCCAGACCGAGGCGTGGCGCTCCACGGGGGCGACATCGATGGAGTCCTGGCTGGCAAATGAGACGCATGTGTCGATGCGATCAGCACGCGATCAGGTCCGCCTGGCCAGCACCCTCGCCGCGTCGCCGCTCGTGGCGGAGAAGATGGCCGACGGTGGCCTCTCCGTCGACAACGCCCGCCTGCTCGGAGAAGTCGTCGGCCACAACGGGTTCGCAGACGATGCCGACCTGTTGCTCGAGATCGCTTCCGGCTCACCGCGTGACACGCGGCGAGGGTTGGAGCGATGGCTGGCATCGACCGACGGCGCCGGCGAAGCCGAACGAGAGGAAGCCTTGTGGGTCAAACGGCATCTCACCTTCACGTCGAACGGTGAAGGGATGTACGACGTCAGAGGCTTGTTGATGCCTGACGATGTCGCTGCGGTGAACGCCGCACTTGATCACATCGCCGGCGCCGCCTACGCCGACGAGACCGGCCGCCCACATCACACCCGAATCGCCGACGCTTTCGTCGAGTTGTGCAAGGCCTATACCTTTGGCACCGTCACCGGCGGCCGCGAACGCCCCAAGGTGCTGGTGACGGTCCCGTTCGAAACCGTCGTCGAACGCGGCTCAGCCCGCGGCGTGATCATCGGCATCGATGGCACGATCTCCGGCGAGGCGGTCCGCACGCTGTGCTGCGATGCCGAGCTGAACCGGGTCGTCACCCGCGGCAAGTCAACGATCCTCGACTATGGCACCACCACACGATTGGCGTCGGATGCCCAGTACTACGCGATGGTCGCCCGCGACGGAGGATGTCGATGGCCGGGGTGCGATCGACCACCTGGATGGTGCGAGGCCCATCATTTCGACGAAGTGATCCGCGACGACGGACCGACCGACCTGATCAACCTCGGACTATTTTGCTCGACACACCACCACTACCTACACAAACCCGACTGGCAACTCGTCGGTAACGCCGACAACCTGTCGATACGACAACCGGATGGCAGCCTCGTTCCGGCTCCATGCCGCGGACCGGCGGTTGCCCACCCGCAACAATTCCAGCTGGTCGACGCATGAACGGCCGCGGAGCACGATCAGCCGAGAAACCTCGCGGTGGTCAAGAAGCCGGTGTGGGCCACCATCCGGTGGTCGGGGCGCACCGCTTGGCCCTCGACGTACCAACCCCGATGGAGCACTTCGAGGCTGCGGGTTCCGTTCCACGCCTTCGATGCCAGACGCGGCGCGCAGCTGCGACACCTGGATGATCGACGGGGTGTAGGCGATGAGGATGCCGCCGGGTCGAAGGGCTTCCATCGCGTGGGGCACGACCTGCCACGGCTCGGGCAGGTCGAGCACGACGCGGTCGATCCCGCGCTCGTCGATGCCGTCGTAGCAGTCGCGCAGCTCGACGTGATATCGCTCCATCGCCGCTTCGCCGAGGAAGCTGCGAACGTTGGCCTTGGCCCGATTGGCGAAGTCTTCGCGCAACTCGTAGCCGACGATCTCTGCGCCCCATCGCAGCATCGTCATGCTGAGCGCACCCGAACCGACACCACTCTCCAGAACACGGACGCCGGGGCCGATGTCGGCCAGCATGCACATCGGCGCCAGGTCCTTCGGATAGATCACCTGCGCGCCCCGGGGCATCTCGACCACGAAGTCCTCGAGCGTCGGTCGCAGCGCCGTGTACGGAGAGCCCTTCGTGCTCTTCACCACGACGCCTTCCAGTTGCCCGACGAGATCGCTGTGGGCGAAGAAGCCGTTGTGACTGTGGAACTCGGAGCCCTCGGCAAGGGTGATCAGATACCTGCGCTGCTTCAAGTCGAGCAGCAACACCTTCTCGCCATAGGCGAACGGTGTGTTCATCGTGGGCCTCTCCCCTTCTTCATGACCAGTTCGACCGGCACGGGGGCGTGGGCGGAAGCCGTCTCCACCAGACGGCAGAAGGCGCACACGCTACCGGTCGTCGGCGCGCCGCAGTTCGAGCACGAGCCGAGCGCCTGGCCGTCTGCCACGGCACGGCCGGCCAGGAGCGGGGCCATGTTGTCGATGAAGTTGAAGTAGAACCCGGCCTTCGTACCGGGCGATGTCTCCTCGATCGAGTTGAGCGCCGCCTTGTAGGCCAAGTGCTTGTTGCCCGCAGCCATCGGGCATTCATCGACGAGGTAATCGATCCCACGCACGATGCACCACGCCGCGGTCTCTCGTTCGGTGAGCCGGACCAACGGCTTGACCTTCTTCGGGAAGCCGGCCCGAGCCTCGAGCACGGGCAGCTGGCGAGCGAGGTACTCGACGTCCCAATGCAGTGCGTTGCCGAACAACACTGCCGCTTCGTCGTCGAGGTTGTGGCCGGTGACGAGCACCGTGTAGCCACCGTCCAGCGCAGCCTTGTCGAACACGTGCCGCTTGCTCATGCCGCACGCCGAGCACGGCACACGGCGGGTCGCCTTCGCCGCGGTGGGCACGTCGTACCCGTACTCGTCGCGCAGCTTGACCTCGATCAGGTTCAGGTTGCGATCAGCGGCGAAGGCGCGGGCGTACTCTGCAGACGTTTCGCTGTAGTCGCCGATCCCGAGCCCCACGTAGAGGCCATCGGCGCGGTAGCCGAGCTCGACCAGCAGATCCCACACCGCGAGGCTGTCCTTGCCGCCCGAGACGGCGACCAACACCTTGTCGTCGCGAGTCATCATCGAAAAGTGGTCGATGGCCTTGGCGACCTGACGACGGCACAGCTCCAGGAAGTGCTCGGCGCAGAAGTTGGCGTTGTGCCGCGGCAGATCGATGATCGCCGGCCCTCGACACGTACGGCACTTCGAGCCGACAGCCACCATCACGCACCCCCGGAGATCACCGGGCGGATCTCGACGAGGTCATCGTCGAGCAACTCGGCATCGCCGGGCACGAGCGTGCCGTTGCGGATCACCAGGTGCGACTCGCGATTCAGGTCGAGCTTGGCCAGAAGGGCATGGACCCGATGGGCGCCGACCACCTCGATCTCACGGCGCGGGTTGCGCAGCAGGACCTTCATCGAGCGCGTCGACGAGCGCGATCCTCACCACGTGTCGGTCGCTTGATCGCTTCGATTCGTAGTGCCTGACCCGGATCGAGCCGCTCCAGGGCGACGACCTGCTCGTTGCGCCCGAGGACCCGCTTCAACAGCCGCGGCGCCCAGACGACAGCGCCGATCGCCAGCCAGCCACGCCGGCCGCCGAGCACACCTTTGTAGATCGCGTTGCGACGAAGCACAACGGTCGGCGACAGCAGCCGGGCGCGAGCCATGCGTCAGACCCGGCGGATCTCGACGAGCGTGGTCTTCTTCTTGCCACGCCGGCTGCCCAGCATGAAGACGATCAACAGCAGCACGATCCCTCCCACGACACCGACGGTTGCCAGCGTGCGCTTCTTGTCGTCGACGCGACCTTGGACGTTGTCTTGGAGTTGACGAAATCGCGATTCGAGGTCGTCGCGGGTGATGCGTTGCTGCGCCATCATCGCCTCTCTTTCTGCACGGTCTTCTGCAAGGTCTTCTTCTTCGAGATCCGCCATGCGGCCACGCCGATCACGGCCAGGCTGGCGACAAACGCGAACAGGTACGGCAGCATGGTGACCCAGCTCCCCCGAAACGATGGGCCGAACTCGTTCTGCACCATGCGCAACACACCGAGCACCAAGAACACACAACCGGTGCCCATCAACACGGCGCCGGCAGCCCCCGCGGCCAGCCATCTCCCGGCACCCTTGATCGGTCCGAGCGTCTCTTGCCGGGCGTATTCCTTGACGAGGTCGATGACCTGACCGATCTGGCCGGAGTCGCCTTTCGAGGCTGATTTGTCCTTGTCGGGCACGGGCATATGTGTAGCACGCCGAGGCGCCGAACCGCGACTGATCAACCGAGGCGGAACTGCAGCCCAGCCTCGACATCATCGAGCAGACGATCGATCAGGTCGAATCGGGCCAGAGGATCCGGGGCGCTGAGCGCGGCGTACTGATCGGCGGGCCCGAATGGGCTGATCGCCGTCAGGACGAAACTGTCGATCGACGGATCACCGGTCAGCTCACCCTCGGGAACGTTGGTCTGATCACCCATCTCGACCGCCAGGCCGGCGCACCGTCTGGCGCGAGCGGCGGTAGCCGCGACCCGGGTGTCGGGCACCTCGGCATCCGGATCCGGCCAGTCCTCGACCTCGGCCCGAGGGTATGGATCGTCGTCGAGCCATCGGGTGACCCGGATGCGACGAGTCCCGACTGCCACCACCGCGAATCGTCCACCATCCATGGTGGCGACCTGCAACATCGTGGCGACGACGCCGACGTCCATTCGCGACTCGCCGCCACCGACTTCGCTACCACGATCGATCAGCACGACACCGAACTCGTGCTCGCTCGATTCCAGGCAGTCCTTGACGAGTTGTTGATAGCGGGGCTCGAACACGTGCAGCGGCAGCACCACACCAGGAAGCAGCACTGTGCCCAGCGGGAACATCGGCATGATGGCCATCAGATCGTCATCTCGGGGCGAGCGCCTCCATGCTGGGGCCCGTCGGATACGGCGCCAGCGCTTGCCCCAGTCGATCCCACAGCGGCTTGTAGTTGTTGGCGATGCACTCGCCGTTCTGCAACAACACGAACTCGATCGCGCCACCACCGGCCTGCGGCACGTAGCCACCGAGTGACTTGGCGCCGAGTTGCCCCGGGTTGCAGTTCGGATTCAAGGAGCCGGTCTTGCCGTGCAACTTTCCCGCCAAGGGCGTGCCGGTGAACACGTCGAACAACGTGCCTCCCGGTGCGCCGGCGATCGGCATGCCCTGGCCGACCGCGTCGGTCGCCGAGCCGTGCTCCAGCACTGCCAGGATCGTCGCGCACGTCAGTCGGTTGGCGTCGGACAGTCCCGATCCGTCGACCATCACGTCGCCCGCGGTCGGCACGCCCCACAACGTGAGCCGATCCATCATCACCTGCAGTCCGGCGGCTCGCGTACCCTGCCCCTTGCTGTGAAAGCCGATCTCTTTCAACAGCATCTCCGCGGTGTTGTTGTCGCTGGTCGTCAGCATCTCGGCCAGGATCGCCGGCAACGGCTGCGACTTCACCTCAGCGATCGTGGCTCCGCCGGTGGCGACGCCGGTCGACGCTTCGCCGACGCTGATGCCGCGATCTTTGAGCATCGAGCGCAGCACGGTCGCCGCACCGAGTGCGGGATCGCTGGCTGCTACTTGCGGTGTCTGCCACGAGTCGTTCGCCAGCAAGGCGTCGATCGGGCCGGCTTGCGTCACGTGGTCCGGCTGCGCCCACGTCGGCGCGAAGTACTCGTCGTCGTATCGCGATCCATCGCCGACCACCCGGCCCGTGACCTTGGTGACTCCCGCTTGTTGGATCGTGTCCGCCAGGGCCTCGAACGACGTCTCGTTGAATGGCGGCCACTTGGGGTTGTTCCCGTTCCACCACGAGCTGGCCAGAACGGGGTCACCGCCACCGATCAGGAACAGGTCGCCTTCGACCACACCATCGGTGCCCAAGGTGCCCACCACCTTCGTCGAGTAGGTGAACCCCGGCCCGAGCACGTCGAGGGCGACTGCCGCCGTGAGGATCTTCAGATTGCTCGCGGGCGACAGTGGCACCCTGTCGTTCTTCGCCACCACCTGCTGGCCGTCGATCGCCAAGGCGAAGCAACGGTTGTCGTCGACCAGATCGAGCAGCGGCTGCAGCGCCGTCTGCAACGCGCTGAGGTTGACCTCACGCGACAGCACCCCGGGAGCGCGGCGAACCGACAGCAGCGGAGTGCTCATCGCCGCCGGCAGGGTGGCAGGGTCGGGAGCCACCGGTTGCACCGCAGCGTGCGGGCGACGAGCGTCGGCGAAGCGCCACAGCGCGCCCAGCCCAGCCGCCGGAATCGCCGCCAGCACGACCAGCACGGCGATCGGGTTGATGCGGCGTCGCCTGGCCATCAATCGAGACCCCGACGCCTGCGGTATCGGGCGTACTGGAAGAGGTGCTGGAGAGCAGTCACGGCGCGGTCACCGGTCGCGTAGCACAACCGGCCCGTCGCCCGAACCGCCGCCGGACCGGCGTTGCCGGGATCGGCGATGCCGAGCTCGGTGGCCGTCAGGATCGGCTTGTCGTATCGACGCGACAGTTCCGCGGCCGCTTCGGCAAAGCGTTGATCCTGGCGCTCGTGATACGAGACGATGCGGTCGAGACCATGCGCCGGATAGAAGCCACCTTCGCGCATGAGCCGAGCCTCGTTGCTCTGGATCCCTAGGCCGAGATACACAACCGCGTGGACTTCGGGATGAGCCGCAATCATCTCCATCACTTCGGGAATCGTGTCACGCGTCTCGCCTCCCGCGCAGTCGACCGGGTTGTTGCGACTCCACCGCGGCGGCAGCTTGGTGTCGATGCGCGCCAGGAGATCCGGAGGCAGGGCCATCAGGGTCAGGCCCTCGGCGCGAGCGAGAGCATCCGAGGTCACCACTCCCCAGCCGCCCGCTGTCGTCAGCACGACGACATTCGGACCCCTCGGCAATGGCTGTGTGGCAAACGTGGCAGCAGCGTCGAACGCCTCTTCCACGTCGGCGGCGCGGGTGACGCCTGCCTGACGACAGGCTCCGTCGAACACCTTGTCGTCTGCGGCCAACGCACCGGTGTGGCTGGCAGCCGCCAATGCGCCGCTCTCGGTAGCGCCGCCTTTGACCACCACAAGGGGCTTGCGACGAGTCACGGACGCGAACGTGTCGAGCAGAGCGCGACCATCGTTGATGCCTTCGACGTACGCGAGAGACACGGCAGTCTCTGGATCGTCCGCGTACCAATCGAGGTAGTCGGCCGGGCTGACGGCCGCCGCGTTGCCGGCCGACACGGCACGGCTGATGCCGACTCCGGTGAACCTGGCGTAGTTCAAGAAGCTGCTGACGAGGTTGCCGCTCTGGCTGGCGACGGCAATCCGACCGCGTGGCGGATACGGCGCGACGATCTGGGCGCACAGGTTGGCCGGCGTGCTGACGAGGCCCTGCCCGTTGGGCCCGGCCAACAAGATGCCCAACTCGTCGGCCACCGCAACCAGCTCGGCTTCGGCGGTACGGCCGGCCGGGCCGGCTTCGGCGTATCCGGCGCTGGTCAGGAACGCAGCTTTCACGCCCTTCGCCGCGCAGTCGCGCAGCACGCGTTCGTTGGCCGATGCCGGGGTGCAGACGAACACCAGGTCGACGGCGTCGTCGGGCAGGTCGGCGATGTTCGCAACGGTTCGAATGCCCAGCACCTCCTCGCCCTGGAGGTTCGTACCGAACACCGCACCCTGATACCCGCTGGCCAAGATGTTGTGCAGGCTGACGAATCCGAACTTGCCCGGGTGGCGCTGGCCCCGGCGACGAGCACGCCCTTCGGATCGAACAACGCGCGGAACTGAGCGTCGGTCGGGCGGGCGCGTCGGGTGTGGCTCGCTGCCTCTGGTTCCCGGAGCTCGCCGAGCTCCACCAGCGCATCGACGGCGAGCGGTGATCCGTCGGCAGTGACGATCAGGGGGTTGACGTCGATGCTGACGATGTCGGGTCGCGCCGTGATCAATGCGGACAACCCGAGCAACACCGCCTGCAGTTGCCCGCGATCGACCGCCAGCTCACCCCGAAACGCGCCGAGCAGCTTCTGCGCCGCCAATCCGTCGATCATCTCGGCTGCATCGACAGCGCTGATCGGCGCCGGCCGGAACTGCACGTCGGCGATCGCCTCGGCGACGATGCCGCCGACACCGAGCATCACGTTGGCGCCGAACTGCGGATCGCGGACCACTCCAGCGATCAACTCGCGGTTGCCCGAGATCATCGGGGCGATCAACAGCGACACCTCTCCATCGGCAGGCGTCGCCTTGGCCAAGAGATCCGTCGCCGCGGCCTCGACCGCGGTCCTGTCGACGAGCCTCAGCCGCACCAAGCCGCGCTCGGTCTTGTGCGCAATCGCAGCGCCGCACAGCTTCACCACCACCGGATAGCCGAGCGCGTCGGCAGCCTCGACAGCCCCCTTCGCCGTCGACGCCTCTCGCTCGTCCGACATGGGCACACCGTGCGTGCGCAGCAAGGCCTTCGACGCTGCCTCCGACAGGGTGTGTGGTCCGCTCACCCGTGTCACGCTAGGCGAGGGCGTTGTCTCGGCGGTGGCTTCTCGCCCGGGTGCTACGGCACCAGGGCCGTGCGAAAGAAGGCAGTGATGTGGTCGCGGCGACGCATCAGCGCATCGGGTGCCAAGGGATCCTCGTCGAGCAGGCCACCGAGGAACGGCGAGTCGGAGAAGTAGCTCAGGATCGCTCCGTAGCCGGTCAACAGCAGTTGCTCCGGATCGTGCTGTCGAAAGACGCCAGCCTCCATCTGCTCGCGGAAGTAGGCGACGCTGCGGTCCCACAGCGGTCGCAAGACCGCAGCCAGATCGATGCCGAGGTGTGCGCCTCCGTCGAGGGCCTCACGACGCATCAGTCGAACGTATTCGTGATTGTCCGCGAAGAAGTCGAAGCCGGCGCCGATCACCAGTTGCACCTTGGCCCAACCACGCTCCGAACTGGCGATCGCCCCGGTCAGGCGCTCGAACCAGTCGCTGAGCAATCGCTCGAAGACCTCGTGGTACAGGGCCTCTTTCGAGGGGAAGTGATGCAGCAGGCTCGGGCGGCGGATCCCGACGCCGGCGGCGATGTCGTTGAGCGACGTTCCGTCGTAGCCCGATTCGGAAAAGCAGTGCAGCGCTTCGTTGATGATCAGGTCACGAGTCGAGAGATGTTCGCCCGCACTTACGACCATGGACCTGCAGTCTAGCCCTGCTCCACGGGACCTACCGACCAGTAGGTAGGTCTGATAGAATGCGGTGATGCTGCGGGTGGTCGCACTGAGTTTGCTCATTGGTTTCGGCGTTTCGTGCGTCGCGTTCGTGGCCTCGACGGTGTTCTTGCATCGTGGGCTGGCCCACAAGGCGGTCACCTTCAAACGCCCGGTCACCGAGGCCTTTCGGTTCGTCGTCTGGATCACCACGGGGATACGACCCCGACAATGGGTTGCGGTCCACCGCAAGCACCACGCCTACACCGACATCGAGGGCGATCCCCACTCCCCTGTGCTGCTCGGTTGGTTCAAGGTCCAACGAAGCAACGTCGCCCTCTACCGGCGCGAGGCCCGCAACATGGAGACGATGAGCCGCTACTCGCGGGATCTGCCGCCGACGCGTGCCGACCGTTGGTTCTACGATCACGCCCTGATCGGACTGGCGATCGGTGTCGGGATCCTGGTCGTTCTCTTCGGTCCGCTGATCGGGCTGCTGGCCGCGTTCGTGCACGTCAACATCTACCTCGGTGGATCCGCTGCGGTCAACGCCGTCGCTCACCACTTCGGTCGCCGCCCGTACCCCAACCGTGCCGGCAACCTGCAGTGGCTGGCGTTGATCACCGCCGGTGAAGGGCTGCACAACAACCACCACGCTGCGCCAACCTCGGCGCGCCTTTCCCATCGCTGGTTCGAGATCGACCCCGGCTGGTGGGTGATCCGCGTGCTGATGGTGTTCCGCCTCGCCAAGGTGCGACTGAACGAACTGCGCTTCGTCTCGGCCAAGCGTGTACCGGCCTGACGGCCCATCGCCCGATCACGACAGCGGCGACGTCAGGTCGTACAGCGTGGAACCATCGACCGTGAGCGAAGTGAAACTGCTCGTCACCCACGTGGTGATGCTGCTCGCCTCCGAGCTCGACCGACCGGTGCCACCGGCGATGAAGTAGTGGATCTTGCCGGCGGCCACGTACGCCTGGAACGCAGCCAAGCGTCGGAGTTGGGTCAGTGCCGTTGAAACCGCCGATCGCCATCACCGGGTCGCCACTGGCCAGCTGATAACCCGACGCCTGGTTGGCACCGATGGTCGCCAGCACCCAGGTGTAGCTGCCGGCGTCGGTCTGCAACAGCGTGGTCATCGCCGCGCTGGGCGTGCTGCCGTTCAGTAGCCCTCCGGCCCCGCCGGGTTGGCCGCCACCTGGTGGTCCACCGGGGGCCGCCCCAATGGGGGGTTGCCCGTTGAAGGTGCGCTGCGAGCCCCCCGGACCGGGCAGACCGCCGGGCCCGAACCCGCGCCCGCCTCCCGGGCCACCCGTCGCTCCGGCCACGGCAGGACCCGCCGTCGGGAGTGCACCGGCGTGGTTCGCGGCTGCGGTTTGCACGCTGTAGGCCAAAGGTCCGGCAAGACCGGCCACCAGCGCGCCGCTGATGGCCACCGTCGCCGTCCACTTGCCGAGGACGCGGCCAAGCAAGCAGGGCGATGGCGGCAAGGCGCCGGCGACCACCACGACGGTGCGCAGCCAGGGGTTCCAGTTCGGCGACCGGCTCAACAGCACGTCAGCCCAGACCGACGATGTCAGCACGGTCGCCGCCAGCACCGAGCGAGCCACGATCGAACTGCGTCGCTGCCACAGCACGTGCCCACCGATGCCCACGAGTGCTCCGATCGCCGGCGCCAACGCCACCGTGTAGTACGGATGGATGATGCCCTGGCTCAGGCTGAACACCACCGCCGTCACGACGAGCCACGAGCCCCACAGGATGAGTGCAGCACGGCTGCGATCCGTGCGCGGCCGACGTCGGGTGGCAACGAGACCGGCCACGCCGAGGATCAGGGCGGCAGGGATCAACCACGACGCCTGTCCCCCGAACTCGCTGTTGAACATGCGCGCCCAGCCGGTCGGGCCCCACATGCTGGTGCCGCCGGCATTGCCGCCTCCGCCGGTGACGCTGCCGGTCTCGTTGCCCGTGACTCGGCCGAGGCCGTTGTAGCCGAAGATCAAGTTGAGCACGCTGTTGTTCGTCGAACCGCCGACATAGGGCCGCCACGACTTCGGTGAGAGCTCGACGGCCGCGACCCACCACCCGGCGGCCGCGAACATCGTCACGCCGGCCAGCGCCAACTGACCGAGGCGCTTGCGCAGGCGAGGCGGCGCAGCCAACAGATAGACCAACGCAAAGCCGGGTACGACCACGAAGGCCTGCAGCATCTTGGCCAGGAACCCGAAGCCGATCAATCCCGAGGCGAACAGCAACCACCTGGTGCTGCCGTTCTCCAGCGCTCGGGTGAGCGCGTAGGCGGCGGCGACGAGGAGCATGACCAGCAGCGCGTCCGGGTTGTTGAAACGGAACATCAGCGCAGCGACCGGCGTCAGCGCCATGATCGCACCGGCAATCATCCCCGCGCCGGCGCTGAACCAGCGGCGAACCGTTGCGTAGAGCAGGCCGACCGCGGCAACGCCTTCGAGCGCCTGCGGCACCAGGATGCTCCACGAGTTGACGCCGAAGATTCGCGCCGAGATCTCCATCACCCACAGCGCCGCGGGCGGCTTGTCCACGGTGATGAAGTTCGACGAATCGGATGACCCGAAGAAGAACGCCTTCCAACTCTTCGTTCCCGCCTGAACGGCGGCGGAGTAGAAGCTGTTCGCCCACCCCGATGCTCCGAGACCCCACGTGTACAACAGGCCCGTGGCAACCAGCAGGCCGATCAGACCGGGTCGGACCCAGACGGCGTCGGCCTCGTTGCCGCGGATCAGTCGGCGGTGCCAGGATCGATCGGGCGGCGCATCACCGGGCGGTGATTCCGATGTCCCGACTATCGGGCGCAGCTCGACGTCGAGGTCGATCGGCCGGCTGGAAGGCGGGCAAAGGTCGTCGTGCTCATGCGGATCACGTTCGTCTTCGAACCTCAGAGCGCCCTCAGTGCCTCCGGCGAATTCTCTGAGAATCGCCGATTCCGGAACAGGACCTTGTCGAGCAGGACGAACTGGGCGATCCAGACCACTCCGAAGGCCGCAAGGTTGGCGAGCTCCACTGTGAGCGTCCGCGGTGTGGTGCCGAGCCCCACGTTGTCGGCCCACCTCGCGGCGATCGCCACGGCCAGCGTCGACACCACCAGGCCGGTTGCCGAAATGGCCGCGAACGGAACGATCTCGGTGGTCATCGAACGTCGCCCTTGCTTGCCCCAGACCCACCGGCGGTTCAGCTCGAACGAGGGCACGGTCCCCACCATCGTGGCGATGATGTTGGCCTCGGCGGCCCCGGTCGCCCGCGTCGCGACCAGCGTTGCCAGCACCACTTGGCTGACACCCGTGGCGACGACCGACACGGTTGCGTAGCGGGCCAGGCGCCGGACGTCGATCATGGTCGGCTCCGGAACACCCACTTCTGCAACAGGACGAACCGCACCAGGCCGGTCGTGACGTTGACCACGGTCAGCGCCGCAAGTGTCGACATGGTCGAGGTGATGCCACTCATCGCCAACGCGGCCAGAGCGACGAGCATCGCCGTCAGGGGCAGCAGCGATACGGCGAGGCCGCGGGCGAAGTGTCGGAGGCGGTGCGTCCGGCCCGACAGCGAGAAGGTGAGGCGACGATTGGCGGCGGTGTTGACGACGCTGCATGCGGCGAGCGCGGTGATCGCCGCCGGCGCACGACCGACCGGCCCGGCCAGCACCGCGAAGCCGAGCCCGAAGACCGCCGTCGAGACCAAACCGATGGATCCGAAGCGAACCAGCTGCTCGGACAACGGCCGCGGCCCAGGCGTGGCCGGGGGCAGCGCGCCGGGAGGCAACGAGCCGCTGTTGCGGACGAAGCTGCGCATCAACCGCCACATCCCGAGGAGATCACCCTTTGCTGTCGACACCACGTGCACGCGGCTGTCCGGGTCGTCGACCCAGTCGACCGGTACCTCGTGAATGCGCAGACCGTTGTGCTCGGCGAGGACCAGCAACTCGGTATCGAAGAACCAGCCTTGATCCTCGACAAGCGGTAGCAGCTGTTGCACCGCCTCGGTGCGGGCAGCCTTGAACCCGCACTGCGCATCGGAGAACCCGGCCTGCAGTGCGGCTCGCAACAGCAGGTTGTACGACCGCGAGATCGCCTCGCGCTTCGGGCCGCGGGCCACGCGTGCCGTCGGCGCCAACCGGGTGCCGATCGCCAGGTCGCTGTGGCCGGAGATCAGCGGAGCGACCAGCGGCAGCAGCGCGGCGAGATCGGTCGACAGGTCGACGTCCATGTAGGCCACGACTGGTGACTCCGAGCGGGACCACACCGCACGGAGTGCACGACCGCGACCCTTCACTCCGAGGTGGACAGCGCGCACCCCGTCGAACAGCATCGACAACCGGCAGGCGATCGGCCACGTGCGGTCGGTCGAGGCGTTGTCGGCGATGGTGATCGTCCACGACAACGGGAACTGCGCAGTGAGGTAGTCGTGCAGGCGTCTGATGGACCGCTCGAGGCCGGACTCTTCGTTGTACACGGGAATCACGATCTCGACCGTTGCAGTCGGACGATCGATGTGCGGGTCGTACACGAGCAGCGACTCGTCGGTCGGTTCGATTCGGGAGACAGTGTGCGCCATGCCTCGATGATCTGATCCAGACCTGGGCGCTCGCTCGGGTGAGGCTGGGAGTTCGCTCAGAATGCGGTGGCGGTCCGGCGATCGCCGATCGGCAGCCGCAGCGTGAACCGTGCGCCGCCGTCTGCAGGGTTCTCCACCGTCACGGTGCCACCGTGCTCGCGCGCAATGCCCTGGACGATCGCCAGGCCGAGCCCCGAGCCTCCGCCGGCACGGGCGGAGTCGGCCCGCCAGAACCGATCGAAGGCGTGCGCGAGGCTCGGCGCGTCGAGACCGCTGCCGTAATCGCGCACACTGACGACGGCCGTGCGATCCTCGAGTCGAGCGCTCACGTCGATCGGGCCGCCGGCCGGCGTGTGACGCACCGCGTTCGTCACCAGGTTGCCCAGTGCCTGGCGAAGATGGTCACGGTCGCAGGCAATGACGACCGGATCGGGAGCATCCAACGAGATCGCCCGGTCCACGGCAATCGCGGGGCATCGCTGCACGCGTCGGCGGCCAGGACGGACAGGTCCACCGAGGCGCGCTCGGGGGCCCGCGGCTCGTCCAGTCTGGCCAGCAGCAGCAGGTCGTCCACCAGCACCTTCATCCGCGCCGATTCCTGTTGGATGCGCCGCAGGATCACGCTCAGATCGAGGTCAGGGTGGTCGGCCCCGAGGGCGAACAACTGGGCAAACCCGTGGATCGACGTCAGTGGCGTACGCAGCTCGTGCGACGCGTCTGCCAGGAACTGGCGCAGGCGCTGCTCGGTCGCATCGCGCTCGTTGAACGCCGACTCCAACTCTTCGAGCATCGTGTTCAACGCCAGGCCGAGCTGGCCGACTTCGGTGCGCCCGTCACACGGCTCGACGCGTTGCGACAAGCCTCCGGCCGAGATCGCTCGGGTCGATGTCGCCATGTCCTCCAACGGTCGAAGCCCTCGACGAAGGATGAACCATGAACCGACCGCGAGGATGACCAGCAGGCCGCCTGCCGCCGACGATTCGATCAGGATCAGCCGATTGAGCGAATCGGTGACCTCGCGCGTGGGGATTGCCACGACGATCAGGTATCGAGCTCCTGGGTTGTCGGTTCGACGCACCAGCACCCGCCACTCGGCGGTACCAACGGACGACCCCGTCGTGAAGACCGAGTCGGCGGTGCCAGGATCGCTGATCACCCTGGGCAGATCTGGCACGTTCTGCGAGCCGCTGTTCGACAGCGCGGTGTCGTCGATCAACACACCATCCGCGCTGCGCAGCTCCGCGTAGGTCCCGAACGCGACGCCACGTGGCCTGCCGTCGTCACCGTTGCCACCACCGCGGGGCGTATCGAACGCGAAGTTTCCCGCCCGGAACAGGTCAGGCGACACCAACGGCACCGTGTCGCGCAACTGACCGTCGAGCTGGTCGTACCGCGAGCGCGCATAGAGACCGTACGTCGAGAACCCGAAGATCGCCAGGCCGGTCGTCACGAGCACCACCAGCCCGAGGATCATTCGCAGACGCAGCGTCACGGATCACCCGGCGCGGTTGCCGCTGACGATGGGGAGCGTGTCCACGATGTCTCCTTCGAGGATGAGTTGTCGAGCTGACAACTCATCCTCGTCACCGACCCTGGACACCGGCTCCGGGCTTGCTGGGAGTTTGCTGAGAGGCGCGCCCAGCGGTTCGGCTCTAGTCGCCGTCGATCTTGTCGAGCACCTCGTGCGCCTTCTCGGCGATGTCGCCGACGATGCCATCCTTGGCAGCCAACTTCTCTGCCTCGGCGTCGACCGTTTGGGCCACCTTCTGTGCTTGCGCTTTGGTCTCCGCGCCCTTCTTACCCCCGAACATTCCCTTCAAGCTGTCCATCAGACCCATGTTGTCCTCCTTCAAGTGCGCCGCGGGACGCGTCAGCTGTGTAGCAGGCGACGAGGTGTCGCCGCCACCTGGTGGCACGGCGGTGCAGCCGATGTGATGCGAAGCTACTCTCGCCGTCATGCAGATCGTGTCAGCCCTGTTCGTCGAGAACTTCGAAATGCGCCAGGCGCCAGGCCCGTCGACCCGGATCGATCTCACTGGTGCGATGTTCTCGATGGCAGCGCCCTCGGAAGCACCGGTCACGCTTGTCGCCGCACCTCGTCGCGCTGATCTACTGCACGGCCTCAGAGCCGGGCAACGGAGTCTTCGAGGTCGTGTTCCGCACGGGTATGTCGGAGGACGACGACCAGATCGCTCGCAACGTCAGCCCGTTCACCGTCGACCCGGGCAAGTTCACGTATCGGTTGGTCAAAGGCGAGTTGGAGTTCACCGAGTACGGCCAGATCTTCGCCCATTGCCGCATCGACAAGGGGCCGTGGCACCTCGTGCCGTTCACCCTTCTGCCACCGGTGGCCTGACCCGGATACAGTCGCTTTCGTGCCTACGACTCTGACCCCACAGAACAAGCCGCACGCCATCTCGCTTGATCCGCGGATTCGCGATGGATGCGCCGCTGCAGGCCAAGAGTGGCCACCAGGGAACAGCGATGGCGCTGGCTCCGCTGGCGCACGTGCTGTACAGCCGGGTGATGCGCCACGATCCCGCCAACCCGCATTGGCCCGACCGTGACCGCTTCATCTTGTCGAACGGGCATGCCTCGATCCTGCAGTACTCGCTGCTGTACCTGTGCGGGTACGGCCTCGAACTCGACGACATCAAGGAGTTCCGCCAATGGGGCTCGCTGACCCCTGGCCATCCTGAAGCCGAGCTCACCACCGGGCATCGAAGTCACGACCGGCCCGCTCGGCCAAGGCTTCGCCAACGCTGTCGGCATGGCGATCGCCGAGCGCCGCCTGCGAACCCAATTCGGTGACGACGTGATGAACCACCACATCTTCGTGATCGCCGGCGACGGCTGCTTCGATGGAAGGCATCAGCCACGAGGCAGCATCGCTCGCCGGTCACCAACGCCTCGGCAACCTGATCTGCATCTACGACGACAACCACATCACGATCGACGGCGACACGTCGCTCGCCTACAGCGACGACGTCGGCATGCGCTTCGAGGCATACGGCTGGAACGTCGTTCATCTCGGCGAGATGGCCGACGACTGCGATGGCCTCGAGGCTGCACTCCTCGCTGCCAAGGCCGTGACCGATCGGCCGTCGCTGCTGATCCTGCGCAGTCACATCGCTGCGCCGAGCCCCGATCTCACGGATCACCACGAAGCACATGGCAACCCGTTCACGGCCGAGCAGGTCGCGCACCAAGGACGTGATGGGCATTCCCGACGAGCCGTTCTGGGCGCCCCCCGACCTGGTCGCCGCGTACCGTACCTACAGCGCCGAACGTGGGGGCGCCGAGTTCGACCAGTGGTCGAAGCGCAAGGTCGCCTCATCGCTGGACGAGGCGGTGTGGGAGGCATGCTGGGGCGCAACCGGTGTCGCCCGGCTGGGAGTCGGCACTGCCGACGTTCGCTCAAGGCGACAAGATCGCCACACGGGTCGCCATCGAGAAAGCCTTCAACGCCTCGTTGGAGGGCGTGCCGGGCTTGTTGGCCGGCGCAGCAGATCTCACGGGCAACACCGGGACCAAGCTGATCGGGCAAGAGGCCCAGTCATTCGAGCATCCCGGCGGGCGACAGATGTACTACGGCATCCGCGAGCACGCCATGGGAGCCGCGATGGTGGGCATGGCCCGCCACGGTGGCGTGCTGCCTGCCGGCGGCACGTTCTTCGTCTTCTTCGACTACATGCGACCCAGCGTCCGGCTCGCCGCACTCAGCGGCGCCAAGGTCGTGTTCGTCTGGACGCACGACTCTGTCGGGGTGGGCGAAGACGGCCCGACCCATCAGCCGATCGAGCAACTCGCCACGCTGCGGGCGATCCCCGGCATCCAGGTCATCCGCCCGGCCGACGCCAACGAGACGGTCGAGGCGTGGAAGGCAGCCGTCGCCCACGATGGCCCCACGGCCCTCGTGCTCAGCCGCCAGGCCGTCACGGTCTGTACCGATGGATCGGCGGTGGCAGCCGGGGCTGCGGTGGTTCGACAGGCCGATCATCCCCAAGTGGTGATCGTCGGCACCGGCAGTGAGGTGTCGCTCTGCGTCGAAGCCGCCGAGGAACTCGCTGCGGCCGGTGTGAGCGCCAATGTGGTCAGCATGCCCTCGTGGGACCGCTTCGCCGCTGCAGAGCGCCGAGCTATCAAGACGACGTGCTCCCGGCAGGCATCCCGGTGCTGTCTGTCGAGGCAGCCGTGACGTTCGGATGGGAACGGTATGCCGACGAATCCATCGGCATCGACCGTTTCGGAGCCAGCGCACCCGGGAATGTGGTGATGGACAAGTTGGGAATCAACGTCGGCCAACGTGGTGGCAGCCGCCACTCGGCTGGCCCAGGCAAAGGGGTAATCATGGATCGTCTCTCCCACCTGTACCACGAGTTCGGACAGAGCCCGTGGCTCGACAACTTGAAGCGCGGCTACATCACGTCGGGTCAGCTCGGCCACCTCGTCGACGAGGGCATACGCGGCCTCACCAGCAACCCGACGATCTTCCAGAAGGCCATCCAGGGCTCGCCCGACTACGACGAGCAGTTCCGCACGTTGGCTGCGGTCGACCGCCCGATCATCGACGACTACTGGGCGATCGTCCTCGCCGACATCCACGGCGCCCTCGACGTCTTCGCTGCGCTGTATCACGACAGCCACGGCGCCGACGGCTACGTCAGTGTCGAGGTCGACCCCGGGCTGGCCCACGACGGCCCGGCGACCGAAGCGGCGGCCGCGACCTGCACGAGCGGATCCACCGCCCCAACCTGATGGTCAAGATCCCGGCGACCGCCGAGGGCGTCGGCGCCATCCAGTCGATGATCTCCGAAGGCCGCAACATCAACGTCACGTTGATCTTCAGTCTCGACCGCTATCAGCGTGTGATGGAGGCCTACATCCGCGGGCTGGAGATCTACGCCCGACAGCCGGGGGCCAACCTGTCGGCCGTCGCCAGCGTGGCCAGCTTCTTCATCAGCCGGGTCGACACCGAGATCGATCATCGCCTCGACACCATCGGCTCGCCCGAGGCGCTCGATCTCCGCGGCAAGGGCGCCGTCGCCCAAGGCAAGTTGGCCTACCAGATGTTCCAGAAGACGTTCAGCGGTCCTCGCTGGGAGGCGCTCGCCGCCAAGGGCGCCGTCGTGCAGCGCCCGCTGTGGGCCAGCACGTCGACCAAGAACCCGGCCTACCCGGACACGCTGTACGTCGACGAGCTGATCGGCCCCGACACGGTCAACACGTTGCCCGACGCCACGATCGAGGCGTTCGCCGACCACGGGAAACTGGCCCGACGGGTGGACGCCGATCTCGATCAATCGATCGCCGCGTGGAAGGGCCTGAGCGAGGTCGGCATCGACCTCGACGACGTCGCCGACACGCTCGAGCGCGAAGGTGTCGCCAGCTTCCAGAAGAGCTTCGACGAGCTGCTCGGCGCCCTCGAGACCAAGGCCGCCGAACTCCGATCGTGACGACACCGCCTCTCGACGACCTGCTCGACGGAATGGAGCTCGGCCGCAATCGTCGGCTGGCCGGGCAGCTGATGGGTTCGGCGTTCGCGCTGCTCGAAGACAAGCCGAGCTTGCTCGACCTGAAGATCGCCAGCGCTGCGATCGACGAGATGCGCGAGGCGTTCAAGATGTTCGCCCCGTTCCGCAACGTGCCGAAGGTGACGATCTTCGGCTCCGCCCGCACCCAGACGGCCGATCCGCTGTACATGCAGGCCGCACCGTGGCCCAGCACCTCGCCGAGGCCGGTTGGATGGTCGTCACCGGCGCGGGTCCGGGGATCATGCAGGCGGGCATGGAGGGCGCCGGGCCGCGAGCATGTCGATCGGCGTGTCGATCCGGCTGCCGTTCGAGCAGGGCGCCAACCCGGTCATCGCCGGCGACGAGAAGTACGTCAGCATGAAGTACTTCTTCACCCGCAAGCTGATGCTCGTGAAGGAGAGCAAGGGCTTCGTGTGCCTGCCCGGCGGGTTCGGCACGCTCGACGAGACGTTCGAGCTGCTGACGCTGACCCAGACCGGCAAGGGTCTGCCGGTGCCGATCGTGCTGCTCGACACGCCGGGCGACCCGTACTGGGAGACGTTTCACGACTTCGTCGGCCGCCAACTGGTCGAACGTGGTCTGGTCTCGCCGGCCGACACCGACCTGTACCTGGTCACGGATGACTGCCAGGAGGCCATCGACGAGGTGCTCGGGTTCTATCGGAACTACGACTCGATCCGGTACATCGGCCACCTCGCGGTGATGCGGATGAAGCAGGCTCCGACGGATCGAGCAGCTCGCCTCGCTCAACGATCGATTCGGCCCGCTCTGTGAGAGTGGCGGCATCGCTCGGGCGACGCCGTTCGAGCCGGAACGGCGGGAGAACGACAAGCTCGATCTTGCCCGGATCGCGTACACCTTCGCCGGGCACTCCAGCGGAACACAACGTGAGTTGATCGACGCGGTCAACTCATTCGTCGATACCTGAGCTGCCTCCGAGCAGATGGATGGCCTTCTCCACGGCGCGACGTGCCTGGGTCAACCGCTTGTCGTCGGGCGGCCTGGCCCGGCCCTCGGCAGACGCCTCGCGCAGCTGATCGAACGTGACCTCATCGAGATCGTCGACCACGAGCTGCAGTCGATCGACCAGATCGTCGTATCGACCGCCATCACAACGCCTCGGCAACGAGATCCATGGGGTGCCTCACGTTGACCCCGGCAGCGCGCGCAGGTGCATGGCGCACCCCGGGTTGGCGCTGGCAACGACCTGTGGCCCGGCTCGGTGAATGGCTGCCAGCTTGCGTTCGCGGATCTGCCCGGCGAGCTCGGGCTGCAACGTGGAGTACGCGCCCCCGGCGCCGCAACACAATCCCTCGTCGTCGAGCTCGACCACGTCGGCGACGGCCGCCAACACGGTGCGCACCGGCAGGTGGGCTCGCTGCACGTGGCGCAGATGGCACGGGTCCTGCACGGTCACCGGGCCGAGCCGGTGCCGCACCGGCAACCGTCGATCAGCGGGGCCACGAACTCGCTGGCGTCGCGCACCCGCGCGCTGAACGCTCGCGCCCCGTCGGTGCCGAGCAGTTGTCCGTAGTCCTTCAGCGCAGCCCCGCATCCCGCAGAATTGACCACGATCGGCGCATCGCCTGGCATCGAGCTCATCACGTTGCCGGCCAATCCCTTGGCCTCGTCGTGAGCCCGGCGTGGATGTGCAGCGCGCCGCAGCACGCGCCGCCGGCGCCCGGTGCTCGATACGTGACGCCGACCGCGGTCGAGCACCTTGGCGGTGTTGCGGTGCGTGTTGCGTTTCCACGCATCCATCACGCAACCGGTGAACAGCCATACTTCGTCGCCCGTCGCTGGCGGCGCCGGACCGCGGCGCACCTCCAGCTTCGGCAGTCCCATTCGTTTGGGGACCAGCCGCAGCCGTTGGGCGAGCGCCAGCATTGTCGATCCGGCGAGCAGGAGGCGATGGTGGCCGAGCACGCGATATCCCAGCTTCTGCCACCACGGCGTGATCCGCTTCTGGGCAGCCAGGGTGTCGCGCGTGCCCTCCATGAGCTGCCCGAACGGCACGCCGCTCGGACACGCCGGCTCGCACCCACGGCACTGCACGCAGGTCTCCATGAAGTGCACGAAGTCGTCGCCGACTGCGGCGTCGTCGAAGTGCACGGCGCCGCATCGCCGAGATCCGGCCACTCGGCGACAGCGCCTCCTCACCGGTGACCCGAAAGGTCGGGCAATGCGGCAGGCACAACCCGCAGCTCACGCACGTGGCCAAGTCGTTGTCGTCGAGGTGAAGTTTCACAGTGCTCCCAACGTACCCGTAGCGTCCTGTCAGCATGCCTGAGGGTCACACCATTCACCGAATCGCTCTCGACCACACCAAGATCCTGCGCGGCAAGCACGTTGCCGTGTCGTCGCCGCAGGGCCGCTTTGCCGTCGACGCAACGCTCGTCGACGGCGTCCGTCTCCGGCGCCTGGAGGCCTATGGCAAGCACCTGTTCTACCACTGGGCCAACGGGCTCGTCGGCCACGTGCACCTCGGCCTGTTCGGCAGGTTCCGTGTGTATCGCGACGAACCACCGGCGGCCGCGCCGACCGTGCGAATGAGGTTGGCCGTACCGAAGGCAACGATCGACCTGATCGGCCCGACCGACTGCGCGATCGGCACGCCCGACGATCGCGATCGAATCGTGCGGCGCTTCGGGCCGGACCCGTTGCGAGCTGATGCCGACCCGCAGAAGGCGTTCGACGCAATCGTTCGCCGTGTCGCCCCGATCGGTCAGTTGCTGCTCGATCAAAAGGTGATCAGCGGCCTCGGCAACGTCTACCGGGCCGAAGCGCTGTTCGTCAACCGCATCAACCCGAGACGACCCGGGGAACCTGCATCACCCACGATGACTTCGACGGGCTCTGGGCGACGATCGTCACGATGCTCGAGCGCGGGGTCGCCGAGGATCGCATCGTCACCCTCGACCGCGATCTGTTCGACGTGTCGACGGGCACGGCGCGGCGCGGCGACACGACCTACGTGTACCACCGCGATCTGTGCCTGTCCTGCGGCGCCCCGATCCAGAAGGTCGATCTGGGCGGTCGTGCCTGCTACTACTGCCCGGTCGATCAGCCGCGCTGACTACTGCGCGTGCCAGCAAGGAGCTTCCGGCTCGCCACGCCAGTAGCGCAATCGCAGCGCGGCCTCGTCTGCCGCGGCCGGGTTCGACTTTGCTGCCCGCAATCGCATCAGGGTCGCGGCAACCAGGCGAAGCTCGGCGATCGCCTCCGCCAGCGGGTCACCGCGCAGCGCGAGACCGATGCCTTCGGCGAACGACTCGTAGATGCCGGACTCACCGCCCCAGCGTTGCGTCCAGGTCATCAGCGGCGCATGGTCCCAGGCGCGGGGCCCAGCGCACAGAAGATCCCAATCGAGCAGCACCGGTCCTCGTGCAGTTTGAATGACATTTCCCGGGTGCACGTCTCCGTGGCAGATCACCGGGACCTGGGAACGCTGCGCATCGAGCAATGGCAGGTCGCGCTCGATCGCCGCATTGATGGCGCGACGCGACGCAGCGTCGAGATCGTCACCGGTCTCGGCGAGCAGCGCGGGGAAGTCCCACCACGGGAAGTCGCCGCAGAACGGCACCGGATATCCAGGCGGCACATCGCCGCGATCGACCCGATGCAGCAGCGCAACCATCTCCCCCACTTCGCGCCAATCGATCGAACCGTGCTCTTCGATTGCTGCGATTGCGAACACAGCGTGGTCACCGCTGACGAAGGCCTCGTCGCGGACATAGGCGGGCACCCGCAGACCGAGTCGAGTGAGCACATGCCCGAGCGCGATCGCTTGCTCGGGAGGCGCACTCGGTCTGCTGACGCGAAGCAGCACACCGTCGCCGGCCGTGAAGATGCCGTTCATCCCCATTCGCAGCAACTGCGGTTCACCGAGACCCCAGTGCGACGCGGCACGACGGGCCGAGCGAGTGACCGACTCGAGCGTGCCCGGTGGAGCCGCGACGAAGGGCAGTTCAGCCGAGGCTGACACCGGGATTGAGCCGCCCGCTCGGGTCGAACTCGGCCTTGATCCGCTTGGTGAGCTTCGTCACCGACGCCTCGTGAGGGTGGTCGGCCGGCAACGGCTCGACGTGGTGCACGACACCGACGCCGACCTCTGCCACGAAGTCGCCGGTCAGCGAGCCGACCTCGGCCGGCGAGATCACCCTTCGACTTCCTGACGGCAACGCCGGGTGGACCGTCACACGCCGTCAGCAAGCTGCCGGCCGCTTGAGCACCGACGTCGTCGGGATGTCCTTCGAGCAGCGCCCACAGCCGTCGAACCGTTCCACAGCACCGATGCCGGGCGATAGAGCCGGGTGAACGTCGCGAACGGATCATCGGTCTCCGTCGTGAACCATTGTGAGTCGACCGGGCGCGGCCGGGTGCGAATGATCACGTCGCCGATGAACCCGAGCGTGCCGCGCGCGCCGACGAGCAATCGGCACAGGTCGAACCCGCTGACGTTCTTGACCGTTGGCCCACCCGCCTGCACGACCTCGCCACGATCAGACACGTAGCAGGCTTGCAGCAGCACGTCGCGAACGGGGCCGTAGCCCAGGCGGCGAATGTCGCTGCGACCGACCGAGAGTGCACCCCCGACGGTCCCGCCCGGCGGCAACGCCACGCACTGCCCGAACTCGGCCAACGCAGCGTCGATGTCGTCGACCGGCGTGCCCGCACCACACCGCATCGTCATCTCGTCCGGCTGGATCCACTCGATCCCCGCCGGTGGGTGCACGGCCCGGACGCCCGCCACCGGACCGCCGCGGGTACTCAGACCGGTGATCGTGACGGGCTCGGTGCTGCCGACGTCGCCGGCGAAGTCCGTCAGATCCACGCGCCCTCCGGCACGTGCTGGAGATCTCCGCACGACGCCGCCGAGGGCAGCACCTTGTTCGGGTTGGCCAGGCCGACCACATCGAACGAGCGACGGAGCCGTGCCTGCGCGTCGAGGTCGACCGGGTTGAACATCAGTGGCATGAAATCGCGCTTCTCCAATCCGATTCCGTGCTCTCCGGAGAGCACCCCGCCGGCGGCCACCGACACACGGACGATCTCCTCGCCCGCCGCATGCACCCGATCCATCACGCCGGGCTCTCGCTTGTCGAACACCAGCAGCGGATGCAGGTTGCCGTCGCCGGCATGGAACACGTTCATCACCAGCAGCTGATGACGCTCGACGATCTCGTACACCTGCCGCAACACGTCGGGAAGCCGTCGCCGGGGTACGACGGTGTCGTGCAGGTAGTAGTTGGGCTTGATCCGGGCGATGGCGCCGAACGCGTTCTTGCGGCCCTTCCACAGCAACGCCCGCTCGGCCTCGTCCTGGGCGATGCGCACGGTACCGGCCCGGTGGGCTTTGCCGATCTCGACGATGCGCTGCACGTCGGTCTCGACCCCGTTGGGCAATCCGGCGACTTCGACGAGCAGGATCGCCGCAGCATCGGTCGGGTAGCCCGGCGTGGATGTACTCCTCGACCGCACAGGTGCAGAGCTGGTCCATCATCTCCAGCGCTGCGGGAACCATGCCCGCGGCGATGATCGCGCTGACGGTCTGCGCCCCGTCCTCGACGGTCGCGAAATCCATCAGCATGGTGCGCACCGCGGGCGGGTTCTGCGTCAGTCGCACGCACACTTTGGTGGTGATGCCGCACATCCCCTCGCTGCCGACGAACGCGCCGCGCAGGTCGTAGCCATCGGGCTCGGCGGTGTCGCCGCCGAGTTGCACGACCTCTCCGTCGGGCAACACGACCTCGAGCCCGAGCACGTGAGCCGTCGTCACGCCGTCGGAGAGGCAGTGCGGGCCCCCGGAGTTGTTGGCAACGTTGCCGCCGATCGAGCAGCTCTGCTGACTGCTGGGGTCGGGAGCGAAGTGCAGGCCGTGAGGCGTGACCGCTCTGGTGAGGTCGAGGTTGAGCACCCCTGGCTCGACCCACGCCATCCGATTGACCGGATCGACCGAGAGCACCCGGTTCATCTTGGTCGTCACGATCATGACGGCGTCGTCGAGCGGGGTCGCGCCGCCGGCCAGGCCCGTGCCGGCGCCGCGGGCGATGAACGGCCTGTTGTGCGCCACGGCGACGCGGATGCAAGCCTGCACCTCCGCGGTCGTCGTGGGGAAGCACACCACGCCGGCGTGTCCTTCGATGTTCGACGCATCGCGCTTGTAGAGCGCCAGCTCGGTCTCACCGACGCGAACCCGATCAGGCGACAGCGCCGCGCCGAGATCAGCGGCCAGTGTGTTGGTCATGCGCGGCGACGACGATCGCCGTCATCTCGATCACGAATCTGCTTCAGCACGATCACTTGACCTGGCGCGACGGGGCGGCCATCGACGAAGACCTCGTCGCCCTCGTCGAGGTCGTCCGCCAGGGTGATCGCCCGACCGTCGAGCCGCGCCCGCAACTCGGCTTCGCGGGCACGCATTGCCGTGCGTCCTTCGGAAAACGCTTCGCGAACGCGACCGGTCACCCCGTGCACCACGTTCTTCGGGGCGAGATGTGTGGCTGCCTGCTTCATCTTCCGCTTGGCCACCCCCACGCCGGCGACACCCGCCACCGCTCCGCCGACGAACCAGGTCAGTCGCTTGATCATGCCGATCTCCGTTCTTTGCGACGCAGGCGGCGCACCGCCCGCGTGGTGCCAGTGGCCAACGCCGCGGTCTTGATCACCGGGGCGCTCAATGCGGCACGGGCAACGCGACTGCCGCCGGCAACGGCGCCGCTGATCGCCTCCGCAGAGCCGAGCACGCGGTCGAACCGCTCCAGATCGTCGCGGGCCTCCGCCATGGTGGACTTGGCTTCGTCCGTCGACGCCCGCAGCTCGGCCAGCAGCGGACCGGTTTCCTGGCGCAGTGACACGACCTCCGCACGCAGCGATCTCATCGTGTCGAGCACGCGCAGCAGCACGACGATCAGCGCGGCGAATCCGATGCTGCACAACACGGCCGCCAAGACGACGGCAAGCTCTCCAGCGGTCATGTGCGTTCGTCCATTCGCCTTGCCACGTCTGCCTCTGCTCCGTGCTCACTCGGTTCGTAGTACTGCTTGTCGCGCTGCGCATCCGGTAGGTACTGCTGGTCGGTCCAGCCTTGCGGATGGTCATGAGGGTAGTCGTAGCCGACCCCGTGGCCCAGTGACTGAGCGCCCTTGTAGTGCGCGTCGCGTAGGTGCGGCGGCACCTCGCCGATCGCCCCGTTCTGCACGTCGCCACGTGCGTTCCAGATGGCCAGCGCAGCTCGGTTGCTCTTCGGGGCCGTTGCCATGTGGATCGCCGCCTGGCTGAGGTTCAGCTGCGCTTCGGGAAGGCCGACATGTTCCAGGGCGTGTGCGGCGGCGACGGCCACCAGCAGCGCCTGCGGGTCGGCCATCCCGATGTCCTCGCTGGCGAACACGATCATCCGGCGGGCGATGAAGCGGGCGTCCTCCCCCGCCTCCAGCATCCTGGCCAGGTAGTAGACGGCTGCTTGCGGATCGCTGCCGCGCATGCTCTTGATGAACGCGCTGATCACGTCGTAGTGGTCGTCACGGCCGTATCGCAGCGCGCTGGTGCCCAGTGCGGCTTCGACATGGGTCAGTTCGACCGGGTCTGGGTCCGCCAACGCGCACGCCACCTCCAACGCCGTCAGGACCTGGCGGCCGTCGCCACCGGCACGCTCGACGAGGTGCTCGATCGCCTCCTCGGTCGCCGTGGTCCCCTCGGCTTGCAGGCCCCGGCGCACGAGCGTCTCGATCGCCTCCCGGCTCAGCGGTTCCAGTCGGAACAGCGTGCTGCGGCTGCGCAGCGGTGGGTTGACCTCGAAGAACGGGTTCTCGGTGGTGGCCCCGATCATCGTCAACGTGCCGTCCTCCACGGCGGGCAACAAGCCATCCTGCTGGGCCTTGTTGAACCGGTGGATCTCGTCGAGGAACAAGATGGTGCCGCGACCGTGCTCGCCGATGCGTTGGCGGGCCCGCTCGATCACCTCACGCACGTCCTTGATCCCCGCGTTGACGGCGCTCATCTGCTCGAACACCCGCTTGGTGCTCCCCGCGACCGCAAGCGCCAGCGTGGTCTTGCCCGTGCCGGGCGGCCCCCAGAAGATCGCGCTGGTCAGGCGATCCTGCTCGACCAATCGCCGCAGGGGCTTGCCCGGCCCGACGAGATGATCTTGGCCGACGACATCGTCGAGGGTTCGCGGCCGAAGGCGGGCAGCGAGCGGCGCGTGACTGCGCAGGTGCTGCTCAGCCGCGGCGGTGAACAGGTCGCTCACAGCGTCCCCAGCACGCGCTCGTAGGCGGCACGTCGCCATTCGACGATGTTCGCGATCAACCAGGTCGGGTCGACCCACCGCCACGCCACGAACTCGCTGCCATCGGGGCTCGGGGCGATGTCGGCGCGCAACGCGTCGAACAGGAACCACTTCTGGACCTGGCCGCGCCGGCGACCATCGTGTCCGTGTTCTCGAATCACGTCGTCTGGCCATTCGTACGCCACCCATTCGGGGAACTCGACACGGGCGATGACATCGGCTTCTCCGAGCCCGGTCTCCTCCATCAACTCCCGCCACGCGGCATTGATCGGCTCCTCTCCCTGTTCGAGACCGCCCTGCGGCAACTGCCAGCTGCTCAGCGACGTCGGCGCGTTCGAAGGCCATGATCTCGCGCCGGTTGGGGTGCCGCACGACGATCACGACTCCCGCTCGAAAATGCTGACCGCCATCCACCGCCAGCCCACGCCCGTAGCCCCCTCGCGTTTGACGCCTGGCGCCCCGCATCGGGGCCGCAACTCACAAACGCTGGAGGATGGAGAGCGAGGAAGCGGCGGATGGTCGTGGCGATCTCCAGCGTCGGTCATTCGCCAGGTGATCTCGATCGGGACCCAACCGTCGAGCACCAACTCGTTCTGCCGTCGACGCGTCGCCATCAAGATCCGTCGCCAGCACGTGCGAGCCGAAGCCGTTGCCTTCCAGGTACAGCCGGCGATCGGGCCAGGCGAAGTCGATCCGATACCGCCGCTTGCCGAAGCTCACGCGATGCTGGTGGGTGGGCCGAGGTAGCCCGTGGGCGTCGATGATTCGGCGGATTCGGCCCTCGAGCTCGCTTTCCCCGGGGTCGTAGCCAGGCAGCCGCGCGGCAAGCACCCGCCTCAGCGTCGCAACCGAGCGTCCCGGTGCCGGCCTCGTGCGTTCGACACGAGCCGCGTAGGTCCTCGAGCTTCAGCAACCGGCGACGCAGGAAATCGTCGACGACCTTGCCCAGTTCAGCGGCCGTCATTGGTCCGCTGAGATCGAGAACGGTCCGCAGCGGCGAGGTGCACAGCATCTCGTCGCGTCGGATGAGATCGCCCGGTTCGAGTAGACCGGAACGGTGGCACACGACCCCCTGCATCGCGACCTGGTGTTCGAGGTCAGTGATCACGTGGATGAGATCGTGGTCCGCACTCGCGTCACCACCCAACATCGTCAGCGCCGTCTGGTGCGATGCCGGCGATCCTGTCGGGGTGAGCCAACAGCACGGCTCGGACCGCTTGTCGCCATGACGGCGGAGTTCCGTTGACCACGGATACGCCTCGACGCACTTTCCGTAACCGCCCGACCTGACGGTCTCGCTCGATTTGGCGCTTGGTTCGGCCGGCAGCTCGCGCCGTGGCGTTGGTGATCAAGCCGTCGTGACGCTCGGCCCAGCGAAATCTGTCCAAGGGCACCTCGCACCGACGCTTCGCCATGGGCGGTCAAACGCGGTGGGGTGGGGGAAGTCGCTGTCGGGCGGACTGTATCGGCGGCGGGCGCGCCGTGCTACGCCTTCGGGGGCAGGGTGCGGATGCCGAGATCGACGAGTTGCTTGAGATCGACCGGGGTCGGTGCGTTGGTCATCGGATCCATCCCCGACTGGGTCTTGGGGAAGGCGATGACCTCGCGGATGTTCTCCTCCCCCGCAAGAATCGCCACGAGGCGATCGATGCCGAAGGCGAAGCCGCCGTGGGGCGGGGCGCCGTAGCGGAACGGATTGAGGAAGAAGCCGAACCGCCGGTTCGCTTCCTCGTCGCTGATGCCGAGCAGGCGAAAGATCCGCGACTGCATCTCGGGCTGATGGATTCGGATCGAACCCGAGCCGAGCTCCCAGCCGTTGAGCACGAGGTCGTACGCCTGGCTGCGCACCTTCAGCGGATCGGTTTCGAGCAGGTGCACGTCGTCGGGGTGCGGCTGCGTGAACGGGTGGTGACCAGGCTTGGGCCGACCGGATGCCTCATCGACGCCGACGAACAGCGGGAAGTCGACGACCCACAGATATCGGTACGGGCCTTCGTGCACCGGCGGGCGGCCGAGGTCGTTGCGCAGCGTGCCGAGCACTTCGCAGGTCATCGCCCATTCGTCGGCCACGATCAGCAGGAGATCGCCGGGCTTGGCCGCCAGGCGCTCGCGCAACGCGGCCTGCTCCGATTCACCGAGGAACTTGACGACGGGCGACTCCAAGGAACCGTCCTCGGCGACTTTCAGCCACACCAGGCCCTTGGCGCCCATCGATTTTGCCCTGTCGGTCATCGCGTCGAGCTTGTTGCGGCCGTACTCGGCCGCCTTGCCAACGGCGTTGATGCCCTTGATCGTCGACGCACCGGCAAACGCCTTGAACTCGGTGCCAGAGAACGCATCGGTGAGCTCGACCAGCTCCATGGCGAAGCGCATGTCGGGCTTGTCGGTGCCAAAGCGGTTCATGGCGTCGTGCCACGTGATCTTGACGATGTCACCAGGGTCCTGGCCGGCCGACTTGGCAGCGGCGACGACGGCAGCCCCGATCGCCTCATGCACATCGTCCTGGCTGGCGAAGCTCATCTCGGCATCGAGTTGCATGAACTCGTATTGCCGGTCGGCGCGCAGGTCTTCGTCGCGCAGGCACCGGGCCATCTGGTAGTACCGATCGATGCCGGCCACCATCAGCAACTGCTTGAACAGCTGGGGGCTCTGCGGCAGCGCATAGAAGGATCCGGGTTGCTGCCGGCTCGGCACGATGAACTCGCGGGCGCCTTCGGGCGTGCTGGGAACCAGCATCGGAGTCTCGACCTCGACGAAGCCCTGCGCCTCCATTGCGGTGCGGATCGCCGAGTTGGCGGCTGCGCGGATGCGCAGGTTGCGCTGCATCCGTTCGCGGCGAATGTCGAGATAGCGATATTGGAGGCGGGTGGTCTCGGCGACCGTGTCGGCGCGTTCGTTGATCGGGAAGGGTGGAGCCTCTGCGGTGTTGAGGATCTCGACGTGGCAGTCCTGCAGCTCGATGCCTCCGGTGGGCAGGCGATCGTTGGTGCTCTCCGGCGGCCGTGCGGCGACGGTGCCGGTGATTCGCAGGACGAACTCGGGCCGAACGTCAACGGAGTTGTCGACGACGCACTGCGTCACCCCGGTGTGATCGCGGAGGTCGACGAAGGCCAGCTTCTCGCCGTGCTCGCGGCGAGTCGCCACCCAGCCGCACAAACTGACCGTCTGGCCGATGTCGTCGGGGCGAAGTTGGCCGCACTGGTGGGTGCGCATGGAAGTCGTGCTCATGGACGCGCTTTCTTGAGGTGATCGATCAGGGTCGATCGGGCGATGGTCTGTTGCCCGTCGTTGGTTCGCAGCGGGCGCACGGTAACAGCACCGTCGGCGACCTCGTTGGTGCCGACGATGACCGCGACGGCAGCACCACTGCGGTCGGCGACCTTCATCTGTGCCTTCATGCTGCGGTTCTCGTACGCCCGGTCGGCAGTGAGGCCGGCGGCGCGCAGCTCGGCGGTCAGCTGCAGTGCTTCGAGACCGCCGGTGGTGTCGACGACGAATGCGTCGAGTGCCGGTGGTTCGGCGGCGAACACGCCCTCGTCGTCGCACGCCAGCAGAGTCCGGTCGAGCCCGAGCGCGAAGCCGATCCCGTGCGTCGGCGGGCCGCCGAGTGATTCGACGAGGCCGTCGTAGCGACCGCCGCCGCCGAGGGCGTTCTGGGCGGAGTCGAGCGTGCCACCCTGGTACTCGAACGTGGTGTGGCGGTAGTAGTCGAGCCCGCGCACCAGCGTGTCGTCGATCGTGAACGGTATGCCGAGTGCCCTCAGGCCGGCCTGCACGCCGTCGAAATGTGCAGCGGCCTCGGCGCTGTAGAACTCGGCGATGCGCGGCGCGCCCGAGATGATCTGCGCGTCGCCGGGCCGCTTCGAATCGAGCACCCGCAATGCGTTCTTGTCGAGCGTGATCTGGCTCTCGGGCGACAGCTCGCCGCGCTGCGACTCGAAGTACTCGCGCAGCGCGGTCACGTAGCGAGCCCGGTCCTCCGGTTCGCCCAACGAGTTGACCAGCAACGTCGACCTGGCTCAGGCCGAGCGCCCGATAGAACTCCCAGCCGAGGGCGATCACCTCGACATCGAGGTGCGGGTCGTCGGCGCCGAGCACCTCGATACCGACCTGATCGAACTGCCGATACCGGCCCCGTTGCGGCTTCTCGTACCGGAACTGCGAGCCGGCGTACCACACCTTCCACGGTGTCAGCGGCCGGTGCTGCACGAAGGCCCGACAGACCGACGCGGTCAACTCCGGCCGCAGCGCGATGTGGCGCCCGCCTTTGTCGATGAAGTCGTACATCTCCTTGGTCACGACGTCGGTCGCGTCTCCGATGCGCTGGAACACACCGAGGTCCTCGAGCAGCGGCGAGATCACCTGGCCGTACCCCGCTGACTCGACGACCTGGGCGAAGACCGTCACGAACTGCCGCCAACGCGCCGACTCGGGCGGAAGGATGTCGCGCATCCCCGGGCTGGTCTGGAACTCCGGCATCGTCGCACCAGGCTATCGGCGGAGCTTGCCTGGTCAGCCGCCTTTACCCGGCACCAGTCGGTAAGCGTCGTAGACGGCGTCGATGTGCTTGATCGTGCGCAGCACGGACTCGAGGTGGCTGGGGTCGGCCAGCTCGAACTCGAATCGCATCTTGGCAACTCGGTCGCCACCGGTGTGCGTGCTGCACGAGACGATGTTGACGTGTTGCTCGCTGAGTGCGTTGGCCACGTCGCGCAGCAGACGGGAACGGTCGAGCGCGACGACTTCGACTCCGGCCCGGAAGATGGCCTTGGTGCGGTCGCCATCCCAATCGACGTCGATCAACCGGGCGGCCTGGTCGCTCATCAGACTCTCGGCGTTGGCGCAGTCGGTGCGATGTACCGACACGCCGCGTCCACGCGTGACGAATCCGACGATGTCGTCGCCGGGAACCGGTGTACAGCACCGCGACAGGCGCACCAGGATGTCGTCGAGGCCTTCGACGTGCACGCCGACCGTGGAGCGCGGGCGATGCGGGCGGTCGGGTCGTGTCGGCGACACGACCGAGAACTGCTCTCCATCGGCACCTTGCGAGAAGCCACGGGCGACTTTCTGGGCGATCGAGCGCGCCGAGACGTGATGCTCGCCGATCGCCGCCAGCACCGAATCGAGATCGGCGTAGGAACTGGCCGCGATCTCGTCGGTCAGCACCTTGCTGTCCCAGATGCGCTGCAGCGGCAAGCCCTCACGGCGGAACTCCTTGGTGAGCTCCTCGCGGCCCGCTTCGATCATGTCGACGCGGCGCTCGCGACTGAACCACTGCCGGATCTTGTTCCGGGCGCGTGGCGAGGCGACGAACTGCAGCCAGTCGCGCGATGGGCCGGCGCTCTCGACCTTCGACGTGAAGATCTCGCACCGTGTCGCCGCTGTGCAACGTTGTGCCCAGCGTGACGAGGCGGCCGTTGACCTTGGCGCCGATGCACGCATGCCCGACATCGGTGTGCACGGCGTAGGCGAAGTCGATGCTGGTCGACCCCACCGGCAACGGGATGACCCGTCCTTTCGGCGTGAACACGAACACCTCGTCCTGCTCGAGATCGGTCTTCAGGTTCTCCATGAAGGCCGCTGGATCGGAGATGTCGGCCTGCCAGTCGATGATGCGGTTGAGCCAATCGATGTCGCTGGAAGAACCGTCGCCCTTGTACGACCAGTGCGCGGCGACGCCCCACTCAGCACGTTGGTGCATCTCGCGCGACCGGATCTGGACCTCGACCACCTTGCCACCGGGGCCGATCACCGTGGTGTGCAGGCTCTGGTAGAGGTTGAACTTGGGCATGGCGATGTAGTCCTTGAAGCGACCCACCACCGGCTTGTAGCGCCCGTGGATGCACCCCAACGCGGCGTAGCAATCCTTCACCGAGTCGACGATCACACGGATGGCGACGAGATCGAAGATGTCGTCGAACTCACGCCCCTTCTGCATCATCTTCTCGTAGATGCTCCACAGGTGCTTGCCGCGACCCGTGACCTCGGCCTCGATGTTGAGCTCGTTCAGCCGCCCGCCGACCTCGGCGATCGCCTTGGCGAGATACACCTCGCGCTCGGGCGTGCGCGTGCTGACCAGATGATCGAGCTCGGCAAAGCGCTTCGGGTACAGCGAGGCGAACGACAGGTCCTCGAGTTGCTGCTTCAGCTCCTGCATGCCCAGGCGATGAGCCAGCGGCGCGTAGATGTCGAGCGTCTCCTGGGCGATGCGGCGCTGCTTGTCGCTGGGCATCGCCGCGATCGTGCGCATGTTGTGCAACCGGTCGGCGAGCTTGATGATCAGCACGCGCAGGTCGCGAGCCATCGCCACCAGCATCTTGCGCATGGTCGCCGCTTGCTGAGCCTCTTTCGAGTCGAACTGCAGCCGCTCCAGCTTGGTCACGCCGTCGACGATCGCGGCCACCTCGGCGCCGAAAGCGGCCTCGACGTCGGCGACGGTGATCTCGGTGTCTTCGACCGCGTCGTGCAGCAGCGCGGCGGCCAACGAGATCTCATCGAGGCCGATGTCGGCGACGATGCGGGCGACCGCCAGCGGATGGTTGATGTAGCTCTCGCCGCTGCCACGCGACTGATGCCGGTGCGCTTCCTTGGCGGTCTCGTAGGCGCGGTTGATCATCGCCACCGGCGCCTTCGGGTGCCGGCGCCGATAGGCGCTCAGCAGTGGCGTCAGCTCGTCAGCGGTGACGTTCTGGTGCCTCCGCCACGGAAGCACTCGGTCGACGGCGGCCATGGTTGCCTCAGTACCGAGCGAGGCTCTCGACTCGATGACCCTCGAGCCGGGACCGACCGGCGAGCGCCTCGATCTCGATCAAGAAGCCGGTGCCGATCACGACGCCACCGAGCGCTTCGACCAGACGCACGGTGGCGGCCGCAGTGCCACCCGTTGCCAGCACATCGTCGATCACCAGGATCTGCTCCCCGGGATGAATCGCATCGCGGTGGATCTCGAGCTTGTCGCGGCCGTACTCGAGGGAATACTCCTCGCGCACGACGGCCCAGGGCAGCTTGCCCGCCTTGCGCACCGGGACGAACCCGGCACCCATGCGGTAGGCCACCGGCGCGGCGATGATGAAGCCGCGTGCTTCCATCCCCAGCACCCTGTCGGCCCGCATGCCGTCGAATCGATCGGCCAGTTCGTTGACCGCACGAGCGAAACCATCGCCGTCACCGAGCAGCGGGGTGATGTCGCGAAAGACGACCCCTGGAGTGGGAAAGTCGTCGATGTCGCGGACGAGTTCGGTGAGCCAGTGGCCATTTGACGCCATATGGCTTCACGCTACCGTCGCTCAGCTGGCGCGACGCTTCTTCTTCCGCGGCCGCGGCGGGTGCGTCAGCAACGACTCGGGCGTGTTCTGGACGACCGGGAGCACGACTTCACCGGGTGATTCGCTGCGATGCCGGGCTGCCTCACGACGTGCCGCGGGCGAACCGCCGAGCACCAGGTGCTCGAGTTCGGCGCCCGTTGCGTGCGCGCCGCGCGAACGAGCGGTACCGAGGCTCGCGGCTCTTGAACATCGCCAGCAACGGCGAGGCGATGAAGATCGACGAGTACGAGCCGGTCAACAACCCGACGAGCAGCGCCAGGGCGAACTCCCGAAGCGTGATCGCGCCGAGGATGCCGGCGCCGAGGATCAGCAGCGACAGGACCGGAAGCACCGCGGCCAGACTGGTGTTGATCGAGCGCATCAGCACCTGGTTCATCGACACGTTGATCACGTCGGCATACGGCATGCGGACGCCGGAGAACCGATCGGTGTTGTCGTTGACCTTGTCGAACACCACGATCGTGTCGTACAGCGAGAATCCGAGGATGGTCAAGAAGGCCACGACCGTTGCCGGGGTGACCTCGAATCGGAAGACGGAGTACACGCCCACACTGATCAAGACGTCGTGCAACATGGCGATGATGGCGGCCATCGCCATTCGCCACTCCAGCCTCCAGGCGATGAACAGGGCCACCAGGATCAAGAAGATGACCAGTGCTCTGACGGCCTTCTCGGTGATGCTGCGACCCCAGGTGGAGCTGACCGAGTTGACGCTGACCGATTGGGTGTCGACCTTGGCTGCTGTTGCCAGTGCGGCCTGCACCGCCTCACGCTTGGCAACGGATTGATCGCCGACCTGGATCAGCAGCACGGCGCCCGAGGCGGACGTGCGCTCCTGGACCTTCGCATCGGTGCCGTTGATCCCGTTGGCATCGAGCACGGCGCGGGCCTGGTCGATGCTGAGGTTCGTGGACGAGACCTCCCACGCAACGCCGCCTTCGAAGTCGAGGCCGAGGTTGAGGCCTTGACCGATCAGCGATCCGAACGTGACCAGCAGCAGCACCGCCGAGATGATCAGACCCCACCAGCGACGACCGTAGAAGTCGATTGCGGTCTCGCCGTGGTACAGCCGCCCGCCCAGGCCGCGCCGTGGACGGATGTTGGGAAGAACTTCGGTGCTCACGACGATGCCCCCGCCGGTGCCACTTCGATGCCCATCACCTTGCGTCGGGCCATCCATTCGGTTCGGGCCAGCAAGAGCACCACCGGGCGGGTGAAGCAGTAGGCGACGAACAGGTCACACAACGTCGAGAGCCCGAGGAAGAACGCAAACCCGCGAACCGAGCCGACCGTGAGGTACCACAGCACCGCGGCACCGATCAGCGAGACCATGTCGGCGACGACGATCGTGTGCCAGGCACCGGCGAAGCCGCGCTGGGCGCTGTTGCGCATCGAACGCCCGGCGCGAACCTCGTCTTTCAGTCGTTCGAAGAAGACCACGTACGAGTCGACGGTGACTCCGACCGAGACGATGAGACCGGCGATGCCGGCCAGCGAGAGCGCCAGACCCTGCGTTTTGGAGAGGAACGAGATGGTCGTCCAGATCAGCGCACCCGAGACCGCCAGGCCGCCGGCAACGATCAAGCCGAGCAAGCGGTAGTAGAGCAGCATGAAGATGAACACCAGTCGCGATTCCGACGAGCCCGGCGACCCACGCGGCGCGGAGCGAGTCCTTGCCGAGGGTCGGCGAGACCGTTTGCACGGCCTGTGTCTCCAGCCTGACCGGCAGCGAGCCGCTGTTCAGCACCCGGGCCAGGTTCCGGGCCTCGGACTCGGTGAAGCTGCCGGAGATCTGCACGCTGCCGCTGAAGCTGGGCTGCTGAACGGTCGGGGCCGAGATGACCTCGCCGTCGAGCACGATCGCCAACTGGCGGGTCGGGCACGTGGCCGTGGCGTTGAAGCACTCCGACGCGAGCACGTTCCAGACACCCTCACCATTGGAGCCGCCGCGAAGGCTGACGGTGACGCCCCAGCCGGATCCGGAAAGGATTCGGGCGGTCGCATCGTCTTGGAACACCTCGCCGGTGCCGCCGGACGGGCCGACGTAGCAGACGCTTCCTCCGCGAGCGCTCACGAAGCCGGCCTGATCGGGAGCAACATCAGGCAGCGTCGGCGAGGTATCGCCGGCAACGGTTGTCGTCGGTCGCGCCGGAGACGGTGGTGGTCGACCCATCGGTCACGACCGTGGTCGTTCGGAGACTCCGTGGTGCTGGCCGACGATGCAGTGGTCGTCGTGCTGTTGCCGGTGGTCTGCCGACGCGACGGGCCGCCTGCGGCCGTCGTGGTCGGTGCTGTCGAGTCCGCCACGCTGGTCGAAGTCGCTTCGGGCACAGTCGTGGTGGTGTCGGATGTGGTCGGCTGCTTCTTCGGGTCCGACGTGGTGCACGGGAACGGCAGTTGATCACTGGTCAGCACCGGTCGGAGGTACACCTGGCCGGTCACCTTGACGAGTTGCTCGGCCTGCGCCTGGTTCTTCACGCCCGGCAAGTTGACGACGATCGCGTCGCCCTGACGCAGGATCTCCGGCTCGGCGACGCCGAGGCTGTCGACCCGCTCGCGAATGCGGTCGACAGCGAGATCGAGGCTCGACGTGTTGAACGCGCCAACCGGCTTCTGCGTGATCGAGATGCCACCCTGCAGGTCGAGGCCGAGCGATGGCGTGTCGCCGTCGATCAGGGTGGCGGTCAGCCCGCCGAATGCGACCACCAGGATGCCGACGAGCGTATAGATCAGCTTCTTGCGCATTATTTGGCGGGCTCGTCTGATTCCGACCCATCGGTGGGCTCGATCTTGGTGCTGCGACCGGAGCCGTTGTCATTCGGGACAGCGGTGTCGCCCTGCGCCGTGTCGACCTTGCGCTGCAGAGCCTGGCGAGCAATGCGGATCTGGACGTTGTCGTCGATCTCCAGCCAGGCGATGTCGCCTTCGAGGAGCGTGACGAAGCCGTACATGCCCGATGTGGTCATGACCTCGTCGCCCACGTCGATCGACGATTGCAGCTGCGCTTGCGAGCGCATCTTGCGCCGCTGTGGGCGGATCATCAGGAAGTACATCGCTGCGCCGATCAGCAACATGGGTACGAACAAGCCGGCCAGGGAGCCGGAACCGGACTTGGAGTCGGCAGCGAGAATCGACAGGACGTGCATGTGGAGATCCAATTTGTGGCAATGGAAGGGGAAGACCGCTAATAACCGACGGGGAATGCTAGCCACCAGGACGCCCCGATGGGCATCTCACCCCCAAACAGAGAGAACCTCTTGACGAAGCACCTCGAACGCGTTGGCCTCGATCGCGGCCTGCATTCGGGCCATCAACTGGAGCGTCCAGCTGATGTTGTGCAGGCTCATCAGCCGCGGCGCAGTTGGTTCGCCGACCTGAAACAGATGGCGAATGTAGCCTCGACTGTGCCGTGCACAGACCTCGCACGAGCACGATGCGTCCAATGGCTCGTCACTGAGAATGTGCTTTGCGTTCTTGATGTGCAGCTTGCCCTCGATCGGTCAGCGCGGTGCCGTGGCGCCCGATCCTGGTCTGCATCACGCAGTCGAACTGATCGACGCCGAGCGCGACCGCTTCGACCAGGCTGGCCGGGTCACCGACGCCCATCAGATAGCGGGGACGGTCCGCAGGAAGCTGCGAGAGCGCCGCCGCCAACGCCGGGACCATTTCGCCACGGCTCTCGCCAACGCTGAGGCCACCGATCCCGTAGCCGTCGAATTCGAGTGCCGCCGTGCGCTGCGCGCTCTCCACACGGAGCTCCTCACTGATGCCGCCCTGGACGATGCCGAACAAGGCCTGGTCGTCGCGCCGGTGGGTCGTTCTCGCCCGCTCGGCCCACAGCGAGGTGCGCTCCAAGGCGACGCGGATCACCTCCGGAGGTGACGGCAGCGGCGGGCAGACGTCGAGCACCATCTGGATATCGGCGCCGAGCAACTCCTGCGTGTGGACCGCGGCCTCCGGTGTGAACCGGATCGACGATCCGTCGTAGGTGCTCTGGAACGTGACTCCGTCGTCGTCGATCTTGGGGTCGAGCGAGAACACCTGGAAGCCACCGCTATCCGTGAGGGTCAACCCGTTCCAGCCGGCGAACCGTCCGATGCCACCGAGCGATGCCACCGTTTCGGCGCCCGGTCGCAGCATGAGGTGGTAGGTGTTGCCGAGCACGATCTCGGCGCCGAGTCGCTCGTAGTCGGCTGCGCTGAGGTACTTGATCGCCCCGCGAGTTCCCACCGGCATGAAGCACGGCGTGCGGTAGGACCCGCGCGCGGTGTGAGCGACACCGCTGCGCGCCGATCCATCGATCGCCAGCGCCTCGAACCTGACGGGATGCATCTAGCTGGCCCGCCGATCGAGCAGCATGGCGTCACCGAAGCTGAGAAATCGATAGTGCTCGGCCAGCGCCACGTCGTACAGGGTCCGCCACCGATCGCCGACGAAGGCGTCGATCATCATCAGCAACGTGGTACGCGGAAGGTGGAAGTTCGTCATCATCAGGTCGACGACCTTCCAGTCGTACGGTCGGGTGATGAACAGCCGGGTTCGTCCGCTCAGTGCCCCGAGGGCCGCTGACTCGAGCGCCCGCACGCTGGTGGTGCCGACAGCGACGACCCGTCGGGCCCGCCGGCACTGTTCCAGTACGTCCGCCCCGACCCGGTAGCGCTCGCTGTGCATCACGTGGTGAGCCGGATCATCGACGACCACCGGCTTGAACGTGTCGAGGCCGACCACGAGTTCGACCTTGGCCACCTCGACTCCCCGTGCGGCGACGGCATCGAGCAATTGCTGGGTGAAGTGCAGGCCGGCGGTCGGCGCGGCCGACGAGGCCGGCTCGGCTGCGTAGACCGTCTGGTAGCGCTCGGGCTCGGCAAGTTCGACCCCGATGTACGGCGGAAGCGGCATCTGCCCATGTCGCTGCAGCACGGCCAGGGGATCGCCATCGGCCACGATGGTCACCTGCCACGTGTCGCCGGCCTCGGTTCGTCCACCGATGCGCACCATGGCGTTTCCCGCCGTGTCGACCAACTCCTCCCCGATCCGCAGCTTCCGGGCCGGGCGGACCATCGCCTCCCAGGTGCGGCGATCATCGCTGACGGGTTCGAGCAAGAGCACCTCGGCCGCTCCGCCGGTCTCGCGCTGCAACAACAGGCGTGCCGGAATCACCCGCGTGTCGTTGACGACGAGCAGATCCCCGTCGGCGAGCAGCGCAGGGAGATCGTGGACGTGGAGGTGGAGCGGGGCGGCTGTTCCCTGGTCCACGATCAACCGCGCCGCGTCACGGGGTTCGATCGGCACCTGGGCGATGCGTTCGACCGGCAGGTCGTAGTCAAAGTCGGTCAGGCGCATCGGCCGATCAGGCTACGGCGGCGGTCGAGAGGGTGTGACACCATGGGCGTCATGACGACGCTGCGAACCGATCAAGTGATGTGCGGCTCCGACGGAGCGATGGACGTGCACGTGTGGACCCCGACAAAGCCCCACGCGCCGCGATCCTGGTGATCCAAGAGATCTTCGGTGTCAGCTCCTACATCCGCGCGGTTGCCGAACGGCTCGCCGACGCCGGCTACCTCGTCGGCGCCCCGGACGTCTTCTGGCGGTTCGCCCCCAACTGGGAGAGCGACCACTCCGCAGAAGGGCTCGGCGCATCGTTCGAGAAGGTGCAGCACTCGACTTCCCGTCGGCGATCAACGACTGTGCGGCGGCACTGGCCCACCTGCAGGCCGAGCCGGGCATCGACACCGCGCCGGCCGTCCTCGGGTTCTGTCTGGGCGGCACGCTCGCATGGGGCGTCGCCGCCAACGCCGAACCGAGCTGCTGCGTCAGCTACTACGGCTCGGGAGTTGCCTCGATGATCGGCCTGATCGATCAGGTGTCGTGTCCGACGCTGTTCCACTTCGGCAACGAGGACGCCTACATCCCCAGCGACGATATCGACACGATCGGCGCAGCCCTGGCCGGCCACCCCGGCTTCGTGCTCAACGTCGAGAACGCCGGCCATGCCTTCGACAACCACGACAGCGAGATGTTCTACAACGAGAGTGCGGCGACATGCCGCATGGGCCAAGACCATGGCGTTCCTGGCGGCCAACCTGCCGGCGTGAGAGCACTCGTACGCGCCCCAGGCCCGCGATTGACCGAGGGTTTGCTGACCCATCTCGAGCGAACCGACGTCGATGTCGAGGTGGCCACCAGGCAGTGGCACGGGTACGTGGAGGCGCTGAAGGTGAACGGCTGGGAGATCGTGGAGGTGCCTCCCGCCGACGACTGCCCCGATGCCGTCTTCGTCGAGGACACGATCGTGATGTTCGGCGATCTCGCCGTCATCTCCTTACCGGGCGCTCGCAGTCGGCAGCCCGAGACCGCCGCCGTCGACGACACGATCACGGCGCTCGGCTACCACATCGCTGCGCATCCAACCTCCGGGCACACTTGATGGTGGCGACGTGTTGAAGGTCGGCGACACGGTCTACGTCGGCAGCGGTGGACGCACCAACACCGAAGGCATCGCCCAGCTCAGGACCCATTTGGAGCCACGCGGGGCGCGGGTCGTCGCTGTGCCGGTCACGAAGGTGCTGCACCTCAAGTCAGCGGTCACCGCGTTGCCGGACGGCACGATCGTCGGCTGGCCCGACGCAGTCGACGACCCGGACGTGTTCCCCACGTTCCTGCCGACGCCGGAAGAATCCGGTGCGCATGTGGTGCTGCTCGGCGACGACCGATTGCTGATGGCCGCCGATTGCCCGGCTTCGACGACGTTGTACCGGTCGCTCGGCTACCACCCGGTCGAGGTCGACATCGGTGAGTTCCAGAAGCTCGAAGGGTGCGTGACCTGCCTCAGCGTGCGCCTTCGGGTGTGAGCGGACCTGCCATCGTCGTCCGCTTGACCCACCCGATCCGAAGCGGCCGCTGCATGACGAGGTATGGTCGGCCGTCTGCCCGACCCTCAAGGAGAATGATGGCTCGCTTCTCATCCGGCCCGCCGGCTCAACCACCCGTCGAATCTGCCCCGGTCACGTCCACGGCGTGGGCACTTCTGGGTCGGTGCCGAGCCCGATCCGACGACAGGCGTCGCTCGTGGCCCGATGTTCGTCTATTGGGAGGCGCCGGTCGAGGTGACCAAGCCGTACCCGATCGTGCTGGTGCACGGCGGTGGCGGCCAGGGACTCGACTACCTGGGCACACCCGACGGCCGCCCCGGATGGTCGACGTTGCTCGTGGAGCAGGGTTGGGTGGTCTACGTCGTCGATCGACCCGGCCACGGTCGCTCGGCGTACATCCCCGAGCTACTCGGTCCGATGGGGCCCCCGCTGCCCATCGAGGTGCTGAAGAGCATCTTCATCCCTGCCACTGACGGCCCCGGCGCAATGCCATTCGCCAACCTCCACACGCAGTGGCCGGGCGATCGCGACGATCCCAATGACCCGGCCTGGCTGCAGTTCCTCGCATCGGGCGGGCCGTTCGCGGCCGACGCCGCTGATCGCCAAGACGCTCGAGCAGGCGCGGCTGGTCGAACTGCTCGACCGGGTCGGCCCGGCGTTCGTCGTCGCCAACTCACTCGGCGGCCCGGCCGGCTTCCTGGTGGCCGACGCACGACCCGACCTCGTCGTGGCGCTGGTGCAACTCGAGCCGGTCGGCCCCGCTTTCAACACCATGTTCGGGCCGGACACGCTGCAATGGGGAGTCGCCGCGGTCCCGATGACCTTCGATCCGCCCGTCTCGTCGCCGAGCGAACTGAGCCTCGACGTGCACGAGCCACCGGCTCCCGGCGCTCCGTCACTGGTGTTGCAGAACGAGCCGGCGAGGAAGCTCGTCGAACCTCGCCAAGGTTCCGATCGCCGTGGTGTCGAGCGAGGCGTCGGTCTTCCAGTTCACCGATGGTCCACTCGTCGCGTTCTTGCAGCAGGCCGGTTGCGATGCGGTCCACATCGAACTCGCGGCACAGGGTGTGCACGGCAACAGTCACGGCTCGATGTTCGAACGCAACAACGCCGAGGTTCTGGCCGTCGTCACGGAGTGGATGGACGGCCAACTCGGCTAGGCGATCGCTTCCGACGCATATCAGTCGAAGAGGCTCGACGTTCCGCCAGGAGACGGCGGGGTCAATCCGATGTGCTCGTATGCAGCCGCCATCGCAACACGTCCGCGGGGGGTGCGAGCGAGCAAGCCTTGCTGGATGAGGAACGGCTCGTACATGTCTTCCACGGTCTCGGGCTGCTCGCCGATGCTGATCGCCAGCGTGCTGAGCCCGACCGGGCCGCCATGGAACTGCTTGCAGATCGCCGCCAGGATCGCCCGGTCGACCTTGTCGAGGCCGCGACCATCGACGCCGAACAATTTGAGGCCATCCTGCGCGGTGGTCACCGAGATGGTTCCGTCGCCACGCACCTCGGCGTAATCGCGAACGCGCCGTAGCAGGCGGTTGGCAATGCGCGGCGTGCCCCGCGAGCGGCGAGCGATCTCCCACGCGGCATCGGCCGTGATGCTGACGTGCAGGATGCCTGCGGCGCGGCGCACGATCGTCTCCAACTCGTCATCGGCGTAGTAGTCGAGCCGGGCCACCAATCCGAAGCGATCCCGCAGCGGACCGGTGATCATGCCCGTGCGCGTCGTGGCACCGACGAGGGTGAACGGCGGAAGTGTCAGCCGGATCGAAGAAGCGGCAGGACCCTTGCCCACGACGATGTCGAGCTGAAAGTCCTCCATCGCCGGATAGAGGATCTCTTCGACGACGCGCGAGAGGCGATGGATCTCGTCGATGAACAACACGTCGCCGTCGCCGAGCTTGGTGAGGATGGCGGCCAGATCGCCGGCGCGCTCCAGTGCCGGGCCCGAGGTGATGTGCATGTGCACGCCCATCTCGACGGCGACGATGCCCGCCAGGCTGGTCTTGCCGAGCCCGGGCGGGCCGGCGAGCAGGAGATGGTCGGCCGGCTGGCCGCGCATCTTGGCCGCCTCGAGCACGATCGTCAGGTGCTCTTTCAACTCACCCTGGCCGACGAACTCGCTGAGACGGCGCGGGCGCAGCCCTGCCTCGTCGGCCTCTTCGACATCGTCGGTGGGCGCTGGATCGAGAAATTCCTCACGCACGCCGAACTCCCAACAGACGCAAGGCGTCGCGCAACAGATCCTCTGCCGAGGCGGATTCGGGCAACTCGCGCATCGCCTCGCGGATCTCCTCCGAGCCGTAGCCGAGTCCCGAGAGCGCCTCACGGACGTCGCCGATGGTCGTGCTCGCACCCCCGACGCTCGAGGGCTCGAGCATCGGCAGGTTCAGGCGGTTGCGCAACTCGATCAACAGCCGCTCCGCGGTCTTCTTCCCGACGCCGGGCACCAGGGTGAGCGCACCCAGGTCGTTCCCGGCGACGATGTCGACGAGCGCTGCCGGGGAATGGGTGCCCAGAATGGCCACGGCCAACGCCGGCCCGATGCCGTGGGTGGCGATCAGCACGTCGAACGCAGCGCGTTCGTCGCGACGAAGGAAGCCGAACAGCATCTGGGTGTCTTCGCGAATGTGGTGATGCACGTAGAGGAACACCGGCGACGTCGGCTCCAGCTCTGCCAACGTTCGCGGCGTGACCGTGACGAGGTAGCCGACACCACTGACTTCGACGAGCACCCGACCATCGTCGAGTCGTTCGAGCACCGAACCCCGCAATGACCCGATCACGTGGCGACCGCCCGGGCGATTGCGTCGATGTGGCGGCGCAACGGCGCCGACGCGAGGTGACAGAGCGCGAGCGCTGCGGCATCGGCGGCATCGGGCGGTCGAGGCGGAGCGGAAAACCCCAGGCGAACCTGCACCATCTTCTGCACCTGTGACTTGTCGGCGCCACCCCAACCCGCCACCGAGTTCTTGACCTGGTTCGGGGTGTACTGCACGACTTCGCAACCGAACGCCGAAGCCTCCGCCAGGGCCAAGCCGCTTGCCTGACCCACGCTCATCGCGGTGCGCACGTTGACCTGGAAGAAGACCTGTTCGACGGCGACCACGTCGGGTCGGAACTCGTGAAGCAGCGCCACGATCTCGGCCTGCAACGCGGCGAGTCGCTTCGGCAGTGGATCGGTCGGCGGCGTGCGCAGCACACCGAGCGACAACGCCTTCGGCGCGCCGGGGCCGGTGCTGTCGAGCACCGCGTAGCCACACCGGGTGAGGCCGGGATCGATGCCCAGGACGCGCTGAGAGACGAACACAGGTTCGTACTGTAGTACCCGGCAGCGTCAGAGTGGGTGATCGCCTACAGCGAGCCCAACACCTCGACGAGCTCGCTGACGGGACGATACGTGAGGCCGGCAATGGCTCGATGTGCGTAGCGGATCACGCCGTGCTTGTCGATGATGAACACGCTGCGCCGCGGAAAACCCAGGGGCCCGAGCGTGCCGTACAGCCCGGCCACTGCCTTGTCGGTGTCCGCCAGCAGCGGGAACTTCAGGTCCTGCTTGCCGGCGAACATCTCGTGGCTCTCGACGCTCTGCGCCGAGATCCCCAGCACTTGCGCGTCGAGTGAATCGAACTGGCCGAGATCACGGCTGTACGAGGTCAGTTGCTTGGTGCACACCGCGGTGTCGTCGCCCGGGTAGAAGACCAGCACCACCGGTCGGCCGGCATAGTCCTCCAGCGAAATCGTTGCACCACCCGTCGCCGGCAGCGTGAACGCCGGCGCCTTGTCGCCGATCCCGACACTCATGCCTCGACCGCTTCCATCAGTTCGTCGCTGATGTCGAAGTTGCTGTACACGTCTTGCACGTCGTCGTTGTCCTCGAACGCGTCCACGATCCGCAAGATCTTGCGGGCGTCGTCCCTGTCGGTCACCTCCACCAGCAAACTGGCGACCATCGTGCTCTCCGCCGACTCGATCTCGAATCCTGCGTCTTGGAGCGCGTCACGTACGTCGTAGACGACCGATGGATCGCACGTGACGCGAAACCCGCCATCCTCCCCCGAGACGTCGTCCGCGCCGGCCTCGAGCGCGGCCATCATCACCGTGTCCTCGTCGCCGCTGGTGACCGTGATCACGCCGCGACGAGTGAACTGCCATCCGACGGCGCCCGGCTCGGCCATCGAGCCGCCGAGCTTCGAGAAGATGTTGCGCACCTCGGCGCCGGTGCGGTTGCGGTTGTCGGTCAACACGTCGATGAGCAGCGCCACTCCCCCGGGCGCGTATCCCTCGTAGGTGATGGCCTCGTACGTGCGACCGTCGTCTTCGCCCGTTCCGCGCTTGATCGCCCGATCGATCGCGTCGTTCGTCATCTGCCCGGCCTTGGCCTTCAGCACCGCCGTGCGCAACGTGGCGTTGGAGCTGGGATCGCCGCCACCCTCGCGTGCGGCAACCTCCAACTGTCTGGCCAGCTTGGCGAAGAGCTTGCCGCGGGCCTGGTCGGCCGCGCCCTTCTTGTGCTTGATGGTCGCCCATTTCGAATGGCCTGACATGGCCTATACCTCCTGCAGGAATCGTGCATGCAGCCGGGCGTCGTGGGTGAGTTCCGGGTGGAACGATGCCACCATGACCTGACCCTGTCGAGCTACGACCGGTACACCATCGTATTCGGCCAGCACCTCGACGTTGGCCCCGATCGAGACGACCTTCGGAGCGCGAATGAAAACGGCGTGGAACGGACGGTCGAACCCGGCAACGTCGAGGTCCGTCTCGAAGCTGTCGATCTGTCGTCCGTAGCCATTTCGCTGCACCGAGATGTCGATCGCCCCGAAGCTGAGTTGGTCGGGGCGACCGTCCATCACCTCCGACGCCAGCAGGATCATGCCGGCGCACGTACCCAAGACAGGCAGACCGTCGCTGAGCAGTGCTTTGATGTCGTCGAACAGCCCCGAGGTGCTCAGCAGCCTCGACATGGTCGTGCTCTCCCCGCCAGGGATCACCAGGCCGTCGACCCCGACGAGATCGGCCGGCTGGCGGACCTGCCGGGTCGTGGCTCCGGCCTCTTCCAGAGCGCGTTGGTGCGCCACGAATGCACCCTGCAGTGCCAGCACACCGACGAGCCGGTCAGGCCCGCCAACCGCGGCCACGACTACCAGCCGCGCTCCGCGTACCGCTGATTGATCTCGTCCATGGCGATCCCGGTCATCGGGGCGCCGAGGCCTCGACTGACCTTGGCGAGGATGTCTGCGTCGCGGAAGTGAGTCGTCGCCTCGACGATTGCCTTGGCTCGTGGCGCCGGGTCGTCGCTCTTGAAGATGCCCGAGCCGACGAAGACCGCTTCCGCGCCCAGCTGCATCGCCAGCGCCGCGTCGGCAGGTGTGGCGATGCCACCGGCGCAGAACAACGGCACGGGCAGCCAACCGGTCTCGGCGATCTCTTGCACCAACGGCAGCGGCGCCTGCAGTTGCTTGGCCCACTGGAACAGCTCGGCGGAGTCGGCCTGGCCGACCTTGCGAATGTCACCGATGATGTTGCGCAGATGGCGCACGGCCTCGACGATGTTGCCGGTGCCCGCTTCGCCCTTGGAGCGGATCAGGCATGCGCCTTCGCTGATTCTGCGGAGCGCCTCACCGAGGTTGGTTGCGCCGCAGACGAAGGGCACGGTGAATGCGTACTTGTCGATGTGATGCGTCTCGTCCGCTGGAGTCAGCACTTCGCTCTCGTCGACGTAGTCGACACCGAGGGCCTCGAGGATCTGGGCCTCGACGAAGTGACCGATGCGCGCCTTGGCCATGACGGGGATGGTGACGGCCGCCTTGATCGCCTCGATCATCTCCGGGTCGCTCATTCGGGCGACTCCTCCGTCGCGACGGATGTCGGCAGGCACCCGCTCGAGCGCCATCACTGCACATGCCCCGGCATCTTCGGCGATCTTGGCTTGCTCCGAGGTGACGACATCCATGATGACGCCACCTTTCAACATCTCGGCGAGACCCCGCTTCACCGGGTACGTACCGGTGGCGCGCGGCGTGGAACTGCTCGAAGTCATGCCCCTAGCGTATCGTCCCGAAGATCGGTGCCCCAAGGGACTACCTGGTGGTCCGGGTACCTGTTCCGATCAGCCGGGCTTCGGCGTGGTCGAGTCGACACGGGCCAGCTCGACCCATGTGCGACCCGGTGTCAGCAGGATCGGATCGCCGTTGTCGGCGGTCAAGGTGAAGGGCTGGAGGCGGTCGTCTCGGGTCCACTTCCCATGGACGACTTTGCCGGCGCTGAACACGAACACCTCTCCGGTACCCGTTGTCTGGGCCTCCGGGCTCTTCGTGTCGACCGCACTCTGTCGATAGTCGACGATCAGCACGACGACGTTCTTGGCGTTCACCTGACCGAGCGCAGCGTCGTTGTGGGCCTTGCCGCCCTGGAACCGGAGGTAGCTGCTGAACGTGTCGAACTTCCAACTGACGTTGACGCCGTCCATCTTCAGATCGACACCGTTGGACGGGTCGCCCTGCAGCGGGCGCGCCATCCTTGCGGTAGACGAACTGCTGCGGCGGCGGCGTCTCGGCGCCATCGGTCATGGTGAAGAGGCCGCTGCCTTGCGCGTACAGGTTGTGCGGGGCGGCGCGATCATGCGTGCGGTACGACTTGCTGACGCTCCGCTGCGTTGCTCTGCACGTTGGCCACCACCAAGTCGGAGGCGTTGATGATTTTGGTCACGCCCGGGTTCCCGCCGCTCCAGGCGAAGATCGGCTTGTTCAGCGAGCCGAGCAGCTCGACGTCTTGGGTTCGGCCGCTTCGAATTGGTCCGACCGGATCGGGGGCGTTGCTCTGGAACACAGCGGCGAAGCGAGTGAGCTGCTCGACGTTCTCCTCGAACACGATGTCGGCCTGGTTCAGCCCGCTCTGTGGGCGGGCATCGGGGTGGTTGTCGATCTTGACGACCAGCGCCGAGCGGCCGGCGAGCGCCGGATCCTCGATGGGCAAGCCGGTCAGCGGCATCACCGGATCGGCCGGCACCGTGCTCGATGTGGTGGTCGAGTGTGCCGTCGTGGTCGCGTGCGGCCTGGGTGTCACTGGGAGCTGTCGTCGCCGGCTCGGTCGAGCCGACTTCACGATGGTCGACCCCGAGGTCGAATCGCCACCGCTGCACGCACCAAGCGTGAGCGCGGCGATCATCAATGTGGCAGTTGTCGTGGTGAATTTCACAGGTCTCTCAGGCAGTACAAAGCGTTCCTCGGGCGGAAGGGTCTCGTCATGTGTAGCAGAGTGGGTCTCGGATCGGCCGTCGCCATGTCCACACTGTCACGTCGTCGCCGGTCAGGCAGGGAGAACTTCCAGCTCGTCGGTCCCGGGGAACCTGCCCACCCCGGTGTTGGCCAGCTCGAACCACGTCGTGCCCTGCGTCAGCAGAACCGGTGCGCCGTTGGAGTCGGTGAGCTCGATGGGCTTCAGGCGATCACTTCGAGCCCATTTGGCCTTGATCATCTCGCCGTTGGTGAACACCACGGCGTCACCGCTGCCGATCGTGCCACCATCTGGCGAACGAACATCCGCTGGGCTGTGCCCATAGTCGATCCACAAGACGATGACGTTGTTGAACGCGACCCGTGTGCCGTCGGCCAACACGTGCGGCTTGCCGTCTTGAGACCGCTCGTAGTTGTTCGATTCGGGATTGAAGTGCCATTCGGCGTGCACCGCTTCGATGTGCAGCTTGAAACCGTCTGAAGCGTCCCCGACTGCCGAGACGCCGGCATCGCGGTAGTGGAACTGCTGTGCCGGGCCGGGCCGGTCGGGGGCGGCGTTCGAGCGGAGCGACGCGGTGTCGTTGAACGTGGCGTGTGGCCGATGGCGGTTCTTGTCGAGATACCAGCCGGGTCCCTGGCTCTCGGTCAGGACCAGCAGATCCGACCGACGGATCGCCGCGATTGAGCCGTTGTTGCCGCCGGAGCAGGCGAAGACCGCACCATTGAACGAGCCGACCAGATCGACGTCTTGGGTGCGCGCCGATCGGATCGGGCCGACCTTCGGTGCGTCCTTGCTCTGGAACACCGTGGCGAAGCGGGTCGGTCCTGCACCCCATGCCTCGAAGACGATGTCTGCCGAGTCGAGGCCCGATTGGGGTCGTGCGCACCGGGATCGTTCGACACCTTGACGACCACGGCGGGACGCGCCGCGAGGGCCGGGTCCACGATCGGAAGCCCGGTCAGGGGCATCACCGGGTCAGGAGCGATCGTCGTCGACGTGCTGCTCGACGACGATTGTCGAGGTCGATGCCTCCGTCGAGGACGTCGTGCTCGCCTTGAGTGGTGGACGGAGCGGTGTCGACCACGGTCGTGGCCGGCCCCGCCGAACTGCCGCCGCAGCCGGCGAGGACGAAGGCGATGGTGGTCAGGGTCGAGGCTGCTTTGGCAGATCTCACAGTTCTCTCAGTAGTGCGATGCGCTCTTCGAGCGGGGGGTGGGTATCGAACATGCGGTTCAAACGGCCGAACTTGCCGGTGTCGCCCACGCCGGACAATGGCTGCTCGATCCACAGATGTGCGGTCGCAGTTGTAGCAGAGTGCGTCACCGTGACGTCGTCGCGCAGCTTCTCGAGCGCCGAGATCAGCCCCGGCGGATAGCGAGTCATCTGGCACGCACTGACATCGGCCAGGGTCTCTCGACGGCGGCTGACCGCGGCCTGCATGAGTTTGGCGATGATGGGCGCAAAGATCAACAGCACCAGGCCGAGTATGGCCAGCGGGTTGCCGCCGTTACGGTCTCCGTCGCGGCGCACCCGGCCACCGTTCCACCACATCATGCGCATGCCGATGTTGGTGAGCAAGGCGATCGAGCCGACCAGCGTGACCGCCAGTGTCGACACCAAGATGTCGTAGTTGCGAACGTGCGACAACTCGTGAGCGATCACACCCTCGAGCTCGACCCGGTTCAACTTCTCCAGCAACCCGGTCGTCACCGCAATCGCCGCGTGCTTCGGGTTGCGACCGGTGGCGAACGCGTTCGGCGCCGGATCATCGACGATGTACACCCGTGGCTTGGGGAGCCCGGCAGCGATGCACAACCCCTCGACGAGGTTGTGCAGCCGCTGATACTGCTGCGGATCGGCGGGCTTGGCACGGCTGACAGCCAGTGCAATCGCGTCGGCTTTCCAGTACGACGCGAACGCCATGGCGCCGGAGAAGATCAGCGCGACGATGGCCCAGATCGGGCCGGACCCGAGAAGGAGGCCGAACGCCCAGCCCACCAGCGAGACGAGTACCACGAACCCGAAGATGAGCAGCGCGCTGCGCCGCTTGTTGGCCTTGATCAGTTCGAACATGAGAGGTTCACCCTAGGGATCAGCGGACGTAGAAGATGCGACGCGTGAATGGCGTCACGGGGCTTCAGAACTCGACCTTGGGCACCTGACGAGCAGCTTCGTCGGTCTCGAAGTATTCGCGGCGCTGGAACTTCAACGCCTTGGCGAAGAACACCGTGGGGAACGCCTGCAGCTTGTTGTTGTACCCCAGCACGGAGTCGTTGTAGAACTGGCGGGCATAAGCAACGCGGCCCTCGGTGGCAGTCAGCTCCTCCTGCAGGGCCAGGAAGTTCTGGTTGGCCTTGAGGTCGGGATACGCCTCGCTGAGGGCGAACAGTTGCCGCAGGGCGCCGGTGATCTGGTTGTCGGCTGCAGCCTGGCCGGCGGGCGTCGCGGGCGCTGCGATCGCCGCGTTGCGGGCCCTGACCACGGCATCGAGCGTTTCCTTCTCATGGGCCGCGTATCCCTTGACGGCCTCCACGAGGTTCGGGATCAGGTCGATGCGGCGCTTCAGCTGCACGTCGACCTGTGACCAGGCATTTTCGATCTGGTTACGGCCGCGGATCAAGCCGTTGTAGGCAACGATGCAATAAATGACGATGACGGCGATGATCGCCACCAGGATCCAAATCATGGCAACTCCAAAAGGTCTGTTGCGCCGAAAAACCCAGCGCTAGTCGGCCATCATACGGCGTCGCCAGCTCCGCAAGAAGGACTCCCTGGTCAGCGGACGCTCCCGACGGGGACGATTTGCAGCAAGGCGCACGTAGTGCTGCGCATATCGCTTGGCCAGCGCAGTCATCGAGAAATCGTTGGCCCGAATCGATCCGGCCTCGCGGAGTCGCAGGCTCAGTGCGGGCTCGGACAGCATCCGATGCAGCCCGGCGGCGAGCGCGGCGACGTTTCCCGGCTCGACCAGGATCGCGTCGACGTCGTCGGTCGCGACGTTGCGATATCCGTCGAGTCCACTGGCAACGATCGCCGTCTCGGCAGCCATGGCCTCGATCAGGACCACGCCGAACGACTCGCCGTGCAGTGACGGAGCGCAGAACACGTCGGCGCCGCGCAACCGTGCCACCTTGTCGGCGTCGGTCAGGCGGCCCAGCCATTCGATGCGCGGATCGTCGGCGTAGTGCGCTCGCAGTCGGGCGGTGTCGGGTCCCGTGCTACCCACCCATACCCGCACCTCGGGCCCCAGCTGTTGGACAGCTGCCAGGAGAACATCGAGTCCCTTTCGTTCCTCGTGGCGACCGCAGAAGAAGATCGTCGGCCCGCTCGTCGGGTGCGCCGGAGCCGAACGGTAGGCGTCGAGCTCGACACCGTTGTACAGGATCTCGTAGTCACCGCCGAGATATCGCTGAACCAGTTCAGCAGCATCTTTCGACACGGCGACGGCGTGGGCGACGTTGTTGGCCGCCAGCTTGATCGCCGGGCGCAGGTACTTGTAACTCGTGCTGTCGCCGGCAGCATGGAACGTGGCGACGACCGGCGCCGGGTGCAAAAGCATCGCTGTCTGGCAGGGCCCCGGGATGAAGGGCTCGTGGAGGTGCAACACGTCGAACTGCTCATCGCCCAGTGCTCGCATGGTGCGCAACGAGCACGAGGGGTCCGGTGCCAATGGGGCCATCGAGCCGTTGGCCGACGTCGGCAGGCTGTTGCCCAACGGGGTCACGAACGTGGCCGGCGGTGGGCCGTCGCACGGGGCCAGCACGCGCACCTCGATCCCCATCCTGCGAAGCTCGCGCGACAGTCCCATGACCTGCGCCTGCACACCCCCGGGCACCGACAGGCTGTAGGGGCAGACCATGGCCACTCGCAGGAGCCTGCCGGCGCGGTATGGCTCGTCTGCCCCGAGTCGGGATTGGGCAATTCCCGAGTCGGCCACGGCCCCGAACGCTACCCGGCTGTACGGTCCTGCAGATGACTGCGACGCCCACGATGCCAGCGCTGTCGGTGATCGGCACGCCGACGAAGCGCAACGCCATTCTCGAGTTGGCTGCCGAGGCCGAGCGCCGAGGGTTTGCCGGGCTGGCCAGCCCGGGGATCCACGGCAACCTGGCGATGTGCGGGTCGTTGGCGCACGTGACCCACACGATCCCGTTCTGGACCAGCATCCAGCCGATCTATCACGGCCATCCCGCCGAGGTCGCAGTGACAGCCGGGCACCTGCACGAGGTCAGCGGCGGACGCTTCCGGCTCGGTCTCGGTGTCAGCCACGAGCCGGCGATGAACCGCCTGGGAATCAGCACCGGCAAGCCGCTGCACGACATGGCCACGTACCTCGCCGCGCTGCGCGCGGCCAACCGTTCGTCCGGTCCGCTTCCGCCGATCTACCTGGCCACCTTGCGCGACAAGATGCTCGATCTGGCGTTGACCGAGGCGGATGGCGCGATCTGGGCCAATGCGTCACGGCGCTACATGCCGACGCAGATCGCCAGGGTCACCGCAGCGAATCGCGGCGACTTCTTCGTCGCCAACATGGTCCCGACCATCATCGACAGCGACCTCGGTGCCGCCCGCGCCGTCCATCGCCGAACGCTCGCCGGCTATCTGACGTTGCCGAATTATCGCAACTACTGGAAGCAGGCCGGCTACGAAGACGAGATGACGGCCGTCGAGGCCGCATTGGCCGCCGGCGATCGCGAGGCGTTGCCGGCTTTGATGACCGACGCGTGGATCGACGACTGCACGATCAGCGGATCACCGCACCAGGTGCGCGACCGCCTCGAAGATTGGATGTCGCTCGGTGTGCTGCCGATCGCGGTGATGTCGTCGACCAGCGGCGGTCAGGCAATTGCAATCGGCGAGCTGTTCGCTGCGTACGCGGGCGAGCGGCACCCGTAGTCTGCACGGGAGGGGCAGGTCACCCCGGGGGGAAAGGAAGCGCGATGAGAGTGAGCGTCGACGACACCAGATGTCACGGTCACCAGATGTGTGCGATCGCGTCGCCCCAGGTGTTCGGTAGCGACGAGTACGGCAACGCTGTTGTGCTGCTCGACCCCGTTCCGGTCGATCTCGAGGCCTCGGTGCGCCGCGCCGAGGCGAACTGTCCCGAGCGGGCCATCACGCTCCACGTGTCCAGCGATGAGGAGAGATGAGCACGATGCCCCCTGAGAACTCGACGACCGACTGGACCACCGACTACGACATCTTCGATCCGGGGTTCGTGCGCGATCCGTATCCGGCGATGCACGCCATCCGCGAGTCCTCGTGCCCCGTTGCCCACACGGAGCGCTGGGGAGGCTCGTGGATGCCGACGCGGTACGACGACATCGTCGCCGCTGCCCAGGAGCACGACATCTTCACGTCGCGCAACATCATCGTCGTGCCACCGCCGACGGGTCAGGTGGAGGGCCCCTATGCGGGCGTCGCTGCCCCGCCGATCACCTCCGACCCACCCGAGCACCACTGGCACCGCCGCACGATCCTGCCGACCTTCGCTCCGCAGGCCGTTGCCAAGTACGAGGACGGCACACGTGCGCTGTGCAACAGACTGATCGACGGATTCATCGACGCCGGGCAGGCCGATGCAGCGGCCGACTACGCCCAGCAGATCCCCGTTCGCGTCATCGCCACCATGTTGGGTGTACCGCTGGAGATGGCCGACGAGTTCACCTCGTGGGTGCGCGGTGTGCTCGAGATCGGCCTGATGGACCCCAAGATCCGCCTCGAGAACCGCCTGAAGATCCTCGGGTACTTCCGAGCCCAGCTCGATGATCGCAAGGCGAACCCGCGCGACGACGATCTGATCACCGACTTGCTCAACACCCGGGTCGACGGCGAACTGGTGTCGGAGGACTACGTGATGGGGGTGTGCAACCTGATGCTGGTCGCCGGCATCGACACGACGTGGTCCGCCATCGGCTCGTCGCTGTGGCACCTGGCGCAGCACCCCGAGCACCGCCGTCAACTGCGTGAGCAGCCCGAGATCTGGCCCATGGCGATCGAGGAGCTCCTCCGCGCCTATTCGCCCGTCACGATGGCCCGCATCGTCGACCACGACACCGAGTTCCAGGGCTGCCCGATGCACGCCGGCGATCGCGTGCTGATGTCGTTCCCGGCCGCAAACCGTGATCCTCGCCAGTTCGATCAACCCGACGAGGTCATCCTCGATCGCGAACACAACCGGCACGTTGCCTTCGGCGCCGGGATCCACCGCTGCGCCGGATCGAACCTCGCCCGGCTCGAGCTGCGGATCGCGTTGCAGACGTGGATGGAGCGCATCCCGGAGTTCGACCTCGTCGATCCCGAGGCAGTCACCTGGGCCGGCGGCCAGGTGCGCGGACCTCGCCGCTGCGTGGTGCGCTTCGGCTAGCCGACGCGACCGACAACGTTCGCTCCGGCGCGTTGACGTCCGGCGTTGCCCACGCTCCTCTCATCCCGGTCGGGCGCGATCTCGGTACTGCTGGTACTCACACCTTGCCCAACCAGGCATAACGGGTTCGGTGTCGGTACGTCCACTACCGAAGTCGCGCCCAACCAACCTGGAGAACGGCGCACCCAACAGGCGGTGTGTACCCGTGGTAGGCCGGCACGGCATCAAATCGGATCTCACTCGACGGCGCTGTGGGCGCGCGAGGAGATCGCGGAGTCGACCCGGTTCGGCTGGGCCGGCTGTCGTCGATTCGAGGAACTCGGTCAGCACCGACACGAACCGCTCGGGCGCCTCGACGTGAGGAAAGTGGCCGACTCCCTCGAGGATCTCGAGGCGACTGCCCGGGATGGCCTCGTGCGCCGTCTGGGCATGGTGAACCGGGATGATCGGGTCGCGATCGCCCCAGACGATCAACGTCGGCAGGTGCGAGGCCAAGTAGAGCCGGTCGAGCGCACTGACGGTCTGCCCGCCGGGCTCGATCACGCCGCGGATGGTGCGCACGAACGCCTTGCGATTCTCGGCACCGGCAAGTGAGGAGTAGGCGCGCCACATCTCCGCCAGGTTCGGCGCCCGCACGCCGATACGGCCGAGCAATCGGCCGACATCGCCACCCCGGTTGGCCACCAGTCTCGGGAACATCAGCGGCATCAGATGCTCGGCGCCCGGGAGCGTCAACAAGCGCAGCAGCCAGCTGACCTCGCGACCCAAGCCTCCGCTGCTGACGAGCACGAGGCGATCACAGAGCTCGGGATGTTGGTAGGCCAGCTGCATGGCCACGCCGCCACCGAACGACTGCCCGACGATCGTCGCACTGGGCACGTCGAGCGCCGCCAGAAAGTCGCGGAGCCCGCTGGCGAAGGCGCCGAGCGAGTAGTCGCCCATCGGCTTGGCGGATTCGCCGTGTCCAAGCAGATCCGGGGCGATGACATCGAACTTCTCGGTCAACGCCGGCATCACCGATCGCCAGGTGGTCGAACTGCCGGCCAAGCCGTGCAGCAACAGCACGGTTGCGCCGTTGCCACCCCGCCGGTAGCCCACGTCGTGACCATGAATGACCACGTGCGACAACCGAAGCGACTTCATGCAACCCACTCTCTCGGCTCCACGTCGGAACGACCAGGGGAATTGGTCACTGTAGGTCGACGCCCGAGTACCAGGTCAATCCGCCGATTCACAGCGCCCGGAGTGCTTCGAGGTACCCAAGCGGGCGCCAAGAACTCCACAGGACGGTTGGGCGCGTCGACCGTCACATCTTCCCAGCTCACTCCCCATAGCCCGGGTCGCTCGGCCAGTTGGGCTGGAAGAGGTGCCATTGCTCGGGTGCACGGCGAATCAGGAACTCCAACTCTCTGGCCAGGGCCTGGGTGACCCTGCTGACGTCTTCTCGGAGACCCGCCCGACGCACGATCGGTACGGGCGGTCGTACGAGCGCGTGATGACCGTTGTACCGCTCGGTGAAGTAGCAACCGACCGGGAGCAGCGGTGCGCCGGTTCGGATCGACAAGGTCGCCGGACCAGCCGGCAACGTCGTGCGTTCGCCGAAGAACTCGACCTCGACGCCGGTGCGATCGAGGTCGCGGTCGCACAGCAAGCACACCGTCTCGCCGTCGCGGAGCGCCTTCAGCACTGCTGGACCCGCCTTCGGACCGGTGGGCACGACGGTCATACCCAAGTCCTTGCGGAGATCGGCGAACCATTCGAACAGCTCGGGCGGGTCGAGGGCCTCGACGACCACGGTCATCTTGAAGCCCTGATCGGTCATCCATCGCCCGGCCCACTCCCAGCCCCCCAGATGCGGCAGGGCCAGGATCACGCCGTTGCCCTGCTGAACTCCATCGAGCACCTGCTGCCAGCCCTCGATCGTGAACGGTCGGGCGACCGCCGCCTTCGACATGGTCGGCAAGCGGAAGCTCTCCACGTAGTAGCGGGCGTAGTAGTCGAACGCCTGCTGCACGGCGACACGCAGCGACGTACCACGCAACTGCGGGTTCACTCGCTGCAGATGGCGCTCGACCATCCGCCGCCGGGCCGGACTGGCGAAGCTGGCGCCGAAACCGATCGACGCAGCGGCGCCGGCCGCCATCGGGCCGGGCATCAACCGGGCTGCAAGAGATCCCAATCGATAGGTGTTGACGGTCGCCGCATCGGTCAATCTTTTCCGGGCGTCAGCGAATTCGTTGTCGGCCACGGCTCAACTCACCGGTCTGAAACTGCTCAGGGTCGACGGCCAGGTCGAGAGATCCGCGTATGTCGCCGCTCGGTGCGCACGACGCGTCGCGTCTGGCGACGACTGCGGCGCATCTCGATCCGCGCCGCAGTCACCGGGGCAACGGCGGCCTGCTTCCACACCTTGACGAACCGCTGGCCGGCGGTGATCGTGGTCAGCACCAACATCACCCACAACATCGGGATCAACAGGACCGAGAACAGCAACCCGATGCAGAGGGCGATGATCCGCTCGGCGCGCTCCATCAAGCCGCCCTTGGCGTCGAGCCCCAACGACTCGGCCTTGGCTCGCTGGTACGAGATCACCGAACTGAGCGCCATGACGGCAAACGGCAGGATCGACATGTGGGGCGAGTCGTGCGAGGCCAGGTACCAAGCCACGCCGCCGAACAGCACGGCATCGGTGACGCGATCGACCACGGAGTCGAAATACGCGCCGCGTTGACTCGACGAGTTCGACGCTTTGGCCAGCGCTCCATCGAACAGATCGGGAAGCGCTGCGAAGATGACCAGCACCAGGCCCAGTCGCAATTCTCCGAACCCGATGGCGACCGCAGCGCCGACAGCAACGACGATCCCGATGATCGTGAGGTGGTCTGGCGTGAGTCCCGTCTTGCGCAGAACATTGCCGATCGGCTTCACAGCGCGGTCGATGGGCACACGGAACTTTCCGTCGAACATTGCGTCCAGCCTACTCCGGGAACCGCTGCGGCCGGGCGTGCGTCGACAGTGGATGCGGGAGGTGCCACGATGTGAACATGAGCAGTTCCTCCCCAAGCGACCTGGCGGTCACCCTCCGATCAGTCCCACGACGGCTTCGCGAGGCTGTCGGCGACACCCCCGCCGGCGACGTCGCGAGCATCACTGCCGAACTGAACGAACAGATCGGCATCGCCGCGCGGTTGATGCACAGCGCGCTCGGACCCCGCTGCAATTGCTGACGCGGTCGACGCGCTCCCGGCAGATTCCTGGGACGACGACACCTTGAACTCGCTGCGCTCGACGGCGCTCGACATCGGGCGCCTGTTGCGGGCCATCGCAGCTGTTGCCGAGGGAGATGGCGACGACGACTGACCCGGCGTCACTTCGAACGCTCGACCTCGTCCCAGTCGTCTTCGGGGTTGTTCTCGGTCAGGTGGGCAATCACCGATCCGTCGACCGCATCGACCAACACCAGTGACCGTTGCCGGGGCGGGCTCTCCGCTGAATAGACCAACACTCGCCAGGTCGGTCGGCTGCGCAACCCTCGCCACACCTGCTGAGCGGATGCGTGCCCGACCGGAAAGCCGACAGCGCCCTGGGCCGAGACCAACGCCTGCTTCTCGTCGACGTGCATCCTCCACCCCGACGTCAACGACATCAACCCGACGGCGCCGAGCAAGACGGCCGCCCAGACCATCCCGCTGTTGACCAGCACCGGATCGTGCCCGTGGCGCCACAGCCACAGCAGCAAGCACACGGCGGCGACACCGAAGTACAGATAGGCCGGGCGCCGCCGCCGGCTGTTGTCGGGGAACTGGTACGGCCCGACGTATTCGCTGGCATTGAGATCGTCCGGTAGCGAGTCGCGTAGGTCTTCGGTGTCGCTCATGGCGTCGGCCAGGCTACCGGGGCCATGCCGAGCGGAGCCGTGCCGCCGTGTCGGTGAGTGCCTCGGGAATGGTGCGTGCGTTGGCGATCGCGGTCATGAAGTTCCCGTCACCGACCCATCGCGGCACGACGTGCACGTGGAGGTGCTCGCTGACGCTGCCGCCGGCGGGGCGGCCGAGGTTGACGCCGACGTTGACGCCCCCGGGGTGGTACGCGGCCTTCACGGCTCGCACGGCATCGGTCACGGTCGACCACAGCTCGGCAGCCTCCGCGCCTTGGAGATCTTCGAGGTCGGCGATCTCCCGGTACGGCATCACCAGCGTGTGCCCGGTCGCGTATGGGAACGCGTTGAGCAGCGCGAACACGTACCGGCCGCGATGCACGATGTAGCTCTCCTCGTCGTCGAGGCCGGAGTTCAAGATCGCCGTGAACACACTGCCCTCGGTCGCCGGATCGGCGGACAGCGCACCCACGTAGGCAGCCCTCCAACCGTTCCACAGCCGCTCGTAGGTGTCCACATCGAGAAATTAGTCGGCGAACGCCGCCGAGCCGCGACTACTGTCGACCACGTCCGTTCGAGAAGGCGCTGCGGCGCGGAAAGGGGGAAGGTCATGAACACCATTGCCTTCGCTTTCCGCGCCCCCTTTTACACGTAGGCACCGAACGGATCGGTGCCCCAAGCACCGAGGAGTTCATCGTGTCCACACGATCACGTCGCCGCTTCGACGACGACGATTTCGAACCGCCCGCGCCACGCCGGGCACCAGCCACCGACGACCACGTCGACGACGGCATCACCTATTCCAACTATCCCGAGGCAAGTCACGGCCCGGCGCCCCTGCCGGACTGGGTGTCGACGTCGGCCGCGGCCATCGACACCGACCTCGGCGTGTTCAAGACCGGGAAGGAGGCCGATGTGTCGCTGGTTCGGCGCACGCACGGCGGGCGCAGCGTGCTCCTGGCCGCCAAGCAGTACCGCGACGCCCAGCACCGCATGTTCCATCGCGACGCCGGCTACCTCGAAGGACGCCGAATGCGCAAGAGCCGCGAGACCCGAGCCATCGAGACACGCACCGCGTTCGGGCGTGAGTTGATCGCCGGACAATGGGCCCACGCCGAGTTCGCCGTGCTGTCACGGTTGTGGTCGGCCGGGGCGGCGGTCCCCTACCCCGTTCAGCTCTGGGGCACGGAACTGATGATGGAGTTCATCGGCGACGCCGACGGTGTGGCCGCTCCGCGTCTGGCCCAACTTCGGCCATCAGCCGCCGAAGCGACTGCGTTGTTCGCCCAGATGCGCGAAGTGCTCGGCCGACTTGCCGACGCGGGATACACCCACGGTGACCTGTCGCCGTACAACGTGTTGGTGCATCACGGGCGCCTCGTGCTGATCGACCTCCCACAGGCGGTCGATCTGGTCGGCAACCCACAGGGCTTCGAGTTCCTGCGCCGTGATTGCGAGAACATCTGCAACTGGTTCCAAGCTCGTGGCGTCGATGCCGAGCCGACGATCCTGTATGACGACCTGATGCTCTCCGTGCCCCGCGCCTGACGATGCGGTCACCGCCGCGTGGACCGACCTATTTGACCGCGAGTTGAGTCTCGACCTCGGCGTGCAAGCGACGGATGAACTCGTCGAGGTGCACTCCGCGTTCGACCTCGCCGCCACGCGGGTCGACCCCGAGCGTGCCCGCGGCGACGTCGTCGTCTCCGACGACCAACACGTAGGGCAGCTTCTCCAGCTTGGCCGAGCGAATGCGCTTGCCGAGTTGATCGCCGGCATCGACGATGTCGACGCGGAAACCTTCCTTCACCAGGCGCTCGACGACTTGTGCGGCGTGAGCCTGATGCGCCTCGGCGACCGGCAGCACGCGGGCCTGCACCGGCGCCATCCACGTCGGGAACGCTCCCGCGTAAGTGCTCGAGCAGCACCCCGAAGAATCGTTCCAACGAACCGAACAGGGCTCGGTGCAACATGATCGGCCGGTGTCGGGCGTTGTCGGCCCCCACGTACTCGAGGTCGAAACGGTCGGGGTGGTTGAAATCGAGTTGAATCGTGCTGAGCTGCCACGTCCGCCCGATCGCATCGCGGACGTCGATGTCGATCTTCGGACCGTAGAACGCGGCGTCGCCCTCTTTGACCTTGAAGGGCAATCCGTACTTGACGAGCGCGGCGCGAAGGCCCTCGGTGGCCTTCTCCCAGATCGCGTCGTCGCCGACGTACTTGTTCGGATCCTTCGTCGAGAGGTTCGCGGTGAACTCATCGAAGCCGAACGCACGCAGCACGCTCATGACGAAATCGAGCAGCGAGGCGATCTCGTCCTGCATCTGATCTTCGGTGCAGAAGATGTGGCTGTCGTCTTGTGTGAACCCGCGGATCCGCATCAACCCGTGCAACGTGCCGGCGCGCTCGTAGCGGTAGACGGTGCCCAGCTCGAACAATCGCATCGGCAGCTCGCGGTAGCTGCGCTGTCGTGCACCGAAGATCAAGCAATGCATGGGGCAGTTCATCGGCTTCATGTAGTACGTGCCGTTGTCCATCTCCATCGGCGGGTACATGCCGTCCTTGTAGAAGCCGAGGTGGCCCGACTTCTCGAACAGGTTGCTGTTCGACAGGTGCGGCGTGAAGACGAACTGATAGCCGCCCTTCTCGTGACGTTCGCGGCTGTAGTCCTCCATCAACTTGCGCACGATTGCGCCCTTGGGGTGCCAGACCGCCAATCCCCCGCCGAGCTCGTGCGGGAAGCTGAGCAGATCCAGCTCGGTCGCCAGCTTGCGGTGGTCGCGCTTCTCGGCCTCTTCGAGGCGGTGGAGATGTTCGGCCAGTGCCGCCTTGCTCTCCCACGCCGTGCCATAGATGCGTTGCAGCATCGGGCCTTTTTCGTTGCCACGCCAGTACGCGCCGGCGACCTTCATCAGCTTGAAGTGACCCAGCTTGCCGGTCGAGGGCACGTGCGGGCCGCGGCACAGGTCGACGAACTCTGGCGTGTTGCGATAGATGCTGATGGTCTCACCACCACCGATCTCCCCGGCATCCTCGCTGTCGGCCGCGCCGGTCGACACCCGGTCGATGATCTCACGCTTGTACGGCTGGTCGGCGAACAGCACCAGAGCGTCTGCCGGCGACAGCTCGTCGCGTACGAACGGCTGGTCGGCCTTGACGATCTCGAGCATCTTGGCCTCGATCGCGGCCAGGTCGTCGTCGCTGAACGTCTTGCCGTCGGGCAGTTCGAAGTCGTAGTAGAACCCGTTCTCGATGGCCGGCCCGATCGAGAACTTGGCGCCGGGGAACAACTGCGTGACGGCTTGGGCCATGACATGCGCCGTCGAGTGGCGCAACACATGCCGGCCCTCGTCGCTGTCGCCCGTGATGATCGCCAATGTCGCCCCGTCGGGCAGCTCGCGACCGAGATCCCGCTCCTCACCGTTCACCACAGCAGCGACGGCTGCCTTGGCGAGACGAGAGCCGATCGACTCCGCCACCGTGGTCGCGGTAGCACCCTGCGGGAAGGAGCGCGGCGAGCCATCGGGAAGTGTGATCGTGATATCGGCCATAGGCCGAAGAGTCTACGAGGGCATCACCAGGCGCAGCTCGGCATATTCGGTGGAGGGTGACACGGCACCACGCGGTGGTGGGTGAGACGGCACGACGCGGTGGTGAGTCGGACGAAAGGCTGAGTTGTGGGTGAGACGGCACGACGCGGTGGTGAGTCGGACGAAAGGATGAGTTGTGGGTGAGACGGCACGACGAAGTCGTGCCGGCTCACGCGTCGACCAACTCCGTTTGGCGTTCGGCCACGGTTGCGACCTTGGCCACCACGGTCGGTTCGGTCTCCGCGGTCTTGCCGGCGTACACGTTGCGATAGTCCTGACCCGTGAGATCGCGGATCTCGAACATCAACTCGTCGGTGACCTGGCGCAGCACCATGTGGTCGTCCCCGCGGCTGCGGTATCGCTCCACGTTGATCGGCCGTCCGATCTTGATCGTGCACGCACCACGCAGCTTCGGGAACTTCGCGTCGGGCGGTTGGATCTCGCGAGTGCCGATGATGCCGACCGGAAACATCGGGCAACCGATCTTCAACGCCAGCCGCGCAGCACCCGTTCGACCTTTGTGCAAGATGCCGTCGCGACCTGCGCGTGCCCTCCGGAAAGATGCCGAACAGTTCGCCCCGGCGAAGCACCGCCTCTGCGGTATCGAGCGCGGCCTGACTCTTGTCTCCGCCACCGCGATCGATCGGGATCATGCCCATCAGCGGGAACAGATACTTGGTCTTCCACGAGTCCATGTACTCGGCCTTGCCGACGAAGCTGATGTTGCGCGGCACCTGCAACATCAAGAAGGCGCTGTCGAGAAAGCTGACGTGATTGGGGCACAGGATGGCCGGACCGACTTCCGGAAGACGGTCAAAGCCCTGCAGATCGAAGCTCCACAGTCGCTTCGAGACGGGGCGCACCACGCGGCGCACCCGCTGTTGCGCCTTGCCTGCCCCCTCGGTGTTCACGCAGTCATAGTACGTCGCTCGGTGGACGGGATGGTCTCCGGCCGCCGAATTGACGGTGAACTGTCGGCGACGGCGGTCAGAGGTCGACGCCGAGCAACGCTGCAGCGTCACCCACACCGTGTCCGGCCGCCGCGGCCGCGTCGATCGCCGCCAAGGCTCCCGGTGTGTCGAGGTCGTCGTCGAGCGCGGCGCGAACGTCGTCGAGCGCGGCACCGCCGACGCTCGATTTGCACCACAGCGCCAACCGATCGGCGTTCCTCGGCATGAGGGTGGCGTCCCACTCCCACTCGCGCCGATAGTGGTGCTCGATGATCGCCAGCCGGATCGCCCTCGGGTCCCATTCCTTGCGGAGCGCATCGACGAAGACCAGGTTGCCCAGGCTCTTCGACATCTTGTGGCCGTCCATGTACACCATCGCCACGTGCATCCAGTGGCGCACGAACGGATCACCGGTTGCGGCCTCGCTCTGGGCCCGCTCGCACTCGTGGTGAGGGAAGATGAGGTCGGTGCCGCCACCGTGCAGGTCGATGGTCGTGCCCAGCTCACGAAGTGCCAGCGCCGAGCATTCGATGTGCCAGCCTGGCCGGCCAGGGCCCCACATCGTGTCCCAGCTCGGTTCGTCTTCGGCTGACGGGTGCCACAACACGAAGTCGAGCGGATGCCGTTTGTGGGGATCGTCGATGTTTCCGCCGCGCTCGCGGGCCAGGTCGATCATCTCGTCGGGCGAGTAATGGCTGATCGAACCGAACGACGGGAACTTCGAGACGTCGAAGTAGACGCTTCCACCTGCCTGATAGGCGAAGCCGCGGTCGAGAACCATGCCGATGAATCCGCGAATGTCGGGGATCGCCGACGATGCACGCGGTGTCGACGAAACGGGCAGCGCGTTGAGGGCCTCCATGTCGCGCTCGAACCGCGCCTCCTCCCCTGCTGCCAGGTCGAGGTAGTGCACGCCGAGCTGTCGGGCCTTGGCGAACAAGGGATCATCGACGTCAGTCACGTTTCGCACGCATTTCACCGTGTGACCCATGTCGATGAGCCGGCGTTGCAACACGTCATAGGCGATGAACGTGGCGGCGTGACCGAGGTGGGTGGCGTCGTAGGGCGTGATGCCGCACGTGTACATCGTCACCTCGTCATCGGCTTCGAATGGTACGACGGCGCGGCGCGCGGTGTCGTAGAGACGCATGGTCAGGCCAACGCCCTCGGGTCCTGGCGGATTCCCGTCAATTTGGGCGCGACGCGAGTCTTGTAGCGCACGTTGAGTTGCAGCAGGACAGCGGTGAAGGCCTCGATCGCTGTGGCATTCGACAACTCTCCGGAGTCCAGCGGCCGGCAGCCGGGGATCTTCGAGACGATCTCGCTGATGGTCTCGACGGCGGCCGGGTCGTCGCCGCAGATCAGCACGTCGCTGTCGATGGGTTGGCCGAGATGGCCGAGCTCGGTCGCCGGAAGGTGATGAAACGCAGCGACCACACGGCAACCGGGCACCGCGGCCTGCACATGCGCGGCAACGCTGCCTCGAGGCGGCACGAGTGGTTGGAACTCGTGGCCCACCCGAACCAATGCGTTGGCCATGCTGACGACGACCTTGCCCTCCAGCGCTGCGCTGTTCTCCTGAGCGGTCGTGGCGGCAGAGTCCCACGGCGTGGCGATCACCACAACATCGCAGTCCGCTGCCGCCGGGTTGTCTCCGTACGACAGCAAGGACTCGAGTTCAGGCCACTTGGCGACGAGACCGTCGCGCGCCTCCATCGCCCGATATTTCGAGCGCGAGCCGATGACCACCGGGAAGCCGATAGATGCCAGCCGGCCCGCAAGCGCACTACCCGCAGGCCCGGTACCACCGAGAATGCCAATTCGCATCAGCGCAGCCTTACACACCAACGACGCTCTTCACCAAGGTCGTCCCCGAGGGGAGGGCGGTCCGGCGTGACTACGATCGTGCACATGGGTCTGCTCGACGGCAAGAACATCGTGATCACCGGAGTCCTGACGGATGCCTCATTGGCCTTCGGCGTCGCCGCCCTTGCCCAGCAAGAAGGCGCCAGCATCGTGCTCACCGGCGCCGGGCGGGCACTGACCCTCACCGAGCGCGTCGCTCGGAAGTTGCCGCATCCGGTCGACGTCTTCGAGCTCGACGTCACGGTGCCCGAACATCTCGACAACGTGCGAGCGGCACTCGACGCCAAGTGGGGCCGGGTCGATGGTGTGCTGCACTCGATCGGGTTCGCCCCGGAGGCGTGCCTCGGCGAAGACTTCATGGCTCCGCTGTGGAGCGATGTGTCCGTGGCGCTGCACATCAGCGCATATTCCTTCAAAGCCCTCGCCGATGCCTTCGCGCCGCTGATGACGAATGGCGGATCGTTTGTCGGGCTCGACTTCGACAACAGCGTGGCGTGGCCGGCCTACAACTGGATGGGGGTGTCCAAGTCTGCGCTCGAGAGCATCAGCAGGTATCTCGCGGTCGCGCTCGGCAGCCGTGGCATCCGCTCCAACCTCGTTGCCGCCGGTCCGGTCAAGACCATGGCGGCCAAGAGCATCCCCGGGTTCAAGAAGTTCGAGGATGTCTGGGACGATCGTGCCCCGCTCGGCTGGGATGTCACCGACTCCTCGGCGGTGGCCAAGGCGTGCATCGTGCTGCTCAGTGATTGGTTCCCGGCAACGACCGGCGAGATCATCCACGTCGACGGTGGCTACCACGCCACAGGAGCGTGAGCCATGACCTCTTCCAGTGAGCCCGAGCCGGACGGGATCGCGCCGAGGCGTTGGCCGAGATGGCTCCCATTCGCTGCGCTGGCGTCGCTTGCCGGAATCGTCGTCATCATTGTCGTCGTCACATCGGGTGGAGACGACACCACGACGGGGTCGACGGCGCTCACGACTGACAGCCTGCAGGGGTCGGCCGCTCCCAACAGTTCGGCCGCGAGCAGCACGGCCACCACCCAACCGACAGGCTCCGAGGCATCGACCATCGTCGAACCCACCGTGGCCGGCTCGACTCCGGGCTTGTCATCCACCACTGCCGCAGCACCGACGGGCACGGGCACAACCGTGCCGGGCGACGTGACGACCGCTCCTGTGGCCCCGGCCATCGCCCTCGGCCAAGCCGACGTCTTCGCCGTGCTCGGCAACACGTCGGTCGAATCGAGTGGCGCGACGACGATCACCGGACAGGTTGGCGCAAGCAATGGTCCCATTCACGGTCTCTCGGCAATCGACAACCCGGCTGGCATGACCATCGTCAGCGCGCAGTCAGCACTCGTCGCACAGCGATCCGTCGACGACGCAGTGGCCGACATCGACGGAGGCACCTCGGCGCAGGTGGCCGGAGTCAGTGGGCAGACCATCGGGCCGGGAAGCCGCTCGTCTCAAACCCTCGACGTCGGCGGAACGCTGACCCTCGACGGCGCCGGCGACCCGAATGCTGTGTTCGTCTTCATCACGACCGACACGCTGAGCCTCTCCGGCTCGAGCAAGATCGTGCTCACCGGCGGCGCTCAGGCGTGCAACGTCTTCTGGCACATCGGCTCCTCGGCGACGCTGGGTACGGGCTCGATCTTCGTCGGCACGCTGATCGCCGAGGTGTCGATCACCGCAGCCAGCGACAGCAATGTCGACGGCCGGCTCATCGCTCGCAGTGGCTCGATCACCCTCGACAGCGCCTCGATCGCCATTCCGACCTGCACCTGAGCACCGCGAGCAGGGCTTCAGGGCCCCTCACACTCAGTGTGGCTAGCCCTTGGCCGAGGCGGCGGTTCTCGAGGCAGCGCGCTTTGCGGTTCGAGCTGTTGTCCTGCTGGCAGTCTTCGCGGTTCGAGCCGTGGTCGTCGCTGCCCTCTTGGCAGTGGTCGCGGTGGCTCGAACTGACTTCTTGGCCGTTGTTGCGGTGCCCTTCGCGCCCGATGTCGCGGCGCGGGCCGTTTTCGTCACACCGGACTTGACACTGCGAGCCGTCTCGGCCACGCCGTCAGTCGCCGATGAGGCGGCTGTCCGAACATCATTCGCACGGGCGCGAGCGAGGCTGGTGCCCGTCGGCGAAACCTTGGGCTTGTTGGAGTTCATCACCCGGGCGATGAAGTCCTGTGCTGCAGTCACGCCACCTTGGGCGATGCCGCTGATGTTGTCGCCAACGCGGTCGAGAACGCCGGCAATGGTGCCGGCGACCGAATTGCCGGGAGGCGTGTCGGCCGCACGAGGGTGCGGATGCGTCGGTGAGGTCTTCTTGGCCTGCGCCATCGCTTCACCGAGATCTGCGAGCGCCGTCCGGCCGAGTGCGCGGCGGACCTTCGGAAAGAAGTCGGCTTCTTCTTCCTTCACGTGGTGACGGACGTTCTCCATCAGCACGGTGACCTTGGCGCCGAACCGCTCGTTGCTGGGATCCATCCCGTCGAGCTCCGAGAGCAACCACTTCACGATGTGATGCTCCTCGAGGCTCTCGAGAGCGATGTCCTCGGTGCCAGGCACGGTGGCCCGCGCCACCGGGTAGAACAACTGCTCTTCGATCGCGGCGTGAACCGAGAGTTCCTCGATGATGCGGTCGACGATCTTGCGCTTCTCGACGAGAGCGCGATCACCGGCCTTCTCGAATCGGCGGAAGAGTTGCTCGACGCTGTGGTGGTCGTTCTTGAGAAGAGTGATCGCATCCATGTGGGATGGGCTACCCCGTGTTCGGCTCTGTCAATCACGAATCGCCGGTACGGTGCAGGAATGGCAGCAACGAACCGACTCGCCGCCGAGACCTCGCCATACCTGCGCCAACACGCCGAGAACCCGGTGGATTGGTATGCATGGGGCCCCGATGCGTTCACCGCCGCAGCCGAACGCAACGTGCCGATCCTGCTCTCGGTCGGTTACTCCGCCTGTCATTGGTGCCATGTCATGGCCCACGAGTGCTTCGAAGACGACGAGGTCGCCGCGGAAATGAACCGGAGGTTCGTCAACATCAAGGTCGACCGCGAGGAACGCCCCGATGTCGACGCCATCTACATGGATGCCGTGCAAGCGATGAGTGGACGTGGTGGCTGGCCGATGACGGTCTTCCTCACCCCCGACGGCCACCCCTTCTTCGGCGGCACCTACTTCCCGAAACCGAACTTCTTGAGCCTGATCGCAGCGATCGACGACGTCTGGGTCAGCCGACCCGACGATGTTCGCCAGAACGTGGAGGCGCTGGGGAACGCGATACGGAGGACCGCGCACGTCGAACCGGCGACCGATGCTACCCGGGATTCCCGAGCTCAATCAGGCCTTGCAGCAGCTCGCCGCGTCGTTCGATCCCGAATGGGGAGGTTTCGGTGGCGCGCCGAAGTTCCCGTCGACGATGAGCCTCGATCTGGTGCTGCGCGCCTACCAGCGAGCGCCTCAAGACGATGCCCGAACGATCGTCACGACGTCGCTCGACGCCATGGCGAGCGGCGGCATGTACGACCATCTCGGCGGGGGATTTTCGCGTTACTCGGTCGATCGGGAGTGGCTGGTACCTCACTTCGAGAAGATGTTGTACGACCAGGCACTGCTCGTGCGCGTGTACCTCCACGCCCACCAGGTGCTCGGATCGCCGCAATGGCTGCAGGTCGTCGACGAGACCATCGGTTACACGCTGCGGGAATTGCGTCATCCATCCGGCGGCTTCTTGTCCGCTGAGGACGCCGACTCGCCGGACGAGCACGGCCACGGCCACGAGGGCCTGTTCCACACCTGGACGATCGATGAGGTGCGCGAGGTCCTCGGCGCCGACGCCGACGTCGCCCTCGAATGGTACGAGTTCACCGACGGCGGGAACTTCGAGGGTCGCACGATCCCGGCCCGGCTGCACCACCGCGGCGAGCTGATTCGCCCTCCGGCGGTCGAATCGGCACGGCAGCGGCTGTTCGAGGCTCGATCACGACGACGACGGCCGCTCCTCGACGACAAGGTGCTGACCGAGTGGAACGGACTGATGTTGTCGTCCCTCGCCCAGGCCGCATCCGCATTGAATCGGCCCGACTGGCTCGAGGCCGCAGTGGCCAACGGCCGATTCCTCGTTGACAACCTGCGCGGCCCCGACGGCCGCTGGCACCGATCGTGGCAGGCTGACGGTCAGCCCCAGGCCCGGCACGCGGCGCTTGCCGCCGACCACGCCGCGCTCGTGGATGCCTTCACCCGGCTTGCCGAAGCAACAGGCGACGGCTCGTGGATCGACGAAGCGCGATCAGTTGCCGACACAATGCTCGACCACTTCTGGGATGTCGACAACGGCGGGCTGTTCTCCATTGCCGATGACGGCGAACAACTCGTCGCTCGGCAGAAGGATCTGATGGACAACGCGACCCCGTCTGCCAATTCGATCGCAGCGGTCGCCTTGCTCCGTCTCGGCTCACTGACCGGCGAGGCTCGCTACTCCAACCACGCCGAGCAGATCCTGCGGCTGCTTGCCCGCCTCATGCCCCAAGCGCCGACTGCGTTCTCGAACGCATTCGTCGCCGTCGATCTCGTTGCGACCGGCATGACCGAGATCGCCGTGGTCGGTGATCGACCTGACCTCGTGGGCGCCGTCCAGTCACGCTGGCTGCCGAACGCCGTACTCGCCTGGGGATCGCCGTACGACTCGCCGCTGTGGGAGCAACGCACCGCCGGCTTTGCCTACGTGTGCCAGCACTACGCCTGCCAGACCCCGACCGACACCGTCGAAGACCTCCTGAGCCAGCTCGCCGTCACCACCTGAATCGGCGACGGCCGTGCTGGCAGTTACCACCGGTTGTAGTGGACGACCTCGGTGACCGATCGGCGCGGCCGGCTCGTCGCCGAGCCGCTGGGGCGGTCGCTCTCGGCACGGTGGCCCAAGGCGATTGCACCGACCGACATCATCTCATCGGGCACGCCGAGATCTGCGAGCAGCGCCTCGACGTTGCGGAAGATCCCGAAGTACAGGGCGCCGAGGCGCCGGGCCTCGACGAGCAGCAGGAGGTTCTGGATGGCCATCGCCGTGTCGGTCAGCCAGAACGGCACCGGCCAATTGGCGGCAATCTCGAGCCCGTGCCCGGCCTTGTCGGCCTCGGAGTACCGCGACGTGTAGGCGCCGGGGTCAGCGATCGGCAAGATGATCACCGGGGCCAGCAGAACCCCGTCGCGAGTCTTGGCGAACCACGCCTCGGCGTCGGTGGTCTGCCAGAAGGCCGCCACCGCGTCGTCGGTCAGCACGATGAAGTGCACGCCTTGGCTGTACCCGGCAGAAGGCGCGTGTCGCGCAGTGTCGACCAGATCAGCGACAACTTCTGGGTCGACAGGATCGGAGCTGAACGCCCGTGTCATCCGGCGGCGCCGAACCACCGCCTCTACAGTTGCGAGCTCGCCGGGCTGAGCTGACTCGGTCAGCGGGCGCCCAGTTTCAGCAGTTCCTCCGCCATCACCCAGCCGTGCACGATCAGCGACCCGCCCTTGCGAGCGTTGACCGTGGTGAACAGGCCGGCGAGGTCGGGCTTGATCTTGTCGGGCTTCAGCGTCTCATGGTCGAGGAAGCCACTCTGACCGTTGGACTTCACGACGAACGACTGCTCGTCGTAGTTGGAATCGACGCCGAACCGCTTGGCAAGACGGCGACCCCACGCCCGCTCCTCACCAACCGCGCGATGACCGGGACGAGGAATCAGTTCGTCGACCTGCTTGAACGCTTCGAGGGCGTCGACCATGACGAAGCGCGATCCGATGACCACGTCCTCGTCGGGGAACGCCATGAGCGCCCGATGGAACGCCTCGCCCATCAGGCCTTTCAACACCTGATCGCGCCGGCTGGTGCGCTTCACGCTCATCAACCCGACCAGTACGCACGGCGTGCCGCCGATGCGCTCGAGCGTCGAGAACGTACAACCATGCAGCTTGTCGTCGATGCGTGCCGTCGTACACAGCACCCAATCTTCTTTGGCCTTCGACAACACTCCGATGTCGAATGCTCCGCCCATTGACGCCATTTCGTCGAGATCGGCGTCGGTGAGCGCTGCACAGTCCCTGGTTTCCACCTGGATTGGCATGCTGTAGAGCTCCCCATGTCGTCGTGCGAAGCCTCCATTGTGCCAGAAAAACGGCCAAATCGAAAAGGCGGACGACGATTAAAGCATCACGGCCTCGTGGCCGAGCAACATTCGAAGCTCACCGACGGCTCGATCGAGGTCGACGCAGAACTCGTCTGCCAGGCGCAATATCTTTCCCGTGACCGATGTGGAGGTAGACCGGCGAGTCTCCCGGATGGTCGCGAAGAATCTTTCGGATCTGGTGGATTTTCAGCTCGTTGAGTGACGTCGACGGAACCTTCAGCCGCAATGATGCCGACGCACCGGTGTCGAGTCCTTCGATGATGTTGACATCGAGCGCCATGAAACCGACCCGTACCTCGTCGCGCTTGTCGACGCGGCCCTTGACCGTCACGATGGCGTCGTCGACCAGCTTGTGGCCGAGCTCCAGCAGCGCACGCGGGAACACCGTGACCTCGATGGTGCTGTCGAGGTCTTCGAGCACGAAGACCGCCATCTGGTCACCCTTCTTGGTGAACTTGCGGGCCATGTTGGTGATCACGCCGCCGAGAATCAAGACCGCGCCGTCGTCGCGCTCGGGTGCCTCGGCGATGCCGCAGTCGACCTTGCGGCGCAGCGCGGCCTCGACCCCGAGCAGCGGGTGGTCGGAGACGTAGAGACCGAGCATCTCCTTCTCGAAGCGCAATCGGTCACTCTTGTCGAACTCGTTGACGGGGATCGCGACGCGCTCGTCGAATCCCTCGACGCCGTCGCCACCGAGATCGCCGAACAGGCTCATCACTCCCTGATCGCGCTCGCGTCGGCGAACGAGCGTGCCGTCGATGATCTGCTCGAACACCATCAGCAACCCGCGGCGCGGGTGTCCCAACGAATCGAATGCGCCGGCCTTGATCAGTGACTCGACCGTTCGCTTGTTGAGCACTGGCTCCGGCACACGTTCGGCGAAGTCGTGGAACGAGTCGTACGGCCCGTTGGCGTCGCGTTCGCCGAGGAGCAGCTCGACCAGGCCCTCGCCGACGTTGCGGATCGCCGACAGGCCGAACGTGATGGCGCCCGGCGAGCCTGCCGGCAGTGTCACTTCGCCGGCGATCTCCTCGGGTGTGACCGTGGCGAAGTCCATGACAGACCGGTTGACGTCGGGCGTCAGCACCTTGATGCCGCCACTCCGTGCGTCGGAGAGATACACGGCGGCCTTGTCGAGGTTGCTCTTCACGCTGGAGAGCAAGCAGGCGAAGTACTCGACGGGGTAGTGCGCCTTGAGATAGGCGGTCTGATACGTGACCAATCCGTAGCCGAAGGTGTGGCTCTTGTTGAACGCGTAGTCGGCGAACTTCTCGATCACGTCGAACAGTTGCTTGCCGAGGGCCTGGCCATACCCGCTGTTCTCCGCACCGGCCTCGAAGGCGGCGCGCGCATCCGCCATGACCTCGCGGGACTTCTTGCCCATGGCCTTGCGCAGGTTGTCGGCCTCGGCGAGCGAGTACCCGGCGAACTTCTGGGCGACGCGCATCACGCTCTCCTGGTAGATCATCAGGCCGTACGTGTCGCCGAGCACCTCCTTGGCATCTTCGTGGAAGTAGCTGACTTCCTGCCGACCGTTCTTGCGGTCGGCGTAGTCGTAGTGCATGTTGACGCTCATCGGCCCCGGCCGGTACAGAGCGAGCACAGCAGAGACATCGCCGAAGCTGGTCGGCGCCAATGATCGCAACAGCGCGCGCATCGGGGGCGACTCGAGTTGGAACACGCCCATCGTCTCACCGCGGGCCATCAGATCGAACACCGCCTGATCGTCGAGCGGCACCTGGTCGATGTCGAACGTCGGATCCTTGACGGCGCGAACCATGGCGAGGGTGTCGCTGATCACGTCGAGGTTGCGCAACCCGAGGAAGTCCATCTTCAACAGACCCAGTTCCTCGACACCGTGCATCTCGTACTGGGTGACGACCGGTGCGTCCTCCGGCTTGCCGCCCGCCTCGGGCTTGCGCTGGATCGGCAGGTACGCGGTCAGCGGCTCCTTGGTGATCACCACGGCCGCGGCGTGGATGCCGTCGCTGCGCTTCAAGCCTTCGAGCCCCTTGGCCACATCCACGACTCGCTTGACGTCGGGGTCGGCATCGCACATCGCTCGCAGCTCGCTGGCCGCCTTGTAGCCGTCGAGATACTTCGGGTTCTGTTCGAAGCAGTACTTCAGTGGGGTGTCGCGGCCCATCACCAGAGGAGGCATTGCCTTGGCGATCTTGTCGCCCACGCCGTACGGGTAGCCGAGCACCCGTGCCGCATCGCGGACGGCATTGCGGGCCTTGATGGTGCCGAAGGTGATGATCTGAGCAACGTGATCCCTGCCGTACTTCTCGGCGGCGTAGCGGATCATCTCGTCGCGGTACCGGGAGTCGAAGTCCATGTCGATGTCGGGCATCGAGATGCGGCTGGGGTTCAAGAACCGTTCGAACAGCAGGTCGTACTTGATCGGATCGAGGTCGGTGATGCGAAGGCAGTACGCGACGGCGCAGCCGGCCGCGGAACCACGGCCGGGCCCGACCCGGATGCCGAGATCCTTGGCATGTTTGATGAGGTCCCACACGATCAAGAAGTACGACGCGAAGCCCATGTTCTTGATGACCTGCAACTCGTAGGCCAGGCGTTCGACGACCGAAGGGGACAAGTCGTCACCCCACCGCTGCTTGGCGCCTTGCCACGTCAGGTGGTCGAGGTAGCTGGCGTCGTCGCTGAAACCCTCGACGATCGGGAAGTCGGGCAATTGCGGCTTGCCGAACTCGATGTTGACGTCGGCGCGCTCGGCGACCCACAGCGTGTTGTCGCACGCCTCGGGGAAATCGCGGAACAAGTAGCGCATCTCGGCCGAGGTCTTCAGGTAGTGCTCTTGTCCCTCGAACTTGAACCGCTTCGGATCGCTGAGGGTCGCACCGGTCTGCACGCACAACAACGCGTCGTGTGCTTCGTGGTCTTCGCGGTGCACGTAGTGCGAGTCATTGGTGGCGATCAACGGCGCGCCGATCTTGCGGGCGATCTCGATCAACTTGGGGTTGGTGTCGCGCTGGGCCTGCAACCCGTGATCTTGCAACTCGACGAACAGGTTGTCCTTGCCGAAGATCTCCTGCAGTCGCCCGGCCTTGTCGAGCGCACCCTTGTCGTCGCCCTGCAGGAGCGATTGCAACACGTGACCACCGAGACAGCCGGTCGTCGCGATCAACCCTTCGTGATACCGGGCCAGCAACTCCCAGTCCATCCGTGGCTTGTAGTAGTAGCCCTCCATGAACGCCAGGCTGGCCAGCTGGATGAGGTTGCGATAGCCCTGGTTGCTCTCGGCCAGCAGTGTGAGGTGGTAGTAGAGCTTCTTGCCACCCTCGGTGTCGCCGCCCGAATCGTCGACACGACCGCGCCGTGGTGGGCGCTCGCTGCGCGTCTCGTAGGCCATGTACGCCTCGGTGCCGATCACCGGCTTGACGCCCTGCGCGCGACATTCCTTGAAGAACTCGAGCACCCCGTACATGTTGCCGTGGTCGGTGATGCCGAGTGCCGGCTGACCATCGGCGACTGCCTTGGCGACGAGGTCGTCGAGCCGCGCTGCGCCGTCCAACATCGAGAACTCGGTGTGGACGTGGAGGTGGGTGAATGAATCCCCCACAGGCGCACTCCCTCCCTTTCCGGCCGCTCGTGTGGCCTTGCTGGCCGCTCACTGGCCGACGACTTACATGGATGTTATTCGCTCGACCCTACTCGCTTCCAGAAGGCGGTCGTCTATAGGTACGTGCCAGGCCGATCCGGCACGTCGATCGCCGCGGCCGGGCCCACCTGTCCCCCACCGGGCCCGCCGGCCATAGCCCCAGGTCCGAGCTGGCGCATGCCCTCGAGCTGCTGGCGGGCGGCGATCTGCTGGGCGAAGAGCGTGGCCTGGATGCCGTGGAAGAGACCCTCGAGCCAGCCCACCAGCTGCGCCTTGGCCACGCGCAACTCACCGTCGGAAGGAATCTCGCCATCCTTGAACGGCAGGGCGAGGTTGCGGAGCTCGTCTTGCAGGTCGGGCGACAGCGCCTCCGACAACTCCACGATCGAGCGCTCGTAGATCTCTGCCAGGCGCTCACGGCTGGCCTCGTCGAGGGCGTCCGGTGCGCACCTCTTCGAGCAACTGCTTGACCATCGAGCCGATGCGCATCACCTTGGCCGGCGCCGTGACCGTTTCCATCAGTTCGGCCTCGGGCTCTGGCGTGGTGACCACTTCGGCTGCTTCGGCCACTTCGGCCGGGGGTTCTTCGATCGCCATCGGGCGCTCCTTGGTAGTGGGTGACTTCACGACGTACTGGCCAACAATGGCACCAGCATCTCAGCAGATGTGAGCGACCCGTGTCGACAAACCAGTGGATACGGCCCGCTGTCGGCCGGATCCAGGAAGCTGATCGGGGCCTTGGTGATCAACGCCACGTCGCCGAGCCGTGCTGCGACGGGTGGGCTGACAACGGATCCGAACCATCCACCCTCGATCAGCTCCTGGCGGCTCATCACCCAGGCCACATCGCGGTGCGCGCCCTGGGCGGCCTGCAGCAGTTCGGCGGCCGCGCCGGACGCGCGTGCAGCCACCGAAAGCGTCCCTCACCGGAGAGGTTTCGGGTGAGGTTCTGCACATCGGCGGCCATCGGTCGGATGTTGGTCCCGACGTCGACCTGGCCGTGATCGGCAGTGACGAGCAGGGCGGCACCGTCGATGAGTTGGGCGCGCACCTGCTCGACGATGTCGTCGGCCGATCGCAGCTCGGCCTCGTAGTACGCACCGAACCCGCGCTCGTGGGCGATCTTGTCGATGCCGTCGTAGTAGGCGTAGATCAACGGTTCGCCCTCACGGAGGAGCTCACCGACCGTGATGGCAAGACTCGACGCAGCACGCCATCCGACCATCCGGCCACCGCGAAGATGCGCCTCGGTGAAACCCGTCCGCTCGAAGTCGGCCTTGGTCACGACCGGCACCGGTTCGCCCATGAACGGTGCGAACGGTTGCACCCGCCGCGGTTCATGCTTTCGCCGGGCGTCGCCGGCCTCGGTCGCCCACCGCAACACGTTCAGCACCTCGCCGCCGACATCCATCCGGTAGCCGACCAGCCCGTGCTCGCCGGGCGTCAGTCCCGTGGTGATCGACGTCAACGCCGTCGCCGTCGTCGACGGGGCGACCGTCGTGATCGGCCCGCCCTCGAACGCGCCGAGGGTCGGCATGCTGCACGCGATGCTCGACCAACTGTTCCCATCCGAGCCCGTCGAGCACCAGGACGACGACCTGGCTGGCCTCGCGCACAGGCGCCGGCATCCATGCCCGATCGGCACCCCGGTTCGGAGCCAACAAGGTCGGGATGATGGCGCGCACGTTCGCGCCGGAATAGTCGGGGAAGATCGGTTGGTCGTTCACGGGGACCGTCAGTCCAGCACCTCGCAGACGGTGTGCGCCAGCCCAGATTCCCTCCACAACGCGCAGAAGGCCGTACGATGGCAAGGTGCGCGTTTCCAGCAAAGGCGACTACGCCTGTCGAGCCCTTCTCTCTCTGGCGCTGCACATGGACGGGACCGGACCCACCTCGGTGCGCGACATCGCCGAACGCACCGCCATTCCGCAGCCGTATCTGGAGCAGATCCTGCTCGCCCTCAAAGGCGCTGGCCTGGTCAAGTCCAAGCGAGGGGTGGGCGGCGGGTACGTGCTGGCCCGCACCCCCGGCGAGATTCGCATCGGCGAGATCCTGTCCGCTGTCGACGGCCCGATCAGCCTCGGCGATTTCGGCGAGCCGCACCAGGACGGTTCCTGCGACCACGAGGGTCAATGTGTGTTGCTGGCCATCTGGAAGTCCGCCGGTGAGCAGATGAAGCGCCTGCTCGAGGGCTTCACGCTGCAATCCGTCGCCGACGCAGCCCGCGGTGTCGCCCCATGGCCCGAAGCTCGCCTCGAGGACGGCCTCGCTACGTTGTGAGTTGCGCCTCGACGGCTGCCAGGTCATCGGGCATCGACGAGGCGAACGACATCGGCTGCCGTTGCCGGGGTTGACGAACTCGAGTTGAGCCGCATGCAGGAACGGTCGCGGCGTCGAGATCCCGTGGCGGATGCCGCCGTATGTGCCATCACCGACGACCGGATGACCGATCGCCGCGAGGTGCACGCGGATCTGGTGCGTTCGGCCGGACTCCAATCGGCACTCCAGCGAGGTCGCCTCGGCCGGCGTTCCGTACTCGGCGAGCACCTCGTAGCGCGTGCCGCGCCGACTTGCCGTCGACCACCACGGCCATTCGCATCGGGTCGCGGTGATCGCGCCCGATCGGTGCGTCGATCACTCCATTCGGGTTCGCCAAGTGACCCCACACCAGCGTGCGGTAGACCCTTGCGACCTCGCGTTGGGCGAGGGCATAGACCAGCGAGTGATACGCCCGTACGGAGTGGGCGACGACCATGAGGCCTGACGTGCCGATGTCGAGACGATGCACGATGCCGGGTCGGTGCGGCTCGCCGATCTGATCGAGTTCGGGATATCTGGCCAGCAGGCCGTTGACCAACGTGCCGGTGGGATTGCCGGCGCCGGGGTGCACGACGAGCCCGGCCGGCTTGTCGATGACGATCACATGCTCGTCCTCGTACACCACGGTGTACTTCACCGAGGCGTCAGCAGCGGGCAAGTCGATGGTCGGTAGTCGGGACTCGTCGACATCGATGATCTGACCGAGCTGCAACCGCTGCTTGCCGGATGTGAGGACCGCGCCGTCGACCATCACGCCGCCCATGGCCACGAGCGCGGCGGCATCGGCACGACTGGCCTCGGTGACCAACGCCACGATGCGGTCGAGTCGCTCGCCGGCCAGCGCGGCCGGGATCTCCTCGTGGATCATGTTGCTCGTGCCCGGCGATGCCCGAACAGCGTCCACAACACGAACAGCGCACCGCCGATGTCGATCGCCATGTCTGCGACGTTGAAGATCGGGAACCATTGGAAGTCGATGAAGTCGACGACCGCACCGTGAAGGATTCGGTCGCCACGGAACAGCCGGTCGGCAAGATTCCCGATCGCCCCGCCGGCGATCAGCCCTGCCGCGACACGCGTGGTCCGTGCGGTCAGCATGCGGCTGGTCCACGCCAGCCAGACGACAACCAGCAGCGCAGCGATCCCGATCACCGGGCCGATGCCCTGAGCCTTCGAGAACGCCATACCGCTGTTACGCGTGAGGTTCCACTGCAACGTCCAGATCACGTGGCGCGGACCCGAGTTGGTCAGTTCGGACAGTGCCCACCGTTTGGTCAACTGGTCGACCGCAACCACGATCGGAACGATCGCGGCGGTCAGACACCGGTGTCACCGCACGGTGGGCCGGCAGTGGGTCGGATTCGCTTGCTTCGGTCTGCGTGGTCGAGAGAGCCTCGGCCTCCGCATCCTCGGTCATCGACGGCCGATCCCGCCGACCTTCTCCTCGACCAGCATCGTCGCCCACGGAATCGCTTCCAGGCGTTCACGCGAAATCGGTCGGCCGGACTCGGTCGAGTAGCCGTAACGGCCGGTGGCGAGTCGCCCCAGCGCGGCATCGATGTCGGCAATCGTCTGGCGAGCCTGCGCTGACAGCGTCAGGTCGCGTTCGCGCTCGACGACCATGGTGTCGCCTTCGCCACCTTCGTCGTCGAACTGCACGTCGCCCATCTCCTGCTCTTCGATCAGCGAGTTGGCCTCGTCCTCCAATCGAGTCGCCTGGCCGGTGAGCGCAGCCTTCTCCTCGAGCAAGCAGGGCGCGCTGCGCCGTGAGGAACTTGACGTCGAAGTCCTTGGTGTAGGCGACACCCTCTTTGGTGACACCTTTGACAGCCGGGATCTCGAACACGACCGGGCCCGAGTTCGACTTCTTGGCCGGCGCTGCCTTCTTCGCGGTCGCCGGCGCCGCCTTCTTGGGGGTTGCCGGCGCCGCCTTCTTGGCGGTTGCCGGCGCCGCCTTCTTGGCGGTTGCCGGCGCAGCCTTCTTGGGCGCAGCGGCCGCCTTCTTGGGCTTGGCGACCGCCTTCTTCGGTGGCGCCGCCTTCTTGGCGGCGCTGCCTTGGCCGGCGCAGCGGCCTTCTTCGAGGCCGCCGGCTTCGGCCTGGCGGCCTTCTTGGCCGGCGCGCCCTTGTGGGCGGCGGCAGCCTTCTTCGGTGCGCTCGACTTCGCCGGCGGGCTGGCCTTCTTAGCAGGAGCCTTCGCGGCGGGCGCCTTCTTGGCAGTTGCCATCTGTGGTGAACCTCCGTCGACCCAGGTGAGCCTGCGATGTTACCGCCGTGGCGAGGCGATGTGTCCGACCACACATCATCCCGGGCGGTCCGACGTTCCTGGCTGTCTCGCCGTGCTGCCGCTCTCAGATCTTGGCGACCCCGATGAAGACCGGCTCGCCGTCGAGTTCGGCATTGGGTTCGCCGGGCTCGAACGTCAGCGACAACGCCAATGTCGGCTCGGTGATCAGGATCGCGAATGGCTCCACCTGAAAGCGAACGGCCTCGGGCACGCCGAGGCGCAGGGCAATGCGGTCACTGACGTGCAGGCCGGCGTCGCGCCTCGCCTGTTGCACGAGCCGCACCAGGTCGCGGGCCACACCTTCTGCCTCGAGCTCCGGCGTGAGGTCGATGTCGAGCACCACGACACCGGTGTTGGCGGGCAGCGTCGCCGCGCCGCGACGGGTCGGCGGCAACGAGCCGCAGCGAGTACTCGCCGTCGAGCAGTTCGATTCCACCCGCCGTCACTGCGCCCGTGGCCTCGTCCTGCGTCCACTGGCCCTGCTTGACCGCGGCGATGACCTTCTGCACGTCCTTGCCGACCCGAGGGCCCAGCACGCCGGGAACCACGGTCAGCTCGAATGCCCCGACTGCGTCGAGATCCGTCGACAACACCACATCCTTGACGTTGATCTCGTCGGCGATGATGCTGCGGAACGGTTCGAGCGATTCGGCATCGCGTGCCGCGATGGTCATGCTTGCGAGCGGTTGACGGACGCGGCGCCCGGTTGCCTTGCGGACGGCGGACGACGCGCTGCAGACGTCGCGGACTCGGTCCATGGCGGCGACGAGGGCCGGTGATTCGACGAGCGATGTGGTCGTCTGGCCAATCCGTCAAGTGCACGCTGGTTTCGTCGCCGACCAGCCCTCGATAGACCGCCTCGGTCGTGAGCGGCAACAATGGCGCGGCGACCTGGCACAGCGTGGTCAACACGGTCCACAGCACATCGAGCGCCTCGGGATCCCCAGCCCAGAAGCGATCACGTGATCCGACGCACGTACCAATTGGTCAACACGTCGAGGAACGTGCGAACCGATCCGCACGCGGCGAACAGGTCGTAGGCATCCATCGCCGCCGTGACGTCCGTGATCAAGGCATGCAACTTGCCGATGATGTATTGGTCGAGCGGGTCGCTCGACTCGGTACGACGTTGGGCCGTGTGGCCCGCCGCGTTGGCGTACATCGTGAAGAACGAGTACGAGTTCCAGATCGGCAGCACGACGTGACGCACGCTCTCGCGGACCCCGTTCTCGGTCACAGCGAGATCGCCGCCGCGCAAGATCGTCGACGACAACAGGTACCAGCGCATGGCGTCGGCGCCGTATGTGTCGAAGACCATCATCGGATCGGGGTAGTTGTTGAGGCTTTTCGACATCTTCTGCCCGTCGTCGCCGAGGACGACGCCGTGGCTGATGCAGGTGCGGAACGAGGGCCGATCGAACAAAGCGGTGGCCAGGACGTGCAGCGTGTAGAACCAGCCACGGGTCTGGGCCATGTACTCGACGATGAAATCGCCCGGATAGTGGTCCTCGAACCAATCGGCGTTCTCGAACGGATAGTGCACCTGGGCGAACGGCATCGAGCCCGACTCGAACCAACAGTCGAGCACCTCGCTGACACGCCGCATGCTCGATCGACCGGTCGGGTCATCGGGGTTCGGGCGGACCAGGTTGTCGACGAATGGACGATGCAGGTCATCGATCTCGACGCCGAAGTCGCGCTCCAGGTCGGCGATCGAGCCGTACACGTCGATGCGCGGGTATGCCGGATCGTCGCTGCGCCACACCGGGATCGGTGAGCCCCAGAAGCGGTTCCGGCTGATGCTCCAGTCGCGGGCATTGGCCAGCCACTTGCCGAAGCTGCCGTCCTTGACGTGCTCGGGCACCCACTGGATCTGCTGGTTGAGCTCGCTCATCCGGTCCCGGAACGCAGTGACCTGAACGAACCAGCTGCTGATGGCCCGATAGACCAGTGGCTCCGCGCATCGCCAGCAGTGCGGGTACGAGTGCTGGTAGCTGTCGTGGCGCACGACGAGGCCACGGGCCTTCAGCTCCTTCGTGATCTCACCGTTGGCATCGAAGACGTGCTGGCCCGCCCACGGGGGCACCTCGGCGGTGAAACGGCCGTGTTCGTCCATCGGGCACACCGTCGGGATCCCCGCGGCGTTGCATGCGTTCTGGTCGTCCTCGCCGAATCCCGGCGCCATGTGCACGACGCCGGTGCCGTCCTCGGTGGAGACGAAGTCGCCGGCGAGAACCTGGAATGCGTTCGGAGTGTCGGCGAAGAACGGGAACAGAGGCGTGTACCGCCGACCGACGAGCTCGCTGCCCTTCAGCGTGGCGACCCGCACAGCGTCGGCCAGCTCCCGCTCGTAGGCCCCGACCCGCGACTCGGCGAGGATGTAGCGAACGCCGGCTTCCTCCATCACCGCGTAGTCGATGTCGGGCCCGACGGCCAACGCCAGGTTGCTCGGCAGCGTCCACGGCGTGGTCGTCCACGCCAGGATGCGTTCGCCCGAGTCGAGCTGGAACTGCACGGTCAGGGCCGGGTCCTGGCGATCGCGATATACGTCGTCCATCCGCGTCTCGGTGTTGCTGAGCGGCGTCTCGCAGCGCCAGCAATACGCCAAGACCTTGAAGCCCTCGTAGATCAAACCCTTGTCCCACAAGGTCTTGAAGGCCCACATGACGCTCTCCATGTACGGGAGGTCGAGGGTTTTGTAGTCGTTGTCGAAGTCGACCCAGCGCGCCTGGCGAGTGACGTAGCGTTGCCACTCGTCGGTGAACCGCAACACGCTGGTGCGGCAGGCGTCGTTGAACTTGTCGATGCCGAACTTGGTGATCTCGGGGTGGCCGCTGATGCCGAGCTCCTTCTCGACGACCACCTCGGCGGGAAGGCCGTGGCAGTCCCAGCCGAAGCGGCGCTCGACGCGTTTGCCCCGCATCGTCTGGTATCGGGGCACGGTGTCTTTGACGAACCCGGTCAGGAGATGCCCGTAGTGAGGCAGGCCGTTGGCGAACGGTGGACCGTCGTAGAAGACGTATTCCTCGGCGTCGGCGCGGCGACGAATCGACTCGGCAAACGTGCGGCGCTCGGCCCACGAGGCCAGCACTGCGGTCTCGATTGCCGGAAAGGAAGGTTGCGGGTCGACTTCGGGGTACATCTGCGGGCTCCTGTGAATTCGCTTGCACAGGGACGAGCGGTCAGCTCGCGATCCCACCCTGCTTGCTGCCGCCCACAGACGGCAACCCCTCGATTGCGCCAGCGGTAACGGGCTGGACCCGTTCGGTTCTAATGAGCCTGGTGGCCGTTCTTCCGAAAGCTCGGAGGTGATTGCCTCGTCAATGCCGCCTCAAGCCTACCTCTCGCAGCGGAGAGGATGGCGATCGATTACTGCAGTTCGTCGCCCACGATCAACGGGTCGTCGCCCGAGGCCGACCAGTTCGATTTCGCCGCCGAGTCAGCGTCGAGCGCGCCGAGATCGAGTCGCATCGCGGCGGTCTCGTCGAGATCGCTGTCGGCCCCCGCCATCTGGGTGGGAGTCGCGTCGATCAGCGAGTCGAAGGCGTATTGGTCGGAATCGGCCGGTTCGTCGGGATCGGGCTGATCGTCCGCGTCCGCTGCAGCTTCGACGACCGTCAACGGCACACCAGCCGATGGATCCGCCGGGCCCGATTCCGACAACAGCGTTTCGGCCGAAGCAGACAACAACGGCCGGCGCATCTCGCCCAGGCCGCCGGGAACCCGCTCGATGAGGTCTTGCAACGACACCGCAGCGTCGCGCAGCCGCTCCCGCTGGGCGCCGAGGTGATGCTCGAGATGGTCGACGTCCGACAGCAGGAAATCGCGTCGGGCGAGCAGCGCCTGCACCTCGTTCTCGGCCTTGATGCGCTCCGATTCGGCGGAGCGGCGGGCTTCGATACGGGTCTCTTCGAGCAGCTTTTCTGCCATCGATCGGGCATTGTCGATCACCGTGGTGGCATCGACGCGGGCCTTGACGGTGATCGACTCCGCGTCGGCGTTGGCCTGAGCAACCGTGCTGTCGGCCGTGCGCTGGGCCAAGAGCAGCGTGCGGCTGATGGTCTCGGAGTCCTCGTCGGTCGCCGATGGCGACGTGGCCGCAGTGCCACTGGTGACCTGCTGCGACACTTCCTGCAACTTGGCCACCGCGGCGCGGGCGCGGGCCTCCATCGCCGTTGCCTGGTTCTGCGCAGTTTCGATTGCCGAGGCGACCTTCTCTTTGAAGTCGTCGACCTCGGCCGGGTCATAACCCTTCTTGACTGTCTTGAAACCGGCACTGCGAACGGTCTGAGGGCTGAAGTCCATTCTCAGATGTTAGGCACTTCGAGCCCGCCGAAGTGGACACTCAATGGTCGAATTCGCCGCTGTCGTAGCCACCCTTGCGCGGCGCGTATCGGCTTCAGAAGGTAGACACCGGTCGCCACCTTCTCCATCGTGCCGTTCAGCCCGTAGCACAACCCGCTGGCGAAATCGATCAGTCGGCGCGAGACCTCACGGTCGCTGGCCTCGAGATTCATGATGACCGGCTGGCCTTCTTTGAACTTGTCGGCCACCTCTTGGGCGGAGTCGAACCGCCGTGGGCGAACGGTGTACGGATCGGCCGAGTTCACCGGCGCAGGACGCTGTGCATTGATCGGACGTGGCTGGACGTTGGAATCGTCGGTGGCCGGCACCGGGCGGCGCCCGGTGAGATCCGCATCACGCGTGGGATAGCTGGGACGCGCCGGCATCGTGCGCACGGTGCCATCTTGCTCGTAGTCACCTTGATAGCCGCGCTGGCCGCGCGGCGCCGGCTCCTCGCGCTGGTGTCGAGGCGATCGGGAAGGACGCTCTGGTTCCTGCGCCGTGTCGTAATCGTCGTACGCATCGTCGGGCCCCAGTCCCAACCAATCCATTGCGTTTCTCCAGATCGGCATCCTTGGTCCTCCTCCGCCTGAGATTACCGTACTCGCGGGCTGGTAGCTGGACGCATGCCAAACAGAACGCTGCCCAGTCGCACGCGAGTCGATCCTTCTTGCACGGCGACGACGAAATCGTCGCTCATGCCCATCGAGCACGTCGCCAGGCCGAGGGCGCTGCACAGCGACCGTACCTCGCGAAACCCGTCTCGTGCGGCCTCGGGGCCACCGACGGTTGGCCCGACGGTCATCAGACCGTCGACGACCAGCCCGGCCGAAGTGGCCTCGGCAACCAGCGACTCGACATCGGAGGGCGCGCAGCCTCCCTTGGCCATCTCTGCGGTGGTGTTGACCTGCACGAGCACCCGGGCCCCGGGCGTCCGTTTGGCGAGCTCGACCACCAGTGCGTGTCGATCGAGGGTCTCGTACGACGTCGACCAGGCCGGCGATCTGTCGGACCTTGTTGGTCTGCAGTTGCCCGATGAAGTGGACTGCGACGTCGATCGATCTGCCACCGAAGCTTGCTCACGAGTTCTTGCGCGTAGTTCTCGCCCACCGCCGTGAGACCAACCGCGTGTGCCGCCTCGACGACTTCGACGGGGTACCCCTTGGTCACGGCAAGGATGTCGACGTGTTGGCCGCCGGCGGCGACGATCTGCTGACGTACCCGCTCGAGTCGCTCGGCGAGTCCGCCGAGCTCGATCATCGACGCCTGCGTCACTTCAAGAACGACGGCACGTCGAAATCATCGTCGCCGTCGTCCAGCGGATCGGCTGGCTGCTCGGCGAAGAGATCCTTCAGCGATGCTGTCGGCTTGTCGCTGGGCTTGGTGCCCGGTCGAGCGGTCGGTCGCCCCGCCGTCCCATCGGTCGAATCCGGCGGCGATGACGGTGACCTTGACCTCGTCACCGAGCTCGTCGTCGATGACCGTGCCGAAGATGATGTTGGCGTCTTGATGGGCGACGCCGTGGATGATCTCGGCGGCAGCGTTCATCTCGAACAGCGACATGCCCGACGGACCGGTGATGTTGAGCAGGATGCCCCTGGCCCCGTCGATCGCCGCCTCCAGCAACGGGCTGGAGATCGCCGCCTTCGCCGCGGTGACGGCGCGGTTCTCGCCGCTGGCCTGTCCGATGCCCATCAACGCCGAGCCGGCGCTGGACAGGATCATCTTCACGTCGGCGAAGTCGGTGTTGATCAGGCCGGGCGTCGTGATGAGGTTGGTGATGCCCGACACGCCCTGCAACAAGACCTCGTCGGCCATCTTGAAGGCGTTGAGCACGCTGGTCTTTTCGTTGGCGACCGTCAGCAAGCGGTCGTTCGGAATGACGATCAGCGTGTCGACCTTCTCCTTCAGGCGCTGCACACCGGCGTCGGCCTGCACGGAACGGCGGCGACCCTCGAAGCTGAACGGCCGGGTGACGACGCCGATGGCCAATGCACCGATGCTGCGAGCCAGCTCGGCGATGATCGGCGCGGCACCGGTTCCGGTACCGCCACCCTCGCCGGCGGTGATGAACACCATGTCGGCGCCCTTGATGACCTCTTCGATCTCGTCACGGTGCGACTCTGCGGCATTGCGACCGACGTCGGGGTCGCTGCCGGCGCCGAGCCCGCGGGTGAGATCACGGCCGATGTCGAGCTTCACGTCGGCGTCGCTCATGAGGAGCGCCTGCGCGTCGGTGTTGACGGCGACGAACTCGACCCCCTTGAGACCGGCATCGATCATCCGGTTGACGGCATTGACGCCACCACCGCCGACGCCGATCACCTTGATGACCGCGAGATAGTTTTGAGGTGCGCCTGCCATCAGGGAAGCCTCCGTAGTGCTGATTGGCGAATGGATCGAGGCATTTCGCCAAGTCTCGCACGTCCGAGGGCAGAAGCGGTGGACATCATTCGATCATCGACATTTCGTCGGAGCGATGTCTGCAGTGGAAACGTCGAGGCCACAGATCCCGTCGAGGCCGCCCTGCACCAGCGAGAGCAGGCGAACCAGCTTCCCGGACAGGTCGGCGGCCGGACCCAACTGCACGGTCAGGTCGTTGTGCAGCTGCAAGGTGAGGTTTCCGCCGGTCGCGTCGACGCCGATCGACTCGGTGAGGGCGCGGACCTCGGGAGGCAGGGCGATGGCCAGCTGCGCCGCCGAGGCAAACGGCCGGCCGGCGAACTGGCCGCGCTCGACATCGGGGTTGGCTCCGGTGATCAACATGTAGTCGATCGGCACGCCGTCGACGATGTCGAGCACCCGGCCGTCGCGGTCGATGACACGGAACTTGCTGTCGGACCCGGCGAAGGTGGCGATCGGCTTGCGCTCGCGGATGTCGATGAACACGCGGTGCGGGAACTGAGTGGAAACCCGAGCCGATTCGACCCACGCGATGCTCTCCAGCTGGCGCTCGATCTGACGGGTGTCGACCAGCAGGATCGCATCGCCTTTCAACTCGTCGACGATCGCAGACAGTTGCGCCGGATCGGTGTAGACGGCGCCCTGCACGTCGATGGTGCGCACGTCGAACAACGATGACGCGAGTACTGGCGATCGCACCGACCAGCACGACGAGGATCGCCGCGGCGATGGCGACCCAGATCAACCGCTTGCGACCCTTGGCCCTGCGGACGGCGATCCGTCGCGCACGTACCGCGAGGATCCATCGACCCACTCGAACGGGCGGGCAGTGCCTCGATGCTGCCGGTCTCGTCGAGATCCTTGATGACGATCGTCGATCTGCCGCCCGACTTGTCGTCGTCGGGCGCATGGATGTCGCGCAGTCGTGAGCCGGACTCCTCGTCGAGGTAGAGCGCATCGGGTCGATCGTCATCACCGATCACGATCACCTTGCGCGCAGGGTCGCCGGGCGGGGTGACCGGAGGTTCGATGGCGGATGCGGTCGTTGCGGTCGTCATCCGCCGGAATCAGGGCGACGGTGTTCGACGAGGTCAGCGCGTCGGTGATCGGTGCGGGATCGGTCGCGTCCCGCGCGTCGTCGGTGTCCTCGTGAACGCTCCAGACGATGTCACCCTCAGTGCTGTCCGGGTTGTCGCCGAGTCCCAGCATGCGATCGATCGACGGATCGTCGAAGTCGATCGCCTCGGCATCCTCGGCGGCGAACGCGGCGAGCAACTCCTCCAACACCACGTCCGGGACGTCGGCCGGACCCGTCGCCGGGGTCGTCGGCTCGGGCGGCTTGTTGTCGCGTTCCTTGCCCTTCCGCCCCGAGCCCTTCGCCGTCGGTGTCGTTCGCTCGTCAGCCACGCGACGGCGCTCCGGCGACTCGTTGCGCCCGCCTCGTCGAAACCGACGAGGCGAATTTCGCTGCGCAGTTCGAAGCCGGTCTCGCTGGCGACGCGGGAGCGGACCTCGTCGATCACCGCTTTCACGTCGGTGGCAGTTGCTCCTTCGACCGCCTGGATGAAGTTGGCGTGCTTCTCCGACACGAAGGCGCCGCCGATCCGCAAGCCGCGAAGGCCGAGACGGTCGATCAACTCCCCCGCCGAGAGCTCGCCGGGAATCGGGTTGACGAAGACCGAGCCTGCGTTCTGGCCTCCGGGTTGGTTCTCACGCCGCCATTTGACGATGTCGGCGATCTCGCGTTCGGAGCGCGCCGCTGTCGCCCACGGCCAGTCGCAGATGGGCGCTCAGCACGACCTCGTGGTCGCCGAGGTTCGAGCCGCGGAACCGCAGCCCGAGTGACTCGACGGGGCGCCGACCGCACTGTTGCGTACGCAGGTCGAAGATCTCGGCCTCGACGAGGCACGCGGCGATGTCGGAGCCGTGACCACCGGCGTTCATCCGCACCGCACCCCCGATCGACCCCGGCACCCCGACCGCCCATTCGAAGCCGGTGAGGCCGGCGGCGGCGGTTCGGCGGGCCAGCACCGGCAACGGCAACGGCGGAACCGGCGTGCACGCCCACCCCGTCCAGGTCGATTCGATCCGCCCACTCAGCCAGGCTGAGCGCGACACCGGCAAAGCCGGCGTCGGCGACCAACAGATTGGAGCCACGACCGACCACGAGCACCGGCAAGTCGTACCGGTCGATGACCGCCGGCCACGTCGTGCAGCTCGGAGAGCGATCTCGGATTGACGAAGATCGCCGCGGCTCCCCCGACCCGATAGGTGGTCAACGGGCCGAGCGGCTCGTCGATCCTGGCCAGCGAGCCGAGGTCGTCGGCCGCACCGTGCAAACGCTGGGCGATGCTCAATTGGCCGACGCCCTCAACTCGGCGCGGCGTTGCTGCAGCTCGTCGGGCAACAAGCGCGATGTCGCCGCAACCCATCGAGATGCAGACATCGCCGTCGCGCAGTTCCTTGGCGAGGTAGTCGATGAGGTCGCTTCGGCGTGGCATCCATGCGAGTCGCGTGGCCGGATGCGCGTCGAGGACGGCATTGACCACGAGCTTTCCGGTCACTCCGGGAATCGGGGTGGTGCCCGACGCGTAGATGTCGGTCAGCACCACCAGATCGGCGTCGACGAAGGCGTCGCGATAGGCCGGCGACATGACCGCCATGCGGTTGAAGCGGTTCGGTTGGAACACCGCGACGACGCGACGCCATCCATCACCGCTCGTGCGTGCTGCCGACAGCACGGCGCTGATCTCGGTCGGGAGGTGGGCGTAGTCGTCGACCAGCACGGCACCGCCGTCGACACCGCGGAGGTCGAAGCGGCGGGCGACACCACCGAACTTCGCCAGGGCGCGGGCGACGACTTCGAACTCGACGCCGACGGAGCACGCCATCGCCAGCGCGCCGAGCGCGTTCGCGCACGTTGTGGATCCCCCGCAGCGGGAGTTCGATCGTGCCGAGCGAGACCCCGTGGTGGGTGACCTCGAACGAGTTCGACCCGTGGTCGGGCCTCACGTCGACGGCGCGGTACTCCGCGTCGGGTGATGTTCCGTAGGTGATGGCGCCATGCCGACCGGCGAGCGCCGCGCAAACCGGGTCGTCGATGCACAGCACCTTCGGCCCGGCGATCTGCGACAGGTACTGCTCGAACCCGGCGACGATGGCGTCCTCGGTTCCATAGAAGTCGAGATGATCGACCTCCACGTTGGTCAGCACCGTGCCGAACAGCGGCAGTTCGAGGTGGGTGCCGTCGCTCTCGTCGGCCTCGACGACCAGCCATTCGCCCCCGGTCCACTGGGCTCCGGTGCCCATGTCGGTCACGTCGCCACCGACGATGAACGACGGCCGCAGACCGGCCGCGGCGAGGATCAGCATCAGCATCGATGTCGTCGAGGTCTTGCCGTGCGTGCCGGCAACTCCGAGCGACTTCGCCTGGGCACAGATCGACGACAGCATGCCGGCTCGGGTCAGCACCGCGATCCCCGCCTTCGAAGCAGCCATCGAGCTCGATGTTCCTGGCCGGGACCGCCGTCGAGGCAGTCACCGCGTCGCAGCCGTCGACGTGACGGCGGTCGTGGCCGACGTACACATCGACGCCCGCGGCTCGCACCCGCTCCAGCACGGGCCGTTCGCGGAGGTCGCTGCCGCTGACCCGATGGCCCATCTCGGCCAGGGCGATCGCGATTGCGCTCATCCCCGGTCCGCCGACGCCGACGACGTGCAAGCGCTTCGGGGTGGACAGGTCGACCGGTGCGTTCGGCAATCCCGCTCATGACGGCAACCTGTTCGATCAGGTCGACGAGGGCTCCGCTGCGATGGCGAGCACCCGATCTCGCCCAGCGGCATCCGACATCTCGGCCAGCCTGCCGGGGTCGGCGACCAGAGCGGAGACCTCAGCGGTCAGTCGCCGGGCGGTGAGGTCGTGTTCCTCGACCAAGATCGCACCGCCATGGTCGCTGAGCTCACGGGCGTTGTCGACCTGGTGATTCTCCGCCGCCCCGGGCCACGGCACGATCACGGCCGGCATGCCGACGACGGCGAGCTCGGCGATCGTTGCTGCGCCCGCCCTGGTCATCATCAGATCGGCCGCGGCATAGACCAGCGGCATTCGGTCCTCGTATCCACGCACTCGATACATGATGCCTGCCTCACCGTCGCGACCGGGCGCGGCATCGGCCAGATTGCGGTCGCCGACGATGTGGTAGACGGCGAGATCCTGTCGGTCGGAGAGGAGGTCCACAGCTTCGGTGGTCACTTCGTTGAGCCGCTTGGCGCCGAGCGAGCCACCAACGACGGCGACGACGAAGCGATCGTGCGGCACGTCGAGTTGCTCGCGGGCATCGTGCCGGTCGCGCTCCGCGATCGATGGCCAGGATCTCCTGGCGCACCGGTGCGCCCGTGAGGTGCGCCCGTGGCAGTGCTGACCCGTCGAAGGCCACAGCAGATGCGGCGGCGCGACGCGCCATCAGCTTCGAGACCAGGCCGGGGCGACGGTCGTAGCTCACCACCACGATGGGCACGCCGCACAGCATCGCAGCGATGGTCGCCGGCGCGCTGGCATACCCGCCGACGTTCACCACGACGTGTGGCGACAACCTGCGAATCAGGTTCCGCGCCTGCCACGTCGCCCGGACGAGCTTGGGAGCGAACGCCAGGTTTCGGGCCGAGAGGGACCGCTGGAGACCGACGACATCGAGCAACGTGTGGTCGTACCCGGTCGGAGGCAGCAATCGACGCTCGACACCCCGCTTCGTTCCGACATAGTGAATCGCGCGACGGTCGTGGCCACCGGCGACGAGTGCATCGGCCACCGCGAGCGCGGCAACCACGTGCCCCGACGTCCCGCCACCCGTCACCACCGCGAACGTGGCGCCGGAGTCGGTCATGAGGCCGTCACCTCACGTTGCGGGCCACGTTGAGCAGCAGACCAGCTGCCGTCATCGTGACGAAGAGAGAACTGCCGCCGGCAGAGAAGAACGGCAGCGTCAAGCCGGTGACCGGCATCATCCCGGTGACGCCACCGACGTTGATGATCGTCTGCACCACGAACCAGATGACGATCCCACTTGCCAACAAGCTGGCAAAGCGGTCCTGTGTTGCCAACGCGACCTGCACACCGGCATAGGCCAGGATCAGGAACCCGCCGAGGACCGCGACCACGCCGATCATCCCCAACTCCTCGGCAACCACAGCAAAGATGAAATCGCTGTGCGCCAGGGGCAAGAAGTCGCCGAGCTTGTTCTTTCCCTGTCCGACGCCTTCTCCGGCCAGTCCGCCCTGGGCGAGGGCGATCATTGCCTGGTAGGTCTGGTAGCTGAGGTGGTCCTTGTGCGCCGCGATGTCGAGAAAGGCGGTGAATCGCGCTTGGCGCCGCGGACTGGAGACGACGAACGCGAGGGCGCCGACCGCACCCATCCCCCCCGCCGCCGCCATCGGACGCAGTGGCGCGCCGGCGATGAAGGCCACGACGAAGACGATCGAAGCCAGCACGATCGCCGAGCCGAGATCGCTCTGCACCAGGCACAACCCGGCGCCGACGACTGCCACGATCATCACCGGGACGAGCGTGCGCGCCGGGTTGGCCATCTCGTCTCTGCGCTTCGCCAGCAGGTTGGCGCAGTAGAGCAGGACCGAGAGCTTCAAGAACTCCGACGGCTGCAGCGAGAACGGGCCGATCGACACCCACGCATTCGCATCGTTGACCCGATCACCGATGCCGGGAATGAACGGAAGCAACATCATCCCGCACGAGAGCACCAATGCCGGCAGCACCAGTCGACGCCAGAAGTGGTACGGCACGCGCATGCCGATGTACAGACCGACCAATCCGAGGGCCGCCCACATCACCTGCTTGTTGAAGATCCGGTACGGGGACTGGCCTTGATGGAACTGGTTGATCGACGAGGCCGACAGCACCATCACCAGGCCGAGCATGACGAACACCGCCACCACGACCGCGATCGCATAGAAGGCGACGGGCGGCGGCCCGGCCGGCCTCGAAGCCATGCGTCGGGTCGGGTGCCGGCGCAACGCAGCGGCACGTTCGAGCGCCTGCCTCCGCCGGTCGCCGATCACGGTGGTCGATGAGCTCATGCTGCACCCGCTTTGAAGTAATCGTGGACCAAGCGCCGGAAGTCGTCGCCCCGCGCGGGATATCCGCCGTCGGGGTACCAGTCGAAGCTGGCGCAGGCTGGAGACAGCAGCACCGTGTCGCCGGCGCAGGCAAAGGTCGCCGCAGCAGCAACAGCGGCGCTCATCGTCGAGACCTCCACCACCGGACACCAGGCGGCGAAGGCATCGCGGATGATCGGCGCAGATTCGCCGAGTGCCACGACCGCCTTCACCCGCTCGTGCTCCCCGGCCAAACTGGCCAGATCGAGCCCCTTGTTGCGGCCACCGGCCAGCAGCACCACGTTGGTGAAGCCGCGGATCGCTGTGATCGAGGCATGAGGGGTGGTGGCCTTGGAGTCGTTGTACCACCGGGCACCGGCGAAGTCGCCGACCGGTTCGATTCGATGCGGCGGATGCCCGAACGTGGCCAAGGCCTCGGCCGCAGCCTGGCTGGTGGCGAGACCCGACTCGATCGCGATCGCCGCCGCGGCGAGCGCATTGCTGACGTCGTGGGGCAGATCGCGCGTCATCGTGGATCGCTCGGCGAACGGACCGGCCGGGCCCGTGAGTTGCGAGCCGACCAGACGGTAGTCAGCCGAGTCGGTACCGAAGCTCAGCTTGCGCCCGGCAACGGTCGCCAGGTTGCGCATCACGACCGGGTCCGCGGCGTATCCGACGGCAACATCGCTCGGGCGGTTGTGACGCCACATGCGGGCCTTGGCCTGCTCGTACGCCGCCATCGACACGTGCCAGTTCTGGTGGTCGGGTGCCAGGTTCAACCACACGGACGCCTCGCTGCGGAACTGATCGATCCAGTTGAGGCGAAAGCTGCTGCACTCGACGACGAACGCGTCGACGTCGGTGTCGAGCGCCGCGATCAGCGGCAGTTCGGTGTTGCCGACCGCTGCAACCTTCAGTCCGGAGCATCGCAGCATCGCCGCGGCCATCATCGTGGTGGTCGTCTTGCCATCGGTTCCCGTCACCGCCAGCATCGGTCGTGGTCCGCCGAGGCGCTGCTGCTCCCACTCGTAGGCGAGGTCGAGCTCGCTGCGGATCGGCGTGCCGTGACGAAGCGCGGCCTCGATGACCGGGTGAGTTTCGGCGACCCCGGGTGCTGGGCAGACGATGTCGGCGATGGCGATCAACGCGTCGAGCGTGGCATTGTCGGGACGCTCGACCAGCTCCGACCCGATCTCGGCAGCGGCGGCGATCTTGGCCGGCGTCGCCACGTCGTCGGCCACCAGCACGTGCACGCCACGATCGTGGAGGGCGCGCGCCACTGCCTGCCCCGTGATGGCCATGCCGTACACCAGCGCTGTCGTCATCTGCGCAGCCCCAGACGGGTGAAGTCGCCGATGTAGATCGCCAGCGCCGTGGCCACGCAGACGCCGGCGATCAGCCAGAAGCGGATGATCACGGTCGTCTCCGGCCAGCCGGTGAGCTCGAAGTGGTGATGGATCGGCGACATGCGGAACAATCGCCGCTTGCGCCCGGACGCCTTGAACACGACCATCTGGATGGCAACCGAGCCGGCCTCGACCACGTTGATGCCACAGATCAGCACGAGCAGGATCTGAGTGTCGGTGGTCAGCGCCAGCAACGCGAGCGCGGTGCCGATTGCCAACGCGCCCACGTCACCCATGATGATGCGCGCCGGTGCCGCGTTGAACCACAGGAAGCCCCCGCACGCACCTGCGAATGCGGCCGCCAGCGCGGCGAGGTCGAGCGGGTTGACCACACCCTTGCCGGGAACCAACGTGGTCGTGACTCCGTAGATCTCAGGATTGCGGAACGCCCAGTAGGCGATGATGGTGAACGCGAGAAACGCGAGCAGGCCGGCGCCGGCGGCGAGGCCGTCGAGGCCATCGGTGACATTGACGGCGTTGGACGTGCTCCAGATGGTGACACCCGCGAACACGACCCACACCGGCCACGGCACGTGCCAGCCGGGCCAGTTGTACCGCGTGAACGAGATCGTCTCGCTGATTCCGGTGGCCATCACGAGCCACCAGGCGATTCCCATCGAGATCGCCAGCGTGACATAGCTCTTCTTCTTCCAGAAGATGCCGCGGTTGTGCGCCTTGTTGACCTTGATGTAGTCATCGAGGAAGCCGATGCACGACAGCACCAGGATGCCGACCCAAGCGATGACCGCCTGGTTGGAGAAGACCAGCCCATGCCGGAAGTGGGCGACGACCCAGCCGAAGAAGGCCGAGGCGACGATGGCCAGGCCGCCCATCGTTGGGGTCCCCTGCTTGTGCATGTGGTGCTCGGGGCCGCGATCCTCCTTGCCAAGGATCGGTTGGCCTTTACCACGGTTCCGGAAGAAGGTGATGAGGTAGCGAGTGCCGACCAACGACGCGAGCATCGCCGTTGCCCCGGCGATCATGACGGCGATCATCGGAGGGTTCCCAGTAGCTCGCGGGCGACGGCTCGATCGTCGAAATCCAGCACGCGATCACCGATCGTCTGGGTCCGCTCGTGACCCTTGCCGGCGATCAATACCACGTCTCCTGAGCGCGCCCGGCGTACTGCGATCTCTATGGCCCGTCGGCGATCTGGTTCCATCACAACGCGGCCACGGTAGTCGGGGACCACCCCCTCGAAGGTGGCATTGATGATCGCCAGGGGGTCCTCCGAGCGGGGGTTGTCGGAGGTGATCACGACGTGATCTGCCATCCGCGACGCAACCGCGCCCATCAGCGGGCGCTTGTCGCGATCTCGATCTCCACCGCATCCGAACACGACGTGCACGTCCCCGTCGCCGGCAACGCGACGCGCTGCCCCGATTGCTTGCTCCAACCCGTCCGGCGTATGTGCGTAGTCGACGATGACGGCGAACGGTTGTCCGGCCTTCACCGCCTCGAACCGTCCGGGGACCGGTGCGGCGTCGTGGAGCCCGGTCCGGATCGTGGCCGGTTCGATGCCCAACTGCGCACATGCTGTCGCCGCAGCGAGGCTGTTCATGACGTTGAAGTCGCCGCCGATCGGCACCTCGATGCGCTCACCCCGCCACGTGTAGCTGTGATCGGTGGCGGTCACATCGACGTCGGCCACATCGCCGAGGCCGAAGCCGTGGGTCGGGATGGCGCCGACATCCATCAGCAACCGGCCGTGCGGGTCGTCGGTGTTGACGACCGCGACGCTCGCCAGATCAGGTTGGAACAGTCGCGCCTTCGCTGCGAAGTAGCGCTCCTGCGTGCCATGCAGATCGAGGTGATCGCGACCAAGATTGGTGAACACAGCCACGTCGAAGTGGCAGCCGGCGACGCGCTGCAACTCGAGAGCGTGTGACGAGACTTCGACGACCACGGCAACGACGCCCTGCTCGAGGAACTCGGCGAGCCGAGCTTGGAGGTCCGGTGATTCGGGGGTGGTGTGGGCGCCGGTCAGCGTTCCGATCATGCCTGCGGTCCGGCCGCCCGCGGACAGGATCGACGCAATCAGACTGGTCGTCGTCGTCTTGCCGTTCGTGCCGGTGACCCCGACGAGGGTCATCGAACGCCCAGGATGATGGAAGAAGCTTGCCGCCAGCAGACCCATCGCCACCCGGGTGTCGGGCACCACGATCTGCGCCGCATCGATGTCGAGGCGGTGATCCACGAGCAGTGCCGTGGCGCCTGCGTCGTGGGCCGCGGCGGCAAAGTCGTGCCCATCGGACTGCACGCCTCTGAGGCAGCAGAACAGCGAACCTGGCCGTACGCGACGCGAGTCGAAATCGACGGCGACGACCTCGACACGATCGTCGCCGTGCAAGTCGACCCGATCCAGCCCCGCCTGCTCGACGATCTCGCGAAGCCTGCGAGACATCGCCGTCATCCGGCGCTGTCTTGGCAGCCGTTGTCGTTCGGCGGGGGGCTGACTCTCAGCTCATGCATGGCGATGGTCGCCAGGGTCGAGAACAACGGTCCGGCCGCCTTGCCTCCAAGGCGGTCCTGAGTGGTCGGATCCGGCCGGTCGATCGACACGAGGATCGTGACTTGCGGGCTGTCGGCCGGGAAGTAGCCGACGAACGTGGAGAAGTACTCCTTGCTGCCATCGTCGGCTTGATAATCGGTGTTGGCCGGCGGCTTGATCTCGCCACTCGCATTGGTGGCGTCGGTCGTTGGGTCCGCGGCCGGTTGCACCGCCGTCTGTGCCGGGTCGGCGGTCGGCTTCAACAGCGCCGTACCGGTCTTGCCGGCCACGGACATGCCGGGCACCTTTGCGTACTTCGCCGTGCCGTAGCAGACGACGTCTTTCATCATCGACGTCATTGTGGCCGCAGTCTGCGGCGTCACGACCTCATGCGACGGAGATGGAGGCGCGTCATGTGTCTGCCCCTTGGAATCGATCGTCGAGAGTACGAGTCGAGGAGCAACGTAGACGCCACCGTTGGCGATCGTGTTGACCGCCGCCGCCAACTGCAACGAGGTGGCCGCATAGCCGTAGCCGTAGCGAGGCGTGACCTTCTCCGTCGCCTGCCAATCGGCGGCCGGCTTCATGATCCCGGCGCTCTCGCCGGGTAGGCCGAGCCCGGTGGTCGAGCCGAACCCGAACTTGTTGAGGTAGTCGCCGAACTTCAGCGTCCCCAGACCCTCGGTGATCAGCACGGTCCCGATGTTCGACGAGTGCACGATGATGTCGCGGAGGCTCATCGGCTCTTCGTTGTGCGGCTCGGCATCGCGGATCTTGAACTTCCACTTCTCGTCGCTCTTGTTGACCGGTCGGTACGTCAAGAAGCCGGGCACGTTGATCGTCGTCTCGGGAGTAGCCAGACCTTCGTTGACCGCCGCCGACAGGCTGAACACCTTGGCGACCGATCCCGGCTCGTGCGCGTCGGTGGCGGCGAGGTTGGCGGAGGTGATCTCGGCCGTGCCGTCGCTGGATCGGTGAACGTTGGCGCTTGCATAGACATCGCCGGAATGGACACCCATCACGATCGCCGTGCCACCAACCGCCTTCAATTCCTCGACCCGCCGCAGCAACTCCTTCTCGACCTGATACTGCAGGCTGCGGTCCAGGGTGACCACGATGTCCGAGCCGGGAATCGGGGCCACGGTCTCATCGCCGCCGGCGATGGAGCGGAACTGTCGATCGTGCTCTTGCGACTGCTCGCCGTCGACACCGCGAAGGATGTCGTTGTACTCCTGCTCGAGCCCACCCGTGCCCTCGAGGTCGGGGTCGGTGCGACCCACGATGCTGCGTCCGACATCGCCACTCGGCAGGACCCGCTTGTCTTCACTGATCGACGAGACACCGGCCAACCGAAGCGACGTGACGGTGTCGGCGAGTTGCGGATCGATCTGGCGAGCGACGTAGACGAACGAGTTCTTCTTCGCGGTGAACGCCTCCGTCAACGACAGTTGTTTCGCCGCCGGCAACTGCAACAAGGCGGTCAGCGTGCGAACCGTGCCAGGTGCATCGAGCACGAGCTTCGGGTTGGCGATGATCGTGCGCGCCGGGACCGACAACGCCAGGTCGGCGCCGTCGCGGTCGAAGATCGTGCCGCGGTGTGCCTTCAGCAGTTGCTCGGTCGTGCGTTGCGACTTGCCCGCGGAACGCAATGCATCTGCCTGCACGGTCTGCAACAACGTCACGCGGGCGAGGACCGCCAGGAACAGCACCGCCGCGATCACGAACACTGCGACGAGCCGACGCGATGACTGCCCAGCTCGATAGATGCGCGTCCGGTGCTGCGAGACTGCGCGCTTGCGCAGCGCCTGGCCGTTGCTCTGTCGCCGGGCCCGAGCGGCACGGCGTGGTGGTGGGGCTGTGACACGACGAGCAGGCGTCGGGGGGTTCCGCCGCTCGTGCTTCTTCACGCTCCTGGTCTGGGGTCCGCGTGGCGACGCTGATCGTCGCGACGCGGGTCGATGCGTGCCTGCACGCGACTCGACAGCGAGCCGCGCAGGCAACGGCGCCGGTACGCGCCGGATCGGCTCGGGCGAGCCGGCCCTTTGGCGATGATGGCTGCGCGAGCGAGCCAGATGATTCACGTCCCTCATGATTTTTCGACCTACCCGCCTGCGACTGACTTGACGATCTTGAACTCTTCGAAGACCGGGTCGAGCTCCTCGGCGCCGGGATCGAAGACCCCGCCCGCGCTCTGCTGTACCTCGGCGATGACCTCGGGCGAGATGTCGATGAAGTCGGTCTTGGACGCCGACGTCATGCCGAGTGCTGCCCCACTGGCAACAAGGCGTGCCGGCGATCGCAGGTCGGCTCGCTGGCTGCGAAGATCGTTGAAGTCATTGCGTGCGACACGGATCTGGCGATCGACGCGATCGAGGTCGACCTGCCGGCGTGCCAACTGGGTCTGGAATGCTGCCGCGCCCAGCATCAGCGACGAGGCGAAGAAGGCGGCGACGGCAACGAGCCGCGCGGCGCGGCGTCGCTTCGGCACCACGGTGAGCTGCGGACGTGGATTGGCGACGACCCCGCGCGTCGTTCGGATCATCGGGCGGGCCATCACGCCGCCGTCGGAGTGCACACGATCGCGTGCAATCCCCAGGCGCTCGGATCGCAGGGCAGTTGCCACGGATCAGCCCACCGTGCCGCGCCGCGGTGCATCGGCGATTCGCTCGACCACTCGCAACCGGGCGCTCGAGGCGCGGCGATTCTCGTCTTGCTCGCTCTTGTCGGGCGTGCGTGGCACACCGCGCACGATTCGCACGGTCTGCACTGCATCGCAGACGCAGGGCAGCTCGGGCGGGCACTCGCACCCGCCGGTCACAGCCAGACGCATGCGCTCCTTGACGATCCGATCCTCACCCGAGTGATACGACAAGACGGCGACCCGCCCTCCCTCATCGGTGCGGTTGATCGCTGCGTCGATCGCCGGGGCCAAGGCATCGAGCTCGCCGTTGACCTCGATGCGGATCGCTTGGAACGTGCGTTTCGCCGGGTGCCCTCCGGTGCGTCGCGCTGGAGCCGGAATTGCGGCAACCACGACGGAGGCGAGCTCCGTGGTGGTCTCGATCGGGCGCGACGGCGACGATGGCGTTGGCGATGCGGCGCGGCGAAGCGCTCGTCGCCGTACTGCTGCAGGATGCGAGTCAACTGCTCGACGGGGTACCCGTTGACGACATCAGCCGCGGTCCACGCCTGCGACCGGTCCATCCGCATGTCGAGATCTGCCTCGTGGCGGTACGAGAACCCGCGTTCGGCTTGGTCGAGCTGGGGCGAGCTCACGCCGAGGTCGAACAGTGCCCCCGACAGGCTGTTTACTGAGAAAGCTTCCATGGCGTCTTCTAGGCGGTCGAATCGGCACTGATGAACCATCAGCCGGTCTCCGAAACGGGCCAACCGTTGGCGGGCGGCACCGAGTGCGAGCTCATCGCGGTCGAGTCCGAGGATCCTGAGCCGCTCGTATTGCTCGAGCAGACGCTCAGCATGGCCTCCACCGCCGAGCGTTGCATCGAGCAACACTCCGGCCGGTACCTGCTCGAACACCTTGGTGATCTCGTCGACCATCACCGGCTGGTGGTGGAAGGTCTCGGTCATCGCACACCATCGCGATGTCGTTCGCTCATCTGCAGTCCCCCGGGCCGCCGGTGTTGCCGGGATGTCTCCCCGGTCAAACGAGACGGAAGCGGGCGGAGTAGGGGCTGTCCATCTTGCAGGCCGGAGGACTGCAGATGAGCGAACGGATCGGTTGATCCGTGTCGTCGGTCAATTCGTTGCCTGGCTCCTTTCTGTGAACTTTCGTTCCGTGAGGCGTGTGGATCGGCGTGTGTCATTGCCGTTCACGCCGGATCTCCGGCGATGTCGTCGGTTCCTTCTGCGTCGATGCGGGCGTACCGCTCCGGCGACCAGATCTCCAGCCGGATCAGGTTTCCGGCCACCACGACCTGGCTCTCGAGTGAGAGGTCCGCGTAGTCGCGTAGCTTTTCGTCGAGGTTGATGCGGCCTTGCTTGTCGAGGGCGACCAGCACGGCGCTCGAGGCGATCGCTCGCTGCCGGTTGAGGGTCAAGTCGCCGCGCTCGACCTTGGCGATCAGCTCGCGGCCGAACTGCTCGAAGGCCTCCGACGGCACCACTTCGACGCACTTGTCGGTGCCTTTCACCAAGTAGCAGTGCTCACCGAGGTGGGTGCGATAGGTCGCAGGCAGGGCCACTCTGCCCTTGTCGTCGAGTTGGCGCTCATGCGCCCCAACGAACATCACCTCGCGCCTCACCACCTCTCAACTTGGTCGACCTGCCTCGACGCGGAGATGGGTACGGACGCCCTGACTCCCCACTGGCCGCCATTATGTACCCCTATTAGACCCCAATGTCAACCATTCTTCCCCACTACCACCCACATCTCGCCATTGAGAACGCCACTACTCCCGGCGCGTCCTGCCCGAATGCCCCACACCTCCGTGCACAACGTGCCGGTGCGAACGCGCGTAATCTCCCTGGCAATGGGGTGTGGACGAGGAGGGGCTGGTCTGGCGATGGTCGCCTTGCTGCTGACGTGCTGTCGCAGCGAAGCCGCGACCAAACCCGGGGCCGTCGCAGGTCAAGTTGGAAGACTTCAAGCTGCACCTCGCCGTGACCGAGGTCCAATCCGGCAACATCACGCTGCATCTGGAGAACGACGGTCCCTCGACCCATGAGTTCAACGTCGATCGCACCGATCTCGCCGACAGCGATCTTCCGCTTCGCGCCGACGGGCTCTCGGTCGACGAGAAGTCGCCGCAGTTGACCCGGCTCGGCTCGATCGAGATCCTCGAGGCCGGCGACAAGGCCAACCTCACCGTCGACCTGCAACCCGGCCACTACGTGCTCTACTGCAACCTCGAGGGCCACTACCTGGGGAAGATGTATGCGACGCTCGATGTCCGCTGACGAGGCCGGCGACGACACTCGCCCGACCGCGGGCGGCGGCTTCGGGATGCGAACGCTCCTGCGACGCGACGGCAGGATCATCGTCACCATCGGCGTGTTCCTCGTGCTGATCGCCTCGATGGTGGGATACAACGCGTTCACCACGTACAACCAGCGCGACACGGCACTGATCGTCAACATCACCGCGCGACAACGAACGCTGGTCGAGCGGTACATCAAAGATGTCCTGTTGAAGGTTCAAGGCGTGCAGGCCGACCCCAGCGAGAGCAGCAACGTGCTCGTCGACACGGCCAGGGTCTTGCTCGAGGGAGGCAAGGTGGCAGCGCCGCAGGGCAGCACGGACGCGACGGTCAGCATCTCCGGCGTTGAAGAGACGACGGTGCGGCGCCAACTCGAGCATGCCCGCCAGTTGATCTCCGACCTGACAACTCTTGGCGATCAGGTCGTCGAGAAGGGCAAGGACTCGCCGACGTTCGACAGCGACATCAAAGACATGCGCATCCTCGCCGCACAGCTGTCCAGCGTCACCGGCGACGCCGCGGGCGGGGTCACCAGAAACGCCCGCGCCGCCTTGGCCCGCTTGGTTCAAGTCGAGGTGATCCTCGGGCTGTTGAGTGCCGCTGCCGCGGTGGCCATGGGGCTGCTGCTGCGCCAGGCCGGCGCTCGGCAATCGGCGCGCTTCCGGTCACTCGTGCACAACTCCGTGGATCTCATCACGGTGATCGACGGTCGCGGGCGGGTCACATACCAGAGCCCGTCCTCTGCCCGGGTGCTGGGCCTCGCTTCCGGCGAGATCGTCGGCACACCGTTCATCTCGCTGGTACATCCCGATCACCGTGCTGACGTCAGCGCGCTGGTCCACGGTGACACCATCGAGCCGGGCCAAACCGAGCAAGTGCGCTTCCCCATGTGGACCCACGACGGCGAGTGGCTTTCGATGGAGGGATCGGTCACCGATCTCACTCGCGACAAGTCCGTCAACGGCCTGGTCGTCAACGTGCACGACGTGACCGAGCGCGACCAGGCAGCAGTCGATCTCGCCGCGGCGCGTGACAACGCCATGGAAGCCTCCCGAATGAAATCGCAGTTCTTGGCGTCGATGAGCCATGAGATCCGTACGCCGATGAACGCGGTCATCGGCCTCTCTGAGCTGCTGCTCGACACGAGCCTCAGCGACGAGCAACGGGAGTACGCGCGGGGCGTGCAACGCGCCGGCGACGGGCTGTTGACGATCATCGACGAGATCCTCGACTTCTCCAAGGTCGAAGCCGGTCGAGTGCAGCTCGAGCACGTCGCTTTCGACCTCGGCGAGCTCGTCGACGAAGTCGCCAGCCTGCTGGGCGACGTCGCCAACGGCAAGGGCGTCGAGCTCCTGGCTCACTACGCGTCCGACCTGCCACCGATGGTTCGTGCTGATCCGACTCGCCTGCGTCAGATCCTGGTCAACCTCACCTCGAACGCGGTCAAGTTCACCCAGGAGGGCGAGGTCGTCATCCAGGCCCGCGCCGATGAGGCGACCGAGGACGACGGCGCCAACCGGATGCGCATTCGCTTCGAGGTTCGCGACACGGGCATCGGCATGACCGACGCGGCCAGGCAGTTCATCTTCGACCCGTTCTCCCAAGCCGATGCGTCGACGACCCGGCGGTTCGGCGGCACCGGGCTCGGGCTCGCCATCGTCAAGCAGCTCGTCGAACTGATGGGCGGCGAAGTGGGCGTCGACAGCAAGCCTGGCGTGGGAAGCACCTTCTGGTTCGTCGTTCCGCTGGAGATCGTTCCGGTTCCGCACGGCCGACATGCCCGAGCGCTCGCTCACCGGGTTGAACGCCCTCGTCGTCGACGACAACGCAACGAACCGGCTGATCCTGACCGAACAGCTGCGGTCATGGGGAATGCGCGCCGAAGAGGCCGAGGACGGCCCGACGGCGATCGTCAGGGCGCGATACGTGGCGCTGCGAGGCAATGCCTTCGACGTCGTGGTGCTCGACCTGAACATGCCCGAGATGGACGGACTCGACGTGGCCCGGGTGCTTCGCGAAGACGCCTCCACCGCCGCAGCCCGACTCTTCCTGCTCAGCTCGTCCGGGCGGGTCAAGTCGGACGTGGCATCAGCCGCCGGCCTGTCGGGAACCCTCACCAAGCCGGTGCGCAAGTCGGATCTGTACAATTGCCTCGTCGACGGGTTCACGATCGAGATCGAGAGTCCGGCTAATCGTCAGGAGACCGCCACGCCGCCCACCAGCCCCGCCGCAGAGACAATTCGCGGATCGGTCCTGCTCGTCGAGGACAACGCGACCAACCGGCTGGTGGCATCGCGCATGATCGAAAAGCTCGGATACGTCGTCGAGATGGCCGAGAACGGCCGAGAAGCCATCGAGTCGGTCACGCAGGCCATCACGGACTCAGCGCAGAAGCGCTATGACGTGATCTTCATGGACTGCCAGATGCCCGTGCTCGACGGCTACGAGGCGACACGGGCGATTCGCGAGCTCGAAGGCGACGACCGCCACACGCCGATCGTAGCGATGACCGCGGCAGCAATGACCGGTGACCGCGACGCGTGCATCGCCGCAGGCATGGACGACTACATCGCCAAGCCCATTCGCCCCGAGCTCATCCGCGCTGCACTCGCCAAGTGGGCACCGGAGACCATCACCGAATCCGGCGACGAGTCGCCGGCAGCAGCGACGACGGCCGCGACCGACGATGTCATCGACCGTGCTCGCCTCGAGTTGCTCGTGCAACTCGACCGAGGTGGTGGTGACCTGCTCAATGAGGTGTTGCATCAGTACCTCGACGACACCACGTCGCGGCTGGCGACGCTCCACGAGGCATTGGCACAGACACGACCTGCCAACCGTTGCCGAAGTGGCCCACTCGACTCGGGGTGCCAGCGGAAACGTCGGTGCGATCGATGATGGCCGCCTTGTGCGCCCGCGTTGAAGACTTCGCCCGCAAGGGCGACGCCGCGGGCTGCGAGGCGTTGGCAGCAGTTGTCGACGGCGAGTTCGAGTCGCGTCAGGACGGCATTGCTCGCCGCCCTCGACCGCGTTGCGGCAGGCGGGGCACCGTGACCTCGTTGGCCCGCATCCTCGTGATCGACGACGATCGTGTCAATCGATTGATCCTCGCACGCGCTCTCGAGGAAGAGCAGTTCTCCGTCGAGACTGCCGAGGACGCCTTGCGGGCGATTCGCATCCTGCACGAGACGCCTGACCGGGTTCGATCTGATCCTGCTCGACGTCGTCATGCCCGAGATGGACGGCTACGACCTGCTGCGCTACCTCAAGGCCGATCCGGCGCTGTCGCGGATACCCGTGGTGATGGTGTCCGCGCTCGACGACATCAGCAGCGTGGTCCGCTGCCTCGAGCTCGGTGCCGACGACTACATCACCAAGCCGTTCGACCCGGTGCTGCTGCGGGCGCGGATGAACGCATCGCTGGCGAAGAAGCGCCTCAGTGACGTGGAGCACCGCTACGCACGGGTGTTGGAGCAGGAGGAGGCACGCACCGAGCGGCTCCTCCACCACATCCTCCCGGTGCACATCGCCAGTCGTCTCAAGGCCGGCGAGCGGGTCATCGCCGACAACTTCGACGACGTCACCGTGCTTTTCGCCGATCTGGTCGGGTTCACGCAGATGGCGTCACGCATGCCGCCGCAAGAGGTTGTCGCTCTGCTCAACGAGATCTTCTCGACATTCGACCAACTGGCCAGCCAGAACGGTCTCGAGAAGATCAAGACGATCGGTGACGCCTACCTGGTGGTCGGCGGCCTGGTCGATTCGGAGGGCGACCACCTCACCTCGTGCGCCGATATGGCCCTCGGCATGCTCGATGCCATCGGCCGGTGCGGAGACGGTGACCTCACGTTGCGCATCGGACTGCACGCTGGTCCAGTGACCGCCGGCGTGATCGGCGAGCACAAGTTTGCGTACGACCTGTGGGGCGACACCGTCAACATTGCCAGCAGACTCGAATCGCACGGCACGCGCGGAAAGGTTCACGTCAGCCACACCGTCAAGGAGCGCCTTGATCCGACCTACCAGTTCGAGGCCCGCGGCACCATCGATCTCAAGGGTCGCGGCCCGGTCAGCACCTTCTACCTCGTCAGCAAGAGCTGATCGATCGCGTCGAACCTGGGGCGACGCCGCACGCAGGGCGGAACGAGCGGGCGCTGGTTCGCCTGCTCGCCCCGGTCGACTAACCGGTCGGGCGCGACATCGGTAACGCTGGTGCTCACACCTCGCCCAACCAGGCTCAACGGGTTCGATTTCGGTACGCACCGGTACCAAAATCGCGCCCGACGGGCGCTGAGGCCTGGGCGGGGGAACAGGCGCGCGCGGCTAGAGCTGTTGGAGCTTAGCGGTCACCTCGGCGACGATGACATCCGCAGGCGCCGCGGCGGTCTTCACGATGGGCGCCAGATCCGCGATCGGCGGCTTGTCGGCGACCAGCGCAGCCACCACCTCAGGGCGCCATCGAAGGTGCACCATCGACTGGAACCTCGACCGCGTGGCGAGTTCGGCGCTGAGAGATCCCTACCAGCTTGGCGGACCCGATCGAGCACTTCGCCCGGGCCCGGTGCCGGCGAAGCAGACATCGGATGACCAACGGGTGCGTTGCATGCGCCCTCGGTACACCTCGGCCACCGGCTCGGAGTCGGAGAGCGCGGCACGCCACAACTCTCCGACCCACCACATCGAGTGGCCGATGTCGTCACTCCACAACGCATCGGTGGCCGGGATCTCGAGGTCGAGCCAGACGAACTCGCCGGGCCACAACAACACGCCGCCACCGCCCGATCGCCGGCGAACAACATTCACACCATGCCGTGCCGCCGCATCGTCGTCGACCGAGTCACGCCGTTGGGACGACCCGAGCACCAGCGTCGGCGAATCGGCGCGAAAGAACGTCGCTGTCCGACCGGCGGGGATCTCGCGGGCGTGGAAGGCGCCGACGTCGCCGGAACGATGCTGCACGCGCCACGGCGGCATCGTCAACTGGCAAGCGCGAGATACCGCTTCCACGCCTCGGGGACGCGGTTGACGGACACGGTGATCCAGGCCAGTTCCTTCGGAGCACGGGCCGGTCTCGCCAGATGCATGCCGGCTTCGTCGGGAGTCCGGTCGCGCTTGCGAAGATTGCACGGCCGGCAGGCCGCGGCGACGTTCTCCCAGATGTGCTGCCCGCCACGCGACCTGGGCATGATGTGGTCGATCGAGTCGGCCATGTCGCCGCAGTACTGACAGCAGTGCTCGTCACGCACGAACACCGCGCGGCGCGACATCGCCGTGCGACGGTGGTACGGAACCTTGACGACGTAGCGCAATCGGATCACCACCGGGTTCGGCACGCTGAGCGATTCGGAGTGCAGGTGAGTGCCGTCGTCTTCGACGATGTCGGCCTTGTCGGCCAGCACGAGACACGCAGCACGACGGGAGGGTACGACGGAGAGCGGCTCGTACGTTGCGTTCAACACCAGCGCGCTCCTCATGACGTCAGACCCTACCGATGCCTGCTGTCGTGCGGGGCCGAATTCCGGCGCGCTCCGGGCGGTATCAAGAACCCAACGCGCGGTGAAGTTTGCACCATGAGAGGTAGTTCAGCACATCGACAGTCTCGATGCGATGTTTCGGCGACCCATATTGGGTCTGCAGACGGAATCGGACGTAGTCGCCGGGCGGGATCGGCAGGAACGGACGACGTGCCCACCAGCGTCGCGGCACCGCAACGCGGTACTGCCGGATTGCCGTCAACCACAGCCGAGGACGAGCGATGACGACGCCGACACAACGCAGCACAGCCCACAGTCTCACCGAGGTTCAGGAGCCTTCGGCACGGTCGCACCACTCGGCTTGGGTTCTTTGGGCAGGCCGAGAACCATCTCGCCGATGATGTTGCGCTGGATCTGCGACGATCCGGCGTAGATCGTGCCCGCCCGGGCATTGAGGAACGTACCGACCCAACTCGCCGTGCTGTTCGGTGCTCCTGCGTCGTCGGTCTGGAACGCCGTTGACGGGTGCCTGCCCGACGGTGTCATTGCGTTGGCCCCGAGGATGTCGAGCGCCAGTTCGGTGACGACCTTGTGGTACTCGCTCCAATACAGCTTGGAGATCGCCGCGTCGGGCCCCGGGTGGTGACCCTGCAGGAACTTCGTCAGCGTGCGCATGCCGCTGTATCGCATGATCTGCACCTTGGCGTAACACCATGCGAGACGCTGCCGAATGATCGGGTCGTCGATGACCCCGGAGTCCTTGGCCAGCAGCAGGAGCCGGTCGAGTTCGGCCTGGTACCTGATGGGCACCGTCGCCGCGGACTCGCCGCGCTCGAATCCGAGCAGAGTCATCGCCACCGCCCAGCCGTTGTTGACGCCGCCGACGACCTCGTCCTTGGGCGCTGTGGCGTCGGTGTAGAAGATCTCGTTGAACTCGCTCTCCCCGGAGATCATCTTGATCGGGCGGACCTCGATACCGGGCTGGCGCATGTCGACCAGGATGAAAGAGATGCCCTTGTGTCGCGGCGCGTCGGGGTCGGTGCGGACCAAGGTGAAGATGTGGTCGGCAAGGTGGCCGGACGACGTCCAGATCTTTTGACCGTTGAGCACCCACTGATCACCGTCGAGCACGCCGCGCAGCCCGACGTTCGACAGATCGCTGCCGGCATTGGGTTCCGAGTACCCCTGGCACCATGTGTCGGCGCCCGACAAGATGCGCGGCAGGTACCACTCCTTCTGTTCGTCGGTGCCCCACCGCAAGAGCGTGTTGCCGAGCATCTGGATGCCGAACACGTCGTTCGGTCCGCCGGTCGGAACCCCGGCCTTGGCGAACTCCTCGGCGATGATGACCTGCTCGAGGGCCGACAGGCCGGCTCCGCCGTACTGCGTCGGCCACCCGGGCGCCAGGTAGCCAGCGGTGTACAGGGTCGTGCGCCATTCCGTGACGAACGCGTGGACGGCCTCGCCCTCCAGCGCACCGATTCCGCGCCACTTGGTGGGCAGCTTCTCGGCCAGGAAGGCCTGAACCTTCTCGCGATAGGCCTCGGCATCGGCGGAGTACGTGGGGCGCATGGACGTAGGTTACCCGTCGGTAGGGCGCGGTTCTCGATCCGAGCACCGCGCCCGACGACTCACAGGTGCGACTGTCGGGCCAACGCGGCGGCGCCGATCAGGGGGGCCCGCTGGCCCAATGCGGCGGGCATCACCTGGAAGCCACTGGTGAACGGCATGCCGCGCCCGCCTGTCGAGCTCGTCCTGCGCAGCGCGAAAGAACGGCTCCCCCCACCCGAGGGCCACGGAGCCCCCGATGATCGCCAGCTTGAGGTCACACAACGCCCCCACCGACGCCAGCGCCCGGCCGACCATCACGCCGGTTCGCTCGACGATCGCACCGGGGGCCCGCTGTGGCGGCCGGCCCGTCTCGGCCTCGATCGCTCGACCTCCGCAATACGTCTCCAGACAACCCTTGCCACCGCAGATGCACGGCCGGCCGTCGGGCTCGACCACCATGTGGCCGATGTAGCCGGCGTTGCCGACGCGCCCCTGCATCAGGTGACCGCCACTGACAACTCCCCCGCCGATGCCTGTGCCCATGACGACGCCGATGAAGTCGCTGACGCCCACCGCTGCACCGCACCACGCCTCGGCGAGTACCAGGGCCCGAGCGTCGGTGTCGACCGCCACCGGGAGCTGAAGAAGTTCCTCCAGCTCGGCGGCCAGGGGAAAGTGGACCCAGCTCGGGATGTACAGCGGTGACACCGTTCGAGACGCCGGGTCGATCGGCCCACCGCATCCGACGCCGCATCCCACCAGCTCAGTGGGTGCCGCGGCCACCACCCGGAGGATCAATCTGGACAGAGTCGGCCACACGTCGCGTGGTGGTGTCAGCAGGCGATCACGCACCAGGATCTGCCCGGATTCGTCGACAACGCCCGCTGACAGCTTCGTGCCACCGACGTCGATGGCAAGGTAGCAACGAGTCACGCGGCCAGACCGTAGCGTCCCGCCATTGCATTCCGCTGTGCGCCGTCTACCCTTCCACCCGTGACGGCGACCCAGACAGAGACAACCCGTACCTTCGCATCGCTGTTCGATGCCATCACGAGCAACATCGCTCGCGTCGTACAGGGCAAGAAGGATGCGATCGATCTCGCGGTCTCCTGTCTGCTCGCCGAAGGACACCTCCTCATCGAAGACGTGCCCGGTGTGGGCAAGACCAGCCTCGCCAAGGCAATGGCCGCATCGGTGCACTGCACCTGGAAGCGCGTGCAGTTCACCCCCGACCTGCTGCCAGCCGACCTCGTCGGCGTCAGCATCTTCCAACGCTCGAGCGAGTCGTTCGTCTTCCAACGAGGGCCACTGTTCGCCAACATCGTGCTGGCCGACGAGATCAACCGTGCATCACCCAAGACGCAGTCAGCGCTGCTCGAGGCGATGGAGGAACGACAGGTCAGCGCCGACGGCGCCAGTCACATGCTTCCCGAGCCCTTCATGGTCATCGCCACACAGAACCCGGTCGAGCAGGAAGGCACGTATCGCCTCCCCGAGAGTCAACTCGACCGCTTCCTGATGCGACTGTCGCTCGGCTACCCGGATCGCCAGGCCGAACTGAGCATCGTCCAGACCCTCGGCAGCAACACGGTGATGAACGATCTGCAAGCTGTCGTGACCACCGACGAGGTGATGGCGCTGATCGAAGCGGTTCGCACGGTGCACCTGGCCCTCGCGTTGCAGGGCTACATGGTCGATCTCGCCGAGGCGAGCCGGCGGCACCCCGCATTGCTGCTCGGCCTCTCGCCGCGGGCCACGCTGCAACTGTCGCGAGCAACACGGGCGCGTGCGGCCAGCCAGGGTCGCGAGTACGCGACGCCCGACGACGTCAAAGCCGTCGCCGAGCCAGTCCTGTCACACCGCGTGATGCTGCGGCCGGATGCGATGTCTCGGGGTGTCACGGGCATCACGGTCATCCGCGAAATCGTCGCCGCCGTTCCCGTACCTGCCGGTCGCTAGATGATCACCCGGCACGGCTGGACAGCGATTGTCGCCGCTGCTGCTTCCTTCGCGATCGGGCGCGTCTTCGGCCTGATCGAGTTGTACGTCGTCGGCGTCGGCGTCGCGATCGCCGTGCTCGTTGCGGTGATCTCCGTGCAACGTCGATTGCCGCCGCTCAGCGTCAAGCGGATCGTCAGCCCGTCGATGGTGTCGGTCGGCGAACCCGCACGCGTCGACATCCAGCTGGCCAACCTCGGTCGGCAGGCATCGCCATACCTTCAGCTGTGGGAGCCGGTCGGCAACAACGGCGGGGCACCGATGCAACTCGCCAAGCTCGGCCCGGGGCAAGCAGCAAGCGCCGCGTACCGCGTGCCAACAGCGCGTCGCGGATTGATCCGTACCGGGCCGCTCCGAGCTCTCCGGCGAGATGTGCTGGGCCTGACGCAGCGAACCACGACGCTGGCAGGGACCGAGGAAGTGCTGATCGTCCCCCACACCGTCGGGCTTCCGTTCCCTTCGGTCGGCTCCAGCGGCCGGCTCGGACAGCATCTGAGGATGAAGTCGTGGGGCCAGACGGGAACCGAGTTCCACTCGCTGCGGGAGTACCAGCGCGGCGATGACATCCGTCGGATCAACTGGAAGGCATCGGCGCGAGCCACTTCGCTGATCGTGCGCGAGACCGCACTGGAAGGCATCCGGCGGTGCACGGTCGTGCTCGACATGTCGGCGTCGGAATACGTTGACAACTCGTTCGAACAGGCGGTGATCGCTGCCGCAAGTGTCACCGCCAGCTCGGCACATTCGGGCGTCGCGACCCGATTCGTCACCCACGGAGTCGACCTCCGCGGACCCGATGTCGCTGCCAACACGTTGCGCTGGCTGGCGACCATCGACCCCGTCGCCGAGACACACGAGACGATCTCGATGAACAGCGGGATGTCGGAGGGCATGGGTCTGCTCGTGATCGTGACCGGTTCTGCCTCCAGCCCCGCAGCCGGGCAGCTTCGGGCTACGACCGGGCAGGACGAGACATTGGTGGTCGTCTGTGCCACGGAGTTCGCGGCCAGCTCGCGGTTCGTGGTCGATGCCACCACGACGGAGTCGTTGATCTCCTCCTGGTCGCAGCTGATCGTCGGCTCGAGTCAGGCGGTGATGGCATGACCACCGCAGTCGCTACACGGACCCGCGCCATCGATGACAACCAACCGTCAGAGGCCCACGCTCCGGCGACCGTTGCCCTCACGTTGCTGACGGTCGTCACCGCGATCAGCATGTGCCGTGTCTTCCCTGATTGGGCCTACCTGCGACCGATGCTCGTCGTGTGCATCGGTGTGCATGCGGTGATGTGTGTGCTGCGGATGTTGAAGGTCACCGTGTGGTTGGCGTTGCCGACCGGCCTGGTCGCCCTGGCAGTCCTGATCGGGTTGATCTACTTCCGCGACTCGACGCGGGTCGGCCTGCCGACCGGCGACACCGTCGATCAGTTCCGGATCAGCATGCGTTTGGTGTGGCAGCAGTTCCCCACGGCCGTATCGCCCGTGCCGAGCGAAGGAAGCTTCGCCATCGCCGCCACGACTGCGTTGGCCCTGTGTGCGTGGCTGGCCGATTCGTTCGCCTTCCGCGCCTTCGGCAGGGCCGAGGCCGTCGTACCCGCCGGAGTCGTGTTCATCTTCACGTCAGCACTCGGCGTCGATCGCAACCGGGTGCTCGTCGCAGCACTGTGGATCGGCGCGGCGATCCTCACGGTCGCGGCACTGCGCATGGCTCACTCTCGCGACGACTCAGCATGGATGGGCAAGCGTCGCCAATCGCTGTGGTCGGCGCTGCCGGCCGCGGTGGCCTGCGCCTTGTTCGCCACGACCGGCGCGGTTGCCGTGGCCCCGCAGTTGCCGGGTGCCGGCGCCAAGGCGCTGCTCGACACCCGCAACCGCGACGGCGGCACGACCGAGGTCGTCAGCCCGCTGGTCGACATCCGCTCGAAGCTGGTCAACCGGGGCAACGTCGAGCTGTTCACCGTGGCCACCGACAGCCCGGATTACCTCGCCCTCACCGCCCTGGCCCGCTTCGACGGCACGCACTGGACCCCGCTGGCCGAGGACGCCCGTGTTGCCTCCGGCACACTCACCCCACCGACGCCGAATGCCGAACTCGTGCTGCAACAGATCACCATCAAGAAGCTCGGTGGGCCCTTGGCGCCGGCAGCGCGAACCGCCACCTCGGCCTCGTGGACCGGCCGCACGTTGCTGTACGCAGAGGAGGCGGGCGCCCTGTTCGTCGATGGCGGCCTGCAGCCCGGCTACCAATATCAGGTCACTTCGGCCACCAGCCAGGCGATCCGGCACCGACCTGCGAAACGCAACCGTCGACCGGGCTCCCAACTCGATCTACTACGACCTGCCCCCGGGCACTCCGCAGGAGATCTACGACCTCGCTCAATCGGTCACCGCCCAGGCGACCACTCCGTTCGACAAGGCCCTCGCGCTGCAATCGTTCTTCCGAACGCAATTCGAATACACGACAACGGTCCAGCGCGGTCACAACGACGACGCAATGCTGAACTTCCTGCGCATCAAGAAGGGCTACTGCGAGCAGTTCTCGGCGACGTTCGCAACCATGGCCCGGGCCCTCGGCCTGCCGGCGCGTGTGATGGTCGGCTTCACCCCCGGCCAAAAGCGTGCAGACGGGCTGTATCCACGTCGCCGGTCGCCACGCCCATGCCTGGGACGAGGTGTGGTTCGATGGCTACGGATGGCAGGTGTTCGATCCGACGCCAGGTCGTGGCTCCGCCAGCGCCGAGGCGCACACCGGCGTCGGCCCAGAACAGCAGGAGGGCAACGGCACGCCGGGCGGCACCACCGGCGAAGTGGTGCCGACCCCGTCGTTCACGCCGCCGTCGATCCCGCGGATTCGCCCGGACGAGGGGGCCACGGGTCCGACCACACCACGTAACACCGTGGTCGCCCCGTCGTCGGTGGGAACTTCATCGGGCGGGTGGATCGTTGTTGCGATCCTGTTGGCCATCGTTGCCTGGGTCCTGGCCATGCCCCGAGTGCTCATCAGGTGGTCGTGGCGCCGGACCCGCGACCCCGTCGATCGGGTGACCTCGGCATGGGCAGCAACGGTCAGATCGCTGGCGATGGCCGGTGCACCGCGTGTGGCCGGGGCGACCCCGATGGAATACGCCCGCTCGGTCGACGTCGGACGCTCGGAGACAGTGGAGATCGCCCGCCTGGTGACGCGCGCCGTGTACTCACCCCGGGGTGTCGACGAGAACGCCGCAGCCCGCAGCGAGCTGCTTCGCGGCGAGGTCGACGCAGCGTGCCGGGCCAGGATGAGCCTGATCACCCGTGTGCTCGATCATCTCGATCCCCGAGCAGCGTGGGGGCGCATCACCGGCTAGGTGATGCCGGCAATCACTCGCCGCGGCTCCCGGCCGAACCACCCAGTCGACTGCGAACGCTGTCGCTGAGGTGGTTGAGGCCGGCCTCACCGATCGCGCGCAACGTGGCGCTCGGCGATCACGAGCGCGGCCACGGCGCCGACGAAGGCGACGAAGGCCAGGTACGGGCTGACGGCGAGGAGCACGACGGTCAACACCAAGCACAACACGGTCGAGACCGAGCTGACGATCACCGCCCGACGAGTACCGACCTGGCGTGGCTTGATGTCGCGACCGAAACTCGGGTCGCGCTGGAGCTGCTCTTCGATCTGTCGCAGAATGCGTTGTTCATCTTCTGAGAGCGGCATGGCGAACTCCTGACCGAACTGCCTGGCGACATCTTTCCACGATTCCGCGCTGGAGACAACGCAGGACTCCAACGATTTCAGCACCGGAGGGCTCGTCCGGACCCCATTGTTGTGCGCCCCGACGCACGACCCGCAGGCCACGGTCACTCACCGCACTCGCCGGACCGATCGCAGTGGTGCCGAATCGGCGGCGAATCGCATCGACGGTCTCCTCGGCGAGCAGCCACTGGTGCTCGTCGTCGAGACGGTCGTCGAGCAGGTCGTCGAGGCTCAACTGTTGCGAGCCCGAGGCGAAGTTGCTGGCACTGACACCCAACAGCCGCACGCCGGGTGAGGCGTCGATCGCCTGGAGCAGCGGCTCGACGGCTGCGACGATCCCGTGCGCCGTGGAGACGCCACCCGCCACCGTGATGGACCGGGTGATGGTCTCGAACCCGGCGAAGCGGACCTTCAGGGTCAGCGTGCGAGCCGCGCCGGCGTGGGCTCGCAGCCGTGCCGCGACGGCGTCGGAGAGCCGCACGAGCTCGCCGAGCAACTCAGCGTGCGTGTGCCGGTCGGTGGAGAACGTTTCCTCGTGCCCGATCGACTTCATCTCGCGATCGACCTCGACGGGCCGATCATCGACGCCCCAAGCCAGGCGATACAGATGCCGACCGTGCACAGTCGCCGACGCGCGCCACCAGACTCGCCTCATCCAGTTCGGCCAGATCGGCGACGGTGTGCACGCCCATTCGCTGCAGGCGCTGCAACGTGGCCGGACCGACGCCCCACAGCGCCTCGACCGGCAACGGGTGCAGGAATGCCAACTCGCTTCCGGGAACCACCTCCACCACACCGGCACCATCGCGTACGCCGTCCGCGGCGGCGATCGGCTTGGCGGCGACGGAGGCCAGCTTGGCGAGGAACTTGTTGGGCGCCACGCCGACCGAGCAGCGCAGCTGCAACTCGTCCCACACCCGATCGCGGATCAACTGGGCGATGACGAGCGCCCGGGCCGTGCAGCCGGAGTCCGCCCGGACACGTCGAGGAACGCCTCATCGAGGGCCAGTGGCTCGACCAACGGCGTGAACTCGGCGAAGATCCGATGCACGTCGGCACTCACCGAGGCGTACAGGGCGTGGTCGCCCGGCAGGAACACCGCCTGCGGGCAAAGTCGCTTTGCGGTCACGCTCGGCAACGCCGATCGCACCCCGTACCGACGGGCTTCGTACGACGCGGCAGCGATCACGCCCCTCGGGCCCGTGCCGCCGACGACGACCGGCTGACCGACCAGGTCGGGCCGACGGCGCAGCTCGACGCTGACGTAGAACGCATCCATGTCGACGTGCAGGATCACCCGTCGATCGATCACGCCACTCGCTCCACGCGGGAGTTGGAACGATCGGTTCCGGACACGCGGAAGTGAAACGATCCGGTCGGATGACGCACACCGTTCAACCAGTCCCCGACGGGCACGTGCACCCACTGCGGGCTCGTGGCGAGCAAGGTCAACGCCTCCGTGCTGCCCACCTGGCGCACCTCTTCGACGATGCCGTCGGGGTCCGCCACCACGACATCGCCGACCACATCCACTGTCTCCCAGGCCTCGACGTGCAGGCGCCAACCCATCTGCGGAGCCTCGACGACGACCGAGTAGCTGAGGCCGGCCCAACCGGCGACGGTGAGGCCGGTCTCCTCGAAGACCTCGCGCGCCAGCCCCTCACGAATCGACTCACCCCGATCGATGACGCCGCCTGGCGGCGTCCATTCGACGGAACGGTCGCGCCGACGGTTGCCCACCAGCACCAGCCCGTTGATCTCGATGCCGCCGACCCGAGGGATCAAGGCGCCTCCGACGACCCAATTCCTCATGCCACTCAGCCGCCCCGTGCTCGCCGATTTCGGCGGCCGTTGAAATCCGCGACCCACAGCTTGATCACGATCACCAGTGCCTCGCGGACGATGCCGCCCGACATCTTCGACACGCCCGCAGTGCGGTCGCGGAAGGTGATGGGGAACTCGACGACCTTGCCCCCGATCCGAACCAGCCGGTAGGTCATCTCGACCTGGAAGCCGTATCCCTCGGCGGCGACGGAGTCGAACTTCATCCGTTCCAGGGCGTCGGTCCGATAGGCGCGGAACCCGGCAGTGGCGTCGTTGATGGCCAGCCCGAGCACACCTGCCGCGTATCGGTTGCCCCACCGGGACAGCATGCGTCGGCGCCGCGGCCAGTTCTCGGTGAGACCACCGGGCACGTAGCGGCTGCCGATCGCCAGGTCGGCGCCGAGTTCGGCGTTGGCGATCAGCGCCGGGAGCACAGCCGGGTCGTGCGACAGATCGGCGTCCATCTGCACGCAGATCTCCGCGCCGCGATCGATGGCGGCACGCAACCCGGCGCGATACGCGGCACCCAGCCCGGCCTTGCCCGACCGGCGGAGCACCTCGATATGACCGAGGGTGCGGCCCAGCGACTCGGCGATGTCGGCCGTCCCGTCCGGGCTGGCGTCGTCGACGATCAGCACGTCGGCCTCCGGCGCAGCCAACCGAACCTCGTTGCACAGCCGTTCGATGTTTCCGGCTTCGTTGTAGGTCGGGACGACCACGGTGACTCGCACGACCGCTGAGCCTACGAGGTCGGCGCGACGACGGGTCGGCCACGGCCCGGCGATGACCGGGCGCACCTGGCCAGACCGTACGATGGGCCGAGTGGCAGACACCGACGCAGCACTCTCCGCGCTCCCGCCCCCGAAGGCCCGCGTGCGCCGCCTTCCTGGCCATCCTGCTGGGTGGTCTGGCCGGCGGGCTGATCGGCTACACCCTCGTCAAACTGCAGTGCCACGGAACCTGTGCCACCCAACGCGGGCTCGGCGCCCTGTTCGGCGCCATCGTCGCCGCTCTCGGCATGAGTGTGGTCGCCGTCTTGGTGCTGCGAGCACTCGGCGAGTGGAAAGAGATCGAGCGGCGAGACACACGGTGGCACGTCTCTCGTGACCGATCATCTCGCCGGAGTTGTGCGACCTGGCGGCACGCCTCGCCATCGCGGCCGGCCAGCTGGTGTTCGAAGGGCGCAAGCAGGGCCTCACGTCGATCTCGACGAAGTCGTCCGATACCGACATCGTGACCGAGTTCGATCGCGCCTCGGAGCAGTTGATCGTCGAGGGCCTGCGAGCCGAGCGACCCGACGATGCGGTTGTCGGCGAGGAGGGCACTGACGATGCCGGCGCATCGGGCATTCGCTGGCTGATCGATCCCATCGACGGCACCACCAACTTCCAGTACGACCTGCCCGGGTACGCGGTCTCGATCGCTGCGCTCGCCGACGACCGGCCGCTGGCCGGCGCTGTCTACATCCCCGCCAGTCGCGAGCTCTTCACCGCCGTCGCCGGCGGGGGTGCGCTGCTCAACGGCTCCCCCATTCGCTGCAGCACCACCGTCTCGCTGCAGCAGGCGCTGGTCGCCACCGGGTTCTCGTACCAGGTCGAGCGGCGCCGCGACCAGGCCACGCGAATCGCCGAGGTCATCCCCCGCATTCGCGACATTCGTCGGCTCGGAGCCGCTGCACCCGACCTGTGCTACCTCGCCGCCGGTCGGCTCGATGCCTACTTCGAGCAGTGGCTCGGGCCCTGGGATTGGGCCGCCGGTGAGTTGATCGCACGCGAGGCCGGTTGCCGAACCGGCCGGTTCGACGGCGGCCCGATCGACGGGAGCGGGCTGCTGGCTGCCAATCCGGCACTGTTCGACCACATGGTGGAGTTGTTGGCGGTCACCGAACCTGGCCACAATCCTGGCATCATGTGACCCGTGGGTACTCGCATCCTTTCCGTCGAAGACGACGAGCGCATCCGAACGGCGGTCAAACTGGCTCTCGAGGACGAGGGCTGGACGGTCGATGAAGCCGGAAGCGGTGAAGAAGCGATCGACTTGTTCCATCGTGCACTGCCGGATGTCGTGCTGATCGACATCATGCTTGCCTGGGATGGACGGCTTCGAGTTGTGCCGTACGTTGCGCCGGCACAGCGATGTGCCGATCGTGATGGTCACCGCCCGCAACGACACCCACGACGTGGTCGCCGGCCTCGAGGCCGGCGCCGACGACTACCTCACGAAGCCATTCGCTCCCAAGGAGCTCTCGGCGCGCATTCGGGCGCTGCTTCGTCGCATCCGCCCGATCAGCCCTTCGCACGCCCGCCTCGTCTTCGGCGACCTCGAGATCATCCCCGACGAGGGCAAGGTGATGCGCAGCGGCAACGAGTTGCACCTCACCAAGACCGAGTTCCGTCTGTTGTGCGAGCTGGCCCAGAACCCTGGGCGGGTGTTCAGCCGGGAGAGCCTGCTCGACAAGGTCTGGGGCTACGACTACTTCGGTGACGGCCGGCTCGTCGACGTGCATGTGCGTCGACTGCGCACCAAGGTCGAGACCGACGCCGCCAATCCTCGCCACGTCGTCACCGTGCGCGGCCTCGGGTATCGCCTTCAGTCGTGACGATCGCGCACGACAGCGTCATCTCCGGACCGCGCCGCGGATTCGTCAGGGCAACGTTCGGACTGTTCGCCAAGTGGCGCCCGGCGCGCTTCGGGTTGCGCACCCGCATCATGTCGATGTTCGTCATCGGCGCGCTCGCTGCTGTCGACGTTCCTTGCCGCCGTTGCCTATTCCTTCACGCGAAGCAGCCTGATCAACCAACGTCAACGCACGAGCACCGACCAGGCGTACCGCGACGCCCGTGTTGCTCAACGCGAGATCAGCACCGGCAACACCAGCGCCAACGCGGTCATCGACCGGCTCCAGCAGGTCGGCGTGGGGCACGCCGCAATCAACATCGCCGGCGCGTGGGCCTCGCCGTCGGCCAAGTTCACTTCGATGGTGATCCCCGAGTCCATGCAGACCAGGGTGATCGTCGACCGGGTCCCTGCTCAGATGATCATCTCGTTCGATCGCGTGCCGACCCTGGTGATCGGCATCCCCCTCGAGTCCTCCAGCGCCGCGTACTTCGAGTTCGCCGACCTCTCCGACGCAAACGACACGCTGCACAACGTCGGCATCAGCCTCCTGTTCGGCGGGTTGATCACGACCCTCGCCGGTGCGCTGACCGGGATGATCGCCGCCAAACGGGTGATCCGCCCGCTCGGCGACGCAGCACAAGCTGCCAAGGCGATCGCCGGCGGCCGTCTCGACACCCGGTTGGAGAGCACCGACGATCATGATCTGCAGCTGCTGTCGACGGCGTTCAACGACATGGCCGAAGCCCTGCAGAACCGCGTCGAACGCGATGCCCGGTTCGCCAGCGACGTCAGCCACGAGTTGCGATCGCCGCTGATGACGCTGGCCGCCAGCGTCGAGGTGATGCAGGCCCGCCGAGACGAGATGCCAGAACGTGCGCAATCCGCGCTCGACCTGCTCGTCGGCGACGTCTCCCGATTCCAAGGACTGGTCGAGGACCTGCTGGAGATCTCGCGATTCGATGCCGGCGCGATCCGCCTGCATCTGGAAGACCTGCTGGTCGCCGAGTTCGTCCGCCAGGCTGTTGCCGTCAGCAGCCTCCCGCAGACCAAGCTGACCGTCAGCGATCGTGCCGAGGGCCTGATCCTGCACGGTGACCGGCGCCGGCTGGCACGCGTCGTGGCCAACCTGATCGACAACGCCCGCGTGCATGGCGGTGGCGCTCCCGAGATCGCCGTGACCGAGGCTGAAGGCGAGGGTGAGCCGCTTGCCCACGTATGGATCGCCGTCGAGGATCATGGCCCCGGGGTCCCGCCCGAGGAGCGGTCGCTGGTCTTCGAGCGGTTCGCCCGAGGCGCGGTCGCCGGCCGCCGGTCGAGCAGCGACGGTGCCGGATTGGGGCTGGCGCTGGTTGATGAGCACGTACGCATGCATGGCGGCCGGGTGTGGGTGGAAGACCGCCTCGACGGAGAGCCGGGAGCTCGCTTCGTGTTGGAGCTGCCGGCGGAGGAGGTCGGCATCGGATGACGATCTCTCGCGTGATTCGTTCAGGCGCCGTCATCGCCGCGGTGGTGATCGGGCTGGCGTCGTGTTCGATCGACCCGGAGGACGCACCACGCGACATCGCTGTCCGCGACCGCCAGGATCTTCGGGTCAACTTCGACCGCCCTGCGGGCGCCGCGATCGGTTCCGGCCGGATCTTCCTGCTGTCTCCCGAAGTCATCGGTCAACCTCGTACCCTGCAGTCCGTTGCCCGCGACGTCGGTGGCACGCCCGCCGAGGCGTTGCAGGCCCTGTTCGAAGGACCCAACCCCGACGAGTTGAAGCAACGCCTCCGCACGGCCATCCCTCCCGGCACCACGCTGCTCAATGTCGCCCAAGACGGTGACGAGCTGATCGTCGACGTCTCGAGCGAGTTGCAGCAGCTGACGGGCGAGGCGTTGATCGACGGTGTCGCCCAGATCGTGTTGACCGCATCGGAGATCAGCCGGCGTCTCGACGGTCACGATCGCGATCGACGGCGTACCCCAGCAGTGGCCGGCGGCCAGCGGCGAACTCCAGAGTGAGCCACTGACCCGCTACGACTTCCCTGGCCTCGTGCTGACATCGCAGCCTGCATTTCCCTCCGTGCCGTCACCCTCCGCAGCTCCTGCCTGACATCGCCTACGGGTCTACGACAGCAGGAGCGCGCCGAGGCGACGTGCGGCGATGCTCATCGCAACCGCCGATATCGCGATCAACACGACGATGTGGCCGATGCTGGACACCGTGAACACGCCGGCGTTGGCCGCCCTCGACCAGGGCGACCCCGTGGTACAGCGGTGACAGCTGGGCCAACCACGACCATCGTCCGTAGCTGCTCAACGGGAAGAAGGTCGCCGAGAACAAGAACATCGGCATCGTCGCAGTCGGCACGAACTCGAAGTCGCTGAAACCACGCATGAACGTGGTGACGGCGAACCCGACGGATGCGAACGCCAGGCCGATGAGGGCGCAGCACGGCAGCGCCAGCAGCACCCACGGCGACCCGACCAGGCCCAATCCCCACATCACGGCGAGGAACCCGACGGCGTAGATCTGCCCGCGGATCAGCGCCCAGGTGATCTCGCCGACCGCGACGTCACCTGCTGACATCGGCGTCGCCAGCGCACCGTCGTAGATCCGAGCCCACTTCAGCTTGTGGTACACGTTCATCGTCGAGTCGTAGACGGCGCCGTTCATCGCCGAGGCAGCCATCAGCCCGGGCGCGACGAACTGGTCGTAGGGCACCAGGCGCCCACCGACCGAGACCCCGCCGATGAGGTCGCCCAGGCCGACGCGCATCGAAAGCAGGTAGAACAGCGGCTCGAAGAACCCGCTGAACAAGACCAGCCATTGGCGCCGGTAGGCCACGACGTTGCGCTCGACCATGCGTTGTGGCCGGCGCACGTCGCGAAGCATCGGCGGGAGCATCCGCAGGACGATCGTCATACGTACAACCGCCGCCGAACGAACCTGCCGGGCCAAGTGCGGAGCCGACCACGATCCAGCACAGCAGAGACGGCGACGTGCCAGGCCGTGTCCGACGCATCGACCTGGCCGAGAGTGAAGCTGCGGGCCAACTCGACGCCGTGCCACAACGGCACGATCTTGATGATCGCCTGCGTCCAGCCGGGTAGCTGCGAGATCGGGTAGAACGCGCCGCCGAACAGGAACAGTGGGATGATCACGAACCGCTGCATTGCCGCAAAGCCGGCATCCAACTCCCGCTTCGCCGAGAACGCCATCAAGCGGCATGGCGAACGCAAGACCGGTGAAGGCCGACACCGGGATGGCCGGGACCAGTCCCCACGACCGCGCCTCGGGAAAGCACATGAGCACGGCGGCAACCATGATGCTGGTCACCACGCAGCGGGTGGCCATCCACAGCGCATGACCGCCGACGATGTCGGTCGGGCCGAGCGGAGTGGCGGAGATCCCGTGGTACGACCGATTCCAGATGAAACCCTCCGAGAATCGGCCACAAGCTCTCGGCCGACGCCACGGCCATTGCGGTCGTGACCATCAGTCCCGGTGCGATGTAGGCGACGTACGACGCGCCACCGAGTACGTCGGCCGAACGGGCTGTGCGATCCACGAGCGCCCCGACACCCACACCGAGGCCCAGGATGTACAGGAGTGGCTGCACGATTGACGCCAACGCGTTGGTGACCCAGAACCGCCGGAACACCGTGGCGTGCCAGAACGCCACTCGCACCGGGCCAGGTGTTGTCATCGCCACCGCTAGTCCACCAACGTTCGCCCGGTGAGGTACAAGAACACGTCCTCGAGGCTCGAACGACGCACCAACGAGCTGATCGGTTGGACGCCTCGGGCATGGACCTCGGCCAGCGCGGCCTCACCGTCGTCGGTGTAGACCAGTGTGCGATCCGGCAGCGCTTCCACGCGTTGGCCGAAGCCGGACGGCTCGCTCCGCAGCACGTCGCAATGCGCGGTGGCGACAGCGTTCGGGGCGAACCGCAGTTCGAGCACCTCCTTCGTGGAGTACTGCTCGATCAACGATCTCGGCGATCCCGTCGCAGCGATGCGACCACCATCCATCACGACGAGCCGATCACACAACTGCTCGGCCTCGTCCATGTAGTGCGTGGTGATGATCTGGGTGACGCCATCGTGCTTCAGCCGGTACAGCCGGTCCCACACCACATGCCTCGCCTGTGGATCGAGTCCGGTGGTCGGCTCGTCGAGGATCAGCAGGTCTGGTTGGTTGATCAACGCCCGAGTGATCGACAGGCGTCGCATCATTCCACCGCTCAATTGATCCACCAGGCTGTCGGCACGCTCGCCGAGCTGGACGAAGTCGAGCAGGTCCTTCGCCCGCCTGCGGCATTCTGCCCGTGGGATGTCGAAGTATCGGCCGTACAGCACGAGGTTCTCCATCACGCTCAGTTCCTTGTCGAGCGTGTCGAGCTGTGGCACCACACCCAACCTGGCCCGGATCTGTCGACCCTCGGTCGCCGTGTCCAAGCCAAAGACGCGGCAGCGAACCCGCCGACACCGGGGACACGCACCCGATCATCCGCATCGTGGTCGACTTGCCGGCGCCGTTCGGACCCAGGAAGCCGAACACCTCGCCCGGCTCGACGTCGAAGTCGATGCCGTCGACGGCGACGAACTCGCCGTACTGCTTGGCCAGGCCCCGCGCCGAAACGAGTGGTTCACTCACTTGCGGGGACACTACCCACGACCCGCAGCACCAGCAGCAATCGATTACCCGAAGAACACCTCGGCGACGTCGTGGTAGAGGTGGAGGTCGACGTAGCGGGTCTTGCCCACCGTCTCGTCGAGCGGGAGCATCGTCACGTCGGTGCCGTGCAACACCGCCATCTTGCCCCAGTCGCCGTTGTGCACCGCGTCGATGGCGGCAATGCCGTACCGGGTCGACAGCACCCTGTCGTAAGCCGACGGGGTGCCGCCGCGCTGCACATGACCCAGCAGCACCACCCTGGTCTCCAACCCGGTCCGTGCCTCGATGGCGTGGGCGATCGTGTCTGCGATCCCGCCGAGGCGCACATGGCCGAACCGGTCGTAGATCTTCTCGCGGGTCGGCATCGAGTCTTCACGCGGCTCTGCACCCTCGGCAACCACCACGATCGACGCGTATCGCCCGCGCTCGTGGCGCCGGTGCAGCAGTTCACAGATCGCGTCGATGTCGAACGGTTCCTCGGGAATCAAGATGGCAGTGGCGCCACCGGCAATGCCCGCGTACGTCGCGATCCATCCGCTGTGACGACCCATCACCTCGACGATCATCACCCGGTCGTGACTTTCTGCGGTCGTGTGCAATCGATCGATGGCGTCCGTGGCGATCTGCACGGCGGTCGTGAACCCGAACGTCATGTCGGTACCGACGATGTCGTTGTCGATGGTCTTGGGCACCCCGACGATAGGGAGGTCGAGATCATGGAAGAGCTTGCACGCCACGGTGAGGGACCCGTTGCCGCCGATCACCACGAGACCGTCGATCCCCATGTCGTGGAAGGTCGCGGCGACCTGTTCGGGCCCGTTGGGGTCGTCGTACGGGCTCCCACGCCGGGTGCCCAACAGGGTGCCACCCTTCGGGAGCATGCCGCGCAGTGAACGCACATCGAGCGGCATGGTGCGCCGCTCGCGAACACCATCCCAGGCATCCAAGAACCCGATCAGCTCGTCGCCGTAGTTGAGCTCGCCCTTGCGGACGATCGCCCGGATGACCGCGTTGAGTCCCGGACAATCACCCCCACCTGTCAAAATGCCGACGCGCACGTGTGCAAAGGCTAGGCCACGGCGACCAAAAAGGAGGACATGCTCGTGGCTTGGGACGCAAACCGGCCGATCCCGTGGAAGCGGCTGCTGCGCGAGGCGACCATCTTCATCGTCATCGGCGCGCTGGCGATCACGTTCCTCGTCAAGCACCCCAAGCCCGGCGATTTCCTCGGCCTGGTCATCGGCATGGTGTTCTACGTGGGGTTTGTCGCGGTCTTGTCGAAGTTCGGCTACCAGCGCCAGTCGTTTCGCGAGGCCCGCGACCGTCGACGGGCGCTGGTCGACACTCCGGCGACCGCCACTCCGGCCGCCAGGCAGCGCCCCGCACCGACCCGCCGCACCAGCACGGGTCCGTCGCAGCGACCCAACCGTTCCACCAAGAAGCGCCGCCGCTGACTACGGTGGCCGCGATGGATGGTGATGCTCGTCGTTGCGTGATCGCCATCGACGCCGGTACGACCGGCGTGCGCAGCCGGGCCATCTTCGCGGACGGTGGCGAGGTCGTGGCCGCCTACCGAGAGTTCACTCAGTTCTATCCGCAACCCGGTTGGGTCGAACACGACGCCGACGAGATCTGGTCGGTGACCCGGTCGGTGTTGAACGACGTCGTTGGTCGAGTCGGCGTGGAGTGCGTCGCGGCGATCGGCATCACCAACCAACGCGAGACAGTGGTCGCCTGGGACCGGCGCACGGGCACGACGTTCGGCACCGCGATCGTGTGGCAGGACCGCCGCACCGCTGATCGATGTGAAGTCCTCCGCGAGAACGGCCACCTGCCACTCGTGCGCGACACCACGGGACTGGTGCTCGATCCGTACTTCTCGGCATCCAAGTTCGAGTGGCTGTTGACCAATCGCGACATACCGGTCGACGAGAACCTGGCGCTCGGCACGATCGACTCGTGGTTGATCTGGAACCTCACAGGTGGGGCCGTGCATGCCACCGATGTCACCAACGCCAGCAGAACCATGCTGTTCGACATTCGTGCGTTGGAGTGGTCGTCCGATCTGTGTGATCTGTTCGGTGTCCCGATCGACGCACTCCCGTCGGTGAAGGCCTCGAGCGGTCGATTCGGCGTCACGGTGGCCGAGTCCGGTTGCGCCGAGGGAATCCCGATCTCCGGAGTGGCCGGAGACCAACAAGCGGCCCTGTTCGGGCAGGCCTGCTTCACTCCGGGCATGGCCAAGAACACCTACGGCACGGGCAGCTTCGTGCTGCTCAACGTCGGTTCGTCCTGCCCACCGCCGACCGAGGGGATGCTGACCACCGTCGCCTGGCAGCTCTCCGATGGCACCGTTGCCTACGCCCTGGAGGGTGCCATCTTCGTGACGGGCGCGGCCATTCAGTGGCTTCGCGACGGCCTCGGCTTGATCGACTCGGCCGCCGAGATCGGTCCGCTGGCTGCCAGCACGCCAGACAGCGGCGGCGTCTTCGTCGTTCCCGCCTTCGCCGGCCTGGGGAGCCCGTGGTGGGACCCGTATGCGCGCGGCACCATCGTCGGCATCACCCGTGGCACATCCAAGGCTCACCTCGCCCGGGCCGTCGTCGAGGCGATGGCGTATCAAACACGAGACGTGGTCGAGGCCATGGCGCATGCCAGCGGCACCGGCCTTGCCGCCCTGCGCGTCGACGGCGGAGCCTCGGTGATGGACGGGTTGTTGCAAATGCAAGCAGACCAACTCGGCGTCACCGTGCAGCGCCCGGTCGACCAAGAGACGACCGCACTCGGCGCCGCGTATCTCGCCGGTCTGGCTGAAGGCGTCTGGCCCTCACTGGCGGCGATCAGCGATCGCTGGGAGATCGATGCGACGTTCGACCCGGAACCCGACCGCACGTTCACCGATCTCGCCCATGGCAGCTGGCTCCGCGCCGTCGAGCGATCGAGGGGATGGGTCAGCTCGCCGTGAGCCGTCGAATGGCGGTTGCCACCGGCACATGCGTTGCACTGCTTTGCGCATCGGTGGCATCGGCGCTGCCGATCGTCGATCCGGGTGCCGGGGCAGCCGCGCCGGCGAGTCGGGGCACGACGGTCCAGGAGACTCCGACCCTCCCGCCACCCGTGCCTCGCGTCCTCTTGATGGGCGACTCGTCCCTCGAGGGGATCAAGTTCTACTCCCACGCATTCGACGCACTCCGTGGCATGACCTACGTGCTCGACGGCGAGTCGTGCCGTCGACTCGTCAGACCCTCGTGCCACAGCCTTGCCGGGAACACGCCGAACACGGCGCTCGAGGCGATCCAGGGTGCCGCTGGATCGTTCGATGCCGTCGTGATCGGGACGGGCTACAACGAGGGCAGCTACGGCTTCGGCGCCAACTTCGACCTGATCGTGTCAGCGGCCCGCGCCAAGGGAGCAGTGCGCATCGTCTGGATGAACTACCGGTTGCGCGATGGATTGACCCGTGCCGGAACCGACAACAACGGCTCGTACATCGCCAACAACGCCGTCCTCTTGCAGAAGGTGGCGACCGGCGACTACCCCGATGTGTTCATCGCCGACTGGCGTGACTACAGCGAACCGGTCCGCTCGTGGTTCGTCTCCGACAGCATCCACTACCAACCCACGGGCGCCCTCGGCGCGGCCGACTACATCTCACGGTGGATCACCTACCTCTTCTCCGAACCGTGCCCGATGCCGATGACGGTCGGTGGCCCGATCGACAACCCCTGCACATCGCCCGACGGCAAGCCCCCTCCCGACGTTCGAGCCCTGTACGGCTGACCCCAGGGGGCCGTCGCCGACGCCAACCCGGTGGAGTGTTGCAAGGCACCCAGGTAGGCACGCAGCACTCGACTCGGGTTCAGCCGAGTTTGGGAAGGCCCTTCTTCAGGTTGCGGATGCCTTGGGCGATGCGGCGTTCGTTCTCGATCAGGGCGAACCTGGCAAAGCCTTCGCCACCGGGGCCGAAACCCACACCTGGCGACAGGGCGACCTCGCACTCGCGCACCACGTGCGAGCAGAACTCGACTGAATCCATCTCTGCGTAGGCCTCGGGAATCGGTGCCCACACGAACATCGAACCCTTCGGCTTGGGGATGTCCCAACCGATGCGGCCGAGGCCGTCGATCAGGGCGTCGCGCCGGCTCTGGTAGATCGAGCACACCTCGGCCGGATAATCAGCTGCCTCGTTCATCGCCACCGTCGCGGCAATCTGCACCGGCTGGAACACTCCGTAGTCGAGGTAGCTCTTCAGCTTGACCAGCGCCTGCACGACCTCCTTGTTGCCGACCAGGAACGCGCAGCGCCAACCGGCCATCGAGAAGCTCTTCGTCATCGAGTACAGCTCGACTGCGCATTCCTTGGCGCCGTCGGCCTGCAGGATGCTGGGTGGCCGGTAGCCATCGAAGCCGACATCTGCATAGGCGAAGTCGTGGACCACGATCATCTCCCGCTCGCGGCAGAAGTCGACGACACGCTGCATGAAATCGAGATCGACGACGGCACCCGTCGGATTGTGCGGGAAGGAGATCACCAGCACTCGCGGCTTGGGCCAGCCGACGTCGTATGCGGTGGTCAGGCTGTCGAAGAAATCACCGGTGAAGTCGCCCTGCACTCGCGGGTCCGCCAGGTGGCGCATGGGCACCTGGCGCAGGTCGGCCCCGGCGAAGAGTGGTCCGTAGATGTGGATCGGATAGCTCGGACTGGGCACGATGGCTGCATCGCCGCGGTCGAGAAGCACCCACATCAGGTGGCTGAACCCCTCCTTCGAGCCGATGGTGTTGGTGATCTCGAGCTCGGGGTCGAGCTGCACACCCCAGTTGCGCTCGTACAGTGCCGCCGCGGCCTCGCGCAGCTTGGGCAGGCCCCGGCTGACGGAGTACCGATGGTTGCGAGCGATGTGCGCCGCCTCGGTCAGCTTGTCGACTGCGATCTGCGGCGACGGGATGTCGGGGTTGCCGAACCCCAAGTCGATGACATCGACCCCTGCTCGACGTGCCTCGATCTTCAAGTTGTTGATGATCGTGAACACGTACGGCGGCAGGTTGGTGATGCGGCGGAACTCCATAGAGAATCTCACGTTACTGGCTGCGATCCGGCCACCCACGGCAGATATGCGAGCATGGCGCCATGGCCCTCAGTCCGCTTCCCGACGACTGCATCCATGTGGTGATCGAAATCCCGCGTGGCAGCCGCAACAAGTACGAGATCGACCACGACACCGGACGGGTTTTTCTCGACCGGCGGCTGTTCACGGCTACGACATACCCCGCCGACTATGGCTACATCCCCAACACCAAGGGGGGCGACGGCGACGCACTCGACGCCCTGGTACTGCTGGAAGATGCCGTGTACCCCGGCGTGTGGGTTGCGGCGCGACCGGTCGGGGTGCTGTACATGCACGACGAAGCAGGCGAGGACGCCAAGATCCTGTGCGTCCCGCCGAAGGAGCCGCGGTGGAACGATGTGCACGACCTTGGCGATCTCACACCGCAGCTGGTCAGTGAGATCCAGCACTTCTTCGAGGTCTACAAGGCACTCGAGCCGGGCAAGGAGTCCTCGTCTGCAGGGATTGCCGGAAAAGACGCCGCGTGGCGCGAGATCCGCGACGCCCGCGCCAGCTACACGCCCCACTCGTAGCAGTCTCCGTCGCCCTCGTGCAGCGCCTCATCTTCCAACGATTTCGCTCGTCCGGCACCGCCGGATGGGTCGCCGTCGCGGCAATCGTCGCACTCGGATCCGCGTGTCTCGCGGGATCCCCGCTGTACCTCTCGTCGGTCGCCACCGCTGCCGTGCACAGCGAGCTGAGCCACATCTGCCTGTCCGATGTCAGCCTGCGGGTCCCGATGGGTGGCGCTCAACCCGACGTCAACACTCACCTGGCGGAATTCGCTGCGACGGTCGCCGCGCACACCGAGCCGGGCGTGCTGACCCGCATTGCCCCAGACATCTCGCTCGAAACCGGCGACGCGAGCAACCGACCAATCCGGGTCAACCTGCTGTACCGCGACGGCCAGGAGCAGAACCTCCTTCGACCTGTCACGGCTCCCGCCGCCGACGATGAGGTGCTGGCCCCCGAGTGGATGAGGCCGCCGGGCGGGACCAAGCCGGGCGATGCCTTCACCCTGTTCGTCGTGAACATCCAGGGCTTCAGACCGTTCAACCAGATGGTGCACGTCGTCGACACGTATCCCCTGGTGCCGACCCGCCCCGAGTCGTCGTACTGGTGCGGGCTCCGTTCGTTCTTCCGATCTGCGACAAACGACCCTGCCGACCCGCCCACGCCGGTGTTGTTCACGACGTCGAGAGCGCTGCGGACGGCACAGGTGTTCAGGATCGCCGAGTGGGAGCTGCGCCCGAAGGTGAAGGGTCTCAGCCGGCACGACGCGGCGGTTCTGGCTGACCACTTCGACGAGTTCTCACACGCGGCCGACCGCCTCGTCGACATCGACGAGAACCTGCGCGGGCGAACGCTCACCGATGGCCAGCCGCTGCGGACCGTGGTGCGCCACGCCGGGGCCTCGACCGAAGTGGTCGCCGGCACGATGGCACCGGTGCGGCTCGTTGCCCTGCTGTCGTCGCTCGCGCTCCTCGGCGCGGCGACGGCCCTGCTGGCTCGCGAACGTCAACGTGAACTGCGCTTGCGACTGCTCAAGGGGCAATCGCCGTGGTCGCTCGGCCTGCGGGTGGCGCGCAGTGCCAGCAGCGCTGTCATTGCCGGAACCCTGGTCGGCGCGCTCGTGGCACTGGCTGCAGTCCGGTTTCTCGGCCCGGCACCCGAGCTCGAAACAGCGGCGATCAGGGCGGCCGTGCTCGACACGGTGATCGGTTCGATCGTCGCGTTCGTCGTCATCGCCTGCGTCGGCGCAGCACGGTCACGCACGTTCGTCGACGCCCGGCTGCGACGCCGGTCGTGGGTCCGGTTCCTTCCGTGGGAAGCGGTCCCGGTTGCGGGTGCGATCGTGTGCTTCGCCCGGCTCGACCGCATCGGTGGGATCCAACAGGTCGGCGCTGTTGCCCGCCATGCCGACTTCTTGGCGCAGTGCTTCCCGTTGCTGGCAATCATCGCCCCCCTCGCCGTGCTGGCCCGGCCGACAGTCGCCCTGTTACGCCGATGGCGCCTCGCGGGGAAGCGGCTTCCGCCGTCGATGATGACCGGACTTCGCCGTTCGTTGGCCGAGCCGGGCGTGACCGGAGCAGTGTTGCTGGCGACCGCCCTGGCGGCCGGGTCGTTCACGGTTGCCCGTCTGTTGACCGACAGCACGTCGGTGCTGCTGTCGGAGAAGGCCGCCGTCTATCTCGGCAGCGATCTGACGATGACGACCCGCGACATCGACGCGCTCCCGCCGCCGCTCGACGCAATCGGAACCATCGTGGCCCGCTCGCAAGGCCACAGCGGTTCGCAGTCCGTCGACCTGCTGGGGATCGATCGGACCACGTTCGCCCGAGCGGTCCACTGGCGCAACGACGCGTCCGACCAGTCGCTCACCACGTTGCTCGACGCTCTTGCCCAGGCATCCTCAGGCCCACTGCCGGCCATCGTGGTCGGCGGCACGTTGCCCGACACGCACCTCGAGAGCCTCGTGCGCCGGCCGATGGACGTCGACCCGGTCGGTTCCGCCAAGTGGTTCCCCGGCTACCGCAACGGGGCCATCTTGGTGGTGGTCGACAGAGACCTCCTCGTCTCGTCCGGGTTCCCGACGTCGTCGGAGATCTTGTTGCGCGACCCACCCCCCGATGCGTTCACCCAACTGTCGGACCAGGGCATCCTGGTCCGGACGCCGCATGACGAGACCCTGGTGTTCAACGTGACCAGCTTCTTGACGGTCCGCTGGGCGTACGCCACGCTGTCGATCCTCGGTGTGCTGATCGGGATCGTCGTGCTCCTCGCCCAACTGCTCGTGCTCGACGCTCGACGCCAGACCCGCCAAGCGGCACACGTGCTGACGACTCGAATGGGCCTCACGTCGCGCGGCGAGGCGATCGGATTGGTGGCCGAACTCGGGCCGGCGCTTGTCGTGGGTGCGGCACTGGGTATGTTGATCGGCTGGCTGGTGACCCGAGTCTCCATCGCCCGGCTGGACTCGTTGCGACAACTGGCGCCACCGGCACGTGTCGTTGCCCACCTCGCGGCTGGCATGCCGGTTCTCGTCGGCGTCGTCGGGTCGCTCCTGGCCCTGGTCTCGGTCGGCTTCGTGATGATCAAGCGGACGCGTGCCATGGAGGTGATGCGTGGAACTGCGTGACAAGATCGTGCTGAGCCTGGGTGACGATCGACTCGCCGCCGACGTGCGCACGGTCGTACGACGCTTTCCGGTCGAAGGCGAGGTCGTCACCGCCCTCGATCGTGTCGACCTCGAGATCCCCGTCGGCGGGATGACCGTGGTTGCCGGGCCATCGGGCTCGGGCAAGTCGACGTTGCTGAGCCTGCTTTCGTGCATGCAGCGACCCGACGAGGGCAGCGTCAAGATCGGCGATACCGACGTCGTGGTGCTCGGCCGCCGCGACCGCCGTGAGCTCCGTCGCGACCGTCTGGGAATCGTGTTACCGCAACCGAGCGAGAACCTGCTCGACCAACTCGACGCAATTCACAACGTTCGTTGGGCAGCCTCGCAACGACGTGGTCGTCCGACGGTCAGCAGCGACGACGAGCTCGACGAGCTGCTTGCCTCGGTCGGTCTCGCCGCCCTCCGTGATCGTCGCGTGCGCGAGCTCTCTGGCGGCGAGCAACAGCGCCTCGCCGTTGCCTGTGCACTCGCCGGTCGACCTGAACTCGTCATCCTCGACGAGCCCACGGCGTCACTCGACCGGACCAACGCCCAATCGCTGGTGGAAGTGTTGACGGGAGTCGCCTCACGAGGGGCAACGCTGGTTGTGGCGACGCACGATCCGCTGGTCATCGCGGCGGGCGATGTGATCGCCGAGCTCGACCACGGGCGGCGAGTTCGATGACCACCACACCGACGTTGCTGGCGGAGGCAACCGACCTCGCCAAGCATTGGGACGCCAACGCCGGGCTGAAGCCCTTCTCGTTCACGCTGTCGTCGGGCGAACTGGTGGTCGTGCGCGGCCGGTCCGGCAGCGGCAAGTCGACACTGCTGTCGCTGCTGGCCGGATGGATCGAGCCCGATGGCGGCACGCTGGTGCGGTGTGGGCCGTGGGGCGACAGCGGTGCCGATCGCACCTGGCGAGGCACGGCAATCCTGCCCCAGGTGATCGCGACGATCGCCGAACTGACGATGACCGAGAACGTCGCCTTGCCGTTGCGATTGTCGGGCGTCGCACGCCGGACGGCGGACGAACGCGGTCGTCACATGCTCGAGCGGCTGGGCCTCGCTGACGAGGTCGATCGCGCCGCGTCCGACACCTCACTCGGCCAGCAACAGCGAATGGCGTTGGCCCGTGCCGCAATCATCGAGCCGGTCGTGCTCCTGGCCGACGAACCGACGAGCCACCAAGATGCCGGTCACATCGCCACTGTGCTCGAACTCTTGCGATCGATGGTCGACGACGGCACGTGCATCGTCGTTGCCAGCCACGACGCGGCCGTCGCCGACATCGCCGATCGAATTCTCGACCTCGACCGCTGAGGTCCGATTCAGACGCCGGCGTGAGCGATCACGACCATTCCACCGGCCACCAACGCCAGCCCGATGAGGATCTGGATCAGCCGGTAGCGCCACGACGGCACACCCTGATAGCCATCCGTCGTGAAGATTCGCTGCTTGCCCAACGACACATTGCGATGCGCGGTCGCGCCGGGGACCCCGCCGCGGGTCACCATGAGGGCGAACCCGACCAGCACCATCAGCAGTCCGAGGGCAATCATCTACAGCAGATCCTGCAGACGCGCCGTCGCATCGGCCGCCTGGTGGCGCGGCACGAGGATGCGGTAGTCGCTGAGCACATTGGTGACGATGCTGAACGTCTCCGCACCGGTGGCGTCGAACCCGGCTTCACGAAGCGACGCGACCGTCATCGGGCCGCTGCCGATGGGGACCAAGGCGATTTCGACCGGCTCGTCCTGATCAGCGGGCGCTGCACCTCGGGTGAGCAACTTCTCGATGGCCTGTCGAATCGTCATGGTTCAACCCTTCCGTTTCGTCGTCGTCACGCTATCGCGGAAGGTCACCGAGCAATTTTGGTGCCGACGACGGAAATGCGTTGTCGGTGGTGTTGAACTGTCGTGATGGGTGTTCGATCGACGCCGAACGAGAACGCTGAGTCGGCGGCATCATGGCGGGCGTTCTACGTTGCGTCGTTCGACGAGGTCAGCCGCTACGCCCTCCGACTGACCGGGGGCAACCGCGCCGCGGCGGAGGACCTGGTGCACGACGCATACCTCGCCATGGTCAGGTCATGGAACGCGGGAACGGTCGACCGGCTCGAGACCGGTTGGCTGATCGTCGTCGTGCGACAACGGTTCCTCAACTCGATTCGCAGTGAACGCCGGCAGGACCGACGGTTGCGGTTGGTGCACGCTGTGGACACGTCGCACGAACCGCGATTCGACGCGGTCGACGAATTGCTCGGCGAGCTCCCGGATCGATCTCGCGCTGCTCTGGTGTTGCGGTACGTCGACGACCTGCCCGTGCCCGAGGTCGCCGCCGCAATGCGGCTGACCGTGCACGCAACCGAGTCGTTGCTCGCCCGGGCCCGTGATCAGGTGCGGCGACGAAAGGGGCGCAGCCATGGATGACGACGACATCGTCGAGACGATGAACCGCGGCACGGGAAGCCTCGGCACCGAATTCCGCGAACGATTGTGGTCACAGATCGAGGCCGACCTCCGCGACCGCAGCCAGGTCGCGCCCGCTCCCCCGATCACGGTGCAACCAACCGTGCCGGAGCGGCGCGGGATACGACAACTCTGGGTCGCCGCAGCATCGATCGTGCTCGTTCTCGGTGGTGTGACCGCTCTCGTCGTGCGTGATCACAGCACGGGCCGACCGACGAGCACCGTCCCGGCAAGCTCGACCTCCCTGGTCGAACCAGCCTCGACCGTCGCCCCGACCCAGAGCACCGCGTCGACGACGTCCACCACTGCTGACGTGCCCACGACCCCTGCGCTGCTCGTCTCGGACGCGACGTACGCCGTGGCGGGGTTACCCGTCCCGGCGTTGGCCGGCCTGTACATCGCGGACATGAAGACGACGGGCATCGACTCCGGTTGGGTGGTGACCACCGATGTGCTTGCCCACACCGGGGATGGGGGGTCGACGTGGCAGAGCCAGCCGATCCTGCCGCCATCCAACTCGCGCGGTAGCGGGAAGAGCTTGATCCTCGACAGCGATCACGCCTGGGTCGTCCGGCCCGGGGACGGTGACATCGTGCTGGTCACAGGCACCGACGACGCGGCAGCTTCGACGCACTCGTTTGCGATCAACCCGGGATTCCCCGGCGGCATGGCCGCGGGCGTCGTGTTCGCCGACCAGGCGAACGGCTACGTGTCGATTGCCGACCCGACCAAGTCGTCGGAGTTGACCGGACGAGCCGCGCTCTACCGCACGACGAACGGTGGCGCGACGTACGACCTCGTCAATCCGGATTCACCCGTGCCGCTGGCGTTCAGCGACCCTCGGACAGGGTGGGCATCGGGACAGGGATTGTTCGTCACCACCGATGGCGGGTCCAGCTGGACGCAGGTCAAGCCGCCGCTGTGGGACACCACCGGCCCAGACCCGAACGGACCCGCCTATCACATCGTCACCACCTCCCCGGATCTCACCGTCGTGAAGGTCACGGCTGCAACGGGCACGCAGGCCCAGGTTGCCTACGTCGCCACGGACGACCTCGGACAGTCGTGGCGCGACGTGGCGCCGCCCGACGTCGGCGAGACCAGCAACACCGGTCCGCAGTCGATGTTGACCGCAGTCACGGCCACGGATTGGTTCGGGATCAACCCGGGCTTCGAACAGGACGCAACGCTGTGGATCACCACAGACGCCGGCGTCAACTATCGAAGCATCCACCTGCCGTTCCCGGCGCAGACGATCTCGATGTCGACGACCTCGACCGGGTGGGCGGCGACTGCCACCGATATCCGTCGCACCACCGATGGCGGGGCGACGTGGACGAAGGTCGCCGATGTCATCGCGCCGGTCACGTTGGCCGATGGCTGCACGTGGCAACCGTCGTACGACGGCAACGACAGCGCGGGGCAGGCGATCTCGGACTACATCCGCCTGACCAACACCAGCACAAAGTCCTGCGCACCTCCGACGATCGTGGGCGTCACTGCCGATGCGGCCGACGGTACCGGCACGATCACCGCAACACCGGGCCCCTCGCTGGCCCAGGACCAACTCCCGGGCACAGTGGCCGGCGGTTCCAGCATTCGACTGCAGATCACGACGGTCTCGGCGCTCGAGAACTGCGGAGCCTCGACGTCTCGCCCGGTCGCGTCGTTCGTCATCCACTTCGACGGCAACACCCGCAGCACCGTGACGCTCGACCACGCGATCGAGACGACGTGTCAGTTCGGCTACGACGTCGCCACCGGCTGACGATCGCCTGTCATGGGGCGATGCTGAGGACCTTGTCGCGCGAGTGGTGACCCGACACGATCTCGACACGGCGCACCGGAACGCCGAGATGCGCGGCCACCAACTTGCGCACCGCGGCGTTCGCCTGGTCGTCGACCGGCGCCGCGGTCGTCCGCACGATCAGCCGCCCACCGCGCTCCCCGCCGACCTCGTCCCGCTTGGCCCGGGGAATCACCCGGATCGCCAGACGTGTCGTGTTGCTCTCGCCGGGCATGGTCATGACGATACGACCCGGCACTCACCCTGTGGAGTGCCTCGGCGCACCGTGGGAGGCGCCGAACACTCGACTCGGGGTCAGCCGATCTCGTCGCAGCGCACGAGACGGCCTTCGCGATACGACTTCCACGCGGCGAGGCCGATCACCAGCGGAGCGCGGCCATCGTTGGCCGACACCGGCGACGGCCCTCCGTCGGCGACGTAGGCGACGAACGACTTCCATTCATCGACGTAGCTGGGGATGTACCTGTCGAGGAAGAAGTACGGAATCGTGGCGCCGATCGAGCCGGCGGCGGTGCGACGGATGCCGGTGTGTGTGACCGCGTTCTCCGACGCAGCCAGGCCTGCAGAGCCGAACGCCTCGACACGCTGGTCGTAGCCATACACGGCTTGCCGGCTGTTGTCGATGGTGGTGATGCAACCGTTCTCGTGACGCAAGATCACGACTGCCGTGTCGACATCGCCGGCCTCACCGATCGCTGGGTCGACGCGCACCGCAGCTTGTGCATACACATCGACCACCTCGCTGCCCGTGACGAACCGGGCCATGTCGAAATCGTGGATCATCATGTCGAGGAAGATGCCTCCCGACACCTTGATGTAGGCGATCGGTGGCGGAGCGGGATCCCGGCTGGTGATCCGCAACATGTGCAGGTCCCCCACCGAGCCATCGATCACCGCGGCGCGCACCGAGGCGTGCGCCGGGTCGAAGCGCCGGTTGAACCCGACTTGGATCGGCACGCCGCTGGCAGCAACCACGGCCAAGGCCTCGTCGACCTTGGCGAGGTCGAGCGAGATCGGCTTCTCGCAGAAGATGGCCTTGCCGGCCCGAGCAGTTGCGATCAAGAAGGGCACATGGGTGTCGGTGCTGCTGCAGATCGCCACTGCGTCGACGTCGGGCGAGGCCAGGACCGCGTCGACATCGGTCGTGTGCGGAACGTCGAGCTGCTTGCCGACTTCGGCGGCCGCCCCGGCATTGATGTCTTGCACCATCGCCAGCGACGCGCCCGGCACCTGCCGGGCCAGCAGTTCTGCGTGCATCTTGCCGATTCGGCCGACGCCGAGGACTGCGATTCTGAGGGTCACTGTGGCGTCTCCTGAAGTGAGGGTTTCGGTGCGTCTCCGGCACCGAGGACGGATTGGTCGTAGTCGACGATGTTGCCGGTCAGCATCCCCGACTCGTCGGAGAGGTAGAACGCGACCACCTTGGCCACCTCGGGCGGCTTGATCAGCCGGCCCATTGGTTGGCCGCTCTCGGCCTCCTCGAGCCAGCCATCGGTCGCATTGTGGAACTTGCGCTGGGTGGCGTCCTCCGACTCGGTGTCCATCCACCCGGGGCTGACCAGGTTCACACGGACCTTGTGGCGCATCAACGAAAAGGCCAGATTTCGGGTCAGTGTCTCGAGCGCACCCTTGGAGATGCAGTAGCTGAGGATGAACGGCTGACCACCGTGGCCGCTGGTCGAGCCGATGGTGATGCACGAACCGGCAACGCCCTCGCGGCGCATGACCTCGGCCGCTGCCTGGATCAAGAAGAGCGGCGCACGGGTGTTGACGGCGACCATCTGGTCGAAGCCGTCGGTCGTCGCACTCCACACGTTGTCGCGCCACGTCGCCGCGGCCACGCTGACCACGCCGTGGACGACACCGAACTGCTTGTCGGCTGCTTCGATCACCGCGCGCGGCGCAGCCGCATCCTCCATGTCGGCCTCGACGAACGTCGTGGGCGTACCGAGGTCGGTGAGCTCCTTCGCCAATGCGGTACCTCTGTCGGCGCTGCGACCGGCGATCACCAGGCCGGCCGCACCGTCGGCGACGACCTGCCTGGCGATGGCCTCGCCCAGGCCCTGCGTGCCGCCACTGATGACGATGACCTTGCCGTCGAGCTTCCCCGTCATGTTCCGATCCTCTGCTGTTGTTTGCCGCTGACCATCTTGGCCTTGGCCTCTTGCACTTCCGTCCGGCTGCTGACCTCGGGCACACCGACCTCCCAGAACGCCCCGCCACCGGTCCACGAGTAGGCATCGGTCTGCAAGGCGATGACCGTCGTTCGATCGTTGTGCCGGGCCCGCTCCAGGGCGCCCTCCAACTCGTGCACCGAGGCAACACGCTCGCTGTCGCAACCCATCGCCGCGGCGTGGGCAGCGAAGTCGACATAGACGAGGTCGCGATGACGGGCATCACCGATGAGGTTGTTGAACGGCACGCCACCCTGGTTGACCTGCAAACGGTTGATCACGGCGAACCCGCCGTTGTCGCACACGATCACGATCAGCTTGTGACCGGAGAGCACCGAGCTGTACAGGTCGCTGTTCATCATCATGTACGAGCCGTCACCGACGAACGTGATCACCTCATCGTCGGGTCGGGCCATCTTGGCGCCCCACGCGCCGGAGATCTCGTAGCCCATGCAGGAGAACCCGTACTCGCAGTCGAAGTCGCCGACCTCCTTGGCCCGCCAGCCGTTGATCAACTCGCCCGGTAGCCCGCCGGCGGCGGCGAACACGTAGTCGCGCGGCTGCTGGGCTCGATCGACGGCGCCGATCACCTGTGCGTACGTGGGTCGTCCGCTCTCGCCGACAGCGGACGGATCGGCGAGGCCATCGATGTACGCGTGGTAGTCGGCGGTCACGTTCTTGCAGCGCATCGCCCACTCCTCGTCGGCCACCCAGCCGGTCAACCGATCCTCCATCTCCCGCAGGCCCTCGCGGGCATCGCCGACGACCGGCAGTGACCGGTGCTTCACGGCGTCGAACACCGCAGCGTTCAGCCCGATCAGCTGGGCATCGTGGGCGAAGGCCGTCCACGAGCCGGTGGTGAAGTCCTGCAGTCGCGTCCCGACCGCCAGGATCACGTCCGCAGCACCGGCGAGGTCGTTGGCGCTCGTGCATCCGGTGGACCCGACGGGGCCAGCGTTGAGCGGGTGGATCGCCGGCAGCGACGTACGGCCTGCCGTTGTCTCCACTACCGGAACTCCGTGCGCCTCGGCGAAGGCCGCTAGCTCGGCAGTGGCGTTCGAGTAGTGCACTCCCCCGCCGGCGATGATCAAGGGTCGCTTCGCCGACTTCAGCGACACGACTGCCCGGTCCAATTGTCCGACGTCGGGTCGTGGGCGAGCAATGTGGTGCACCGTGGTGGTGAAGAACTCGTCGGGGAAGTCGAACGCCTCGGCCTGCACGTCTTGTGGAAGGGCAATCACCGCCGGGCCGCAATCGGCCGGGTCGAGCATCACCGCGACCGCGTGCGGCAACGAGTGGATGATCTGTTCGGGGCGCATGATCCGGTCCCAGTAGCGGCTGACGGCCTTGAACGCATCGTTGACCGTGACCGACGGATCGCCGAAGTGCTCGACCTGCTGCAGCACCGGATCGGGCAGGCGGCTGGCGAACGTGTCGCCGACGAGGAACAGCGCCGGGAGGCGGTTGGCGTGCGCCACCCCTGCAGCAGTCACCATGTTGAGCGCGCCGGGCCCGACCGACGACGTGGCGACCATGATCTGACGTCGGCGAACCGCCTTCGCGTAGCCGACCGCGGCAAGGCCCATGCCCTGCTCGTTCTGCCCGCGCCACGTCGGCATGGCATCGCCGGCCTCCTGCAGCGCCAGCCCGAGACTGGTCACGTTGCCGTGCCCGAAGATCGCGAAGACACCCGGGAACAACGGCACATCGACGTCGTCGATCACCGTGCGTTGCGCAATCAGGTAGCGCACGATCGCCGCAGCGGTCGTGAGTCGTGTGGTGCTCATCTCATTCCTCCCTCAGGGAGACGACGTCTTCCCAACGCCCGCTCTCCCAACTCCGAAGCACTGCGTCTTGGACCGAGACGTACTGCAGGGCCTCGGCGAACCCCGGCGTGTGCTGACGGCCGGCCGCGACGGACTGCAGGAACTCGTGATCCTCGATGCAGATCAGGTCTTCGAACCCGATGCTGTTGGCGCTGCCCGGCACGAAGTTGCCGTGCGGCGGGAAGCGGTCGCCACCGAACACGGTGGTGAATCCGGTGTGCTTGTGTTCGGCGGCGATGTAGACCCGCAACTCGTTCATCTTCTCGAAGTTCCAGGCGATGGATCCCTTGGTGCCGTACACCTCGAAGCTGTTCTGGCTCTCCGGCCCGACCATCGACCGGCAGGCCTCGAACGTGCCGCGCGCGCCACCGTCGAACACGCACATCATCCCGATGTAGTCCTCGTTGGTCACCTCACCGGTCGGATCGCCCGGGCTTGCCGCGGTCGTAGTGGGTTCCGCCGCTGGTCGGAAGCGGGCGCTGCTTGATGAACGTCTCGCCGGTGCCCATGACCTTGGCGATGCCGCCGACGAGGTAGTGGCCGAGGTCGACCGAGTGGCTGAGGATGTCGGTGCTGACGCCGTGACCGGCCTGGTCGACCAGGAAGCGCCACGACAGCAGGCCCAAGGGATCGCTGCCGTACATCGAGAAGAAGCGGCCGTAGTAGTTCGTGATCTCGCCGATCTCGCCACCGTCGATCAACTGCTTGGCGTACTGGACCAGCGGCGCCCAGCGGTAGTTGTACCCAACACCGGTGATCACCCCGGCGCGGCGGGCGGCGCGCTCGGCAGCAACCGTCTGACGCGGCGTGCCACCGACCGGCTTCTCGCAGAACACGGGCTTGCCGGCGGCTGCGGCCGCTTCGACCATCTCGACGTGCAACATGTTCGGCGCAGTGACGAACACGACGTCGACGTCGGGGGCCGCGATCACCTCGTGCCAGTCGGTGACGGCACGTTGATAGCCGAAGGAACGCACCGCATCGTCGCGCCGTGCTTCGACGGTGTCACTGACCACGACCATCTGCGGCTCGTAGTCGCGATCGAGGAAGTAGCTGGGCGCCCGCCGGCAGCCGCGACTGTGGGCCTGGCCCATCCAGCCGAAGCCGATCACACCGATTCCTATCGTCTTGCTCACGTCGTTCGTCCGTTCCTGGTCGTCATCGGGCATCGTGGATCGGCCGCCATCTCGGCCCACGTGTCGCGGACCCAGTGGTGTGTCGGGTCGTCACAGAAGGCCATCGAGCGATCGCCGCCAGGCCCGGCCAGCACGTTGAGGTAGTACATCGGGTACCCGGGGGCGGCGATGCAGGGACCGTGATAGCCCCGAGGCACGCAGAAGACATCGCCGTCGCGGATCACGACGTTGACGTCGATCGAGCCGTCCGGCGTGTACGTACGGTGCATCCCGAAGCCGTCGGCGGAGTACTGGCTGGTGCCCGCCACGCCGATGCGGAAGTAGTAGATCTCCTCGTTGTTGACCGGGCACTCCGGCGAGTCGTCATGACGGTGTGGCGGATAGCTCGACCAGTTGCCGTCGGGCGTGATGACCTCGACACACATCAACTTGTCGGCGTGTGGCCAGGCCTCGGGACTGAGGAAGTTGTTGAGCTGTCGAGTCGCCGGCCCGGCGCCGCGAAGTTCGACGGCGACGTCGTCGGCGGATCCGTAGCGGGCCGTCAATCGCCGGTCGCACCGTGCGGTTGCGATGGCGACCTCGCCGCCGCCCGGGGCGCAGAGCACCACGGTCGCACCCTTCGGTGCGTAGGCGAAGTCGGTGACTCGGTCGAAGACGGATACCCGCCCATCGAGATGAAAGTGCTGATCATCGACCGTGACGTCGACGTCGACCGCCGACAGCGGGAGCACCACCGCTTCGCTGTCGCCGAGGTCGATAGAGCGCTCTACTCCGGGCGCCAACAAAACGACGATCAAGCCCGAATACGCCCAGCCGGCGTCGTCGGGGCCGAGTGAAACTGCGCGATCTCCATCGGCGAGCGTGCCCGATGGTCGATGTAATGATGGGCTCATTGCCGGTCCTTTGCAGCTTGTTGCACCAAGTCTGCTGCGCGAGCCACGAAGCCTGCAACGTCGCCGTCGGCGGGATACAGCAGCGATCGTCCGATCACGAGCCCGCGCACTGTTGGTTGATGCAACGCAGCCTCCCACAGCGCGAACGTCACCTCGGGATCGGGACCCGGTGCGCCGCCGAGCAAGAGCAACGGCTGCGTCGTCACCTTGGCGACGGTGGCGATGTCGGCGGTTGCCTGGATCTTCAGCCACGTGTACGCGCTCGACCCACCGAGTGCGGCGCTGACGCCCACCGCCTTCACCAGTGCCAGCGGGTCGGTGTCCCACACCGCTTCACCGCGATCGTTCTTGGTGTACGGGATCGGCTCGACCATCGCCATCATGTGCGCGTCGTTGAGCTCCTGCACCGCGGCCGCTGCACCGGCCAGCGTCGGGACAGTGCCGGCGTCGTGATAGTCGATGCGCAGCAACAACTTGCCGGCGTCGAGGTTGGCGGCACGAAGATGCGCCGTGTCGTACGCCGTGAACCGATCGTCCATGGTCCAACTGGCGCCCGCCAACCCGCCTCGGTTCATCGTGCCGACCGCGACCTTGTCGTGGAGGGCATCCAGCAACGCCAGGTCGTCGATGATCTCGGCGCTGCCCAGCACCCCGTCGACTCGCGGGTGTTCGAGCGCTGTCAGCAAGCGGTCGAGCATCGACCGCCGGTCGGCCATCGCCAGCGGATCGTCGTGCAGCCCGACCATCGCCCGCGCCGTGTGATCAGCGGCGACGATGAACAACATCCCGTCCTGTGTCAACGCATCGCGTCGCCGGCGTGCGGCGAGCGCCTCGGTGATCTTGTGCGGCGCACTGACCCGGGTCTCGGTCAGCGACGCGAACGTCTGGTCATCCAGCGACACGACGCTCCTCCAGCGCCTCTGAGACCTCGGGCAAGGTCGGCATTGCATCCGAGCACAGCAGACCGTGAGGCGACGATCGCGCCGGCGACGTTGCAGTACTCGACGATCCGCACCGGCTCCCAGCCCGACAGCAGCCCGTGCACGAGCATGCCGCCGAACGCGTCACCGGCACCGAGGCCGCACACGACCTCGACGAAGTGGGGCGGCACCACGGTGGTGCCCTGCGATGTGGCCACCATCACGCCCTCACCACCCATCTTGACGATCGCCAACTCGACACCACGGTCGAGCAGTCGCCGAGCCGCTTCCGCTGGGTCGGCGGAGCCGACGGCAACCTCGCACTCGGTGCGGTTCCCGACAGCGACGGTGACGTGGTCGAGCACCGGGCCGAGGTCGGCCGTCGCCGCCTCGCGGTTCGGCCAGAAGTTGGCCCGGTAGTCGATGTCGAACACCACGTGCGGACGACGCCCGCGGATCGACAGCAGCTCCCAGCACGTTTCCCGTGCCGGGGCGTCGCTGAACCACGCTCCGGTCAACCACAGAATCGGCACGTCGAGCGCCGCCTGGCGGTCGATCTCGCCGACCTGCAGCGTCTGGTCCGGCCCCATCGGATACCGGTACATCAGCAGCTGCGGATCCTCGGGCGGGTCCATCGCCGCGAAGGCCAACGGCGTCGGCATCGAGGGATGCGTCAGGACGTAGCGAGTGTCGACGCCGAACAGGTCGAGCTTGTGTCGCACATAGCTTTCCGAACGGGTCGTCGCCGACCTTGGTGAACACTGCCGTGCGATGGCCGAGACGCGCCGCGGCGATGGCGACGTTCGTGGCCGACCCGCCGATCGACTTGGTGAAGGTCTGTGGGTCGATGAAGCTGGCGCCGGCCTCGTTGGCGTACAGATCAACACAGATGCGACCAACCGTGAGGAGCTCGAGGGTGGTGCCGTGGGGCTACGGTCATCGAAGGTCAGCGGAGACCGATCTCGTGCTCGAGTTGCTCCAGCTCCGCCCCGCCGGCCATCAGCTGGGTGAGCTCGGTCTTGGAGATCTCGTCCTTGGCGAAGTCGCCCAGGCTGTGGCCACGGTTCAACAACAAGAATCGGTCGCCGACGGGAATGGCATGGTTCGGGTTGTGGGTGATGAAGATCACGCCGAGGCCGCGATCGGCGGCAGCGCGGGTGTACTTCAACACGACACCGGATTGCTTCACGCCGAGCGCCGACGTCGGCTCGTCGAGGATCAGCACCCGGGCGCCGAAGTACACGGCACGGGCAATTGCGACGGACTGGCGCTCGCCACCCGACAACGTGCCGACCGGTTGATCGACGTCGCGCAGGTCGATGCCCATCTTGGCCATCTCTTCTTTCGCCGTCTTCTTCATGAACGAGGTCCGCATGAAGATGCCGGCGTGCATGGGCTCGACACCGAGGAAGAAGTTGCGCCAGATCGACAGCAACGGTGCCAGTGCCAAGTCCTGGAACACCGCGGCGATGCCTGCGTTGCGGGCGTCGCGAGGTGTTGTGAAGTGCACGGGCGAGCCGTACATCGTGTACTCGCCGGAACTCGGCTGATGCACGCCCGACAAGATCTTGATGAACGTCGACTTGCCCGCACCGTTGTCGCCGAGCACGCACGTGACCTTGCCGGCCTCGACCCGGGTCGTGATGTCTTCGAGTGCCGTGACGTTGCCGAAGTACTTGCAGATGTTGCGCAGCTCGAGCAGCGCATGCTCGGTGCTGGGGTTCGACTGTCTCGGTGACGGTCATCGTGCCTCCTGAGCCTTCTTGCGGATGAAGTTGTTGACGAGCACCGCCAGCAGCAGCACGCCGCCGAGGAAGGCGAAGCGGCCATCGGAGTTCCACTTGGTGGTCTGCACACCGACGACCGACACGGCCATGATGGCCGAGCCGAGCCCGGCACCGATCACCGATCCGTAACCTCCGGTCAGCAAACAGCCACCGACGACAGCGGCAATGATGTACTCGAACTCGAGGCCGGTGCCCTGGTTGGCCTGCACCGTGCCGTATCGCAAGGCGATCAACGTTCCCGCCAGGCAGCCGCACACCGAGACACAGACGAACAGGCCGACCTTGACCTGGTTGGCAGGCACACCGACGGAACGAGCCGCGTCCTTGTTGCCACCAACTGCGAAGATCCAGTTGCCCCAGCGGGTCTTGACGAGCACGTACGAACCGATGGCTGCCACGATCAGCCACCACACGACCGTCTCACGCAGCACGTTCTGCCCGACGCTGCCGCCGGCCGCCTTGACCTGGGCGGCGTGCTCGGCGGTGAGGTTCGACCACACCAGACGGATGATCAGGCCGACGAACGCCAGGATGAACCCGCCGAGCTGCAGGCGCTTGCCCAGCCGATCGGCGTGTGCGTCGGCGTGATCCCGCTTCTCCATGAAGAACTCGAGCAGCGTGTTGGCCGTGAGGACCATTGCCCCGATCATCATCGCCCCGAACATGCCGGTTCGGAATCGCACGGTGTCGGAGTCCGCTCGGATCAGGAATGCCAGCACCACGACGGCGAGCGGCGCGAGCAGGCCGATGAGCAGTTGCCACCGCTTGTTGGTCTTGCCGGCGATGCCACGAGCCAGCAGCAGATAGGTCAGCCCTGCGCCGCTGAGCAACAACATGCCGATCGCTCGAAGCGCCTGCACGGTGGTGAGTTGCAAGAAGCAGATCACCATCGACATCACCAGGCCGCCGGAATACAGCGCGAACATGCCCAGCTTGCCGAACGCTCCCGCCGTACGCTTCTTGCGCTCGCGGAGTTCCGGGAGCGCCACACGAATTGCCATCCCGATCCCGATGATGGCGGCGATTCCGGCGATGACCGGCCGCAGGCCATCCGCCGTCCAACTGAGAATGGCTTCGCTCTGGTGACGATCGAAGGGGATCGGCGTGAGACAGGCCAAGACGATCAACCCGAGGCCGAGGACCAGGCGACGAGAAGCCGCAGGAGGCAACGATTCGGATCCCGCTGTGGTGTCGTCGACCCTTCCACCGGGTCAGCCCGGCACCGACGATCGCCAGTACGACTCCCACGCCCGCCATAGCGGTGAAGAGCACGTTCTGACCGACGCCGTCGGTGCGCAGGAGGCCCACGAAACCGGCCACAGCGGCGGCGATTCCGACCACCGTGATACCGAGCCCCGTGGGGTTGATCGCTGCTCGGCGGATGAACGATTGCTCGAGCAGGCCGTAGATGAACGCCGCACTCCCGACGAAGACCAGGCCGAGGAACAGCTTGTCGCGCCCGCTGAACTCGGTGAACCTCCACTCGTGGGCGATCCAGTCCTTGAAGAACTTGGCCCCCTTCTGCTCGGTGATCTTGTCGACCTGAACCTTGCCGACCAGGCGTTTGGAGATCACCAACATCACGCCGCGCAGCGTGAAGAACGACGCGAGCGTGACGATGAAGCTGGGCAGTCCGGTCCTGTTGACCATGAATCCGTTGAACCAGCCCACCGCTGCGGCCGCCAGAAATGCGGAGCCGATGGCCCACCCGATGTTGATGCCGCTGCCCATGAAGAAGCGCGACACCAGGCCGATCTGAATGGCGGTCGCGCCGGTCATGACGCCCGACGACAGGTCGAACTCTCCGCCGATCATCAGCAGCGCAACGGCTGCGGCCATGATGCCGGTCGGGGCGGCGACGTCGAGCCAGTTGAGCGTCGTGTCGGCCTCACCGAAGGTCTGGCCGTTCCCCCAGAAGAACGTCCAGACGATGACCGCACCGATCAGGGCGCCGATCTCGGGTGAGATGAGCCACCGGCGCATCGGGCCCCGGTGAGAGATTCGTTCGTCGAGCGGAACTGGCGGTGGCTCTGCAACCGGCTCGTCGCTGACTGTCTACGTCTGTCGCGGTCATGGGCCCCCCTGGCACTCAAGCGTTGCGTCTTCGTAAAGCTATGCGATGTAGAGACGCCGACCGAAGTAGACGCGTGTCACTTCGATCGGCGTGAGGTGTGGCGGGCGCCTCACGGCGCCCGCCACCTCTATCAAATTGCTGTCTGTCCTAGCGGGTACCGGCGTCGACGAGCTCGGCAACCTTGTCGGCGTTGTCCTTGGTGACGAAGCCAGGACCGGTGTTGATCGGCAGGCCGCCGCCCAGGGTGTTCTGGTTGGTGACGTTGAGGTACAACGCGACCACCGAGATGTAGCCCTGCAGGTACTGCTGCTGGTCGATGGTGAACAGCACGTCGCCGGCGGCGATGTCCTTCAGCAGGTCAGGCGACAGGTCGACGCCACCGACGGTGACGGTGCGGCCCAGTTCCTTCACCGCTGCTGCTGCGTCGTGGGCGATGACCGGGCCGACGCCGAACACGGCGTCGATCGAGGGATCGCTGTCGATTGCAGCCTTCATGTCGGCCTGCTGCTTGCCAGAGGCATCACCCGAGGTCGTGATCGGCGTCAGGAACGTGCCCTTGAAGGTGCTCTTGGCACCATCGCAGCGTGCGTCGAGACCGGTGTTGGTCTGCTCCTGCTTGGCGCAGAGCAGCACCTTGGCGCCGGCCTCGTTGAACTTCTCGCCTGCACCGGCACCGGCCGTGAACTCGTCCTGGCCGATGTGGGTGAACGCACCGAACTCCTTGTACAGGTCCGAACCCGAGTTGGTCGTGACCAGCGGGATACCGGCATCGACGGCGCCCTTCACGGCGTCCTTGACGGCACTGGGGTCGGCGAGCGATACGGCAAGACCATCGACGCCGTCGGCGACTGCCTGGTTGATCATGGCTGCCTGGTCGGTACCGGTGTTGTTCGAGCCCTGATACTTCACCGTGATGCCGAGCGTCTTCCCGGCGTCTTCTGCGCCCTTCTGGAACACGGACCAGAACACGCCACCATCACCGTGGGTGATGACCGCAATCGTGATGTCTTGACCGGAGGTCACATCGACGGTGTCGGCAGAAGCCGTGTCGACCGGTGCGGCGGTGTCGCCGGACGCGGTGTCTCCCGTAGCAGCACTGGTTGCCGAAGCGTTGGTGCCAGGAGCGGCTGTGCTCGTTGTGTTTTTGTCGCTGCCGCAGGCAGTCGCCACCAAGGCGAGTGCTGCAAGCGATGCGAAGACGTAACGGGTCTTCTTCATGTGTTCTTCTTTCCCCCTCTAGGAGTGATGGTGTGCACCGGAAAAACCGGTTGATTCCACTGCCCGGATTACCCAGCCAGCGACTTCAGGTACTCGATGCTCTGGCGAACACCGTGCACCGGACCCTGGCCGAGAGGCGGTTCGCCGTCGGCCAGTGCAACATCTTGTTCCAATACGTACCAGCCGGTGTAACCGGACTGTTCGAGCGTCCGCACCGTAGCAGCGATCGGAGCATCGCCGGAACCCGCTGACGGGAACAGACCGTGCTGGATCGCGCCCATCCAATCGAACTCTCCGGCGCGGAATCGCGCCGAGATCGACCGGTCGACATCTTTGATGTGGACCAGGCCGACACGGTCGCCGTGCTGCTCGGCAATCGCAACGTCGTCGGCATCGCCGATGAAGAGGTGACCCGTGTCGAGGCAGAACAACGAGGAGGAGTTGTTCAAGAAGCGCTCGAACTCGTCGGCCGTTTCGATCAGGGTGTTGACGTGTGGATGCACGACCTGGGTGAGGCCGTACTGGGCGCACACCTTCTCGGTCTCGACCAGCCCCTCGAACAGCGCTGACCATTCGCTCGCGTCGAGCGTCGGGCGATCCCACGACTCCATGCTGGAGATCACCGCGGCGACGAAGTACGTGCCCCCGGCACCCGACAGCGTGGCGGCCGCAGCGTGGGCGGCCTCGAGCGAACCGGGATGGCTGGTGCCGTGGTGCAAGACCAGCGGGACGAAGCCCCCGAGGATCGACATGCCGTACCGATCGAGCAACGATCGCAACGTGGCGGTGTCGTCGGGCAGCCAACCCAATGCGCCGAGCTCGGTCGAGGTGATCCCGAGATCCGCCATCTCGCCGAGCACCCTCTCGGGCGACATCTGCAAGCCCCAGCCGGGAACCTCACAGATTCCCCACGAGATCGGTGCTGCGGCAATGCGGTCGATCATTCTTTCCCCTCGATCAGTTAGAGCGCTCCAACTGTAGACGTCTCAGCGGCGGTGTCAAGTGAACTAGGTTGGCCGCGGTGTCGAACACACGACGAAACCATGCCCCGACACTGGAGGACGTGGCCCAGATCGCCGGCGTTTCACGCGCCTTGGTGTCGTTGGTGATGCGCGACTCGCCACGCGTCAGCACCGAATCGCGAAAGCGAGTGTCCGACGCGGCGACCAAGCTCGGATACCGACCGAACCTGATGGCCCGCAACCTGGCATCGCGGAAGACGATGACGATCGGCGTGTTGCTCAACGATCTGCACAACCCGTGGTTCGCCGAGGTCACCGACGGCATCCACGCCTCGGCCGAACGCCACGGTTACCAGCTCATCCTGGCCAGCGGTCGACGCAGCCCCCGGCTCGAGTCGCGGGCACTCGACACGTTCCTGGCCTCGCGCGTCGATGGCATCATCGTCGCCGGCTGCCGTCTACCTGCAGCCCGGCTCGATGCCGTGGGCGACGAGGTGCCGCTCGTCTCGGTGGGTCGGACGTTCAACAAGCTCGGGATCGGCTCGGTGACAACCGACGACGCCGACGGGGCACGGATGGCGGTCGAGCACCTGTACGAACTCGGGCATCGGCGGATCGCCCACATCGATGGCGGCAAAGGCGCCGGCGCGGCTCCGCGACGGACGGGCTATCTCCGCACGATGCGCATGTTGGGACTGGCGGACTCCGCACAGGTCATCAGCGGTGACTTCACCGAGGAAGCCGGAGCCCACGGCGCAGAGCGTTTGTTGCGTGCCGCGATGTTGCCGACGGCCATCTTCACCGCCAACGATCTGTCCGCGGTCGGCGCGATCGACGTGGTCGAGCGCGCCGGGCTGGTGGTACCCGACGACATCGCGGTGGTCGGGTTCGACAACACCTCGCTCGCCGCGTTGAACCACATCGGACTGACCACCATCGATCAGCCGCGACGCGAGATGGGCGACGCTGCCGCAGCCATGCTGATCAACACGATGAACGATCACGGCGAGCTGTCCGTCATCGTGATGTCGCCGAGCTTGGTCGTCCGGCGCACGACGGGCAGGACGCGCGACTGATCGGGGTCAGTGCAGCTCGGTCATCAGCGCTGCGCCGACTGCCCCGGCGCGCTCGCCCAGAGAGGCGAACACCAGCAGCGGGTGCGGTCGCAGGTCGGGTGCATACAGCAACTCGGTGAACCACTTCTGGATCGGGCCGAGGTAGAGATCGCCGGAGGCCGCCAGCCCACCACCCAGCACGAACATCTGCGGATCGAGGAGGTTGGTGAGGTTGTTGAGGCCGAGCGCCACCCAGTAGCCGAACAGATCGATGACACCGAGCGCTTCGGCGTCGCCCTCCCGCGCCGCGGCCTGCACGTTCTCGCCGCGCACGTTGAACGGATCGCCGCCCGCCAACTGCAGCACCCGACGGAGGCGTTTGCCGATGGCCGCCTCGCGGGCCAGCCGGGCCAAGCCACTCCCCGACGCGTAGCGCTCCCAGCATCCGCGCCTCCCGCACGGGCAGGGTAGACCGTCGGGATCGACCACCATGTGCCCGATCTCGCCGGTGAACCCGTTGGCGCCGCGGATCAAGCATCCGCCGGCGATCACTCCCCCGCCGATGCCGGTGCCCAAGGTGACCATGACCATGTCGGTGGCACCCTTGGCCACCCCGACCTGCCACTCGGCGGCCGCCGCGCACGTGGCGTCGTTGCCGACCTCGACCCGGAATCCGAGTCGTTCGGACAGCATGCGCCCGACCTCGAAGTCGGTGATGTCGATGAGATTGGGCGAGGCCTTGATCACACCCGATCGAGTCACCATGCCGGGAACCCCGATTCCGAGCGAGTCGGTCACCCCGAGCGCGCCGGCCAGTTCGGCGAGCGTGTCGACGAAGGCCTCCGTGCCGGGTGGCGTCGGTCGGCGTTGTTCTTCGATGACTTCACCGTTCTCGCCGAGCACGACTCCCAGACACTTGGTGCCCCCGACGTCGATGCCGATCCGGCGACGGCTCACGATTCGGCGCGAACCTTGAGCTCGCGGACGGTGTTGAGGATGCGTACCTCGGCGCGGCGCTTCACGAAGCCGGGCAACGGCACGACGAGGTCGATGATCAGGTCGTACCGCACCTCCGTACCCCCATCGGTCGTCGGCGAGAAGTGGTATGCCCCATCGATGGTGCGCATGATGTCGCCGCGGAACATGCTCCAGGCCAGCACTGCCGGCGCATCGCTGTAGTCGTAGCTCAAGGTGTAATGCGTGCTGCGCCCCAGCGCTGACGCCCGGAACTCGACCTCGGTCGGGCGACCCTGCTCGTCGCGCGCCCTGATGACGACATCCTTCACGTCTTTCGCCCACTCCGGGTAGTGCTCGAGATCGGTCGCGATCGCCCACACGCGATCTGGTGGGGCCGCAATCGTGGTGGTCTGGGACGCCGTTTCAGCCATTGCTCTGTTCTAGTCGATCTCGTGATCTCTCGGTGACACCGTTCGGCCCACTCGATGACCGTAGGAACCATGCTGCGCAGCCCACATGCCGTTCATGCCGACACCGAACATCGGCACCAGGACCCCGAACGCGAGTGCATTGAGCTGGCCTTTGTCGAGCCCGACCACACCGATCCAGGCCCCGCTGATCGCCGCCAGGACCTGCACGGCGAGTGACAGCGACATCGTTCGACCGACCACCTTCGGGGCGGTGCCGCCGGTGAGCAGGTAGAGGTTGGCGACACCGACTTCCTCCACGCGTGAGCGGTCCAACGCCCGCGTGTACGCCCACAAGGTGGTGACGACACCGACAGCGAAAAGAGCCATCGAGACGCCTCCGATCAGGAACTGAGCAAAACGGTGCGTTCGCAATGGCACCGCCACGGCGAGCGCCGCGAGGAACACCGCTGTCCCGGCCAGATCGAGTCGTACGACTCGCGCTCCCGGTGCTGTGGTGTGATCGTTCATCGGCTCCGAGCCCTCATCTCGATGGCCATCATGGCAGGGCCTTCAGGGCCATGCCCAGCCGCTCGGCGAGCCCTTCGTACGAAAACTCCTCGACCGCCCGAAGCCTGCCGGCACGTCCCATCCTGGCCCGCAAGTCGGGGTCGTCGAGCAGCCTCTCGAAGGCGCGTGCCACCTCGCGGGCGTCGTCCGCGTGCCGGATCATCACGCCGGTCACGCCGTCGACCACGGCATCTTCGGCACCGCCCGAGTCGCCCGCGACCTGTGGCACCTCGCATGCGGCGGCCTCCAGGAACACGATGCCGAACCCTTCCTGTTCGAGACCACCCCAGCGGTTGCGACACAGCATCGTGTACACATCGGCGCAGCCATACAACGCAGGAAGGTCGTCGTTGCCGACGCGACCGAGGAATCGCACCGGCGCGCCGAGTTCGCCGGCCAGCTTGCGCAGCCGTTGCTCGTCGCGCCCACCGCCGGAGATCGCCAGGACGAGGTCGGGGCGCGATGGTCGCAGGATCGCTGCAGCCCGAATCGCCGTGTCGAAGCCCTTCCGTGGGACGAGTCGGCTGATGCCGACGATCACCTCGGCCTCCACCGGCATGCCGAATCTCGCTCTGGCGAGCGCTCGCTCGTCATCGGTCAGGGGCCGGAACCGCGCAGTGTCGACTCCCGGCGGAACGATGGTGATCGGCAGGCTGCGACCCGCGGCGCGCTCGGCCTCACGTGCCGGGTAGCTTCCTGCTGCGACGATGTGCCTGGCGCCACGCAGCACATAGGCCAGCGACTGCTTGGTGCCCGGCAACCGGCCAGGAACGGTGACCTCGGCGCCATGCAACACCACGTCGTAGGGCAGGTGCAGCGATGGCCCGACGAGGCCGAGTGGCAGCGCAGGATCGAGCACCACGAGATCGGCCCCGACCCGCTTCGCCATCTCGTTGATGTGCGACACCATCCACGGGTGCGGCAACAGCACCGGCTCGCGTGTGCGTTCGATGTGGAAGGGCTGTGCCGCGTCGAAGGCGGCAGCGCCGTCGTACGGGCTCGTCAAGACAGCGAACGACTGCGGTGGCAACCGGCGCCACCACTCCCACAACAGCGACTGGATGCCCCCGATCTTGGGCGGGAAGTCGTTGGTGACGAGGAGGTGCTTCATGCCGGTGCAGCCAATTCGTCCATGACCAACGGGTCGGCGTCGTTGGCCGGCAGCAGAGACACGAGCCCCAGGCGTCGAGCCGCCCACACCGCGTGGACGCGCAGCACGGGATCGGTATGTGCGAGATACTCGGTGACACAGCGGCGGACGTCCAGGTCGTGTGCCTGACCGACGTTGCCGAGCGCCACCAGTGCGTTCCGCCGAACCCATTTCGGATCGCGGTCCGCCACGTACCAGCGGCCCCAACGCGCCAACAGTTCCGCGTCGTCGGCGTCGAGGATCTCGATCAACGAGACCCACGGCTCGATCTCCACCGGCGGCGCCTGATGCTTCGTCGCGAAACGCACCGTGGGTGGGCACACGGTCTGGCAGTCGTCGCAACCGTAGATGCGATCGCCGATCGCGGCTCGCCACTGGCGATCCATCACGCCCGGCTTCTGCAGGATCCAGGCCAGGCAGCGGCCGGCATCGATCACGCCGGGGGCGATGATCGCCCCGGTCGGACAGGCGTCGAGGCACCGTCGACACGACCCGCAGCCGTCGGCGACCGGCGACGTCGAGGTGGGCAACGGTGCAGTGGTGATCACGCAGCCGAGAACGAACCAACTTCCGGCGCCGGGAAGCAAGATGTTGGCGTTCTTGCCGAACCATCCGATGCCGGCCTCATAGGCGACTTCACGGTCGACGATCGAGTTGTCGTCGGCGAACGCCACCGCCCGAAAGCCGTCACGTCGCAACGCCGGCGGCGACGGCACGCAACCCGACCCGCAGCGGTGCGTAGTGGTCGGTCCACGCATACCGGGCCACTCGCCCCTGCGCCCCCGGCGGCGCCGGTGGCGCTTCCGTGAAATACGACCGGGCGCCGACCAGCACGGCGCGTGCTCCGGCGACGGCACGTTGTGGGTCGGTGGAGCGCTGAGGATTCTTGTAGGTGAACTGCAGGCCGTCGTGCAGACCGGCGGCCTTGCGACGGATCAGCTCTCCCCTGGCTCGTTCCAGTGTTCCGGCACTGCACACGCCAACGTGCGAGATGTCGTGCTGGTGGGCGAGCCGGACCAGTTGATCGACGTACGCGGCGTCAACAGAAGGCGGCGACGGCGTCAGTCTCACTGTGACGCAGCGTAGGCATCATTCCTGCACGCACCAGCAAACGCACCACCCTCATCTCCTCGTCGTCGAGCGCTACGGATTCGAGCGTCGCTGGTGAGAGCACATGGGTCACCACGCAATCGGCGCACGTCGCGGTTGCCGCGCATGCAGCACGTGTCGCACGAGATGATCAATGAAGTCGTGTTGGGTTCCATGATGTCCTTGCCCTGTTGGTTGCGGGTCGGTCTCCACCTGCGGTCATCATCGCAAAGGGGTGTGACAGCCTCGCGGGGCAGACCCACACCTGGTCAGCGACGCACCAGCGTGAGGAAGTCGTCGGACGACACGGTGTTGGCCCCGGCGGCCTCGACGTCGGCGAGGATCGCCCGATCATTGGTCACGACCACCACTGGCTTGGAGAGGTCCATCCCGGCGACCTCGGCGCGCAGCACGTCGTCCGCCGACACACCGGCCGGTGAGTACACGATGCGCAGCTTGCGCCGCGTCACCGTGTGTGCGCCTTCGATCGCAGCGCCGTCGAACACAATGGTCATCGCCATGTTCCAGCGCTTGGCGAGGTTCTCGGCGGCGACGGTGCACTGGTCACGCTGATGATCGAGATCGAGCGAAGGCCAGCCCAGCTTGGCGACGTTGTAGCCATCGACCAGTGTGCGAGCACCTTTGGTGCGCAGCACGACCTCGGCAGCCTCGACGGTTCCGGCCAACACCCCACCCGGCAGCCGAATCGGCTTGCGGCGAGCCCGTGGCACGCGCCCCCGTTTCGGCGGGGCCGCATCGGTTGCGCCGTCTGCCCGGGAAAGCTCGCCCAACGCCTCGGTCAGCAGTGCGACGACCTCGCTCGAGGCGGCAACGGCGCCGCCGAGCAGGTTGCGCACAGCCGTCGTGTCGATGGCCACCGTTGCAGGTGGACGCGGCTCGGCGGAGGCTCGGCGCATCGTCGCCAGCTCCGACTCGGCCTTGGCGAGTGTCTGCGCTGTCGCGTGCTCGACGCGCTGCGCATCTCGAAGCCGTGCCCGCACCTCGCCCAGCTGGGCTTTCAAGCGATCGCGTTCGCCTGCCAACGCCACCTTGCCGGCCCGCTCACGCTCCAGCTCGGCAGTCACGGAAAGCAGCTCGGCGCGGCCACGCGCCGCGGCCTCTTGCGCGGCCAGGCGGCGACGCTCCTCGCGTCGCAACGCCGCCTGATCGTCGACGGCCTTGTCCGGAATCAGTTCGATGATCGCCGACTCCCAGCCATCCGGCCTCGACAACCACAGCACACCGACGTCGTCGACCAGATCCGCTGTCGCGACCGAAGCCAACCGCTCGCGGAAAGCAGCGTCGCCGTCGACGGCCGCCCGAACCTCGGCGAGCGCTGTCGGTGGCAACTTGTGAAAGCGCAGGAACCGCTTGAGGCCAGGCGGGAACGGTAACTGCGGGCGCATCTTCGCTCCCGCGGCGGCAATCCCGACGGCCAGCTCGAGCGCTGGTCGCAGCGCCTCATCAGGAACCTCGTCGTGCAGCTCGACTCGGGGTTCGCCGCTCACTCCGACCACTGTACCGATCGGCCTTTCGCGCAGCGAGCAGTAGACCGTCGGCACTGACCTGCGAGTTCGCACGGCCGGATGACGAGTGAATTACGCAACCCGTCGGGGAGATCACACCCAGTCCGACGCCGGATTACAAGTGCCGGTGGACCGGCCGTTCTCGTGCCCGCTCGAGGCCTCCCCGTCTCCCCCACAGATCGCCGCTCAGTGCGCAGCTCGTTGGGCGCGATCTCGGTACTCCCAGTACCGAAATCGAACCCGCTGAGCCTGGTTGGGTGAGGTGTGAGTACCGGGAGTACCGGAAAGCGTGCCTGACCACGGTCGTCGGACGTGTTGAGGACTCCTCGGCCGCTCCCCAAACGAATCGAACGCTTGTTCTTGACGGCGAACGTCCGTTCGTGCTGGACTGTTCCGATGCGCACAGCAGCCGGCGGGCAGCGGTCCTTCGACGACTTGGGCACCCCGTTGGCCGACGTGACCTTCTGCGTGCTCGACATCGAGACCACCGGCGGTGATCGTCACAGCGATCTCATCACCGAGATCGGCATGGTCAAGGTCCGTGCCGGCGAATGCCTCGGCACGCTGCAAACGCTCGTGAACCCCGGCCGGGCCATCCCGCCGGTGATCACGATGCTCACGGGCATCACCGAATCGATGGTGGTGCGCGCCCCGGCAATCGAGGCGGTCCTGCCCTCGATGGTCGAGTTCCTCGGCGACGCGGTCGTGGTCGGGCACAACGTCGGCTTCGACATGGCCTTCATCAACGCTGCGCTCACCCGCCGGGGCGACCCGGAGATCGTCAACCCGGTCATCGACACGCTACCGCTGGCGCGCCGATTGATCCGCGACGAAGTGCCCGACTGTCGTCTCGGCACGCTCGCCTCGCGGTTCCGTCTCGATCACCGTCCGTCGCACCGTGCTCTCGACGATGCGTTGGCCACGGCCGACCTGCTGCACTTCCTGCTCGAACGCGCGGCCGGGCTCGGCGTGCTCGGGCTCGACGATCTCATCTCGCTGCCGCGCATCGGCGCCCACCCCCAGGCCGCCAAGCTGCGCATGACCACCGGCCTGCCGCGCACCCCGGGCGTGTACCTGTTCCGGGGCGCCAACGACACGGTCCTCTACGTGGGCAAGGCCACCAATCTTCGTCAACGTGTTCGTAGCTACTTCGGCAGCGACGATCGGCGCAAGATCGGCACGTTGCTGCGCGAGGCTCAGCGCGTCTCGTACATCACCACGCCCAACGTGTTGACGGCCGAGGTGCTGGAGTTGCGATATCTGCAGCAACTCGCGCCGCGATACAACCGGGTCGGCACGTCGCCGCAGAAGTATCGCTACGTGCGGCTGAGCACCGATGAGGCCTGGCCGCGCCTGTCGGTGGTCAACGACGCAACCGGCGCCGGCGTGCATCTCGGCCCGCTGCCCTCGAAAGCCAATGCCGACGCAGTCGTCGAAGCCCTGCAGTCGGTCTTCCCGCTCCGTCGGTGCACCACGAGGCTCGGCCGCACCTTCCAGCCCCGGCCGGCGGCGATCACCTGCACGCCGGCCCAGCTCGGCGTCGCCATGTGTCCGTGCGCCGGGGCCGCCGACGCAACCAGCTACGCAACCGTGGTTGCCAAGACCGTGCAAGCCATGACCACCTCACCCGATCTCGTGATCGCCGCGCTCCAGGCTCGCCTGGCCGTGCTGTCTGCCGCCCGCCGGTACGAGGAAGCGGCCCAGGTACGCGATCGGGCGATGGCGTTCTCGCAGGCGATGCGGCGCAGACGGTTGACGGATCGACTCCGCCAGGCCGGCGACGTGGGCGTGCAGATCGACGACACCGTGCTCCACGTGCGCAACGGTGTGCTGGTCGGCACCGCCCAGGACGGGCAGATCGAGATCGGGCTGGAGTTGCCGGCTCCAGATGTGCCGATCTTTGCCGCCGTGCTGCCCCGAGCCGTCATCGACGAGGTGCTGTGTCTGGCTCGGGCCTTCGATCGCATGGCCGGCAAGGTCACCGTGCTGTGGTGTGACGGCCAGTGGGAGTGGCCGATCAGCGAGGTGCCCGAAGTGGTCGGCCGCACATCGCAGCTTCAGTCGGCGGGTCAGCCACCTGCCCACCGTGCGGCGTCACGCGTTGTCAGTCGTCCGACTCGATGACGGCGCCCTCGTGGTCGATTCGCAGCACCTTGGTGTGGCCGTCGTCGGGCATCTGCGCGGCCACCTCGTCGGCATCGTCATACGGACACATGGCTGCAACCGTGGGCCCGGAACCCGACAACCACGAGCACCACGCGCCTGCATCGAGGGCCGTCTGGAGGGCGGTTCGCGATGGTGCGGCGGCAGCCAAGCGACGGTCCTGGTGCAGCCGGTCCTGGGTGGCCGCTCGCAACGCGCCGGTGTCGCCGGCCGCCAGTGCCGCCACCAGCAAGGCCGTGCGACCGATGTTGAACACCGCGTCACTGAGGGCGACCTCAGTGCGGAGCTTGGTGCGCGACTCGTCGGTCGACGTCGTGAACGACGGGATCCACACCACCACAGCGGGGTCGAACGCCAGGGGAATGCGCACGGCGCGGCCGTCGGCGGTGGCCACGATGCCACCGAACAGCGACGCAGCAACGTTGTCGGCGTGCCCTTCGAGCTCGGTCGCCAAGCGCCAACATGGTCGCGGCAGCTCGGCGGCCAATCGGTCGGGGTCACCTGCCATGGCGCTGCGCGTGCGCAGCAACGACTCCGGCCACCCGGACAGCACCGCTGAACCCGAGACCGCGCCCAACGGGTATCGGGGAACAGACCCACAGGTCGCCCTCGCCCCCGGCGCGCCGGAATGCCACACCCGCCGGGTGGTGCTGATCGATCCGTTGCCCACCCGGCGGCACGTCGCCATCGATCACGCCGGCCTCGGCGTGCATCGACAGTGCCATGCCCAACGTGTCGAACCCGGGTCCCAGATTTGCCGACGATGCCGGCACACGGACGATCACGATTGGTCAGACCGCGAATCGGCTTCGATGGCCTGAGATTTGTGGATCCAGCGATCGAGGATTCCTGCCGCGTGCCCTTCGTCGATCGACGACGTGGCGATGATCACCGCTTCCTCCAACGAGTCGGCGACGCCGGCGACCACCAGGCCGGCAGCGGCGTTGAGCACGACGATGTTGCGATGTGCGCCGTGCTCGCCTTTCAACACGCGGTGCACGACCTCGGCGTTCTGCGGTGGGGTGCCACCGACCAACTCGTCGGGGATGGCGGGCGCAAACCCGAGAGCGATGGGGTCGACGGTGAACGTGCGGACGTTGTCGTCGTCGAGCGCCAGCACCGTCGAGGTGCCAGTCGTGGTCAGCTCGTCGAGCCCGCCGCCGTGGACGACCCAGGCGCGCTCCGAGCCGTGCAAGCGCAACGAGGCCAGCATCCGCTCGGCAACCGCGGGGTTGGCGACACCGATCAACTGCCGGCGCACACGACCGGGGTTGGCCATCGGGCCGAGGATGTTGAACACCGTGGCAATGCCGATCTCGCGGCGGCTCGGTGCGGCGAAACGGAACGCGGGATGGAACTTCGGCGCCAGGCAGAACCCGATGCCCGACCTCTTCGACGCATCGCAGCACGCCGTGCGGCGTGAGCTCGATCGCGACCCCCAGCTCCTCGAGCACGTCGGCCGCGCCGCACTGCGACGACGACGCACGCGCCCCGTGCTTGCACACCGGCACGCCCGCTCCGGCGACGACGATCGCGGCCATCGTGCTGACGTTGATCGAGTGGCTGCGATCGCCGCCCGTGCCGACGATGTCGACGGCCCGCGAACGCAGCTCCTCGCTCGAGCGGCACCAACGACGCAGCGTCGAGCACCGCGTCGAGCAGGCCGCTGAGCTCCTCGGGCGTCTCACCCTTGGCCCGCAGGGCGACGACGAACCCGATGAGCTGCGCGGGCGTGGCGTCGCCCGACAGGATCGTGCGCCATCGCCGCCCTGGCGTGCGAGGCGGGTAGGTCGCGACCTTCGACCAGTTCGGTCAGGAGCGCGGGCCAACCGCCCAGCTCGTCGAATGCGCTCATCTGTTCAGGTTAGGCGGTGCGACGACGTTGGCGGATCATCCGCCGACGCTCCCGCTCCGTCGCCCCACCCCAGATCCCCGATTTCTCCCGTGCTTGCAGTGCATGTTCGAGGCAGGCGATGCGCACATCGCACCCCGCGCACACGGACTTGGCCTCCAATGCCAGGTCGTCGTCGTCCGGGTAGAACATGCTTGCCTCCAGACCCCGGCACGCCCCCATTCTCGCCATACGATCTCTTTGACCGACACGACTGATGCCTCTCTTGAGTTTGGCCCCCGCTGACGGTAGATCACCGTTCAAGCGCCTGAATCTAGGGTCACTTGGGTCGCCTTGACTAGACCCTCTTCCAGCATTTTCTCGGGATGGTATGCCGATCTGCGCGCTCAACAGACCGCCGAGGTCGTCCGAGAGCTCACTCACGGTGGCGGCGGCGAGTTCCGCCTCCTCGCGGTACTGCGGATGATCGATCGCCAGCACCGCGCCGTCCCCGAACGCTGCCGCGCTGCTGCGGATCGAGCGCGAACGTGATGTAGTGGACCGCAGCGGTCACGTCGGCGCGGGTCAGCTGCGACGCGTGTTGAGCGTCGACGGCACCGCGCACCTGCTCGCCGTCGGGGAGGCGCAGCACCACGGACTGCTCGATACCGACCAGACGCGGGAGCCACTCGCGGATCGCCTCGTCGGAGGTCAGCTCGATGAACAATGTGGCGCACAGCTGGCCGATCTCGGGGACCAGTGGGTTGTAAGCGTCGAGCTCGTCCTGGATGCCCTGGTCGGTGGTGATCCGCTCGACCCGGGCCATCTCTTGGATCTGGAAGCGGATGGTCTCGCGGTTCTCGAACGCCACGGTGACGATGGTGCCGACGGCAACCCGGCGACGCCGGCGCAACTCGATCATCTCCGCTCGGAACGCGTCGCGAGTCGCGCTCGTACGCACGAGTGTCGGCGATGTCGCCCACGGCCAGCTTGCGACTGGAGGAGATGCTCATCGCTGCAGCGGCTCTTCGGCTGATGCCGTAGGCGCGGGCGATCAGCTGCAGAGGGTGCAGGGGCTGGCGACCGGTCTGCTCGGTGATCGCCGTGTTGGCCAGATGGCAGTCGCCGGAGATCACCTCACCGTCGGCGCGGCGGATCTGATCGGCCAGCTTCGTGGCGATCGGCACGCTGATGCCCGTGTTCTCGGCGCGCAGTCCCCACATGCCGTCGATGCCGCTGCACTGCTGCACCAGGTTGACCTTGGCGCCGGTGAGCTTGATCAGATCGCGGCTCTTCAGCCCGACGTTCTGCGCCTTCAGATGGCACGGCGTGTGGTACGTGACGGTGGCCGGGCACGTCGCCCTCGAAGTCGGTGTCGAGCGACGTGCCCTCGCCCTTGTGCACCTTCATCAGGTACTCGGCGGCGTCGTAGGTGTGCTCGGCGACCAGCTGCGGCATCGGGGCCGCCGACGTAGTCGATGTAGTCCTTCTTCAGCACGTAGCCGCACGTCGGCTGGGGCACGACGATGTCGTTGCCGCGGCGCACCGATGCGGCCAGCGCCTGGACGTTCTTCTCGGCGACCTTGGTGAACTGCCCGACGTCGCCGCTGTGCAACCACGGCGCACCGCAGCAACCGGCGCCGTCGGCGAGCGAGCACTCGATGCCGTTGCGCTCGTAGACCTTGACGAGGTCGTGGCCGATCGCCGGTTGCTGGTACTCGACGAGGCAGGTGGGGAACACGGCGACGCGCCCCTGGCGCTTGGCGATGCGCACCCGCGGGCGACGCTTGAACCAGGTCGTGAACCGCTGCCGGGCGTACGGCGGCAGCAGGCGCACGCTCGAGACGCCGGTGACCTTCTCCATGGCCTTGCGGACGACGCCGACCCTGCTTGGCGCCGAGCACCTTGTTGGCCACCGGGGCGGCCAGCGTGGCCGCCTTGCCGAGCAGATCGGTGTGGCCCATCACCGGTGTCGGTCAGCCGGTCGACGCAGGCTGACCTGACCGGTGGCGTGGCGCATCGCGTCGGTGCGCAGCATCAGCCGCGGGAAGTCGATCGCCCACTCGTGCAGCTCGGGGGTGTACGGGCAGTTGATGTAGCACAGCTTGCACTGGAAGCACTCGTCGACGACCTGGTCCTGCTGCGCCGGGGTCAGCCGTCCGGCGTCCTGGTCGTCGTGGCGGTCGATCATCTCGAACAGCGTCGGGAACGAGGTGCAGAACTTGAAGCACAGTCGGCAGCCGTGACACAGGTCGTACACCCGGGTCAGTCTCCTGGCGGACGTCTGCCTCGTCGAGGTACTTCGGGTGCTTCGGGTCGTAGGTGATGGTCATGTGGAGGCGACGATCGAACACTGGTGCGAGCAGTGGGTGCTGAGGGGCATGCGTAGTGCCCGCCAGCACCCCTCACCGTCGTTCAACCGAGGCTGTCGAGGCCCTGCTGGAACCGACCGGCGTGGCTCTTCTCGGCACGGGCGAGCGTCTCGAACCAGTCGGCGACTTCGGTCGAAGCCTTCGTCGCGGGCGGTCTTGGCGAAGCCCGGGTACATCTGGGTGTACTCGTAGGTCTCGCCGGCGATGGCCGACTTCAAGTTGTCCTCGGTGTCACCGATCGGCTCGCCGGTCGCCGGGTCGCCGACTTGGGCGAGGTACTCGAGGTGGCCGTGCGCATGACCGGTCTCGCCTTCGGCGACCGAACGGAACAGCGCCGAGGTGTCGGGGTAGCCCTCGACGTCGGCCTTCTGGGCGAACCACAGGTAGCGGCGGTTGGCCTGGCTCTCGCCGGCGAACGCCTCCTTCAGGTTCTCGTGGGTCTTGGTGCCTTCGAGGCTCATGTTGCTTGCTCCTTGTTCACCTGGTGGGTGTTGGGGTGACTGATTGGGCTGAGGCGGCGGCGCAGCGCCGGCACGTGCCGGAGAACACGAGCCGCGCCGAGATCGGGCTGGAAGCCGTCGAGGCCCTCGATCTGCGAGGCGCGGCGAGGTCTGGACGTAGACGTCGGCCACCTCGCCGCACCGGTGCACAGACGCGTGATGGTGATCGTCGACGTTGGGATCGAAGCGGGCGGCCCGGTGCCGACCGACACCAGTCTGCAGCTCGCCCATGCGGCGAGGTCGTTGAGCGTCTGGTAGACGGTTCGCAGCGAGATCCCCGGCATCAGCTCGCTGGCCCGCGCGAACAGCGCCTCGGCCGTCGGGTGGCACGGTGTTGCCGTGGAGCAGCCGGAACAGCAGTTGACGCTGCGGCGTGACCTTCAGACCTCTGCTGGCGGAACGCCTCGGTGAGCTCGGGCGGGCTGCGCATGCGACCGACTCTATTGCATCGATTTGCTGATTCACAACTCTGCAAATAAGGCCTCTTGGCCCGCAAGGCGAGTCTCACCAGTCTCTAGGATGATCGCCGATGCCTCCTGCCACACCCTTTCGACGTGCCGACATGCTCGGACGGCTGGAGAGCGAGTCGTTCGACGTGCTGGTCATCGGCGGCGGCATCACCGGCGTCGGCGTCGCGCTCGACGCCGCATCGCGTGGCCTGCGCACCGCGCTGGTCGAGCGCGACGACTTCGCCTCGGGCACGTCGTCGAAGAGCTCGAAGCTGGTCCACGGCGGCCTGCGCTACCTGCAGCAGGGCGAGGTCCGCCTGGTCTACGAGGCGCTGCGCGAGCGCCAGCGGCTGCGCAAGAACGCACCGCATCTCGTCAAGGTGCTGCCGTTCATGATCCCGATCCTCACCAAGGACGGCGTCGTCTCGCGCAAGATCGCCCGGGCGCTCGGCTCGGCGATGTGGATGTACGACCTCACCGGCGGGTGGCGGATCGGCAAGTTCCACCGCCGGCTGAAGAAGGACGCCGCGTTCGCCCACCTGCCGACGATGCCGAAAGAGCGCCTGGCGTCGGCGTACCTCTACTACGACGCCACCGCCGACGACGCCCGGCTGTGCCTCACCGTCGCCCGCACCGCGGCCGACCACGGCGCAGCGGTCGTCAACCGCTGCCGCGTCGTCGACTGACCAAGGACGCCGACGGGCGGGCCACGGGTGCGGTCGTCGACGCCGACGGGCGGCTGATCACGGTGCGCGCCAAGGTGGTCGTCAACGCCGCCGGCGTGTGGGCCGACGAGGTGCGCGCGCTCGACGAAGGCGCCGACCCCGACTCGATCCGCCCGGCCAAGGGCGTGCACATCACCGTCCCGTGGGAGAAGGTCCGCAACGACATCGCCGTCGTCATCCCGGTGCCGAAGGACAAGCGCAGCCTGTTCGTCGTGCCGTGGGGCGCCGCGCCGACGGCACGTTCGAGCACACCTACGTCGGCACGACCGACACCGACTACGACGGCCCGCTCGACGACCCGCAGTGCACGAAGGACGACATCGACTACGTGCTGCGAGCGCTCAACGCGTCGATCACGACCGGTGTCACCGCGGCCGACATCACCGGGGTCTGGGCCGGCCTGCGACCGCTGGTCAAGAGCGCGTCGTCGGGCCGCACTGCCGACCTCTCCCGCCGGCACAAGGTCACCGCAGCACCAGCAACCTGATCACGGTCACCGGCGGCAAGCTGACGACCTACCGGGAGATGGCCGAAGACACCGTCGACGAGGTCTGCGAGGTGCTCGGGCGTGCGCCGCAAGTCGACGACCAAGCGGCTGCCGCTGCTCGGTGCCGACGGCTACCGCCAGCCGGCCGACGGCCTGCGGCACACCTCGCCAACCGCTACGGCACGCGGCCGGCGAGGTCGAGGCGCTGGTCGCTGCCGATCCTCGAGCTGGGCGAACCGCTTGGTGCCCGGGCTGCCCTACCCAAGGCCGAGGCCGTGTACGCGGCGCGCCGCGAGATGGCGGTCACGCTCGACGACGTGCTGTCACGCCGCACCCGGGCCCGCCTGTTCGACCGACCCGCAACGGTCGCAGGCCGCCGCAGCCGTCGCCGGCCTGATCGCCGCAGACCTGGGCTGGGACGACGCCGAGAGTCGAGCGTCAGGTCGCCGAGTTCCGCACCTCGTGCGCCGCGGAACAGGCGGCGGGCCAGACGTCGGAGGCCGACCTGCTCGGAGTCAATCGGTGACGGAGCCGACGGCGCCGATCGAGCTGACCGGGACCGCATCACGACTTCACCGGCCCGACGCTCAACCGAGCGAGCACTGCTCGAGCGGCTCGCAGGCGATCTGCGAGACCCTCACCGACGACCACGGCGACCGCCGAGGCCAGCCGCGACTGGTGGCCGCTGGCCATGCACTGGGCGCTCGCCGGCAGGTGCCCAGCGCGCCGCTGCGGTCTGCAGGCCGACCACCACCGAGCAGGTCGCCGCGGTGCTCGTCCGCGTGCGCTGCCGACGGCGTGCCGGTCACGGCCGCCGGCGGTCGCAGCGGCGTGTCGGGCGCGTCGGTGCCGGTGTTCGGCGGCGTCGTCCTCGACATCACCGCGATGCAGGGGATCGTCGACATCGACGCCACGTCCGGCATCGTCGAGGTGCTGGCCGGCACGTTCGGGCCCGACCTCGAGGACCGAGTTGCGCCAGCGATGGCGTGACGTCGGCCACTTCCCGCAGAGCTTCGACATCGCCACCGTCGGCGGCTGGGTGGCCTGCCGCGGCGCCGGCCAGTACAGCACCCGCTACGGCAAGATCGAAGACATGGTCGATCGGCCTCGAGGTCGTGCTGGCCGATGGCTCGATCGTGCGCACCGGGCACGGCCCGGCGGCGGCGATCGGTCCCGATCTCACCCAGCTCTTCCTCGGCAGCGAGGGCACGCTCGGCGTCATCACCCGGGTCTGGCTGCGCGCCCATCCGGTACCCCCGCACGAGCGCCGTGCCGCGTACGCGTTCGACGACTTCGAGACCGGGATCGAGGCCTGCCGGCTGATCCTGCGCCGCGGCGCGACGCCGGCGGTGCTGCGCCTGTACGACGCGGTCGAGTCGCAGCGCGGTCATGGCGGCGACGGCACGCAGTGCGTGCTGCTGGTGCTCGACGAGGGCGACCTCGGTCTGGTCGAGGCGACGATCGGCGTCGTCGACGACGAGTGCGCCGCGGCAACACTCGCGTCGCGCCGACCTCGTCGAGAACTGGCTGCACCACCGCAACGACACCAGCGCGCTGCAGGCCCTGACGCGCAAGGGCTTCGTCGTCGACACGATGGAGATCGCCGCGCCGTGGTCGCAGCTGGCCGCGCATCTTCGCCGACGCACGCGCGGCGCTGCTGGCCGTGCCCCACGCCCGCGCCGCCAGCTGCCACCTCTCGCACAGCTACCTCGACGGGGCGTGCCTGTACTTCACGTTCGCGGCCACCCCCCCGCCCGAGCAGATCGAGTCGACCTACGTGGCGCTGTGGGACGCCGGCCAGCGAGCCGTGCTGGCCGCCGGCGGCAACCTCTCGCACCACCACGGCGTCGGGCTCAACCGCGCGCGGTTCATGGCCGAGGCGCTCGGCTCGGCGCTCGCCGTGCTGCAGCGATCAAGGACGCGCTCGACCCGCTCGGCATCCTCAACCCGGGCAAGCTCGGTCTGTCGTCGCCGTTCGGCGCGGTCGCCTGGCCATGAACACGCTCGACTGGAACGCCCTGCGCGCCGGGGGCAGCGTCGCGCTGGTCTTCGCCGTCCCGTTCTCCATCGCCGCTCGCATCGTCGCCGACGGCGACGGCAGCACCGGCGCTGCATCGTTGCTCAGCCTCGCGGCATTGATCGGCTTCGTGCTCGGCGCCGGAGTCGCCGCATGGGTACAGCAACTGCAGCTGCCGCTGATGCACGGGATCGTCTGCGCGGTTGGCACCTACGTCGGCGCCCAGGCGGTCTTCATCATCCTGCGTGCGATCCGCGGCAACGACGTCCGCTGGCTGGCTGCCCTGTTCAACCTCACGGCGGTCGCCGTCGCCGGCCTGATCGGCGGCGGCCTGGGCAGCGCGCTGCAACGCCGCGGGTTCTACCCCTCATCGACGAGAAGGTCGTCATGAGCGTGCTCGTCGTCGACGTCGGTACGTCCGGGCTGCGCGCCGCCGTGGTCGACGGCGCCGGAGCCGTCCACGCGCTCGAGCACCGCGCGTTCCCGCCGCGTCGCCGTTCCCCGGCCTCGTCGAGTTCGACGCGGCGGGCGATGGCCGACGCCGTGCTCGATGTCGCCACGAGATCGCTCGCTGCCGCCGGCCCGGTTGCGGCCGTCGGCATCAGCAACCAGCGAGCTTCGACGTTGGTGTGGGACCGCACGACCGGCGAGCCGATCGGCCCGGGCCTCGGATGGCAGGACCTGCGCACGGTGTTCGACTGCATCACGGCCAAGGCCGAGCACGGGCTGGCGCTTGCGCCGAACCAGTCGGCCACCAAGGTCGCCTGGCTGCTCAACAACATCCCCGGGGCCCGCGATCGCGACCTGTGCTTCGGCACGGTCGACACGTGGGTCGCGTGGGTGCTGTCGCGGCGGTTCGGTCCACGTGACCGACCCGTCGAACGCGGCGGTCACCGGCTTGCTCACCGCCGACACGACGCGGTGGTCGACCGAGGCCTGTACCGCGCTCGGGGTGCCGATGGCGATGCTGCCGGCGCTCGTCGACTCGACCGGCGTGTTCGGCGCAGGCCAGCGCGCTGCCCGGCGAGCCGCCGCTCGCGGCGCTTGTCGGCGACCAACAGGCCAGCCTCGTCGGCCAGGGCTGCGTGCGGCCCGGCCTGGCCAAGATCACGTTCGGAACGGGTGGGATGCTCGATGTGTGCACGGGGCCGACCGCGCCGCTGTCGGCCCGTCGAAGTGACCACGGCACGTTCCCGATCGTCGCCTGGAGCCGCGCCGGGCAGCGCACGTGGGGTGCCGAGGCGATCATGTTGTCGGCGGGCACCAACGTCGAATGGCTGCGCGACGACCTCGGTATGATCGACACCGCAGCGCACAGCCATGATGTTGCCGCGCAATGCGAGCACACCGACGGCGTGGTGTACGTCCCGGCGCTGATGGGCCTCGGCACGCCGCATTGGGATTACGGCGCCCGGGGCACGTTGCTCGGCCTGACCCGCGGATCCGGTCGGCCACAGTTGGTGCGCGCCGTGCTCGAAGGCATCGCCCATCGCGGTGCCGACCTGCTCGAGGCCGCCGAGGCCGACTTCGGTGATTCGATCGGCGCCATTCGCGTCGATGGCGGCATGAGCCAGAACCCCACGTTCGTCCAGGCGTTGGCCAATGCGACGGGTCGGGCCATCGAGGTGTCGCCGCAGACCGAGGCGACCACGATCGGTGCGGCCTACCTCGCCGGCCTGGCCGTCGGGGTCTGGGGCTCGTTCGACGACATCGCTGCGGCATGGCACCCGCACGCCGTCGTCCAGCCGACCGCCCCGCTCGACCGCCAACAATGGGCCGCGCGCGATCGAGCGGGCCCGCACATGGATACCAGACCTGTCCGCTCTCGACTTCTAGAATTGCTCCGCTCACCCTCGGCAAGGAAGGCTGGCGGGTGAGTATCTCGAAAGGATTTCCTCGTGGACATCGATGTGACGGAGCCCGTACCGGCCGACAGTGCTTTGCGCCGTCGGCTGCTGGGCATTGGGTTGGGTGGGGCTGCGGTCTCGCTTCTACCGTTCCTCGTGGGTCGGGCCAGCGCGACCACGACCACCGGTTCGACATCCGACACCACTCCGGCGACCACCACCACGGCGCCGCCGAAGCGCCCGAGCACCGACGACGTCACGCTTCTCGGGTTCGCCCGATCGGTCGAGTTGGCCGCTCGCGACCTCTACGACGTGGCCCTCGGCACGAACGGGTTCGATGCCGAGCAGCGGGCAGTGATCGCCACGATCCGCGAATCGCACGATGCCTATGCCGCGTCGCTCTCGGCCCTCCTCGGTCGCCTTGCTCCTCAGACACCCGACCCGGTCGTCGAGTCGCTGTCGTCGTCCTTCGCCGGCGACAAGTCGAAGGTGCTCGACGCTGCATACAACCTCGAATCCACGGCGGTGGCGACCCACACTGACATCCTCGGCATGTTGCAGGGAACCGATGGAGCGTCGCTGATTGCCTCGATCCTGATCGTCGAAGCTCGCCATGGCACGGTGCTGGCGTACCTCAACGGCAAGACCGGGCTCGACGATCTGCTGGTCGACAAAGAGGCCGACGCGCTGGCGCCGGCGGAAGGGTGAGGCTGTGAGCCGTCACGACAACAGCCACGATGAGCTCCGTCGCGAACTGCGATCCCTGGGCGCCACCGCCGATCGCGACGCACGAGCGGCGCAGCGCGTCTACAGCCGCCTGTTCGAGTCCCCCGCTGCCGCGACCGACGGCCGCCGAGCGCTGTTCGGTCGCCGCGACGTGCTGCGCATCGGCGGCTTCAGCGTCGCCACCGCCGCAGTCATCAGTGCCTGCGGCGAGCACGTCCGTGGCCAGATCGGTCGAGTCGGGGCAGTCCCGACGACCGTCAAACTGCCCGATGCCGTGGTCAACAACATCACGCTGCTGCGCACCGCCTCGTCGCTCGAGCACTCGGCGATCAACGTCTACAGCCAGGTCATCGGCAACAGCGCCCTGCTCGACCCGAAGCTGCAAGATGTGGCCAAGCGGTTCATGGACGACCACGTCGGTCACGCCAAGCTGTTCGAGAACTTGACCAGCGAGGCCGGTGGTGTCCCGTGGACCTGCGGCAACCCGAAGATCGACGACGCGATCATCAACCCGATCATCACGCGCATCACCAAGGGCGCCGAGGCCACACCGACATCGAAGGCCGTCGATCCCAGCGATGATCCGCGCCGCGACGTGTTGAACTTCGCCCACGGCCTCGAGGCGCTGGCCGGGGCCACGTACCAAGCGCTGGTGGCGCTGTTCTCCGAGCCGACGCTGCGCCGCGACGCGATGTCCGTCGGAGCCCGCGAGGGACGGCACGCAGCACTGCTGGCGCTGACGATCAATCCCGACCGACCGGGCGGGCTGGTCAACTTCGCCGACGCGGTCAATGCCGAGCCGGCGGCGCCGCCCACGACGATCGCACCGACCACCACGGTGCAAGACATCGCCACCCCTGCGGGCGGCACTGCGTCGACCCCGGCCCCGCCGCAGACCGAGATCCCCAGCGTCACGGCGATCCCCGGCCAGTTCGGGGCACTCAGTGCGATCCAGATCGTCGTCGGCAAGGGCGACGAGAACGGCACGCGCCTGAAGATCAACTTGGAGACACCGAGCCTCAACTCGTTCGTCTACGAGTACATGAAGCCGAGTTGCTGAGGCGCTCGTACACTGTCGCCCGATGGTGAGTTGGCCGGGTGACCGCGGCATGGCACTTCGGTGACCATGTCGAGGAAAGTCGGGACTCCATAGGGCAGAATGCTGGCGCGAGCCAGGTCGGGGCGACCTGACGGACAGTGCAACAGAGAGAGACCGCCGATGGGCCAGTTCGCTGGTCACAGGTAAGGGTGCAACGGTGCGGTAAGAGCGCACCAGCGTGCAGGGCGACCTGTACGGCTGGCAAACCCCATTCGGAGCAAGGCCAAGCAGAGAGGATGGGCTGCCCGTCCAGCCGGTTCGCCGGCTACCTCTCGGGTAGGCCGCCTAGAGGGATGGTCACCGGCGTGAAAGCGTCACAGAATCCCGCTTACAGGCCGACTCACCATCACAACCAGCAGTTCGGTCCACGACTCGATCGTTGTATCAGCTCGCGAATACGAGGGGATGAACAGTGGACCTCGGTCGCCCGCCCCGGGGGACGGGTGAAAGGGGCGGGCTCCCGAGGTGACGAAAGTCGTTCCCAGCCAGTCGCTCCACGAAACGTTGATCTTCGAAGATCTGCATCACGGCGGTTGCCGAACGAGCGTGGCGCAAATCGCGTCGAAGAGATCGATCAAACCGGTGAGGTCGATGAGATGACGTACCGGAAATGTGCAGTTGCGTAGACGCAGCGAACCACGCGATCGCTGCCTGTCGAGCGCCTCCGAGACGATGAGCTGAAGGCCGGACGAGTCGATGAACGGCACGCCGAGGCAATCGATCGCGACGCGGTCGTACGGTCGGTGATCGTCCACCAGGGGCTACGACCTGCGCTGTAGGCGATGCGTGGCGTCCGTGTCCTTCCGGTCCGCGTCGTTGTCGCCTGGCGTTCCAGCTGCTTGCGTCTTCCGACCATCGAGATCATCCGATCGAGTAGTGGTCATGGCTCCGTTCCTTCACACATGGATAGCGCGAATGTGTTGTGTTGCGGTCGTCGGTGTACCCACTCAGCGGGCGTTTACGCATCGTCACCGGCGTTCGCCCGAAGATCCGCATGGTTCGGGCACTCACCGTCCAGGACGGCCCAACCATTCGTTCCGTTTGCCGATCTGGAATATGGGTATTTGTGGCGGCATGGACCCGAGGACTGACCATCGCGATCATCTCGATCCTCATTGTCGCCTGCATCGCCCTGTCGTGGGGTCGAGCTCATCGGCGTTGACCAGCAACGATGTAACACCGATAGACCGCCCGCTCATCCTTGGCCGGGCGAACTGTGTCACGTCGATGCGGGGTGTGCGCATCGAATTGACACACTTCCGTCACTGGACTCGACCCGGCAACGACCGCTTTGGCGAGGTGGGCGTCGTCTTGGCCCTACGCTGGGTGTGCCGACGTAGCGCGGCAGAGGGAGTTCCTGACGACGTGAAGATCGAGATGCGGACGACGCTTCCCGAGGTCGAGCACGACGCGCTCGAGGCGTGGGTTCATGAACACCGCAGCGAGTTCGACACCGTCGCTGTGTACAGAGCCGGGATCACCATGTATTGCGTCGGCGTCGCCCCGACAACGGTCGTCCACCGCCCCGGCCACATCACCGATGCGATGGCCGAGGCACTCGCTTCGATCAACGTTGTTCTCCACCGCTGACGCCACGCGACGGCGCCATCTTCGTCCGAAGTGTGCTGGTTCGATGCGGAGTGGGTGCATCGAACTGACACACTTCCGGCAACGTGGCCGTTCCAGTTCGGCCTCAGAAATTCCTTCGGGCGACTGAATGAAGGTTCCCGATGCTCTGCGCGGGTGAACACTCGCCCCCTCCGCTGGGGGCCTCGAGCGGCAGCGCCTACCAGAGAGAGTCTTTCGGCCCTGGTTCGAATGGAGGAGGTGGCCCACGATTTACGGCGTGAGGCAACTATCAAACTCCGCAGATGAACAGCATTACGTCGTCAACTACGACGACCTCGAAGTTGAGGTGTGCTGGCGTCTTGTCACTCGCGTCGCCGTGGGTCGCGTCGGGTTCGTCTACGACGGCGAGCCGATGGTGCTGCCCGTGAATTGTGTGGCGATGGACGGCAACATCGCCTTCCGCACCGCCGGCGATTCGATGCTGCACAACCTCGGTGAAGGCGCCCGCGTGGCGTTCGAGGCCGACCACGTGGACCCGGTCGCCGAGTCGGGGTGGAGCGTGCTGGTCCGCGGCAACCTGTGGGAGGTCGTCGACGAGGCCGCCCGTGACCGGCTGGCAGCGCTTCCGACGCACCCGTGGGCACCGGGGCCGATCGATCGGTGGATGATGATCGTGCCGAGCGTGGTCAGTGGGCGCTCGATCACCCGTCACACGTGATGCCCGTCTAACTGCACATTGAGGCAGCCCTCCTCGGCCGGGTGCGACTACGGTCGCACGCCGTACGAGGAAGGAGACCGGCATGGGTAAGGTCGTTTTCAGCGGGCACGGCGGGTTCGACACCAACACGAATCCACCGATGGTCACGGTGCCCGACAATACCGAGATCCACTTCTACACCGAGAACCTCAAGGCGTTGCTCGACGACATCGGCGGCGACATCGAGACGATGTCCGCAGCGTTCGACAACGCTCAGCCGGAGCCAGTCGGTCTTCGCCGGCCAGTCTGTCTGGAACTACACCCTGTATGACCCGGAGGACCTCAACATCCAGCAGTCCCCCGCCGACGTCGACCAGATCGTGCTCAGTGGCGGATCGATGACACTCGGCGAACTGTTCGATGCCGGCGTGCGCGGCCAGTGCTTCTGGGCGGCGTGCCGGGTCGTCGATCTCGCCGCGGCCGGGGGTGAGCTGCTCGGCGTCAACGCCGCTCAGACGGACTTCGGCAACGAGGGCGGCGAGGTGGGGACCTCGATCGACGGCAGCGAGACCGACGCGGCCAACCAGTGGCTGCAGTGGTTCTGGACGGCTGATGAGGAGGCGCAGGTGGCCGCGTTCGATGATCTCCCGTCGGGCTACAAGCGCATTTATTGCGACTACAGCCCCGATCTCGCCACCTGGGCGCGGTCAGCGCAGCTACATCGTCTGAGTCAGCGACGCGACCCAAGCGGTTGCCACGACGTGTCGTGCCGACGGGTCTCGTTGTAGCCGAGCAGCACGGGTCCGTTCGGGCCGGCGAGGATCCGACAGACCGAGGCCTGATCGAGATGGCACCGCCAGCCGACGTTGACGTCGACACCGAGCGCCCACGTGACGGCTGCCTTGATCGGTGAGACGTGCGATGTCACCACGATCAGTTGGTCCTTGGCATCGACCAGCAACTCCTCCGCAGCAGCGACGACGCGGTTGTGCATCTCCTGCATGGTCTCGCCTCCACCGACCCGGTAGTGCGGGTCCGTGCGCCACGTCGCCCAGACCTCGTCGTCGACCTCCGAGAGCGGCACGCCGTCGAGGCTCCCGAAGTCGAGCTCGACCCAACGGTCGTCAACCTCGTAGGGCATCCCGAACGCTTCAGCCGTCTGGCGGGCCCGCACCAGCGGCGAGCTGATCACGCGATCAGGTTCGCCGAGCCAGCCGGCGACACCTGCAGCCTGGGCATGCCCGACCTCGTCGAGCGGGAGGTCGAGCAGACCTTGCAGCTTCCGGGCGGCGTTGGCCTCCGTGCGACCATGACGAACGAGCGCGAGCACCCGAACAGTGAATCAGATCGTGAGACGCGGCAGCTACGTGGCTGGCTGCATCAGCAGGCCGTGGTGGATCAACGCGCTCCGGCGTTGCGCATCCGACAGCTCGCATCGACGCCACATCCACGCCAGCAGCACAGCGCCTACAGCCTCGAAGGCGAGGTTCGACCACCCGCGCTGCAGCGACGGCACGCGCACGCTCCCCCACGACCCGGTGAACGGCCACCAGAACACCTTCGTCGAAGCGAACGCGCCGTCCCAAACGAGGTGGAGCAGCATGCCGATCGGCACGGCGAGCAGCAACCTGCGGATCGGCTTGCGCCCCGCGGTCACCAACATCACCACCACCAGCACGCCCACCGACACCGTCAGGCTGTGTGCCCAGCGGACATGGCCGTTCGGGAGGTCGATGATGTCGGGTACCACCGAACCGACCGCCAACATCCGGTAGTCGAAGCGCGGATCACGAAAGACGTACCACACCGTGACGACCGACGTGCCGATGAACCACAAGAACATGCGGCGTCAGCGGACCAGCACGCGCCCGCATTGCGGGCAATCGACGAGTTCACCGGCCGGCAGCGACTTGAAGCCATCGACCTCGGCCCGCGACAGGTCGAGATGGCAGCCGTCGCATCTCAGCCCGACGAGCTTGGCGATGCCGATCCCATCGTGACGGGCACGCTGCGCGTCGTAGAGCGCGACTTCCTCACCGGTCAGCGCGGCGCGGGCGGCCTCATACCTCGCGGTGAGCTCGGCTTCCTCGTCGGCTCCGGCGCCTTTGGCGACGGCAAGCTGCGCGGCGGCGGCCTCGCAGATCGCCACGACCGCATCCTCCTCGGCAGCGAGCTCGGCGAGGCGTTGCTCAGCAGCCGACTGCTGCTCCATCGCCTCCAACTCGCGGTCATCGAGCTCGTCGCGATGCGCGTTGAGCACCTCGATCTCGTGGCTCAGCGCATCGGCCTGGCGCGTCTCGGTGACGATCTTCAGCTGCTGCTCGAGCCGGGTGCGCTTGGCGGTGAGTTGCTCGGCCTCGTGCTCGATCATCTCGATCGTGGTCTCGGCCTCGCTGAGTTGCGTGGCTGCCGTGGCGATTCCGGCGCGGTGTGCGGCCATGCCCCGCTCGGCTTCAGCGAAGGCCTCGGCCTCCGGCAACCTCGTGAGGCGACGCTGCAGTTGGTGCAATGAGGTGTCGAGTTGCTGGAGTTCCCACAGTGCGTCGCCGTTCACGGCTTCTTCTTACCAGCGACGGGGCGATATGCCGCGGTGCGAGTTGATTATCAGGGACTTTGGGTCGTCGTCGTGGCCTGGGTCTTCTTGCCGGTGATGATCACTCCACTCGGCGGCTTGTCGCAGGTGTAGACGATGGTTCCCGAGATCGGCACGGTGGGGAACGGCGCCTTCGGGTCGACGACATCGGGCGGAATGGTGGTGTCGCTGGGGATCACCTTCAGCACCGGCTTCGGCGCAGCAGTGGTTGGCGGCGTCGATCCCTCTGGGTCCGGCGGGAGCGTGGAGATCGATGTCGTCGTGCTGCCACCAGGCGTCGACAGCGTGCCCGTGACGAGCTTGGCGAGGCACTCGTTCCCGGGCAGGTACAACCGCACGGGCTTGCGCTCCGGCGTGGGCGGCGCAGCCCAATCCTCCAAAGGAAGCGCAGCGACCGCGGGCTCCATGAAGGCCCCCCAGATCCGCGCCGGATACGTGCCGCCCTGCACCTCTCTGATGCCATCGGCATCGACGAACTCTTGCGTGTTGCAGGTAGGGACTCCATTGATCCTGACCCCACAGACCATCGGCGTGTAGGCATCCGGATCGCCGACCCACACCGCAGTCGTCAACTCCGGTGTCGCCCCGACGAACCACGAGTTGGTGTTGAAGGTCTGCGTCCCGGTCTTGCCGGCAGCGGGGTACGGGAACTCGGCCAACGATCGGCGGGCCGTGCCCTTGGTGAGCACTCCCTTGAGCACGGCCACCTCCGTCAGCGCGACGTTGGGATCGAGCACCTGCACACCGGGATCGTCGTGGGTGTACAGCCGGGTGCCATCGGAGCGGTCGATGTAGTCGACGTAGTACGGATCGTGGTGCAAGCCCTGGTTGGCGATGGTTTGCATCCCCGAGGCCATGTCGAGCGGCGACATCGGGTTGGCGCCGGTCGCCAGCGAGGCGTGCGGCTCGATCGGAACGCGGCCGGCCAGGCCGGGCCGCAGGTACGGCGAGTCGGCCATGCGGTACATCGTGTCGACGACGCGGTGCAAGCCGACGATCTGCGACAATCGCCCGAAGGCGCAGTTGATCGACGACCAGGTCATGTTCTCCAATGGCCCGACGGGCTTCGACACCGCATCGGTGATCAGGAACGGCACGCCGGGTGTGTTCGGATCGGGCAGCGCGCACGGTGATGTCCCGTCGATCACATCGTTGGCTTGGACGCCCGCTTCAAGCGCGGCGGCAAGGATGAAGATCTTGACGCTCGACCCGGTCTGGCGGGGGACCAACGCCATGTTGATCTCGTTGATGCGCGGCTGGAAGCCGCTGCCACCGACCATGGATCGGATCGCACCGGTCTTGGTGTCGAGCGTCAGGATCGCGTTCTCGATGCCGACGCTGGTCTTCGGCAGCACCTCGTGCGCTTGCTCGGCGAGCGCCTGCAAGTTGGGGTCGAACGTCGAGTGGATCTCCAGTCCACCTCGATACAACAGGTTGGCCCGCTGCTGCTCGTCGCCCAGGAAGGCTGCCCGATGTAGCAGGTAATCCTTGATCGCCTCGGTGTAGTAAGTCGGCTTGGTGGTGTAGGTGGGAATGGTGAGCACATGCTCGGGCATGCGCCACATCGAGCCCAGCAACGAGCCGACCACGGGCGCCAGCAGACCCACGTCGGCCAGCCGCTCGGTCACTTGACGGAACCGGGCACGGGCCCGCTCCGAGTGGCGGATCGGGTCGAACCCCGATGGCGACCGCACGAGACCGGCGAGGAACGCTCCTTGGATCATCGTCAGCTCGCCGACGTTCTTACCGAAGTACACCTCGGCGGCAGCCTGCAAGCCATAGGCGTTGTTCCCGAAGAACACGGTGTTGATGTACCGCTCGAGGATTGCGTCCTTGCTCATCTTCTTCTCGAGCATCGTGGCGTAGTGGGCCTGAAGCCCCTTGTAGCGACCGTCTCGTGGCAGACCGGCCAAGAACTCGTTCTTCACCACCTGCTGACTGATCGTGCTGGCGCCTTGCCGTGGGGCGTCACTGGAGAAGTTCGACAGCAAGGCGCGTGCGAAGCCGCGGAGGTTGACGCCATGGTGAAGGTAGAACTGCTCGTCCTCGACCGCCAAGAACGCGTTCAGCACCGGTGGCGGCACTTGGGAGAGAGTGATCGGTTGGCTGTTTTCGCGCTCGAACACGGCGATCACATTGCCCACGACGTCGTACACATAGCTGCGCTGCGACAGCGACTGGAACGCCGGCAGGTCCACCGGCATCTGGTCGTGTGCGTTGGCGATACGCCACAGCCGCGGCCCGGCACCCACCACGACCGCAGTGGTCAGCAAGGCTCCGGCGACGATGATGGCCACAAAACGGAGAAGCCAGGCAATGAGACGCACGCAGTCCGCAGGCTAGTTGCGTGCCGTTGTCGATGATCGGCACCCGTTAGCTTCACCCGCATGACTCGAAGCACTCCATTCCGCTTCGGAGTGCAGGCATCCACAGCCGCCGAGCGGCCGAGTGGATCGCACTCGCCCGCAGAGCCGAAGGCTCGGCTACAGCACCCTGACCATGCCCGATCATTTCGGCGACCAGTTCGCCCCCGTACCGGCCCTGATGGCCGCCGCCGCAGTCACCACCACTCTTCGGGTCGGCGCGTTGGTCTGGGACAACGACTACAAGCATCCGGTCGTGTTGGCCAAGGAACTGGCGACCATCGACGTGCTGTCAGGACGGGCGCCTCGAGATCGGGATCGGCGCCGGCTGGATGGCGAGCGACTACGAGCAAGCGGGCATTCCGTCTCGACTCCAACAAGATCCGAGTCGATCGGTTCGAGGAAGGACTGGCCGTGATCAAGGGCGCGATGTCGGGCGAGGCCTTCTCGCTCACCGGCCAGCACTACACGATCACCGATTTCGACGGCACGCCGACGACCTGTGCAGGCGCCGTGCCCCCCGTTGCTGATCGGTGGCGGCGGCAAGCGGGTGTTGTCGATTGCTGCCCGCGAAGCCGACATCGTCGGTATTAACGGCAGCTCGCCCACGGCGTCGTCGGGCCGGAAGCATCGCTTCGATGACGGCCGAAGCCGTCGACAGAAGGTCGGCATCGTTCATGCCGCGGCGGGTGACCGCGTCGACGACATCGAGTTCAACATCCGCGCCTTCATGGTTCAACGTCACCGATGATCGCCAAGCCGCCATCCAGCAAGTCGCCGACTTCGTGCAAGTCGATCCGGCCCTCGTGGTCGAGTCACCGTTTGCCTTGGTCGGCACGCCGGCCGAGATGATCGACGATCTCCTGCGCCGCCGCGAACGTTGGGGCTTCACGTACGTGATCGTCGGCGCCGAGGATGTCGAGTCGTTCGCCCCGGTCGTTGCCGAACTCGCCGGTCATTGAGCGGCGCCATCGTCGACCCGACCAGGAACGAGGTCGAGGTCGCGACGTCGAGCGTGGCGACCATCGGGTTGTACTTGTCAATCGTCAGCTGCATGCCGTGCGTTCGACGCACGACTTCTGCGCGGAGTGGTCAGACGACCGTGACTTTGAGGGCCTCGTCGCCTTTGCGACCCTGGCCCACTTCGAACTCCACCGTCTGGCCCTCTTCGAGCGAGCGGTATCCGTTGCCTTCGATGTTCGAGAAGTGCACGAACACGTCGGCGCCGCCCTCTCGAGAAATGAAGCCGTAGCCCTTTTGAGCGTTGAAGAACTTCACGGTGCCGGTTGCCATTGCCTGTACTCCAGATTGCTTTCTTGGCCCAACGACGTGTTGGGCACGCTTGTTCAACGCTAGCTGGTGTGGAAGGCAACGGCGACCGACTTCGAAAATTTGATCGTCGCATGGCCAAATCGGGACCCACGCGGGCCGGCCAGATTGCGCCCGTCTGGCCGAACTTCATCCCTGCTGCCCGTGGGGACGCGGACTGCGTGAGGCCCCATGCCCGAGACCGACGACGACCTCGCCAATGCGACGGAAGCTCTGCTGATTGCGTCCCGGGCGCTGGTCGGCGTGGCCGCCCGCTCGATCGCAGGCGTCGACGAGATCACCTTGCCGCAGTACCGGGCGTTGGTGGTGCTGATGCGCCCAACGCCGTCACCATTGGCGACCTCGCCGTGGCGCTCGACATCCATCCGTCGACAGCCACTCGTCTGTGTGACCGGCTCGAGCTCAAGCGCCTCGTTCGGCGACGCCCGGGTGTCTCGACGGATCGCCGCGTCATGCCCGTCGGCCTCACGCCCAAGGGACGGCGCCTCGTCGAGCGTGTCACCGAGCATCGCCGGCGGACATCGCTGTCATCGTCGCATCCATGTCTTCCGAGCAACGCCGCAACGTGATTCGCAGCCTCACCTCTTTCGCCGTCACCGCCGGCGAGGTACCGGGCATCGACCGCTTCGGTTGGGCCGACTCGATGCAACCTGATTCGTCCGCCACACGGCGGGCCGCTGCTTCCTAGCTCGGCGGTTTGTCCGCAGCGAGCGGAGGTCGGCGGCGATGGTGTTCCAGCAGTTGACCGACGACCCTCGGCCGATCCCGCTGCCGGAGTGCATGTTCGACGAGCAGTTGTACACGTTGTCGAGCAACATCTTGTAGCCCGACAGTTCGGGGATCGGACGGTAGCGGCCCTGTTGCCAGGCGATGGTCGAACCGCTGAGTACCCACCCTCGATCATGTCGGGATGCCCATTGAAGATGTCGGGCGGGCCGTACGAGCGCATCGCGATCACGTTGTCGGGTGTCATGTTCGGTGCGTAGTGCGACCAGTGCTCGATGAGTTGCTGGGTGAAGCGCTTCTCGATCTCACGCCACTGGCTCTTGTCGAACAAGCGGATCGGCGCGCCGAACTCCTCGACACCGATGATGTGCTTGCCTTCCGGTGCCCGGCTCGGGTCCCACAAGGTGTCGCACGAGGTGAGCGCGAACGTGCGCCGCGACAAGCCGTCGAGGTAGATCTCCGCCTTGTACCGAGTCGCGTAGTGATCGGGATCCTTCGGACCCCAATACAGACGAGGCTGGGGTCCGATCCCGGGGTTGTCGGCGGCGGCGGAGTACGCCGGTGGCTCGTGGATGGCGATGTTGGCCCACCACAACTGGCCACGGTCGTAGTGGATGTTCCCGATGCGTTCCCGGATACGCGGCGAGACCTCCACGTCGTGCAACAGTCGCAGCACGGTTTGCGGCACCCCGAGCGACGACACGACCAAGTCGGCCGAGATCGTCGACCCATCGGCCAAGCGGAGCCCGGAGGCCCGAGTG
>CAWDUI010000010.1:0-171761 GCA_963805445.1 Ilumatobacteraceae bacterium | reverse complement strand
ACTTTCTTGGCAGCCCCAACGGGATTCGAACCCGTGCCGCCACCTTGAGAGGGTGGTGTCCTAGGCCACTAGACGATGGGGCCAAGTAGCCCCAGCACACTACCAACGGGGCTGTGGGGAGCCAACAAAACGACCGAAGGCCGGCACGCCGGCCGACCTTCGAAGAGCTGGGGAACAAGGACTCGAACCCTGAATAACAGTACCAGAAACTGCTGTGTTACCAATTACACCATTCCCCACCGGGTGAACCCGAGGAACGTCACTCTAGCAACCGGCCCCGATTGGTCACACCCGCCGAGCGGCCTGGTCAACCGGTGATGGACAGCAAGCGCTTGAACCCGATGATGCGCCCGAGCGCGATTCCAGCGGATTCTTCCAGTTCCTTCGAGAAGGCCGCAGTGCCTCGAACCGGGCTCGTCCGCGTGGGCGACACGTAGGCCACGAGCCCGAGCTCTTGGGCGATCAATCGCGACCGGAGGCAATGGAACGGATCACTCACCAGCAACACGCTGAACAGGTCGTGCTCGTGCAGGATCGTGGCGACACCGTCGAGTGAGGCGTACGAGCTGTGACCGAGCGACTCCTGCAGGATCGACTCGGCAGGCACACCCCGATCGATCAAGTACTTCGCCGACGCCTCGGCCTCGGTGAAGCGGTCACCCGGTTGGTTGCCACCGGTGACGACCATCACCTTGGCGAGACCGGTCGCCCACAGCTCGGCGGCGTGATCGAGTCGCGCCGCGAGTTGTGGCGACGGCCGCCCGTCGTACTGAGCCGCCCCCATCACCACGATCGCATCGACTGGACGTGCCTGGTCGCTGCGGCCGGTCGCGTGCACCTGATACAGCGTGACTCCGTAGTACGCCACCGCCACGAGCAGCAGCACCGCAGCCCACGTCGCCAGCCGGCGTGGCCAGCGCCGCCCGACGATGGGAATGCCACCAACCGGCGTCGGATCGGCGACTGGCGCCTCGACCATCGGCGTGCCGTGCGGCGGCGTGGCCGACAGCAACGGATCGACATCGCTCACGGGGAGGCAACCATCGTCAATCGCCTGATGACTTCGTCTCGCCCCAACACCTCGAGAGCCTCGAACAAGGGGGGCCCGACCGTACGGCCGGTGACGGCGACACGGATGGGCGCCTGTGCCTTGCCCTTCTTGAGGCCATGGCGCTCGCCGATCAGCTCGAGGGTCTCCTTCAGCGCGGCCGCGTTCCAATCGGGCAGAACGCGGTACGCCGCGGTCACTTCGGTGAGCACGTCACGAGCACCAGGTGCCGCGATCGTCTGGTCCCACGCCTGCCCGTCGACAACCGGGTCGGCGAGGAAGACGAAGTCGATCACCGCCGGCACCTCCGCCAACGTGGTGGCGCGCGACTGCACGACAGGCGCCATCGCCGCGAACTTCGCAGCATCGAACCGCTCGGGTGGCCACGGCACGTCGGATGACACGAGGAACGGCTGACACGCGGCGATGAACTCGTCGATGCTCATCATGCGGATGTACTCGCCGTTGAACGCGGCGAGCTTCTTCACGTCGAAGAAGGCCGGAGAGTGGTTGACGTCCTCCAGCCGGAACGCGCGCTCGATCGTCGACCACGGGACGATCTCGCGATCACCGGGCGGCGACCAACCGAGCGTCATCAGATAGTTGACCATCGCGTCGGCGAGGAAGCCCTCCGCCCGGTACTGCTCGATAGCAACCTTGTCGCGTCGCTTCGACAGCTTCTTGCGCTGCGCGTTGACCAGCAACGGCACATGCGCCCACACGGGTGGTTGGTGGCCGAGGGCCTGCCAAAGCAGTTGTTGCTTCGGTGTGTTGGGGAGGTGCTCCTCGGCGCGCACGACGTGCGTGATGCCCATCTCCATGTCGTCGACCACGTTGGCCAGCAGGAACATCGGCGTGCCGTTGCCGCGCAGCAGGACGAAGTCCTCGATCGTCGAATGGTCGAACATCACGTCGCCGCGCACGAGGTCGGAGACGGTGGTCGAGCCTTCGGGAACGCGGAATCGCAGCACACGTCCGGGCCCGGGATCCAGGCCGCGATCGCGTGAATAGCCGTCGTACCCGCTGATGCCGGCAGCCTTGGCGCGCTCTTGGATCTGCTCCGAGGTGAGGTCGCAGTAGTAGGCCGCACCGGCCTCGAACAATCGATGGGCAGCGGCCAGGTGTGCCTCGGCGAATTCGCTCTGGAAGTACGGGCCCTCGAACGTGGGATCGTCGCTGCGAATGTCGAGCCAGGCGAGGGCGTCGATGATTCCGTCGGTCCATTCCGGCTTGTTGCGGGCCTCGTCGGTGTCTTCGATTCGCAGCACGAAGGCACCGCCGAGCCGCTTGGCCAGCGCCCAGTTGTACAGCGCAGTCCGCGCCCCGCCGACGTGGAAGAAACCTGTGGGCGATGGCGCGAATCGAAATCGAGGGCCGCTGCTCATTCGGCTTCAACCCTACCGGGCACCACGGAAGGCAGCCGGGCGGTCAGCTCGACGCGGGTCGATGAGTGATGAGTGCAAGGTTGCGCAACTGACGCAGGGCCACCGACAGGGTGGTGAGGTCGTAGGCATCAGCGCGACGGATCTCGTTGAACATCGCCATCGCCCGCACGACGACTCGGTCGTTGGCCGCCGCCCAGTCGCGGGCGCTGCCGACGTACAACGCGTCGTCGGCGAGATCTGCCAGGGCACCCATCAGGTCGTCACGCAGCGCCGAGCGCGCTTGCGTCTGCCAGCGATCGTTGCGGGGCAGCGCCCCAACGGCGTCCCACAGCCAGCCGAGGTCGAGCGTGTCGAACATCTCCCAGTACGCGGAGGCCGTGTCGCGAACCGTGAGGTGCTGGCGCGTGGCGAGATCGATGACGTCGAAGGCGGTGTGCATCAACGGCCAGAGCACCGACTGCTGCGCCAACATCTCGGGCACGCCGGCGGCCAGGCGCGCCGCCTCGTTGGCGAACATCTGGTCGCGGATCCTGCCGCGCAGGTACCCATCGAGGGTTGTCGAGAGCTCGCGAATTCCGGGCCGGAACTCGGCGACGACTGCATCCATGTCGAGCGGTGGCCGACGATGGCGAAGCAACCACAATGCGCCACGCTCGACCATGCGCCTCGCCTCCAGGAACATGTCCAACTGCGTATCGAGCTTGACCGTGTTCGACAGCGCCTCGATCTGTTCCCACAGTGGCGGGAAGCCGAAGATGTCGCGTGCTGCGATCCAGCCGCGCATGACGTCGACGACGCCCGCGCCGGTGTCTTCGGTCATTCGATTGTCGAACGAGATGCCGGACAAGTTGACCATCTCGTTGGCGATCTGCGTGGAGATGATCTCGCGGCGCAGTCGATGGTCGAGGATCTCGCTGTGGTACCGCTGTTGCAACACCTTGGGGAAGTACCGCAGCAGGTCGGGCTCGAGATATGGGTCGTCGGGAAGGTCGGAGCGCACCATCTCGCCCATGTTCACGCTCTTCGTGTAGGCCAGGACGACGGCGAACTCGGGTGTGGTCAAACCCCTACCGCCGGCCTGTCGTTCGGAGATCTGCTTGTCGGTGGGCAGGCACTCGAACGCACGGTTCAGCCATCCTTCGGCTTCCAAGACATGCAGGTACCTCGCGTGAACGTTGATCATCGGAAGTGCCTGCCGGCGAGCAATCGCGAGTGTGAGCGTCTGTGAGCGGTTGTCGTCGAGCACCAAGTCGGCGACCTCGTCGGTCATCGCGACCAACAACTCGTTGCGCTCTTCGATCGTCATCGCCCCCTCGGCCATCACCGCACCCAGCAGGACCTTGATGTTGACCTCGTGGTCGCTGCAATCGACGCCCGCCGAGTTGTCGATGGCGTCGGTGTAGACGAAGCCTCCATTGATGGCGTACTCGACCCGGCCGCGTTGCGTCAGGCCGAGATTGCCGCCCTCACCAACCATGCGACACCTCAGCTCCGACCCGTTCACCCGCAACCCGTCGTTCGCCCGGTCGCCGACGTCGGTGTGTGACTCGGACAAGGCCTTCACATATGTACCGATGCCGCCGTTCCACAACACGTCAACGGGCGCGCGCAGGATCGTCGCCAGCAACTCGTTCGGCGTGAAGGTTGCATGGTCCGTTCCGAGGCGCTTGCGAGCCTCGGGGCTCAAGGCAATCGTTTTCAACGAGCGTGGGTACACGCCACCGCCGAGCGAGATCAACGTCGGGTCGTAGTTGGCCCAGCTCGATCGGGGCAGATCGAACAGTCGCTTCCGCTCGGCAAATGACAACGCCGGATCGGGATCCGGGTCGATGAAGATGTGGCGGTGGTCGAAGGCGGCCACGAGCTTGACGTGGTTCGACCGCAGCATTCCGTTGCCGAACACGTCGCCCGACATGTCGCCGATGCCAACGATGGTGAGCGCATCGCGGTCGGCGTCCTTGCCCATCGCCCGCGCATGGCGCCGAACGCTCTCCCAAGCACCGCGAGCCGTGATGCCCATCGTCTTGTGGTCGTAACCCTCACTGCCGCCGGAGGCAAAGGCGTCACCCAGCCAGAAGCCGTACTCGGCGGAGATCTCGTTGGCTATGTCGCTGAAGGTCGCGGTTCCCTTGTCGGCGGCGACCACCAGGTAAGGATCATCGCCGTCGTGGCGCACCGTGTCGGGGGGTGGAGCCACCACGCCGCTGACGATGTTGTCGGTGACATCGAGCAAGCCCCTGATGAACTGCCGGTAGCAGGCCTCGCCTTCGGCGCGGAACTCTTCCGCTCCAGCCGGCGGCTTCTTCAACACGAAGCCACCCTTTGCTCCCGTCGGCACGATCACTGCGTTCTTGACGATCTGTGCCTTGACCAGACCGAGGATCTCGGTTCTGAAGTCTTCTCGGCGATCACTCCAGCGGATGCCGCCGCGAGCGATCCGGCCGTTGCGAAGGTGCACACCCTCGACCCGCGCCGAGCACACCCACACTTCGAACATCGGCCGTGGCAATGGCAGATCGGGAACCTTCGACGTGTCGAACTTGTAGGAGATGACCGGGCGATAGCCGCCGTCGTCTGCCGGGCGGAACGCGTTCGTGCGCACGGTGGCCTCGATGAGGGCCAGCAGCGAGCGCAGCGTGCGATCGTCGTCGAGGCTGGGAACTCCGTCGAGGGCCTCGATGATCTGAGTTCGCAACGCTGCGTCGGTACCGACGTCACCGTCACCACGTTCTATGCCGGGCGCAAAGCGCGCCGCGAACAATCCGGCGAGCAGGCGGCTGATCGATGCATGCCGGACGAGCGTTGCTTCGATGTACTGCTGGCTGAATGGGAACCCGATCTGGCGCAAGTAGCGCGAGTAACCACGCAAGACCTCGATCTGCCGAGCCGTCAGCCCGGCCAGGATGACCAACCGATTCAGGCCGTCAACCTCGATGGATCCGCTGAACTCGGCCAGGAAGGTTCGTTGAACCTCGGCCGCGATGGCCTCGCTCAGTTGAGCATCGGGAGGCACCTCGACACCGACATCGTGGAGCCACACCACGACATCGTCGAGCCGGAAGCCGAAGGCCTGCTCGTCGAGGGCACGCAAGCCGAGGTGATCGAGCAACGGCAGCATGTCGGCCAGCGGGATCGACTCGCCCCGCCGATAGATGCGGAACCTCCAACTGCCGTCACCGCGTTGCAGCAGATCGGTGGACAGATCGGAGGCGCCACTCGTCAGGAGGTCGATGTTGACGAAGTCGAGCGCCGCCACCGGCGGGTCGTTGAGCTCGTCATAGCCTGCGGGCATGGCCGGCTCGAGTCGAGCGACCAGGTCGGCCCGCGCTCCGAGCGAGGCTCGAACGGCGTCGAGCCAATCATCGGCTGTGTGGATGGTGGTCATGCATCTCCCGGCAACGCTGGCGGCAGTTTTCCCTGCTTGGCGACACTACTCGGTAGCGTGTGAGAAATGAGCCGCCCCACTTTTCGGCGCCGGGCCGAATCGCATCCCGGTCACCGCTCGGTTGCCGGTGGACTGGCGCGTGCCGCCGTCTTCGGGGTGAGCGACGGTCTCGTTTCCAACGTGTCGTTGGTGATCGGTTTCGCTGGCGCCGGTGTCCTGCCACAATACGTCCGCCTGGCCGGTCTCGCCGGGGCCATCGCCGGGGCCACGAGCATGGCCGCCGGAGAATGGGTCAGCATCTCCGCGCAGAACGAGATGGTGTTTCGTGAGCTGGCTGTCGAGCGGCGCGAGCTCGCACACAACACTGTCTCCGAAACCGCCGAGCTCGCGGCAATGTACGAGGGGCACGGGATGACTCGCCAGATCGCCCTGGATGCCGCTGCCGACGTCATGCGCGTGCCAGAATCGGCGCTGGCGGTGCACGCCCGCGAGGAGCTCGGTGTCGATCCGAACGAGCTCGGCTCGCCCTGGAGTGCGGCCGGCCTCTCGCTGGTGTGCTTCCTGGTCGGCGCGATCCTCCCCGTCATTCCGTGGTTCACCGGTCACGGCAACGGCGCCAAGGTGACGTCGATCGCCATCGGTGTCGTTGCCGCGGCCTTCGTCGGGCTGATGATCGGCAAGTTCGCCGAGCGGCGCATGCTGTGGAGCGCCACCCGCCAGGTGCTCATCTTGTTGATCGCCTGCGGTGCCACCTACCTCGTCGGCAGGGCACTGGGCGTCAGCGCCAACTGACGTCGCCGATCAACGCAGGCGGTGAGCTGGGCGTCGACGGACCATTACGCCGCCAGCGCCGATCACAAGCCCTGGCTGCGCTGGCGATCAGGAGTGATCTGCAGGATCACTCGCTCACTTTGAATCACCGGTGAGTAGTCGCCGCCCGTGTACTTGCGAGACAATGCGTCGATGCCTGCTCTCGCCTCGGGGCCGCGCACCTCACTGGTGACGTTGCCGCGCACTTCGGCGTACGCGTACGGGTTCTCGGAGCTCCAGATCGTGACGGTGACGTTTGGGTTGGCCTGGATTGCCTTGTACTTGGCTCGGTGCACCTCGGTGTTGATCAAGACATGATCGTCGTCGGCGTCGACCCACATCACGTGGGTGCTGATCGAGCCGTTGGGCAGGTGGAAGGAAATCGAGCCGAAGTTCTTGCCGCGGGCAAGATCGCGAATCATTGGATCAAGCATGAAGTCACCATACGTGCTTCGATGTGGGAATGCGTCAACTGAACGTGCTCGGAGAAGAGCTGCAGCCGTGCTCGCTCGACCCGTTGACCGGCTACTACCGCACGGGTTGCTGCGAGAACCGGGGCGATGACCCCGGTCTTCACGTGGTGTGCGTCGTTGCCACCGACGAGTTCTTGACCTATTCCCAGGCGGTCGGCAACGACCTGTCGACACCCATGCCTCAATACGGTTTTGCCGGGTTGAGCGACGGTGACCAGTGGTGCCTCTGCGCAGCACGTTGGCAGGAGGCCTTCGAGGCAGGAGCGGCGCCCAAGGTGCGACTGGCGGCCACGCATCTGTCGGCCCTCGAATACTCGACGCTGGCCGACCTACGCGCCCACGCAATCGACGGTTGATCCAGGCGAACCCCATTGATCGTCGCCACGGATCAGTTCTCCCTGCTCCGTGATCGCCAGCGCCCGATAACCGTCGAAGTTCGTCACCCACTCGACGCCGTCGCGCCCCATCACGAAGGCCGCCGTGGCGAACGCATCGGCCCAGGTGAGGTGCGGACCGACGACTGTCATCGAAGCGAGCGACTCCGCCCGTTCGTCGGTTCGGCCATCCCACAGGTGACGTCCGCGGGCCGCTGTGCCCGATGTCGCCACCGCAAGTCCGTCAACTTCGACAAGGGCCCGCACGACGCAAGGGTCGTCGCCGTTCGGATCGGCGATGGCGATCCGCCACAGTGATCCGTCGCCGGCGGTACCGCAGGTCTGGATGTCGCCGCCGACGGAGAGGTACCAGTGCTCCAATCCGGCGCGGTGGAGGCTCTTCGACGCGAGCTCCGCGGACCACCCCTTGACGAAGCCCGCAGGGTCGACGATCTCGTCGCCCGGACGTCGGGCTCGAAAGGCTCCACGACTGGCGTGTTCCAACCATGTGCAGGCGTCGACCACCTCGAGCACTTCGGGACTTGCGTCGAGGACGTGAAGCTCGCCCCGGTTGATGCGACTGATCTCGCTCGTCGGGCGGTAGGTCGAGAACATGTCCTCCAGACGATCGAGCTCGTCCCACATCTCGGCGATCGCAGCCTCGGCCATCGCAACGTCGTGCACGTCGTGCACGTGCACGCTGGCAACGGTGCCCATCACCGGGTGCGTGCGGACGACGCGGGGCGCAAGGGCCGTCGTCATCCGGCGCTGCCGTCGAGGATCGCCTGGAGCGAACGAACGTATGCGTCGGAGGTGATCGTGGCACCGCTCACGCCGTAGATGTTCGCTCCCTGGGCCTTCATCACCTCAGAATGGAGGATCGGCAGTGCCTGCTGGTTGATCCTGACCGATCTGCCGTGCGAATCGGGTGACCGGATCGCGCCCACGTTGCATATCTGGCCGCTGCTCGATACCACTGCCTCGACTTGCACGGGCCCCCACCGCGTGTTGACCGATGGGCCGTCGATCGTCTTGCCGGTGCACGCTCCGCCACTGGCTGCCGGCTTGGCGGTTTGCACCGGTGTCGGCGCGATGGTGGGTGCCGGCTGCTGACCCGAGGAGGTGCCGCCGTCGCCGCCTGGGACGACCGCGGGAAGCGTCGACGAGACCAACGGCGGCTGGTTCGGATTCGGAGGCGCGCCGGTATCCGGCAGAGCCGCAGGATTGCCGACCGCGTTACCGGCCAAGCCGCTGGAGGGACGGTCGAGCAGACCGATGAGACCTGAGGCCGCAGCAGTCATTGCCACGGCCGGCATCAGTCGCCGGGCCAGCGAGTGGGTGGGGCGTTGGCTCATCGGTTCACCACCACGGCTGCTCGAAGTGAATGTCCTCCACGGCGACGCCCGCTTCACGAAGCCCGGCGCGACCGGCCCACAGCAAGCGTTCGGGACCGCACAGCACCGTGACACGCTCGGTGAGATCGGGAATGGCCTTGCGCAACACCTTTCCGGAGAACGGATCTCGCACGGCCAGGGTTGCGGTCGGCCCTACCAGCGTCATCAACTCGCCGCCCAGCTCGCGGGCCATGCCGCGCAACTCGTTGGCATAGACCAGGTCGTCGTGCCGATGTACCCGATAGAGCACGATCGGCTGATGACCGCGGTCTAGTCGTTCGAGCATGGCCTTCACCGGCGCAACACCGATGCCGCCGACGATGAAGAGCACCTTGCGGTTCTCGATCGCCTGAGGAGTGCACGCACCGAACGGGCCTTCGACGATCACACGGGTTCCCCTCGGGAGAGCGGCGATCGAGGCGCTGCCGTCGCCGAGTGACTTGACAGAGATCTTGAGCCCGTGGGTCGTCGGCGCCGCCGAGAGCGAGAACGGGTGCGCCTGCCACCACAGCCCCTTGGCCAGCGGACGCACGATCACGAACTGCCCGGCGTCACCGATCATCTTGTCGAGGGCACCACCGGCGAGGCGCAGCTCCGTGGTGTTGGCGTTCAGCTTGCGTTTTTCGGCGATGTGCAGCGGGTGCATCGCCGCGACCAACAGTCGGCCCCAGCGCCCACGGATCAGCATCACGCCAACCCCCACGTGCAACGCGATCCAGAGCCATCGTGCCAATGTGTCGTTGGCGAAGAGCTGACCCAGAACGATCTCGTGAGAGAAGGACATGGCAAACCCTGCATAGGCCAACAGATGGACGAAGTACCACGTCTCGTACGACATCTGCCGACGGATGCTGCGAAGGGAGGTGATGGTGACCGCGCCGATGATCAACGACCCGACGAACGCCAACGCCATGTACGACTCGCGGCCCGTGAGATCGATGATCGCCGAGGCGAACCCCTCGTCGAGGCCCCACGCGAAGATTCCGGCGACCACGTGCAGGCCCAACAGGACGGCCATCGTCTCACCCAGGATCCTGTGCCAGATGAACACCCGATCGAAGCCGTATCGATGCTCGATGGCCACCGGCCTCCCTGCCAACGCCAGGCCGGCGAGGCCGGCAAACGAAGCGGCGATCCCGGTGAACTGAGTAAGGCTGGTCGCAGCCGGGATCGCTCCCTTGGCCAGGTTGCCGAAGCCACCATGACGAAGCCAAACCGTCAGGATGATTCCGAACGAGGCTCCGAAGAACGACAGCAGATGGTTGTCGCTGAGCACGGTGTAGTGCCGTCGTTGCAACGGTTGCGGCCTCGACGCGCCATGGCGCGGCCTGGGCGCGATCACGAAGGTCGCTCGGCATGGCCACCACTCTGGACGAAACGAGCCAGACATGCACGAGATCCCGGTAAGAGTTCGGTAAGTAAGGCCACCTGAACGACTCGCGACCGGGTGCGTTTCCGGGAACCCCGCCGGGCGAGGAAGCTGCCCTACTTGCCGGCGTCGTAGTGGGCCTTCACCGTGTTCGCGTCAAGGGCTGCGCTGTAGATCGCTATCTCGTCCAGGGAGCCGACAAGGTAGTTACCACCCGTTTGGATTCGCCCGAAGTTGATCGCCGGCGCAGAATTTAGTGCACCGGTGTTTCCGTCGGTCCTTGACCCGGCCAGGGCCCCGTCAATGTAGAGAGCGAGCGAACCGCCGGCCCGGGTGAAGACAACGTAGTGCCAGTTTCCGTTGGCGAAGCCGCTGGCCGACACGATCGAACGGTCGGGGTTGCCGGTGCCGGCAACGACACGGCCGTCTGAACCGAGCGAGACACCGAAGTCGTTCACAGACCCCGCGACCTCTGCGTCGACGAGGCCCGCACCTTGCCACCACTGTGTGTTGTTCGCGCCGATGCCCTGCGACGACTTGAACCAGAACTCGATCGAGAAGTCGCCGGAGATCCCTCGCCCGACACTCGCGTACTCGTTGATGCCCTTGAAGGTCGCCGCCGTGTTCGTATCTCCGGAGATCGCTCCTGCGACAGTGAGCGTCGGGGTGTTGTAATAGGTACCTGTGTTGGTGCCCGCACTGTCTGCCGCCGACATTCCAAAGGTCTCGCCGAGCCGCCAGTAGCTGAGCAACCCGCTGGTGTCCTTGATCGTGTTGAAGTACGTCTTCAAGACCTTCACGACGTTCGCGGCTGGCTGCTGTCTGCACGTTGCCGACCCTGTCGGAGACGATGTACTGATACTTGTAGCAGTTCCCGAGGGTCACGGCATCGGAGACCGGCGACGTCGGGTTGGTGCCGTTGGTGACCGTCACAAAGGCGCCGAACGCGCCACAGGTGGTCCCCGTCAGAGTCGCCGATTGACGCTGCAGCAGGCGAGTTCCAACGCCGGATCCAGCATCCGCACCCGTGACGAAGCTGACGACTACCGACGAAGCGGACGTGACGCCGTCGGAATAGCTCACCGAGACGCCAGTCGGCGCTGAGTTGTCAACGATGAGCGTCAAAGGTGAGCCTGCAGAGGTGAGGCCTGCGCCGTTGGTCGCCGTGATGCTCGGCGCGCCAGGGGCAGCCGGGCTGCCAGTCCAGGAGTAGGTGTTCACACCCAGTGCGCCCGGACTCGAGGTCCAGTTCGCGCCCAGGGCCGGGAACGTGTAGCTGGCAATCCCGGATGTGGAGTCGGTCGAGCTTGCTGTTGTCGTGAACGAACCTGCACTCGCCGCTGAGCGATAGTAGACGGGCGATCCTGCGCCGCTCCAGTAGGTGTTGTTGAACGCCGAGAAGGTGAGCGCCGGAGGACCGGGGGGAGGGGTGACGACGAGGGTGGCCAGCGCACCACCGCCGTTCTCGTAGAACTCGACGACCAGTTTGTGCGGCCCTGCAGGCATGGTCACGGAGGCATTGACCTGGTTCGATCCGTGATCGCCCCAGTTGTTCACAACGGGGGTGGTGTTGTCGTCGATGTAGAGCCTGCTTCCGTCGTCGGAAGTGAGGGCGAAGTTGTACGTGCCGCCGTCAAACGTCTGAGTCTTGGTCCAGCGCACGGAGAAGCCGTCCGGCAACATTCCGGTGAACGGGGCGCCACTGCCCCAATTGAAGTCGATGCTGGGATCGTTGCGGCACTCCGCCGGCGGAATTCCGACGTCGCCGTTGTTGAAGTTGGCGTTGCCGAAGTACTGACCGAACCAATCCGTCGAAGAACCCGAAGGCGGGGTCGAGCAACTCGGTGGAGCGACGGCAACCCAAGTCAGGTTCGCCAACGCACCGCCAGTATTTTCGTGGTACTCCATCACGATGGTGTGGTTGCCCGCGGCGAGGAAGATCGGCGAACTCGTCCTTGGTGCGTTGTACGACGCAGTGATGACGGGTGTCGTCGATGTGCTGGGGGGATCACTACCTGGATCGATGAACAGCTTGCTCTCATCGTCGGAACCCATGGTGAAGGCGTAGTAACCGGCAACGAAGGACTGAGTCTTGGTCCAGCGCACGGAGAAGTGGTCGGCCGGCAAGGCGGGGTCGGGGGCGTTGTTGCCCCAGTTGAAGCTGATCTGGGGATCGTCGATGCACAGCACTGGCGTACCGGTCGGCGAGTCCGTGCCGTAGTACTGGCCGCGCCAACCAAGGATCGTCGCGGGGCAATCCGAGGACCAAACGGAAATCGCAATGGTGTCGTCGTCGACGAGTGCGCCACCGATACCGGTGTTGCCTTGGTCGCTGGTGACGACTCGCAGGCTCGCCGCAGTGCCGAAGTAGTTCGGAGTCGGGGCGAAACTCAGGCCGGCGAGTGCCGAGTTGATGTCGGAGATGGTGCCGGTGAACGTCATGTCGGCATCGGCGGAACTGCTGTCGCCTGCTTTGAAGGTCAGCCCGGTACTGCCCGACAGCGTGGTCGTTCCATTTGTGCTGACCAGTTGCACCTGCACCGGACTGGCACCGGCGTCGGGGTCACTGATCGAGATGAGGTTGCCGTTGGCAGCCGAGAACACCTCAGCGACACCCTTTGCCGTTCGCTGTGCGACTGGCACGCTGTTGACCGGGGGGTCGTTGACGGCGGTGAGGGTGACCGTGCGAGTGGCCGCCCTGCTGTTGACGAAGCCGTCATTGGCGATGAAGGTGACAGCGCGCCTCGCTGTGCTCGGGTTGTCGCTGGCGTTGCTGTAGGTGATCGAGCGAAGGGCAGTCTGATAGTTGGTGATGCTCGTTGTGCCGGTCAGGGAGATAACGCCGGAGGCCGCGTTCCAGTTCCCGGTGATTCCATTCTGGTTGGTGAAGCTGAGCAGGTCCTGCCCGTTCACATAGCCGGAGGCCACGGCGACCGTCGCCGAGCCCAGGGTTGTGCTGTCTGCGTCGGTGACCGTGATTCCGGGATCGACAGGCGTCGGAGAGCCGTTCTCGGTGTACGCCAAGCTGGCGGCGGTGGTGGTCACAACCGGAGGTGCGACAAGCGTGATGGTGAACGTCTGTGCACCACTGGTATCGACGCCGCCATTCGTCGTGCCGCCGTTGTCGTGGATGACGACGCTGACGATGGCCGTGCCGTGGGCACCGTCCCCGGTGAGGACGTCGGCGGGGGCGGGCGCGTAGGTCAGGGTGCCGTCGGCGCTGATCGACGGCTGCACGCTGAACAGCGCGTTGTTGGAGTTCGTCACGATGAAGTCGACCAACTGGGCTCCGTCGCCGGCGCCTGGATTGATGGCCGTCGCCCAGAGGGGAACCGACTGGGTACCGAGATTGGCGCGGATGCTCTGGTCGACGCCCTTGGTGAAGCTGGGCATCGTGTTGGTGAGCCCGACGGGGTTGACCGTCAAAGTCACCGTCGTAACGGCCGAGTCGAAGGCTCCGTCATTGGCCACATAGGTGAACGTCGCACCATTGAAGTTCGCCGGCGGCGCAAACGTGAACGAACCGTCCGAGTTGAAGGTCAGACCGGCGGTGGTCGAGACGACTCTGGCGGTCAGGCTGTTGCTCTCGGGATCCGAGTCGTTGGCGAGCACGCCTGTGACCGCGAGGACGGTAGATGTTGTGTTCTGGCTGACCGGGTAGCTGTCGGCCACGCCGGTCGGCGGCGTGCTGATCGAGACGTTGTCGAATGCGGCAGTGTTGAGCTTCCTCGACGGGTCGTCTCCGCTGAGTTGGTTGACCGCCGACACGGCGAGACCGACATAGATGGTCGACCCGAACCCGATCGTCTGGGTAGTCCCCCTCTGGATCCAGCTCGTGCCGTTCGACGAGATCTCGGCGGTGATCAGGTTGCCGTGGCGGGTGAGCCTCAACCAGTACGGGACATGTAGAGAATCCCCCGGTGAAGCTGCGTTGGTCGTCGCCCCTGCGGTCTGTCGATAGATGAACTCGGATCCGTTGTCTTGCGTAACGCCCACCATTGCATCGAGCGCGCTGACACTCGTGACGTCCTGCCTGAACATCACGCCGGCCTTGGCAACGGATTTGCACTGCTGCTGCTGCTGGGAACCGCTCTTGTAGCACGACGGATCGTAGGTGGGTCTGCCCACATAGGTGACGTTCTCGGAAACGACCCTCGCCGTCAGACTCCCATCAGTCGCCAAGGCTCTGTAGATGAACTGGAACCCGTCGTTCGCTTCCCAGATGTCCCAGCCGCTGCCCGTGACCGTGTACGTGGTCGGTGAATAGGCGCTGCTGGTGGGGCCCGCTGCAACGGCACCGATGTCTTTCTTGTCGGTGAAGATCCCCAGCGAACGGACCGTGATCTGGATGGTGCTCACCGTGTCAGGCAACGAGCGTCGCTGGGGAGTTGCCCAGATCGTTGGTGTTGATCGTCAGCGTGGCGGCGCCGGTGAAGTTCGGCGTCGGGGTGAACGTTGCGTGGGCCAGACTGAGGTTGATGTTGGCGATCGTGCCGGTGATCTTCATCGCCGCGGTGCCACTGCCGGTCGACGTGACGAGGCCCGTCGCTCCGGGCAACGTCAAGGTGCCGTTGGTCGTGGTCATGTACACCTGGACGATCCCGGCCCCTGCGTCGACGTCACTGATCGAAATACGAGAGATCTCTTTCGCAGTGTTGATCGCCGTCTCCTGGGCGGTCGGCACCTGGTTGACCGGCGGGTCGTTGACGGGTGTCACCGTCAGCGTGACCACCGCAGTGGCGGAGTCGAGTTGCACGAGTGAGCCGTCGCTCGCCGTGACCGTGTCGTTGGCCCGATAGGTGAACGAATCGCTGCCGTTCCAGTTCAGCTCAGGGGTGTAGGTGAACGAGCCGTTGGCGTTGAACACCAGCTTCCCGTGAGCAACACCTGACGCGACAGTCGCCATCGTGGGCGCCGGCAGGGTCAGGTTGCCCTCGCGCCGCGAGTCGTTGGCCAGCACTCCAGGGGCGGCGACGGTTAGGGGCGTGTCCTCTTTTGTGGCGTAGCTGGGATCGCCAGATCCGTCCGGCACGGCGACAGGGGGACCGTGGATGACGATCGTGTAGGCCCTCGTCGCCGTCGTAGCAAACAACACGTCGGCGACCGTGACCCTCACGATGTTCGTGATGGGGAACGGACCGGTCGGACTAGGCGTGCCGTAGATCATGCCCGTCCACGGGTCGATGTTCAGGCCTGCGGGCAGGCCGGTCTGTGACCACTTCGTCTGAACGGAGGCTCCGATGGTCGTCATGACGTCCGACGCATAGGGAACTGCAAGCCGACCATCTTTGAGTGTCGTCGGAAGCATGATGGCCATGAGCGAAGGAGCCGAACGAAGCGACGCAGTCAGGGTGTACGTCAGCGGCGCTCTCGTGCCCTTTCCCGCCAGTGTCCATCGAGACGAACGTCGGGTGGCCGCCGCAGTACGGCGGCTGCACAAGGAGCGACGATTCGTATTGGCACGACGCCGTGGCAGAATTGATGCTTCGACCGAGCGCGACCTGCACCACGTACGCACCGTTCGTGCAGAGATGCCGGGTGAGGATGTGCGTTGTCGTGTCGAGGGCGTAGACGACGACGTTGGTGTTCGCTGTCCCCGAGGTGCGGTCGATCCACTTGAAGCGCACCGTGACATCCGCCGTCACCGCCCCGCTTGTCATGCAGGCCTTGCCGTCCACATCGCTTGGGTTGGTGGAGACGCCGAGGGTGGAGTCGGGCAACGCGGTCGCCGGGTCGATGCCGCCGGCCGATTGTGCGTCGCGGACGAGGAACGACGAGATCAACCCGGCATCGGACGAATCGGCGACTTGGCCGTTCGTGGAGCTGAAGACATTCAGCGCAGTGATCAGACCTGCGGCGACAACGCCGGAGATCATGGCACTGAGCACGAGGGCAAACAACACTTCGATGAGCGTGAATCCAGCGTTCGCGTGCCGAGTCCGGGCTCGGCGGGCTGACGGTCGCTCGCTCGTTCATTGATTGACGCTCCATGACAAGACGTAGGTCTTGGTCACAGCGACCGCCAGCGACCTGCTGCTGGAAGTTGACCTGTGCCCGAATGATGACCTTGGCGGGATCACACGGGGTGCTGCCGATGTCGGCGCATGCCGTGAAGGTGACATCGCGTTGGGTCGAGGAACGTGCCGTCAGCACCCTGAATCGTTCCTGTGCAGTCGGTGACCCAGTCGACTCTGATGGCGATGTTGTTCAACGCCGGCGGAATCGTGTCACCAATCGATCCGCTTGGCGTCGCAGCAATCCTTGACACGAACCTGAGAGATCGCTTGCTCGATCGCGCCGTCGGCCGAGTACTGGGTGTTGCGCAGTTTCTGCAACGTGGTGCGATTGCCCAGTCCGCTCGTCGCCAACATCGCCAGGGCGCCGCCGAGCAGGCCGATGACGACCATGAATCCGATCGCCAGGATGAGCGATGCCCCGGAATCCGGATGCTGGGGGCGCGGACGACGGCGTGGTCACGGCGTTCTCACCCGGATGTCCATGGTCGCCTTGAACGACAACGGCCCCGTGACCTTCAGCTGTCAACGTTTGCGCGGTTGTCACGCCGGGACAGTCTCTGGGAAGCCCGATTTCCGCAACATCGATTCCCGCCTCGACAACGAAGAGTTTGAAGCCGGTCGGCAAGGGCGGAGGATAGGTGACGGTGTACGTACCCGGATACACACAATCCTGCGCGGCAGCCTTGGTGGCCTCTGCATAGTTGCGCAGCACCACGTCGGATTGCACGCTCGTTCGTTGCACGTTGCCGGCATTGCCGGCGGTGGCGAGAGCCGTGAACAACGCCGAGAAGGTCAAACTGACGATCACGATGGTGAACAGCACCTCGATCAGCGTCTCGCCGCTGTCACCACGCGTTCTCATCGTTGCTCCGGTCAACTCAGTTGCATACGAAGGTCGGAGCCGTGGTTGCGGTTCCGGCCGTCATCGTCAAGGTCCAACCTCCAGCGGTTGGTGCTGCCACCAGAGCGGGAGCCGTCACTCCGGTCGGCAACGTGAAGGCGGCAGGGATCAGCGTTGCGCCCGAGCCGGTTGCAGTCGTCAGTGCCGGAAAGTTCACCGGGTAGGTGCCGTAGGACGCGAAGTAAACCGCCGATGCTGCTTTCGCAGCATCCCCGGAAGCGCTGCATGCCGACTTCGACCCCTTGCTGACCAAGTTGCTGATGCCGACCACGGCTACGGCCGACAGGATGCCGACCAGGACGATGGCGATCAGGATTTCGATGAGCGTGAAGCCACCGTCGTCGTGCCTGAAGGCGTCATCGCTCTCGCGGACTGGGCTGTCATACATATCCATTACTTCCTCGTGTAGGTGCCGTGAACGAACCAGTTGTGGGTGTCCGTTTCGATGGCCATCAGTTCGGGATGCGAATGCACCCCGAACCGATAGAGACGTCGACTCAGGTGCAGACGAAGGTCGGCGCGGCAGTACCGACGCCGGCGGTCATCGTCAAGACCCACCCGTTTGTCACCGTCTGCGCGGCAACGGTGGATCCGGACGGCGCCGTAAACGCGGCGGGTGCAGTCGTCAGTTGGGTGAAGCTGGTCGGGTATGTGTTGGCGTTGTTCGCGAAGTACACGGCCGATCCCGCAATCGCAGCATCCCTCGACGCGCTGCAAGCAGACGTCGTCCCCTTGCTGACCAGGTTGCTGATGCCGACCACGGCGACCGCGGACAGAATGCCGACCAACACGATGGCGATCAGGATTTCAATGAGGGTGAAGCCCTTGTCATCCTGTCGACCGTCGCCTTGGCTCTTGCTTGGGCTTCGATACATTTTCATTGCTTCCTCTACTTTGTTGATGCCGCGTTGCACGGCGGGGGGATGTTCGATGACCGACCTGCTCAGGGGGCAATGCACCCTGAGCAGAGTGGGACATCAACTCACGGGCTGGTACAGCTGAAGACTGGAGCGACGGTGGTGGTTCCGGCCGTCATCGTCAGTGTCCAGCTCGTGCCGGACTTCACCGCCAAAGTGCCGGCCACGATCGCGCCGCCTCCTGATGCGACAACACCGGTGGGCAGGGTCATTGCGGGCCCGTTCGCAGCATCTACTGTCAGGGCGAGGAAATCGGCGGGATACCTGGCATTGGACGCGAAGTACACGGCCGATCCGGCCTTTCCGGCATCGGCTGACGCCTGGCACGCGGACGTTCCGCCTTTGCCGACGAGGTTGCTGATGCCGACTACGGCGACTGCTGAAAGGATTCCGACCAAGACGATGGCGATGAGGATTTCAATGAGGGTGAAGCCCTTGTCATCCTGTCGACCGTCGCCTTGGCTCTTGCTTGGGCTTCGATACATTTTCATTGCTTCCTCTGCTTTGTTGATGCCGTGATTGCACGGCGGGGATTGGTTCAACGACCGGTCGTGAGATGGGCTCACTTGACCTGGCCGAAGATGCTGTACATCGCGGCGATCTGAGCCACGGCGATGAAACCGACGACGAGACCGACGCACACGATGATGATCGGCTCGAACATCTGGGTTGCCTTCTTCATCGAGAAGGTGACCTCGCGTTCGTAGTAGGAGGCGGCTTTGCCGAGTTGGTTCCCGAGCATTCCGGTGCGTTCGCCGACCTGGATCATCTGCCGGGCCGCGATCGGGAAGAGCCCCGTCTCCGCCATCGGCTCATAGAGACCGCCGCCGCGGACGAGCACGTCGCGCACCGCCACCATCTTGTTCTTGAACAGCGAGTTGTTGGTGCTGTCAGCCGACAGGCCGATGGCAGCCGGCAACGGTACGCCCGCGGTCGAGAGGCTGGAGAGCACGCGGCAGAAGCGCTCGAGCGAGATGAGTTGGTAGAGGTTGCCGATGACGGGAAGCCTCATCGTCACGACATCACGGCGGCCCTTGCCACGAGCGCCGCCGACGATCGCGAAGAGCACGACGATGGACAGCGCCATCACGCCCGAGGACGTAGAGCCAATAGCTCTGCATGAAGTTCGTGAAGCCCATCAGCATGCGCGTCGGCAACGGAAGGGTTGCGCCCAGACTCTTGTACAAGCCGGTGAACTTCGGCAGCACGAACAATGACATCACGATCATCGCCGCGGTTGCGACGACCAGCACCATGATCGGATACGTCAGCGCACTTTTCACCTGTCGCCTGGCAGTGATGTCGCGCTCGAGGTAGGCGGACAACTGGGCGAGCACCTCGTCGAGCGAGCCGGTGTATTCGGCAGAGGTCAACATCGCCCGATAGAACGCGGGGAAGATCAATGGGTGGGCGTCGACGGCTTCGGAGAAGCTCGTGCCGCGCTGGATCGACGACCGAACGTCGGTGATGACCACTCGCATCGCCGCTGACGCGGTTTGCTGAGCGACGATGTCGAGAGCATCGAGAAGTGGGATGCCGGCCTCGAGAAAGGACGACAGTTGGCGTGAGAACGCCATGACCACGGCGGGCTTGATCGTCTTTCCGATGCTGAACAGCGGCTTGCGCTGCTTGGCGACCGCGACGACTTGTTGCTCGACCTCGGGCATCGTCTCAACGCTCATGAATTGACCACTCTTCGCATCACAATCACTACTCTCGGGGGCTAGAGGAGTCAATGAAAGGGCCTTTGTGCCCGACCGGTGTCGCCGAACGGCCGGACCTTGCGCTTACTCCTCTCGGCGCGCGATTCCGTAGGTACCCTGCGCCGCAAGCCGGGACCGATGGCCCGTGCGGTGTTGGTACAGGTGGTGCGAACATCGTCTGGTGACGTGTGACCCGACATGAGCAAACGATCGAGGCAGCGCGAAACGGTTGCCGAAGTCGTTCGCACGTCGGTGGCCGAGGTGACACCCACGATCTCCACTGGTGCACGACCCCGACTCGGTGATGTGCTGCTGTCGCACAACGTCCTGCTGCCGGAACAGCTGACCGGTGCGCTCAACCTGCAGCAGGAATCGGGTCGGCAGCTCGGCGCCATCCTCGTCGACCAGGGTCTCCTCGACCCGCGAACGCTCACCCAAGCTCTCGCAGTTCAGCTCGGCCTTCCGACCGTGGATCTTCGTGCCGTTCGCCCGACGGCCGAGGCTCTCGCTCTCGTCAGCGAGGAGATGGCTCGCCGCCTGCAGATCGTGCCCCTTCGCCTGTCGGAGGACTCGCTCGATGTGGCCGTTGCCGATGGGGCGAGCGCGGTCGTTCGTGAGGCGCTGGCGCGCCTCGACATCGACCAGATCAACATCTTCCTGGCGCAGCCCGACGACGTGTTGACCTGTATCAACACGTACTACCGCGTCCTCACCAACACTGACGAGAACGTCAAGCAGTTCTGGGAGACGGCGGCGGCGCAGCAGGTTGTCGCCGCAACGGTCGGCACGACCGATCAAGCACCAATCATCCAGCTCGTCAACAAGATCGTCACTCAAGCCCTGCGCGATCGCGCCTCCGACATCCACATCGAGCCGACGGAGGATCGAATCCGCATTCGCTATCGCATCGACGGAGCACTGCGCGAAGTGCTGAGCATGCCGTATTCGACAGGTCCCGAACTGGTGAGCCGCATCAAGATCATGGCCGACATGGACATCGTCGAGCGGCGTCGCCCGCAGGACGGTCAGTTCGAGACCACCATCGACGGGGGTGGAGTCGATGTGCGCGTCGCCACCGGGGCGACGATCTTCGGCGAGACAGCTGTTCTGCGGTTGCTCGACAAGAGCCGTTCGATGAAGCATCTCTCCGAGCTCGGCATGCCGAAGGCGACCTACGACCGCTTCTTGGCAATCGTCCGCAAGCCGTATGGAATGATCCTCTGCAGCGGCCCGACTGGCTCGGGAAAGACGACGACCCTGTACGCAACACTCGCCGAGATCAGTCGCAGCGAGCTCAACGTGATGACGATCGAGGATCCCGTCGAGTACGTGTTCCCAGCGATCAACCAGATGCAGATCAACCTGCAGGCCGACGTCACGTTCGCCAGCGGATTGAAGTCGATCCTTCGGCAGGATCCCGACGTCATCCTCGTGGGCGAGATTCGCGACCAGGAGACGGCGCGAATCGCCGTCCAGTCGGCACTGACCGGCCACGTCGTGATGTCGTCGTTGCACGCGACCGACTCGATCTCGGCTCTGTACCGCCTCATCGACATGGGTATCGAGCCGTTCCTGATGGCGTCCTCGCTCGTAGGCGTCGTCGGGCAACGACTCGTCCGCAAGATCTGTCCATCGTGTGTGACCGTGTACCAACCGACGCCAGTCGAGCGCGAGTGGTACGACACGTTTGGCGGCTCGCCGAAGGAAACGTTCAAGCATGGTGCCGGGTGCAACTACTGCTCCGGTACCGGGTACCGCGAGCGCGTCGGCGTGTACGAAGTCCTCGATGTGACCGATCAGCTCCGACAGCTCATCATGACCGGCGCCGCGCCACAGGAGATGCGTGCCCTCGCCGAATCTCAGGGCATGCGGACGATGAGTCACGAGGCCGTTGAGCTGGTGGCCGTCGACATCACCACCATCGACGAGGTCATCCGCAACGTCGCGGTTTCGTAGCAGCACATCAAACCACTTGGTGCTGGCACGATGGTCCGTGCCGTGACCACCAGCTTTACTGTGGGTTGTGAGGGCAGTCCGGTACAGGTTGCGCTGCATGTTGCGGCAGCACTGGTTGTCGACAGCCGCGCTGTCGCTGACCGTAGCAGTGGTGGTCGGCGTCGTGCTGGCGTTCGCTGCCGGGGCCGAACGGACGTCGACGGTGGCCGATCGCTACACGTCGGCACAGGGCGGCGGGTACGACGGACTCATCTACCAGGAAGAGGGGCGACCACGGACCGCGGAGGTCGCCGCGCTGCCGGGCGCGGCGTCCGTCGATTCGGCCACCTTCGTCTTCGGCGCGCTGTTCGCGCCGGGTTCGTCCGACGGTCTCGGCGCCTCGGTGTTCACCGGTTCGTACCGGGCGATCGGCACGAGATTGGTCGCGGGCCGCGACGTGAACCCCGATGTGGCGACCGAGTTCGTCGCGTCAAAGGACTTCATCGACGCCTATCACGCTGCAATCGGTGACAAGTTCGAGCTGAAGACGCTGAGTCAGGAGCAGGCCGATACCAATGGGTTCAACCTCGACGAGGATCCTGCGGGGCCGACGGTGGAGGGTGTGATCGTCGGCGTCATCGATGGTCCGGCCAGCCTCGATGATTCCACCCCGAGCGCACTCTTCTCGCCGGCGCTGCTTCGAAATCCGAGCGTGGGCGTCAAGGTGACGATCATGTCGGTCGGTTTCGATCAAGGCGTCGACGTGGACGCATTTCGAGCCCAGTTGGACACCCTTCCGGGCAGCAGTTCCATGAGCCTCGAACCGGCCGTGTTCGTCAGCGCAGCTCTGCGAAAGGCAGTCGACGCTCAAGGGTTGGGACTGTGGGCGCTCACCGCCGTTGCGGCCGTTGCGGCCGTCGTGGTCCTCGCACAGCTGATCACCAGGCAGATCCGGCTGTCGGAGGCAGAGCGCACCCGGCTGTCGTCCATCGGATACGTGGACCGGCAGATCGGCTGGGAATCCATGGGACGGGCGGCGATTCCCGTGTTGTCCGGAACCCTGGTAGCAGTTGCGATTGCAAGTGCGTTGTCCGGAATCTTCCCCACCGGGTTTGCCCGCCGGATCGAGCCTCATCCCGGGCTCCGTGTCGATCTCGGTGTAGTGCTGCTCGGCATCGCCGTGGTCGTCACGGCGTTGATGCTGAGCACTCTGGTGACGCTGCTCATCTCGAGGACGAAGTCGCGACGTGATGCACAGCCGCCGCTGCCGATCGAGGCACTTGCAACGAGAGCAGGCTCGGCGACGGCTTCCACCGGACTGCGCTTCGCGTTCGGACGACGCGCTCAGGATGCTGCTTCCATCCGTCCGGTGATCATCGGGCTCTCCCTGACAATCGCATGTCTCATCGGATCGCTCACCTTCGCGATGAGCTTGGTGAGATTGGTGCACCAGCCGGCGAGGTACGGGATCAACTACGACCTCATGCTCGGCAACAGCGGCGCCGACTCGATTCCGGACGGGATCCGCACCGCCCTCGACGCAGACGCCGACATCGGCGCGTTGCTCTTCTACGTCGAGGGCCAAGCCCGCTTCGGCTCGACAACGCTCCGCTTGGTCGGCATGCAGCCGATCAAGGGAGAAGTCGCGCCGCCGGTGCTCGTCGGTCGTATCCCCGTCAGCCGTGACGAGATCGCCCTCGGCCGCTTGGCCGCAGGAGCGCTGCACACCAAGATCGGCGACGATCTGGCGCTCGATGGCGACGGTGGTACCGAGCAGTTCCACGTCACCGGTTTGGTCGTCGTACCCTCGCTGGGTCTCAACGATGGCATCGGCCAGGACGGTCTCCTCACCGTCGACGGGCTGCAACGGCTGAACCCGACAGCGACCGTCACGGCAGCGGTGGTCAAGTTCCGAGCCGACGCACCCGATGGCGCACTCGAGCGCCTGGCGGGCCTCGCCGGCCTGAGTGCGCAAGACGCTGAGGCAGAGAGCCCTACAGGATCGGCACCGTCCGCAATCGTCAACGTCGCTCGCGTTCGGGCGATTCCGTTCGTTCTGGCCTCCGTGCTCGCCGCGCTGGCTGTGTTGACGGTCGGTCACACCATGGTGACCTCGATACAGAGGCGTCGGAGGGATGTGGCGATTCTGCGTTCGCTCGGCGCCGACCGGCGTTGGATAGCGCGCGCCGTGCACTGGCAAGCGACGGCGTTCGCTCTCCTACCGTTGATCATCGGGGTTCCACTCGGGCTGATCGCCGGCAGGCTCGTCTTCCGTTCGTTCGCCGACAGCATCGGCACCCTGAACGATGCGTCGATGCCGACGTTGCTGATGACTGCGGTCGCGGTCGGGCTCGTGATCGTTGCCAACCTCATCGCCGGCTTCCCGGCGCGCCGCGCCGACCGCATCTCCCCCGCCCTGCTCCTGCGATCCGAGTGATCGCGACGGGCGTGGTCAGCCAATGAGACACGTGCCACGGTTCGCCGCTCACGGCAGCTCAGCCGGTTGCAAACATGACGTTGGGACCATCGAGCAGGGCCGATGCGTAGATCACCATCTTTGGACTGCTGGAGGGCACCACGAAGCAGACGGTGCCACTGACGCTGCCTCTGGAGAAGACGTCGGCTGTCAGGTCGATCTGCGTGGAGAAGAACCCGCAATCGGTCGACAGGGAAACGTTGCCGGCGCCAACCGCGTTCGTGCCCACGTTGAACGCCGATGAGGACCCGGCACCGTCGTATTCATACGTCACGCCGACACCGAAGAACCGGTAACCATCGGGCGGCGGGTCGCGGAACTGGTTCTCCGCCGTGAGCGAATCGGTGATGTCGCTCGCCGCGCTCGTGACCGTGAGCTTCCACCCACCACCGACGTCTGCGGCGGTGCCCAACGGGGTTGGCGCAAGCCGTGAAGGCGTCGCCGAGGCACCCGGTTGTGGGCCGACAAGTGCCGCCATGGGCGCCGGACTCTGTGGTGAGGACGATGCGTCGAGGAAGACCTTGTTGTTGCTGGCCGGGTTCCCCGTGGCGTACAGCTGCAAGCTGCCGACGTCGTCGGGGGTGGTCACGAAACAGACGTTGCCGACCACCACGCCGCCGGTGAAGATCTCGCCGAACGAGTCGAGCTCTTGCGGCACGACACCGCATTCAGCCGGCAGTTCGACGTTGCTGGCCCCGACAGCGGAGATGGTCGTCTCGAAGGCAGACTTCGGATCCTCCAATCCGAAGTATCCAACCGCGACCGTGACGAGCGTGAACGAATTGCCGGCCGGTGGTGGTTCGTTGAACTGGTTCACCGCGGCAATGGCCGCTGCCGCATCGGGGTTGACGTTGAGCACCTGAAGCCGCCATCCCCCGCCGATGTCCGCGACCGTGCCGGGCGGCACCGGGTTGGCCCGGTCTCCTACGGTGCCGGCAGGAGTGCCGGGTACCTCGTTCGTCGCCGGTGGGGCCGTCGGAGGGACCGTCGGCACCTCGCTCGCTGCGGTCACGACCGTCGGCCCGGTCGCTCCGGGAACCGCTGTCGACGGCGGAGGCACCGTCGCCGGGCCGGTGACGACGGAGGGAGTCACGCCAGGTGCGGTCGGCTCCGGGTTCGTGCTGGCGGCAACACTCGTCGTACCCGAGCTCGACGCAGTCTGGTTGTCGTTGCCGTTGCTGGTCGTGACGACGACGACGATCACGGCAGCAACCACCGCAACCGCCGCAACCGGCCAAACCCAACGCGGCATGTTGCGCAACGTTCGCCGCAACCGGTTCCCGCCTTGGCGTCTCATGCCCGGCACCCAGAGCGGGGGTGGCGGAGGTGGCGGGCGCACCGGCTGCGGGGGTGGCGGAGGCGGCGGCGACGGCCTCGGTGGCGGCAGCGGCGCCCGCGACCCTGGCGGCGGAGGCGGCGGCGGCGGGAGGTCGCTCACGAACAGCACGGTATCCCGCTCATGCCCCTCGGCATGAGGCACTCAGGTGACGGGTGCGATGTTCTTCCGACGCCGACGGCGAGTTGTCACGGTGAGCATTGTGCCGGCCGCGAGCAGGAGCAATGCCGCGGTCAACGATCGCTCGCTGTCGAAGCCGGTGCGCGGCAAGCGAGCAGGCAAATTGGCCGCAAGCACCTCGGCCACCGAGAGCGAGGCCACCGAACGGTCGTCCTCGTTGACGTTCTCGTCGCCCGTCGGCAAGCTCGGTGACGAGTCGACGTCCGTCGTCGAGAGCGGCCCCGATCCGTCGGCGATGATCTCGGCGACGTTGACGTATGACGACTTCTTGACGTCGTCGAGCCGGGCGCGGATCGTGACGCTCCCCGATGCGCCCGGGTTCAAGGAGGGCAGGTTGGTCCATGTGACGAGGTTCCCGACAGCGGTGGCACCATCGGACGCCGAGACGAACGTCAGCCCATCTGGCAGCGCGTCCTGAACGCTGTACGCGCCCGATGGAACGTTGCCCTGGTTGCTCACGGTGATGGTGTACCCGATGGTGTCACCCAGGTGGAACGTCTGACCGGGATCGAGTGTCTTGACGAGTTCGAGGTCGTAGACGACGGGCACGTCGAAGGTGGCGATGTCTTCGTCGTCGAAGCCGCTGTCGGCACCGACGCCGGCCTCGCTCATCGACGTGTTGTCCACTGGGCTGGTCGCGGCGTCGCCGGGTGTCGAGTCGATGTCGCCGAGTACGGGACCGCCCGGTAGGGAGTAGGTCGCCGCGCTGTCAGCGGTGATCTCGGCGAAGTTGACGAACGGACGTTGGCTGACGTCCGACACGCGTACGGTCAGGGTCACGGCGACAGTGGCTGCCGGCGCCATCGACGGCAGGTTCCAGACGACGTGTGTGCCGTTCGAATCCGGCGTGCCGCCATTGCTCGCCGACTGAAATGTCACACCCGCAGGAAGTGAGTCGGTGACGGTGAAGACGCCGGACGGGACATTGCCCTGGTTGGCCACCGAGATGGTGAAGACCACTGTGCCGTCGTAGGTGGTCGACGTGGTGTCGGCCGTCTTGACAAGCGCCAGGTCGTAGGCCGGATCGATCGTGACCGTGGCGACATCCTCGTCGTCGAAGCCCGCGTCTGCCCCGGAACCCGCCTGGCTGAGGATCGTGTTGTCGACAACGCTCGATGCAACGTCGCCGGGGACCGAGTCGACGTCGGTCACTGGCGCGCCACCGACCGGTGTGTACGACGAAGCACTGTCCGCCGTGATCTCGGCCATGTTGCGGTATGGGCGCAGCGTGTAGTCGACAACGTGCATCGTGACCGTCAGCGTGGCGGTGGCACCCGGTGCAAGACTCGGCAAGCCGGTCCACACGACTGCGGTGGTCGGCGCGGTCAGCGATCCGCTGTCGCTCGCTGCGGTCGCGGTCATGCCGGGCGGAACCGTGTCGGTGACGTTGTAGGCACCCGACGGCACGTTGCCCTGGTTGGCGACGGTGATGGTGAACGTTGCCGACCCATCCGCGTCGATCGTCGACGGACCGGTCTTGATCAGCGCGAGGTCGTAGGTGACCGGCACATCGACGTCGGCGATGTCGGCGTCGTCTTCTCCACCCGAGAGCGGTGAATCCGCCCCGACGCCCGCGGCCGCGATCGCAGTGCCTGGAACCAATCCGTCGACGTTGTCGATCGGGTCGCCGCTCATGATCGCGCCGTACGCCCCGTCGTTGGCGATGTCGGTGTCGGGTGTCGAGTCGATGTCGTGAACCGTTTCACCGGCTGACGAGTACGTCGCTGCCGAGTCCGAGCTGATCTCGGCGAAGTTGCGGTACGGGCGCAGGGTGATGTCGGCGATCGTGAACGTGAGGACGCGCGTCGTGCTCGAGCCGGCCGGCAGGTTGGCGATCGACCAGCTGATCGTTCCGTCGCCGTGGTCGCTGCCGCCGTCCAGGTCCACGGGTGTCAGCCCAGGCGGAAAGGTGTCGGTCACCGTGAAGAGGCGGGAGTCGAGCACACCCTGGTTCTGGACCGTGATGGTGTAGGTGATGAGCCCGTCGTAGGCAACCGTCGGCGAATCGACGGTCATGGCGAGGGCGAGGTCATACCTGGTGGCCAGGGGAACATCGACGTCGGCGATGTCGGCGTCGTCCTCACCATCGGTACCGGTTCCCGCCTCGGTGATCGAGATGTTGTCCGCACCCCCCGGTGTCGGGTTTCCGACAGGCCCGTACGTCTTCCCGCCGGGCATGTCGTTGCCGGTGATTGCATCAGGGGTCGAGTCGACGTCGTTGATGCCGTACAGCGCCTGGGCCGAGTCGCTGCTGATCTCAGCGAAGTTGCGGTACGGACGCAGCGTCAGATCCGAGATCGTCGCGGTGTAGGTGAACGTTGTCGATGCGCCGGAGGCCAGGCTGGTGCCGGTCCACACGATCCTCGTAGGGCTGCCGACGCTGACGACACCGCCGCCCGCGACCGGGGTCGTTACCAAGAGGCCGGCCGGAACCGTGTCGGTCACGTTGTAGGCACCCGAAGCCACGTTGCCCTGGTTGAGAACCGTGATGGTGTAGACGATGTTGCCGCTGCCGTTGGCCGCGAGCGCTGTGGCGTTCGCCGTCTTCGACAACGCAAGGTCGTAGGTGGGTGCGGTGATGAGGTCGGCGATGTCGGCATCATCCTCGCCGTCGGTACCGGTGCCGGCTTGGGCGACGCTGGTGTTGTCGGCGCCGCCCGCAGTCGGGTTGCCCACCGGGCCGTAGGTCTTGCCGCCGGGCATGTCGTTGCCGGTGTCCGCATCCGGGACCGAGTCGACGTCGACGGTCGGCGTCAAGTGCCCCGCGGTTGTTGCCTCATCCGCACTGTCGTCGCTGATCTCCGCGTAGTTGCGGAACGGTGTCAGGAGGTAGTTGTCGATGTGCAGGGTCATGGTGATCGTGCTCGTCGCTCCCGACAGGATGTTCGGTCGATCGAGCCAGGCAACCGTGGCGGCAGAGACGGTCGAAGCCGCCGGATTCGCCGACACGAAGCTGGTGCCGGCCGGCAAGGTGTCCGTCACCGAGTACAGACCGGAATCGACGTCACCCTGGTTCTGGACCGTGATCGTGTAGACCACGTTGCCCGTCAGGTAGTTCGGAGCGCCGACTGTCTTGGCGAGAGCAAGGTCGTACCGGATGACGTGGTACGACGAGGGGTCGTTGGCGGTCACGGTCGGCGGCACGGTGCCACGTGTGATCGGGCCACCGCCATCGAGTGTTGGAGTGCCGACAACCCTTCCCACGTTCGAGTACGTGCTGCTACCCGCTGTGCCGGTTGCTGTGCACTCGAGTCGCCCGCCCCGATTCAAGGCGTACGGCGCTACAGCCGAGCTGTGCTGCGTCGGGATCTCGTTCGTGCCATCGTCGGCCACCGTGCACGAGGTGACCGTGAAGTCGTCAGCCGGGTTCCCTGGAGTGCCGTTGTCGTCGGTCACGACGACGTTCTCGAGCCTGGCGTTGCCCGTGTTGGTGATGCTGTACTTCCAGACGAGGGGCCGTCCCTGTAGCACCGTGACACCATCGCCTGCGTCGGCGTCGTCCCAGGCGGCATCCTTGGTCGTCTTGACGATGTGGATCGACGGCTGCGCTTCCCAGATTCCGGCGTCCCAGGTGAGGTCGGTCTCGTCGGTACCCAGATCGATGTCGGGAGTCTCGTAGTAACCCACGCCACCATCGGTACCGCTGATGGTCTGTGGTACATCGCTGTCGTTGTTGCCGTTGGCCGGTGTACCGAGGTCCGTGGCTCCCAGGCCGTCGGCATCTTGCGGCGACACGTACCACTGGTCGGGCAGCGAGAAGCGGACTCGGTACTTGCCGTCGGGTAGTCCGTTCACGCTGAGGCCGGGGTTCGAGAACAGGTAGTTGCCGTTGGGATCGGTGTAGGTGTATCCGTACTCGTTCCACACGCTCAGCGTTGAGTCGTACTTCATCAGCTTCACGTAGATGCCACCCACGCCACTCTCCCCCACGTCCTGAAGACCGTTGAAGTTGGTGTCGTTCCACACGCGGTCGCCGATCACGTTTCCGGTGAGGGGCAGTTCGCGGATCTGCACGCCAACTCTCGGCGGCTCGGTCGACAGCCGGCCAGGATTGAACGCAGGGTCGACAGATGCCGGGTCCGCTTCTGCGGCCCAGGCGAAGCTGTTGATCGCCCGCGGGCACGGGTTGACGGTCGAGGGGTCCTGAGTCTGGTTGTCCGGATCCATCGCGCATGCGGCCAGCCGCTCGTACGGGTTGGTGGTGTCGACACCGGGCACACCGCCGACGCCGTCGTAGTACGGATCGTAGACAGGTGCGCGCATGTCCCACGAGAACTGGATCTCGGGAGCACCGATCGGGATGGTCCCGGCGAACTCGAGGCGGATCGAGTGGTACGACGTGAGGGCGAAGAGGCTGTCGTCGGTCGACCAGTTCGGGGCCTGACAGCCCGGTGGCCATGTCGTGGGACTCGACGGGGTGGGTCCCACTTCGGGCCGACACGGGTTCGCGCTCGTCGAGTACTGCACGCTCCATCCCGGTGGGGTGACGATGGGCTGGACGAGATACGGCGCCCACTCGCTGTCGCGGGTCTGGTCGATGCGCTTCACGCCGGTGTCGCCAAGATGCGGGAACACGTCGACGTACACGGGGTTCAACGCCGGAACGTTGCCTTTGTTGCGCACCGTGATGAACCACGTCATCGAGCCACCGGGATCGGTCTCGCCGGCGTTGCGCGACTGATTCGGGCCAGGGCCGGCATTGACGTCGCGCGCGCCCAGCACCCACTTCTGAGATGCGAGGTAGATGTAGGCCGGCACGGTCACGGTCTTGCTCGACGAGAGCGTCCCGTGATTGAAGGTTCCGGACACCTTCGTCAGGACAGCGGTGTTGGCGTAGTTGCCGGCAGGTGTCACACCTTCGGCGTCGCCGAACTGAGTGGTGAGAACCGTGTAGTTGGCGGCTGTGACGGTTGTGCCGGGCACGATCGGTGCACCCCCGTACAGCAGTCGCAACGGAGTGCCGAACGCTGTCGTGCACGCCGAGTCGGTGTACGAGCCATCGATGCTCCATCCCGCGCCGGGCGCGACGATCGGGTCGCGCATGTTCGGCGTACGGGCGACGCAATCGGTCACGACGGGGTCGGTGAGGTCTGCAGTCGCGTCGGCGCTGTTGGAGACTTGGACCCGATACGAGATGGTGTCGCCCGGTGACACGGTGGCGGCGGTGTGGTGGGTGGTGCCGTCGGTGGCGAGCACATCGGTGACGGTCTTGTTGACCGAAGGGTCGGGTTGGGCGACCTCGAGAAGCACGTTCGCGCAGTTGCCGTTGTCCGAATATGCCGACGCACCTCGCAGCGCCGTCACGTTGAGGCAGTTGGTCTCGGTCACAGGCGGTGACGACGGGGTCAGCATGACGCCGATGAGGTGCACACCACTGGTGGTGAAGCCGACCGGGATCGGGCCGTGGAACGTCCAGCGTACGTACTTGGTTCCATCGGCGATGGCGACGTTCTGGGCGACCCCGCTGAACGGCGAGCCGAGGAGATCGTTCCAGATCGTCCCGTCGGCGGAAACCGCGACGTCGGCGGTGATGCCCCCAGGCCAGCTGCCGATGTCGATGCTGTCGAGGTCGAAGTCGCCCGCACTGGTGAGGTTGTCGATCACCACCGCCGAGTCGAGTGCCGCCGCACCGACTTCGCTCGAGTTGTTGAATCGGAGGTCGTACCGCACCGGGTCTCCGGCCTTCACGTAGTAGCCGCCGACACCCACGCTCTTGTCACCGTTGACCGAGGTGATGGGTCCACGAAGACCCGTACCGACCGAGGACGAGCCGAGCGACGTCGCGTTGTACGTGCCGGTGGCCGTGTTGGTCTTCACCACACCGGTGAGGTTGTTGAGTGCCGGGTCTTCGGTGTACGACACGGTCTGGGTGACCTGAAGGCAGTTGCTCACGATCGGCCAGGGATGGTTCGACGAGTCGAAGGTCCACGTGACCACGTCGGTGGTTCCGTCGGCCGGATCGTGCGCCGGGGTCGTACCAGCGTTGCTGGCCGACACGAAGTGTGCTCCAGGCGGAAGCAGGTCGCTGAGGGTGAACGACGCCGGGAACGCGGAGGCCGCTGTTGCACACGCCTTGATCGTGTAGGTACCGTTCGCGCCGAGGAGGAGCGTGGCAGGGCCGGTCTTGGTGATGGTCCAATTCGGAGCGGTGCCCAGAACGAACGAGGAGACGGTGGGTGGGACGTTGACGCCCGACGACGTCACCGCGTTGTCGAGTTGAGTGACGCCGACCGGGAACACGTTGCGCGGCGCGATCACGGAGAACGTCACGGAGTAGGCCTCACCCGGCGCTGACGTCGAGTTCAACGTTCCGGTGAGATGCACGTTGGTGCCGCTCCCGGTGAACGCCGGGCCGGATTGCCAGATGCCGGTGGTGCCGCTCGGCGTACCTGTCTTGGTGACCTGTGCAGGGCTGCCGAACACATCGGTGAACTGAGGAAGAAGATCGTCGATGGTCGCTCCGTCGCACGAACCGCTGACCGTGCTGTCGCACGAGAAGCCGATCGTGTAGGTGAACGTCTGGCCGGGGGCCTTCGGAGATCCCGCCGAAGATGTCGGCGTGACGTTGAGGGTCTGCAGATTGATGTCGGTGGGCAGGGCGAGCGCAACCGGTGCCGACACGGTCGGCGCAACGATCACTGCTGCCGCCACGAGCGCCGCCACACAGACTGCACTCGACACACGACGGCACAGATGCCACGCGCTCGCCAGAACCGAGATGGTCCGATCCTTCATATCCGCCGCTTCCGATCTCTCTACAGGTCAGATCGGCAAGTTGTGAGCACCGATTCCCGCGGCCCACCCGCTTGCGGACCCGAACTTGTATCGGCCTGCAACACCCGTGGCTCAAGTCTTGATGTTTCCCATACGAAACAATTTCCGTCCGCGAGCCTGTGGCTGCGATTTCAGACCATCAACGTGAACTGGAGCATGAGGGTTCGCGGATCTTCCCAATGCCCCCGGACTCGTGTCCTTGGGCGCGAATCACGAACCAGCCCGTCTACGTCCTCGCCCATCGGTGCCTCCTGGGCGCCGTCGAGGAACCGACAGTTCAGGAATCGCGCCCATTGAACCCGCTGGCGATGAGGCCACGCGATGTGGCCCGGAGGATGTCAGCTGAACAGCTTCTTTGCGATCACGATGCGCTGGATCTGGTTGGTGCCTTCGTAGATCTGGGTGGTCCCTCACAACCGTCCAGCTGGTGTTGTCCAGTGCCTCTGAGCTGGGACGATAGTCCAGCTCGTGTTGGCTCGTGATGCCTTGTGACGCCCAGTTGTAGGGATGAAAGTAGGGATTTCAGCCGTTCGACCGGCGTCGGAACAGCCGCCAGGCACAGACAAACCATAGCCCGATCGCTCCGAGCCAGACTGCCGCGATGCGGAGAGTGTGACCGTCGCTGCCAGTCGCCAACGAGTACGTAGCGCTGTCGTTCGGTGCGTACATGAACCAGCCACCAGTGCCGGGTTCGGAGAGGAGTCGGTTCGTCGTTGCGGCCGCTACAGCCAAAGCCCCACCGAGGGCGACAACGAGGACGGTTCGCTGGCCGAGGGTCACGTTGTCAGCCTTGCAGCTCGCGGACCATGGTTCAGTTTGTTGCTACGTTCGGGAACCGTTCCGGCCTCTCGTGTGTCAGGTCGTGATGTGGAGGGTGATTCGATGCGCGAGGTCACGCAGGCGATTGATCCGCTTCTCCAACGTTCATCCCAGACTGAGGATGAGCGGGCTCGGTTGGCTGACGAAGTGGCTGCATTGTTTGGCGAGCATCGCGTCCGCCTGACACGTCTCGCTGCGGCGGTGACGTTCGATCGGTCGTTGGCGGAGGAGGTCGTGCAGGACGCGTTCCTCGGCTTGCAGCGACGCATCGGTGTGGTCGACAACCCGGTCGGATATCTGCAGCGATCGGTTGTAAACCTGGCGGTGAACGTCCTCAGACGCCGCAAGGTCGCGACCGGGTACGTCCCTCCGGTTGCCGGCATCGCAAGTACCCCAGAGATCGACGAGGCGTGGAGTGCAGTCGTGCGTCTGCCGCCACGGCAACGAGCCGTGGTGGCGCTGCGCTACTGGCAGGACATGAGCGAAGCGGAGATCGCTGAGGTTCTCGAATGGCCTCGGGGAACGGTGAAGTCGACGTTGCATCGGGCGCTGCGGAGCCTGAGGGAGGAGATTCAGTCATGAAGGGTTACGCAGATCGAGAACTGGAAGACCTGGTTCGCTCTGCCTTTGCAGAGATGATGCCGCAGCTGCTCGACGAAGGCGCCCAGCTACAGGCCGTCGATTCGCGAAGCGAGGAGGAAGCGGTCCCTGGCCCGATCGGATTGCGCGAAGCCTCCGACGACTCGGATCGTCCAAGGATGCGCATCCTCGTTGGTGCGGCTGTGATCGCTCTCGTCGTCGCCGGTCTCGCTCTGGTTGGCCGCAAGGTGGCCTCGAACGATTCCACGAACTCTCCGGTTTCGAACCCGACCGCGACCGTCAGTGGCACGACGACACCAACCGTCGACGCATCGGTGCCCGTCTCCGCCTCGTATCTGGCGCCGCTTGGCGCTGCCGCCGGGCTGGAAAGTCTGGACGTTCTCCCGGTCCAGCAGTTCGAATCCGACCGGACACGACTCAAGTGTTCGGTCGCTATGACGGCACGCCGTTGCTCACTGCAGCGATCCTCGTGACCACCTCGGAACCATCGGGCGGCCAAGTAGATGGGAGCGTCGTTGTTCGCGGACAGCACGCCGTTCTTTCGTCAGGTCCGGACGAGAGCAACATGTCGTGGGCCGAGGACGGTCTGGCCATCGACGCCCGGTTCCGAGGAATGACGGCTGACCAAGCCGTCGAATTCTTGAACGCTCTCAACTGGCGCGCCGACCATCGCGCCGGTTTCGACCCCGCTTCGGCGCCGCCCGAACTACCGCTGCAACGGGAGACGACCGCAGAACCTGTCGGCGCAACGTTGCTGACGATCTACAGAATCGTCCGGACGGACGAGCCAACGTTCGGCACGGACTACTCCTCGAGGTTCGGCGCGGCCGACAGTGAGATCCAAGTGAGTGCATGGGCAGGACCAGAGGCACCGAGTGCCACCTGACATCGTGTTTCAGGGCGAACGGCAGCCTGACGGTTCGATCGTCTACCACGCCCCCGAAGGCGTCGGCCCGCAGCATGAGATTCTGCGTCCCGACGGATCCGTCGTCAGCGTGATCGGCCCGGGAGACAGCGATCTGCTGTGGACCATCCTCTCCTCGATGGGACCAGCAACAGGAGCCGACGTCGACAACCTCGAGAACGAAACATCGGCCATCCTCGAAGGTCTGCCGGAGGTGGGCAGAGGGACCGTGAGCGATACCACCATCGTGCTCCGCGGTGGCACGGCCGACCAACCGATCGCCCAATGCCTCGTCACGACTGGCGCGACCAGATGCCGCAGAGACCTCGCCGGCGCGAATCCCCGGGGACCTCGGCTTCGCCGCAGCCGTGAACCTCGACGGGCGCTGGTTCCTCTACGGGAACCAGCCGTCCAGCGCGCCACCAGTCCAAGTGTTGCCCTGGGTGCCGGCATGTCGAACGAAATCGACCCGAACACGCGCTCGGCGATCGGCGTCACGTCAGCAGTGTCGGGTGGCCATCGATGGTGGGTCAGCGAGATCCCAGCTGGACGTGGTATCGACGACGTCATCGTGATCCTCAGCACCGATCCGCAAATCGACGCAGCGACATTGAGGACGGCCTTCCACCGAAACGACTGGACCGGCCAAGGCAACTGAGCCCACATGGGGCTCCTGCCCGCATTTTCGGTGAACTCGACCGTTCGAGTGGCGGAGAATGGGCTATGAGCCTTGACGCAGCCTCGACGCAGGGATGTGTCGCGGTCGTCGGCGGGCTTTCGAACACCATGCCGACGAGATCTACCGCTATGCCGCTCGCCGGGCCGGTGAGACCGTTGCTGTCGACGTGATGGCCGAAGCCTTCCGAGTGGCGATCGAGCGCTATCCCACGTTCGATCCAGCACGTGGCCACGAACGGGCTTGGCTATACGGCATCACGTCGAATCTGATCCGCGGCCACCGGCGAACCGAGCAGCGGCGTCTTCGCGCCCTCGGGCGGGAACGGTCGCCGGTCTCTGCCCCGATCGATCCCTTGTTGCGCGTCGAGGAGCGCCTGGATGCGACTGGTGAGCTCATCCGCGTTATGGCCGCCGTCGTGGAGCTCGCACCTGTGGATCGCGTACTCCTTGACGATGTTTGCCTGGGAAGGCTGTGCGTACGCGGAGATCGTGGAGGCGTTGACCATCCCCATCGGCACCGTTCGCTCGTGTTCCTGCATCGCATCCGTGGCGAGCTCGCCGCTCATCACACCGAGGAGGTGACCATCGATGACTGATCTCGATTTGTTTGCGCAGGCCCGGCCGGACGTTCGGCCACTTGACGATGCCACACGTGCGAGTTCCATAGTGCCGTGTTCGGCGAGTCGGTGGCGGATCAACAGCTCCGCCCACCGCCGTCCGAGACGATCGTGCCAATTCGCAACGTTGAACGGGAGCGCCGCTGGCCACGACGGCGTGCGGTTCTTCCTGCTGCCGCCGTGCTACTCGTCGCCGCGGCGGTGCTCGCCATTCCACCCGCGATGCTGCAGGTTCACGTCCAAGCCGAGTGGTGCCCGGAACAGAGACCGTACCAAACACCGTCACCACCGACGTGGCGACGACGGCGGTCCCTTCGACGGCAGTCCCGACAACCGCTGCGATCGACGAATGGCGCCAACACCCCCAACGGCGGTTCAGTATGCCGGCCGAGTACCTGCGCCCAGCCAGCGACGCCCGTGAACTGGTGATCCGCCGCTGCATGAACGCGTTGGGGATTCGAGTACACGTTGCGACCGAACTTCGCAGACATCCCCAGCGACGGGTCAGGCTGGCCCGCAGGCGATCAATGGGACGAATGGCATCGACAGCAAGCAGCGACCGTTCCTGGGCTTCAAGGTGGCCTACTTCGGGCCCGGCGACGAAGGCGGTGGTTGTCTCGATCAGGCCTACGCCACCATCTACGGACCCGTTCGCGCCGAGGTCTACGCCGAGAACATCCGATCGTTTCACTCAGTCTCACTGGATCCGCACCGCACTCACCGACGCCGGTGTGCTGGGCGCGTTCGATCGTTTGCTGACTGCGCCCGGGCGCACGGCGTTACCGTCGCCGACGCAGCCGTCGACGTGTGGCAGGCGCAGGAAGATCTTGCGGCATTCGATCTGCTGCTTCCCCAAGTCGACGGGCAGAACAGCCCTACCGACTTTCGTGTGGCGATCCGCGCCGAGGCCGACAAGATCTGCCCCACGTATGGCGCCTACCAAGATCAGCTGGCCAACGCGACTCGGCTGGCAACCGTGGCATGGATCGAGGCCAATCCAGACAAGATGACCGACATCCAACGAGAGGTCGACGAGGACATCGGTCGCTTCGAGTGGATCATCGCCCACGATGGCGAAATCCCCCGAATTAAGGCCCAGAAGCACGTCAACAAGAGAGTCGTGGGCTTGCGCTTCAGCTACAGCTCTAAGCCGAAGCCCTCGATCTCCACCTCGGTTGCGGGTGGAGCTGGTTCGTACGGCGCGACCACCTCTGCGACCCTGGCGTAGCTCTCGATGTAGGCGCGCCCAGCTCGAGAGCCGGGGTAGTGGCCGATGCCGTCGGCGATATCGAACGCGGCCTGATGCTGGAGCACAAGTCCAGCGGCTTCATCCCACTCGTGCGCGTCCGCACCGGGCAGCGGGCGCTCGCCGAGGACTGCGACGACCGCCTCTGGTTGCTCGACGCGAGCAACACGGGTGCGCACTCGGAGATCATCGGCAAGCTGGTCGTCGATCTCGGCGATCTGCGACTCCACCGCGGGACGGTCGTCGAGCAGATCGATGGCTGACGAGTGACGGGCCATCAGGTCCTCGATGGTTGCGTCGGCCGCGTCGCGCTTCCCCTCAGCGCCAGCGATGCGACTTGGAAGTTGTTGCAGGTCCCGCTTGGCATCGGCGATCTCAATTTCGTGGCGTCGACGGTGGAGTGGCCGGTCCCATCGAGCGACGACTTCCTCCGCCGCAGACTTCGCCGAGACGAGTTCGCCAATCGATTTCTCGGCCGCATCTCGCGCTCGCTCCGCGGTCTGTAGCTCCTTCGGATACCGCGCAACGGTTGCCTCGGCCCGCTCGATGAAACCGATGATGTCGAACTTCTCCTCCAACAGTCGGCGCACCTCAGCTCCGTCGAGCAAGCCGGGTCGATGGAGCACCGTGTCATTGATCTCGGCCTGCCGGATGTGTGCGGGTTGGTCGATCCAGTCGCTAGCAATGCATTGGGCGAACACGTCGGCGGCGCACTGCTCACCTGTGATGGCGATGAACGCTTCGTTGGTGGTCGTGCCACGACTCATCGCCACGTAGACGTTGCGGACATCGGTCGGGCCGGTCGATGAACAGCACGCCGGCGGTCACGGTGCGCCCCTGGGCGCCGTGGTCGGTGCAGGCGTAGGCCAGCTCGACGTGCTCGGTCACGTAGCTGGCAGGAAGGCGGACTGTGCCGTGCTGGCCGGTGACGGTCAACGAGCGATCGGGATGGACATGATCGACCGTCCACGTCGCCCGGTTGCGGATCATCTCGCCCTGATCGGTCACCAGCCGACGGTCGTTGTGACGGGTGGCGATCTCGTCGCGGCAACGAATGCGGTACGGACCGGCGCAGACGTGTGGGCCGGCATCGTCGATGTCGCCCGCGTTGATGCGTTGCTGTTGGCATCGTTGGTTGAGTCGTTCGACGGCCTCGTTGTTCGGCGCCATCAACAGCACGGTGTCGCCGTCTAGTGCGATGCTCCCACCATCGCCGGACGGCGGCCCGCTCCATCTGTGTCGGTCGTGCCGCCGTGCAGTCGATCGTTCGAGTCGTAGTCGTCGACGACGGTGACATCTCCACGGCGCATGCGAAGCGTGGCGTCGCGTTCCCAGGCATGCTCGAAGCGATGGACGCGCTCCAGCTCGATCGCGCCGAAGGTGTCGACGAGCATGCCGAACATCCCTCCTCTGCCGACGGCCGAGAACTGCAACGGATCGCCGACCAGGGCGACACGCCAGCCCTTGACATCGGCCAAGTCGGCCAGCTCGGAGAGTTTCGTCGTCGAAATCATGCCGACCTCGTCGACAAGCACTGTCGCCCCGATCGGCAGGTCGTAGCGGTGATCAGGCGGGCGTTGCAGGCGGTGCTCGATGAGCAGTTTGTCGACGGTGTCAGCCACGACTCCGGTCTCGTACTGCAGCACGTCGGCCGCCGTCGCCGATGGCGCGACCCCGAACACCACCCGACCTTCGGCTCGTAGTTGGGCGACTGCGGGTGCAAGCGCCGTGGTCTTGCCGGTGCCGGCCGGACCGACCACCAACACCAGGTCGTCGGTGCCGGCAACTGCTGCGGCGGCGTCGGCCTGGGCGATGTTCAGGTCGAGACCGGCTTGGTTGATTGCGGCCGGGTTGTCCACACCGACGTAGCGCAGCCGCCGATCCGCCCACGTGACCAGCGCAGCTTCTTGATCGAGGATCGCCTGCGTGGTCAACGCCCGGTCGACGACCGACTCGGTCACCGGTCGACCGTCCTTGCGCATCAGCGCGCCGGCTGGCACAGGCTTGGAGATGTCGACGCAATGGTTGCGCACGACGTAGCTCGGCGACATCGTCGAGCCATGCCACCAGATCACGAGCTGGAAGGGTGGTGTCTGTCGGCACCTGAGCAGCGAGCTCTCGTTGCAACTCGGTGGGCCGCCACGTTGACTGCTTCTCGGCCATCGCCTTCATCGCTGGCACGTGCGATCTGTGCCGTTTGATGCGGGTTGATGTCATCCTGTCCGACGACGTGGCCGATCGTGTTCGCCACGACGGTTGGCGGGTCGAAGCCGAGCGCCGCCGCTTGCTCGGCCCACGCCTGGTGCAGGCTCGCCGCATCGACCCCTTTGACCTTGTGCCGGGCGACTGTCGATCGCCGCTTCGCGTTCCAACTTCCATCGCTCTCGAGGCGTCGGGTCGCGTTCCATGGTGGTGATGAACCGGTCGAGCTTCTCCTCGATCCGTCGTGCGACGGCGCCGGTGCGGGTGGAGAACTCGGCGAGCAGCGCCTCGGGCATGTCGGCGATCTCGGCGATGCCGTGCTCGGGCGTGTTCCACCGCACTCCGAGGCTGGCCGTCAGCTCGGACCGCAACGCCACGTGATAGAGGGCCGAGAGGGTTTGCTGGTCGTGCTTGATCAGCCGGGCGTCCAGCGCCAGCCATCGACCGTCCGGCGACTTGACCCGGTTGGCGATCACCAGGTGCGTATGCAGCTGCGGGTCGAGCGCCCGGCTGGTGTGCTGGCGGAACGCGGCGGCAACGATGCCCGTCTGCATCGACGACGGCGACTTCGCCGCCGATGCGATAGCGGGTGTGAGCGTGGTCCTCGATCCACTTCGCCATGGTCTGCACGGCCGTGTCGTGAGCGTCGAGCACAGCACGGCGCACGTCGTCATCGCCGAGTGCGAACAACAGGGACACGGACTTCGGCGCCGACGCCGTGACATCGAAGCCACGCACCGACGTGTCGTCGTACCGGCGGCCGAGATGTCGATCCGGTCGTGCCGGGTCCATGCCGGCCATCACGGCGAGGAAGTGCTCGTCCTCCACCTCGTCGCGAAGGCCGAGCATCCCTGCGCCTTCGCCGTGCCACAGACCTCGGGGCTCTCCCGATTGCAGGTAGTAGTTCGGGAGCTGCTCCACGTAGTAGGCGCCAGCGTCCGCTCCCTTCAAGGTGGTCACCCGCACGGTCACGACACACCGCCGCTCACTCGCGCCGCTGTGCACTCGTCTATTGGTGATGTCTCGACTGGTTCGGCGATGAGAAGTTCGTTCATGGCGACCTACGCGGGGAATTGCAGGGAGCGCTGGCCGGTGGGTCGGGAATGCTTTCGGGAAGCTGGTGGTCGGCTGCTCGACCGGTGTCACTGGCGCGATTGACGCGGTCTCGTCGTCGATCGGCCACGAGATTGGTCCGCCGGCCATTTGCTCGAGCGCGGCGCGGGGCACGCGGAGCAACCGGCCGATGCGGACGACTGGCAGACCCGACGCGCCGTCAGTGGCCACGAACTCTCGGGCCTGGTCGTAGGCGCACGACCGGCCAATGCGGAGAACCGACGCCGCCTCCTCGACGGCAAGGAAATCGGGCGCCGTGTCACGGTTAGCAGCGCCTGGGCATCTGGACCACCTCCAGCAATCGTTCGACTCTTTACACCACCCTCCAACGGACAGCTCGCGCCACAAGTGGGTGAAAGTTTTCTGAACCAATACAGAGGCGATTTCGGCTCAGGCGCAGCACAACCTCGGCAAATTGATGGTCACGGCGATGGCGCGGCCCCGTAGATTCGATGGAATGGGCTGGGCTGCAGCGCACATCGAACGGCTACTCGAAGGTCAGACCGTCTCGTTCCGCCCGCGAGGCCACTCGATGACGGGCAAGATCAACTCGGGCGATCTGTGCACCGTCGAGCCGGCTCGCGCCGACGAGGTCGTACCCGGCGACATCGTGCTCTGCAAGGTCAAGGGAACCGAATACCTTCACTTCGTGAAAGCCGTTGGCCCCGACGGCAGAGTCCAGATCGGAAACGCCCACGGTCGCATCAACGGCTGGACCCGCGCCGTGTTCGGCAAGCTGGTCAGTGTCGAGCGTTGAGCTCTCCAGCTCTTTCAAATTGCGACCGACATCGGCAGCGATCACCGTTCAGTCGGTGGCCCGCCGACCTATCCGCAAAACTGAGCTGCCCACGCCGCGAAATCGCATCGACATTGTCGTTCACACAATTGACGAGGTCATCGAGGCGCTGCGCTAGCTCCGAGTACGTACTGCCGAGCTGGGAGATTGCACCAGCAAGGTCTGCGGTTTGGAGGTATGAGTCAATACTCGACGCTGTCGCCGATGCGGTCGACAAATCTTCGCTGACCGACTGGACGGTGGCCGTAAGGTCGCCGAGCTGTCCTTCCAGGTCAAGGCCACGTTGGTGCTCCCCCTTGAAATCACTCTCCAGTTGCCGAAGGCTTGAGCTGGTCGCCTCGAGATCATCACGAGTTCCGCTTGCTCGAACGAGGGCAACGACCGAGACAGCGCCGCAAAGGACTGCAACCGCCAGTGCCACGGCCGCGACGATCGTTGCCGACGACTGGCCCGGCCGGCCGACGACGGGGCTTGTACGGATTCGACGTCGCTCATCTATAGAGACCGTAACCGGTTCGTTGCGCGCCGCGTTCGCCAACGATCGGATCGAGCATGGCGGTGCGGTCCCGCACACACGCGGGTCGACTACTCACAGAGCGGCCGGGTGCCTTCGCTGCTGACATCATCTACCGTGTCGTTGTCCGTAACGAGAGGAGATGGTGAGAGTGGACGCAGAATCCATGAAGGTATTTGCACTCCATCGTTACTTCGTCCAGGCCGAGACCATGCGCCTCGAGTTCGACAGGCAGCTCGGCGATGCCACGCGAGCGAGGATCGAAGACGACGGTGGAACGAAGCTGGAGACGTACATGTCGCTGTGGTACGGCTGTTTGTACGTAGTTCTCGAAAGTGGGAGAAACTCAAGTTGCAGACGACCAGATCGACGAACTACGTGGCTCGACTGACGGCAAACCGCTTGTGGCGCTACTCCGGCGCTACCGCAATGGCGTGTTCCACTTCCAGTCGGCCTACCGGGACGACCGCCTTGTCGGCTTCTGGAAGAAGGAGCCGACAGTGCGAGTTGGGTGCGAAGACTCCATGCGGAGTTCGGTCGTTGGTTCCTCGAATGGATGCGAACACAGCCTGGCTGACTCGCGGCACTCGCCGTGGGCCGCCGAACGCTCAGACTTACCCGCGAACCTCTCGCAGAACCACGAACGCACACAACCGCTCGAAGACCTACCCGGCACCCTCGTCGACCAATTCACCGAGTAGCCGCAAGATGAGCGAGCCAGAGTCAGGGTTGTACTCGACGACTTCGGCCGGCACGACACCCCAATCGTCGTCGCCGACGGTGAGCGTCGAGCCAACCTCAAGCACGGTATCTGGAGCCGCTCGGCGGGCATTGGCTCTGATGAAATCGCCGTCAATGACTCTGTTGAAATCGACCGTGAGCTGCCTTCTCACCGCGTGGCCTCGGCATGCTCACGAGGGTCACCGGAGAGAATTTCGAGATGCACCTTGGTGCCTGATGGCCGCTCGGTCAGTGAAGCCACGCGGGCAAACACCGGATCTTCAGCGTCACCCGTGATCACGATCGCCCCTTCCACGATCCGATCAGGATGCGCCGCCTCGTCCAGGAACGTCCAGGGCAAGCCAGTGTGATCGATCTGGGTGGGGTCGCACGGGATGTCGACCTCGATCTCGGCTTCCATGGAGTCACCTTCTACCGCTCATCGGACATTGGCCGGCAACTTGCGAAGCGTAGCGCTGGCTGCGCTTCGGATCTCCTCCGGTCGAGTCGCTTGCCTCATTGATCAAAGCCGACCTCGGAGGGGCCAGCCACCGGCCGCGAAGTGACCGTCTGTCAGAGCTCCACCGTGGTCGTTGTCGCGTCGATCGTGGTGGGAAACCGATCAAACCAGCCGCGCTGCCCGAACAACACGGCGAACGGCAGATGCCAACGCGTTCGTGCTCCAAGGTGCAAGCTCCATGTCACCGGCGATCCTGCAATCGACCCTGGTGGCACGAGCATCAGCTCAACGGCGTAGACGGGAATCCGCCCGTCACCGCCGCCAATCGTGAGGGGGACGTCGTAGAGCGGCTAGTCCCGTTCGGTATCGATTCCCAACCGCTGAAACAGCCGGGCATCGGCCACCGATATCGGCGACCCCGAATCAACGACGGCAAGCAGAATCTGCGCCGAGTTGACTGGTGCCACGGTAACGACCGGTCGCCGAACGATGGACCCGTCCGGGAAGTGTGGCTCGCCGAGATCGACGTGGGCGTATGCCCAACGCTCGGCCACGCGCTGTCAGCGCAAGCCGACGAACAGCGGCTCGTCCAGCGCTGGGATGCGCTGAACGGTTGCCCCGACGATCCCGGCAGCGTCCAGCGAGTCGAGAAGTTCGTCGAGTTCCTCGGCATCGGCAACGACACGCCCAGCGGCGTCAACTCCGACCCACCGACCCCGATAGCGCTCCATGACCAACTGTTCCACTGCCCATATCGTAGTCAAGGGGTGAGACAGGAGCCGCTCACTCGCCGAGAACCTCACGTCTCACCGTCCAAGGATTCGGCCAGGGTGGCGGCGACGCCGGCATCGGCGCCGTCGATGGCGTGGGCGTAGGTGCGCAGCGTCATCGCTGGGTTGGCGTGCCCCAATCGGCCGGCCACGGTACGGATGTCGTGGCCTCGACCGATCGCTTCGGTCGCCGACCAGTGCCGCAGGTCGTGCAAACGCCAGTGCGACGCGATACCGGCGTCGCGGCGAGCGAGGCTCCACCACCTGGTCATCCGCTCGGGGTTCAGTGGCCGCTCCCCCGGGTTCAACATCCACGGACCCCACTCGCTCACGCTCCACGCGCAGCGACTCGATCGCTGCCATCGTCCGCGGGTCGAGCCGCACCGTCCGCTGATTCGCCGTCTTCGTCGCTCCATCGGTGAGTGCCGGCTTGCGCTTGTCGTTGATCGAACCCTCGCGCTCGATGGCGATGCTCGAATCGATCGTCAGCCGATCACCGTTCACGTCGCTCCACACCAGCGCGCACAACTCCGATCGGCGAGCGCCGGTGATGGCCGCCAAGCGGAACGCGAGCCCCGCTGCGGGGTCGAGCGGCCTCGCCCGCGGCGATCACGGCTCGCACGTCGTCTGCCGTCATCGCCGAGCGAGGCTGCGTCTTGCGCCGGCCGAGCGTCGCCAGAGCGACGACGTTGGTCGCTACCCATCCCCATCGCGCCGCCTGCGACATCGAGGCACGCATCACGAGATGTTGATTCCGAATCGACGACTCGCCGACGCCCTTGCTGCGCAGGCGGGCGTGCCAGCGGTCGACGTCGGCGACCGTCAACCGGCCGATCACCGTGCGAGCAATCACGTCGCGCTTCACGAGCGACACGCGACTGGTCTGGTCGCGCAATGTCGAGACCGCCCACGTCGGCCCACTCACCTCGAGCCATGCATCGAGCGCCTCGGCCACGGTGCGATTTCCCTCGGGAGCCGGCGGCTCGACGGTCAGCGATGCGGCAACCTTCTGTGCCGCACGCTTCGTTCCGCGAACGGTGCGCGACACCTGGATCGGCTTGCCACGCGGGTCGCGGCCGACGAAGACGCGGACCTCCCAGACACCCGGTGAGCGCTCGCGGACCGTAGCCACGAAAGCGACTCTACAACCGATTTCAGGTTGTAGGGATGATAGTAGGGATGACGTCCGAACAGGGCAACACGAGGACAACACCAGATGGACTGAAAACGGCTAGCTGAACAGCTTCTTTGCGATCACGATGCGTTGGATCTGGTTGGTGCCTTCGTAGATCTGGGTGATCTTGGCGTCGCGCATCATGCGCTCGACCGGGAATTCGGTGGTGTAGCCGTATCCGCCGAGGAACTGCACGCAATCGGTGGTGACCTGCATGGCGACGTCGCTGGCGAAGCACTTGGCCATCGCCCCGGCCATGCCGAGCTCACCCGTCGGGTCGCCGTCGTCGACCATCGCACAGGCCCGGTACACCATCGCCCGGGCCGCCTCGATCCGCATCGCGCAATCGGCGGCCATCCACTGCAGGCCCTGGTTGTCGGACAGCGGGCGGCCGAACGTGCGGCGCTCCTTCATGTATCCGACGGCGAAGTCGAGGGCACCCTGGGCGATGCCAACGGCCTGTGCCCCGATCGTCGGCCGCGAGCGGTCGAGGGTGTGCATGGCCACGGCAAAGCCCTGACCGACCTCGCCGAGACGCCACGAGTCGGGCACACGACAGTTGTCGAACCGCACGACCCCGGTCGGCGAGCCCTTGATGCCCAGCTTGTGCTCGAGCTTGTCGACGTGCACGCCCCATTCCGCCTTGGTGAGGAAGCACGTGATCCCCTTGTGACGATCTTCCGAGGTGCGGGCGAACACGGTGTAGAGATCGCTGATGCCGGCGTTGGTGATCCAGCACTTCGTGCCGTTGATCACCCAATCATCGCCATCGTGGACGGCGCGTGGTCGTCATCGAAGCCACGTCGCTGCCGGCGTCGGCCTCGCTGAGGCAGTAGCTGGCCTGGCTGCTGCCGTCGCAGACTCGGGGCAGCACGGCGCGCTTCACTTCCTCCGACCCGAAGTTGATGACCGGCAACATGCCGAGCTTGGAGATCAGGAAGATCAGGCTGGTCGAGGCGCAGGCCCGCGCCAGTTCCTCGGCGGCGATCGCCTGGGTCACCAGCGAGGCACCCTGGCCGCCGTACTCCTCCGGAAACTGCAGCGACGTGAGGTCGGCGGCGACCAGTGCCTTGAAGACCTCCCAGTCGAACTCCGCCTTCTCGTCGGTGGCCGCGGCGCGCGGTGCGATCTTGTCGTCGGCGAACCGACGCACGACGGCGCGGAACTCGTGTTGCTCTTCAGTGAGGTTGATCGGTTGAGTCATGCTCCCAACAGCTCCTTCCATCGTCCCGGGTATGCCGCGGCCACCTGCGCCGGGGTCATTCGCAGCGTCGCCTCGGGCACCATGTCGACCAGCGCCCTGGCCTCGTCGTAGTGATGCAACGTGTTGGCGACGCCCTCGAACAACCGAAGGCGCTCGAGCTTCAACTCCGCCGGCGGATCATTGTCGAGGAAGCCCCAGATCGTGAAGGCGATCGTCAGGTCGTGCACGACCGGTGCCCTGCTGAACATCGACGCGCGGCGCAGCGCAATGCCGAGGCAACCCTGGATGGCGTCGGCGACATGCTCGCCGGGCTGCAACTGCAGGCGATCGCGAAAGCCGTTGGCGATCTTCAGGGCAAAGCCCTGGTCAGGACCCTGAAAGCCGAGGCGAATGCCTTCCGGCTGGAACCCGACGAGGTCGCCGGGGCGATTCGGCTTCCACGAAGCGGGGACGACGTCGGGCGAGCCATAGACCCGCGAATCGTCGACTGTGGAGACTGGAGCGAACTTCGGCGCGGCCATGAACCACATTTCTATCTGGTGGCGGAGCAACCCGTCGTTTCCGGCGTCACGACAGCGGGTGACACGACGTACCGGCTCACGCGTGGAGCAGGCCGTAGACGAGGCTCTCCTCCAACGCTCGCCACGAGGCCTCGATGATGTTGGGGCTCACGCCGATGGTCGTCCAGGTGCGATCGCCGTTGGTGGCATCGATCAACACGCGTGTGATGGCGCCCGGTGGCGGTCGCACCGTCGAGGATGCGCACCTTGTAGTCGGTGAGGTGCACCTTGGCAAGGAGCGGATACGACCCACCAACCGCTGCTCGCATGGCCGAGTCGATCGCGTTGACCGGGCCGTTGCCCTCGGCGGTGTGCACGTGGCGCTGGTCGCCGACCCAGACCTTCACGGTCGCCTCCGTGGTGAAGTCGCCGCTGGCCACCTCGTCGGTGATCACTCGCATGCTCTCGACCCGGAAGAAGTCCTGCTGCCAGCCGGCGGCGCGGCGCATGAGCAACTCCAGCGACGCGTCCGCCGCCTCGAAGTGGTATCCCTCGTGCTCCAACCGCTTGAGATCGTCGATGACCTGGTTGACCGCCGGCCCGTCCATCGGAAGGCCGAGCTCGGTCGCCTTCATCTGGATGGTGGCCCGTCCGGCCATCTCGCTGACGACGAAGCGGGTGCCGTTGCCGACCAACTCGGGATCGACGTGCTCGTATGCGTCCTTCGCTCGGGCGATCGCGCTGACGTGCAGGCCGGCCTTGTGGGCGAACGCCGATGCGCCGACGTACGGCGCCTGCGGGTTGAGCGGGCGGTTCAACACCTCGGCGACGTGATGGCTGACGGCCGTGAGCCGCTCGATACGACCGCTCGGGCAGGCATGGCATGCCGAGTTTCAACTGCAGGTTGGGGATGACGGTCGTGAGGTTGCAGTTGCCCGTCCGTTCACCCAGCCCGTTGAGCGTGCCCTGCACGTGGCGGGCGCCGGCCCTGACTGCCGCCATCGAGTTGGCGACCGCACACCCGGTGTCGTCATGGCAATGGATGCCGATGATCACATCGCTGCCGACATGGCGATGCACGTCGGTGACGATCGCCTCCACCTCATGTGGAAGCGATCCACCATTCGTGTCGCACAACACCACGTGGCTGGCACCCTTCACCACGGCGGCCTCCAGGGCCCGCAGGGCGAACTCGGGATTGCGCTTGTACCCGTCGAAGAAGTGCTCCATGTCGACGAGCACCCGGCGACCGTGGCCCGCCAGGAACGCCACAGAATCGGCGATCATCGCCTCGCCCTCGTCGAGCGTGGTCTGCAACGCGTTGAGCACGTGGTAGTCCCAGCTCTTGGCGACGATGCAGACCGCCGACGTGTTGGCGTCGAGCAGGTTGCGCAACGTGGCGTCGTCGTCGACCTTGCCCTTCGGGCGCCGAGTGGAACCGAACGCGACCATCGTCGAGGTGTCGAGCCGCAGTTCGGTCGCGGCGCGGGCGAAGAACTCGATGTCTTTCGGATTGGCACCCGGCCATCCGCCCTCGATGAAGTGCACACCGAGGTAATCGAGCTGCTCGGCGATGCGCAGCTTGTCGTCGACCGTGGCCGACACGCCCTCGACCTGCATTCCATCGCGCAACGTCGTGTCGAAGACCTCGACCGGATCCTGGCTCATGGCTCAACCCTTTCCGTAGAAATGAAAGAGCCGCCCGGGTGGGCGGCTCGGTGCGCACATCGGCAGATGCCGAGGTGCGCTAGCGAATGATGATGATCGTGGCGGAGAATCGGGAGATCACGGTGGCCATTCAACCTGGTTTTCCGGCAGGCGTCAACGTGAACTCTGTGCAAAACCTGTGTGCAAAAGGTGGACAGCTGAAAAACTTCTGGGGATTGTCAAGAAAGTCTGCGGATAACCCTGTGACTTGAAAAATACCGCTTGACCTGGGCTCTTGTGGTGGAGCAAGCTAGCCGAGTACCGGAAAGCGCACGCCAACCGGAACTCGAGGAACGGTGCCGAACACCGTGGCAGCCTGCAAGGGAGGTCACAAGGATCGGAGGGCCAACCGGGTTCACGAGGCGGAAGCGGATTCGGGAGGGGAATGATCCATCCTGCCAGGAGGCCTTCGGGCCGAGTGGTGGGGCCGGGGAGGAACGGACTGGGCAACCAGGTCGCTGCAAGCCGGTTCAGCGAGGGAAGCGAACCGGGTAACCGGGGTAGTGGAACGAGCAGCTGGGTTGGTTGGAGCCGGGTGACCGGGGAAGACCGAATCAGTGGTCGGGGAACGAGCCGTGCAAGCGGGGAGTGAGCCGACAAAGGGAATCGCCCGCCAGCGTGAGCTGACGGGCGATGACATTGAGTCGAGCCAAGGCTAACGCCGGAAGATCGACCAGTGGTGGATCATGAACCAAAAGGAGTCGCCCCGGGCGGCGCGCTTGCTTCGGCTGGCTGCGCAGCCCGGGGTGCTTCGCTTTTCCGGCAATGTGCGCCGTGTACCGTGCCATCCCATGAGCAAACCCCAGCGTGACCTGCCGGCGGGCTACCAGCAGCAGCTCGACCAGGGGTACGCATTCGGGTCGGTGATGACATTCGCCCAACGACCACTGTTGACCTCGCCGGAACAGCTCGACTCCTGGCAGCCCGACGTCGCCGTGGTCGGTGCTCCGTTCGATCTCGGCACCACCAACCGACCGGGTGCGCGCTTCGGCCCGCGGGGCTTGCGCAGCAACGCCTACGAGTCGGGCACCTACCACCTCGGCTACGGGTTGGAGATCTTCGATCACGTCGAGGTCGTCGACTACGGCGATGCCCATTGCCCCCACGGCATGGTCCAGCAGAGTCTCGACAACATCAGGGCCCGGGTGCACGAGGTCGCCAGCCGTCACATCATCCCGTTCACGATGGGCGGCGACCACACCATCACCTGGCCCGCGGCCACCGCGGTCGCCGAGGTCCATGGCTATGGAAATGTCGGGATGGTCCACTTCGACGCCCATGCCGATACGGCCGACACCATCGACGGCAACCTGGCCAGTCACGGCACACCGATGCGCCGGCTGATCGACAGCGGCGCGATTCCGGGCCGCAACTTCATCCAGATCGGCCTCCGCAGCTATTGGCCGCCGCAGGACGTGTGGGAGTGGATGGCCGGCGCAGGGGATGCGATGGCATTTGATGGACGAGGTGTGGGAGCGCGGCTTCCAGGCGGTGATGGCCGACGCCGTGGCCGAGGCGCTCGATGGTCCCGAGCACCTCTACATCTCCATCGACATCGACTCACTCGACCCTGCCTACGCGCCCGCCACGGGCACACCGGAGCCCGGTGGTCTCGTCGCCGCCGACCTCATGCGCATGGTCCGCAAGCTGGCCTACGAGCATCACGTGGTCGGCATGGACATCGTCGAGGTCGCGCCCGCCTACGACCACGCCGACTGCACCGTCAACGTGGCCAACCGGCTGTTCATGGAGTGCCTGGCCGGACTGGCAGCCAAGCGGCGCGACGCAGCCGGCGGAACGCCTGGCCTTCCCGCCCGCTGAGGAAGTGCGTACTTTCGGCGCGCGGACGTGGGCGTTGAAAGTCCACACTTCGCCGGCAGCACCGCTGTCGGTTCGAGCCGTGACCCTGATCTACCATCGGTCAGATGACTGAACCGATTGGTGAGCGCCCGGCAATGGCCGACTACGGCGTGAATTCGCCCGAATGGCGTCCGTTGCCGTGGTCGTGGGCCGCGGAGCGCTTGATCCCCAACAAGAACTACTGGGTGGTCACCGTGTCCGCCGACGGCAAGCCTTCGGCCATGCCGGTGTGGGGCGTGTGGAGTGACGACGACCACCGGTTCATGTTCTCGTGCTCGCCGAACGCCCGCAAAGCACGCAACATCCGGGCCAACCCACGCGTCGCATTCACCACCGACAACACGGTCGAGGCCGTCTCCGTCGAGGGTCGTGCAGCGTCGCTGACCGACACCGCGCGCATCGACACGTGGATCGATCGCTACGTCGGCAAGTACGGCGGCGAGGTCCCCGAGGGCCTCGGCGACTTCGTGCGCTCGCATGCGATGTTCGAGGTCGTGCCGACCGTCGCCTTCGCGATGATCGAGCGCGAGGAAGAGTTCGCGACCCGAGCCACTCGCTGGCGCTTCACGTAGCCGTCGGCGCGGTACTCAGACGGCGAGCTCGCACCAGTCCTTGTACTGGTCCTCTTCGCCGCGCACCGCACGGGCATAGACCTCGGCGATGGCCTTCGTCATCGGGCCGGGGCACGGGATGTTGCGGTCGTCGACCGACTTCACCGAACTGATCTCGGCGGCGGTACCGCACACGAAGGCTTCCTCGGCGATGTACAGGTCGCTGCGGGCCAGGTTGTCGATGCGGATGTCGAACCCGAGGTTGCGGGCGATCGTCATGACCGAGTTCTGGGTGATGCCTTCCAGCGCGCCCGCCGACAACGGCGGCGTGATGATGATGTTGTTACGGACCGCAAAGATGTTCTCGCCCGTGCACTCGGCGATGAGACCGTTCGGCGCCAACATGATCGCCTCGTCGTAGCCGGCCTTCAACGCCTCGACCTTGGCGAGCGAGGAGTTGACGTAGTTCCCGGTGGTCTTGGATGCCGGCGGCATCGTGTTGTGATCGTGGCGGGTCCACGACGAGACCTTCATGCGCACCCCGAGGTCGAGGGCATCCTCGCCGAGGAACGGCGCCCACGGCCAGCAAGCGATGGCGACATCGGTGCTGCAGGGCAAGGTGTTCAGGCCCATCTCACCGTACCCGTAGTACGCGATCGGGCGGACGTAACAACCGGGCAGTCCGGTCGAGGCCACCGTTGCCTTGGTCGCGGCGATGATCTCCTCGGGCGAGTACGGGATCTCCATCCCGACGATCTGCGCACTGCGGAACAGTCGCTCGATGTGCTCCGTGAGGCGGAACACCGCCGGGCCCTGCGAGGTCGGATAGGCGCGAATGCCCTCGAACACACCGGTGCCGTAGTGCAGGGTGTGGGTGAGGATGTGGATCTGAGCCTTGTCCCAATCGACGAGGTCTCCGTTCATCCAGATTTTGGGGGTGGGTTGGATGGGCATCGCTGGCTCCCGCTGTGCAGATCCGCGGTCAGAGGTGACGTCGGATGTGAGGTTGCCGTCTAGCCTGCCACGACCGCGGCGATTTGGGAACCGATCTCGCTGGTGCTGCCGGTACCACCGTGCGCCGCAGCAGGCCGCACGAACCCGTGCCGCGGCGTCGCCTTCGCCGAGGAAATCGAGCATCAACGCAGCGCTGAGGATGGCCGCGATGGGATTGGCCTTGCCGGTCCCGACGATGTCGGGAGCCGAGCCGTGCACTGGTTCGAACATCGACGGACCAGTACGAGCGGGGTTGAGGTTTGCCGACGACGCCAGACCGATGCCGCCGCTGACGGCCCCACCGAGGTCGGTGAGGATGTCGCCGAACAAGTTGTCGGTCACGATCACGTCGTACCGATGCGGATCCTGGACGAAGTAGATGCACGCTGCATCGACGTGGTTGTAGGCCGTGCCGACCTGCGGAAAGTCGGCAGCAACGGCGTTGAAGGCGCGCTGCCACAGATCGCCGGAGAATGTCAGCACGTTGGTCTTGTGCACGAGAGTGACGTGCTGTCGACCGGGCGGGTCTGCCTTGCCGCGTTGCACGGCCAACTCGAAGGCGAATCGGATGGCGCGCTCGGCGCCCATGCGCGTGTTGACCGAACCCTGCGTCGCCACCTCATGCGGTGTGCCCTTGCGCAACACACCACCCTCACCGACGTATGGGCCCTCGGTGTTCTCGCGGATCACCACGAAATCGTGCGGCTCGGTATGGCCAGGTGCGGTGCCGACGAACGGACGTTGATTGACGTAGAGATCGAGATCGAAGCGCATCTTCAACAGCAGCCCGCGCTCGATCACGCCCGGTGGGACGTCGGGTGTGCCCACGGCGCCGAGCAGGATGGCGTCGAACCCGCGCAGCTCGTCGAGGATCGCGTCCGACAGGATCTGGCCATCACGCAGGTAGCGAGCACCGCCAAGGTCGTAGCTCGTGGTGTCGATGTCGACGCCGGCCGCCCGCACGACCTTCAACGCTTCGGTCGTCACCTCGGGGCCGATTCCGTCGCCGCCGATCACTGCAATTCGATAAGCCATGGCCCGAGATGTTACGTGGCGATAGCGTTTTCCCCTTATGGCGACGACGCAGCTCTCCCGCTCCGCATTCGAACGACTGCAGGCCGAGTTCCACGACCTCACCACCAGAGGCCGCATCGAGGTTGCCCAGAAGATCGAGACCGCCCGGCTGATGGGCGACCTCAGCGAGAACGGCGACTACCACGCTGCCAAGGACGAGCAGGGCCACATGGAAGGTCGTATCCGCGAGCTCGAGCACATCATCGAGACCGCGGAGATCATCGAAGGCGCCGACGACGGCATGGTGTCGACCGGCACCATCGTGACCATCGTCTACGAGGGCGACGACGACTCGATGGCCGAGCAGTATCTGGTCGGGCACATGGAGGAGAAGAGCGGCGACCTCGACGTGATGAGCCCTCACTCCCCGCTCGGCGCGGCACTGCTCGGCGCCGGTGAGGGGACCTGGGTCGAGTACGAGGCGCCGACGGGAAAGCTCCGCGTGCGGGTCCTCAAGGTCGAGTCCGCCTAGTGCGCGACTGCGAGCGAGGCCTCCATGCCTCGGCGTGAACACGGCATGCCGCCCGACTTGCCGCCGGGCGCGGCGATGCATCTCCCCGGCCGGGGCACCACATTCGTGCGCACGCTCGACGGCCCGGTCGGGGCGCCCGCCGTGGTGCTGCTGCACGGCTGGACGGCGACGGCCGACCTCAACTGGTTCACGTGCTACCGGCCGCTGGCCGAGCACTTCACGGTCGTGGCGCTCGACCACCGTGGGCACGGGCGGGGCATTCGCTCGCGCAAGACCTTCCGCCTGGAAGATTGCGCCGACGACGTGGTCGCCGTCTGCGACGTGTTGGGGATCGAACGGTTCATCCCGGTCGGATACTCGATGGGTGGTCCCATCGCCCAGCTGATCTGGCGACGACATCGACAGCGCATCTCCGGTCTGGTGATGTGCGCGACGTCGTCGCACTTCTCGACGTCGCGCCAGGAACGCATGAGCTTTCTCGGTGTCTCCGGCCTGGCCGCCGTCGCCAGGCTGACGCCGGCGCAGACGCGCCAGTGGTTGACCGAGCAGTTCTACCTGCAGCGCAAGGCCGACCAATGGGAGCCCTGGGCACTCGAGCAAGCCTCGACGCACGAATGGCGAACCGTGCTCGAGGCCGGCCGGGCGATCGGGAACTTCTCGTCGCGTGAGTGGATCGGCGACATCGATGTGCCGACGTCGACCCTCATCACGATGCGCGATCGCGTGGTTCCCGTGCGGCGACAGGTTCGCCTGTTCGAGGCAATTCCCGATGCCGAAGCCTTTCGGGTCGACGGCGATCACGATGCGGTCGTCGCCAACGCCAAGCAGTTCGTGCCCACCCTGATCCGGGCGTGCGCCTCGGTCGTCGATCGGTCGCGATGAGCAAACGACTGCTCGCGTGGATCGCCGTCTGTGTCGGTGCAGCCGCGCTCGTGCGTCGCTCGGTGCGCGGCCGCCGCAATCTCGACATCGCCACGCTGGGGGTGCAGGTCGGCGGCAACTACGCCACGACCGCGGCGCGGCAAGCTGTTCGCCTCGGCCGAGCGGCGTGTCGAGCTCGATCGGGAGCGCGAACTGCGCACAGCCGAGGCGATCACGGAACGCCTCGGCAACATGAAGGGCGCGTTGATGAAGCTCGGCCAGATGGCCAGCTACGTCCACGAAGGGCTGCCGGAGCCGATGCGAATCGCGCTGGCCGAGTTGCAGTCCAACGCTCCCCCGATGAGCGCCGAACTGGCTGCAGGTGTCATCGAGCAAGAGTTGGGTGCGCCACCCGATGAGCTGTTCCTCGAGTGGGACCCGGAACCGATCGCCTCGGCAAGCATCGGCCAGGTTCACCGCGCCGTCGTGGTGGATCCGGCGACCGGACTGGAGCGCGCCGTCGCGGTGAAGGTGCAGTACCCCGGCGTCGGCGCCGCCATCGAGGCAGACCTGCGCAACGCCGGTTTGCTCGGCGCCCTCCTGAAGCAAGGCTTCGGCGGGCTCGATCCCGACGACATGGTGGCCGAGATCCGCGAGCGCTTGATCGACGAACTCGACTATGCCCTCGAGGCGGCCAACCAACAGACCTTCGCCGACTTCTTTCGTGGCCATCCGTTCATCCACGTGCCCGACGTGCTGGCGTCGCACTCGACGTCACGCGTGCTGACCAGCGACCTCGTCACCGGCGCCACCTGGCAAGAGATGATCCAGTGGCCGCAACACGAGCGTGACCTCGTCGGTGAATGCCTGTTCCGCTTCGTGTTCCGCAGCCTGTACGGCATGCATCGGTTCAACGGCGACCCGCACCCGGGCAACTACCTGTTCCACGGCGATGGTCGGATCACGTTCTTGGACTTCGGGCTCGTCAAGCAGTTCACCGATGCGGAGATGGTCACCTTCGTGGGGATGGTGCGGTCGGCGGCGTACGAACACGATGTGCCGACCTTCCGGCGGATCGTCGAAGACGCCGGCATGCTGAGGCGCGGGGCGCCCGCCGACGACGACGAGATCGGCGAATACTTCGGCCAGTTCTACGAGAGCGTCAAGGAAGACAAGGTCGTCACCTGGTCGTCGGAGTACGCCAGCAGGATCGTGCGCCACACCTTCGACCGCACCAGTCCGATCTCGCAGTACGCGACCGTGCCGCGGGCGTTCGTGTTCATCCAGCGGATCAACCTCGGCCTCTACGCGCTGCTGGGCGAGTTGCGGGCCACCGGCAACTACCGGAGGATGGCAGAGGAGTTGTGGCCGTTCGTGCAGGGCCCGCCAAGCACACCGATGGCCGAGGCCGAGCAACCATGGCTCACGGGGCGACGCGGCCGTGACGGTGCGCTGTCCGGCTGATCGCCTGCTCGCGCACCCAACGACGAAGTTCCCGACGGCCGCTGACCGAGACCGGCTCGGCGTCGATCTCGATGCCGAGCGCCCCGCAACCGTCTCGCAAGCCATCACCCGCTGCCGTCACGAGTCGGACCCGCTCCACGCGCAACGCGCCCAGCCGGGCGACCAGTGCCTCGTCCGATTCCGTGCTCGCATCGGAGAAGATGACGAGCGTGCCGCAGAGTCCGGCGGCCAGCCGCGCCGCCGCGACCACTCCACCGGGCGTGTCTGCGCCGTGCCGCAGGACGACCCCGTCGAGGCGGCAGTATCGCAACTCGTTGCGCTCGCTGATCAGGCCGGTCGGGTCGTGGCTGGTGCTGAACCAGTGAGTCCAAGCGTCGCGATACGAACGTTCGGCTGCGCGGAGGTCGATCTCTGCATGCGCACCGCTGACCATCTCGGCGACGTAGTCGGGCCCGCCGGCCTTCGGGCCGCAGCCGACCGATGATCGCTTCCAACCACCGAACGGCTGCCGCTGCACGATCGCGCCGGTGATGCCGCGATTGATGTACGCGTTGCCGACGCGGACCGCGTCGAGCCACCGATCGACCTCTGCCTCGTCGAGTGAGTGGATCCCGCCCGTCAAGCCGTAGGGAGTCGCGTTCTGCAGTTCGATCGCATGGTCGAGATCGTCGGCACGCATCACCCCGAGCACCGGCCCGAAGCACTCCGTCAGGTGGAACCACGACCCTGGCCGCACTCCGACGCGGATCCCCGGCGACCACACGTTGCCGCCCAGATCGCGGGGCTCGACCAACCAGCGTTCACCGTCGTCGAGTTGCGTCAGGCCACGTTGCAGCTTGGTCGTCGGCGCTCCGATGAGCGGCCCGACCACACTGCCCGGATCGCTCGGCGGGCCGACGGCCAGGCTTCGGGTGGCGTCGGCCAGCCGTTCCATGAACGACGCGTCGTCGTACAGCGCCGCTTCGACGATCGCCAGGCTCGCCGCCGAACACTTCTGCCCAGCGTGGCCGAACGCCGATCGCACCAGGTCGCGGACCGCCAGGTCGAGGTCGGCGGCTTGCGTGATGACGATGGCGTTCTTGCCGCTGGTCTCGGCCAACAGGTGCATCGCCGGGTCCCATGAACGGAACAGTCGAGCGGTCTCATACGCACCGGTCAGGATCACCGAGCCGACGTCCGGATGGCTGATCAGGTGACGACCGACCTCGTCGTCGGGGCAGGCGACGAACTGCACGACGTCGTCGGGGACGCCGCCTCGATGCAGTTGCTCGACGAGGTGTTGTGCGGTACGACGCGCCTCGGGAGGCGGCTTGAGGATCACCGAGTTTCCCGCGGCAAGCGCAGCAAGAACCCCACCCGCGGGAATCGCGTACGGGAAGTTCCACGGCGACGCCACCACGACCACGCCACGCGGAGCAAGCACCGCGCCCTGCGCCCGCTGCTGCTCGAGCACGTCGACACCAACGGTTGCGTAGTACTTGGCGAAGTCGATCGCCTCGCTGACTTCGGGATCGCCCTCGCGGGCGACCTTCGCGGCCTCGTCAGCCATCACCTGGATCGTGTCGAAACGTTCACGGCGCAGCACATCCACGACTGCGGCGAGGGTCCGCGCGCGCGACGCCGCGTCGGTACCGGCCCACCGGGGCTGGGCGGCCGCAGCTGTGGCCACCACGAGATCGATCTCCGCCGTCGTGTCGAGCACCCTTGGATCGCGCCGCGTCAGCGGAGGCCGAACGGCCGCGCGCAGCAGGTCGCGCACTGCAGGGTTGGTCGGATCGCTGTCGGGCTCGTTGCAGAATTGCAACCCGTGCGTCGGTGCAGCGAAGCGCCGGCGCGCGGTCGGGATCCGGTGACGCTCGCGACACGGCGCGGCGGAATCGTTCGGCCTGTGCAGCGAACTCGGCAGAGCCGGGGGTGATCGTGAACAGGGCGCGAAGGAAGTTCTCGGGGGCCGTGTTCTCATCGAGTCGCCGGGCCAGGTAGGCGATGCTGGCATCGATCTGGTCGTGCTGCACCACGGGGGCATACAGCATCAGTGATCCGGCCATCTTGCGCACCGCCCGGCTCTGTGCCGGGGCCATGCCCTCCAACATCTCCAACTCGACCCGGGCCTGTTGACCGATCGGCAGGCGACTGCGCACGACCAATGCCCAGGCGACATCGAACAGGTTGTGGCTGGCGACTCCCACCCGAACCGCTCCGTCCCACTCAGGCCGAAGTGCCGACTCGAGCATCCGTTTGTAGCTGGCATCGACGTCGGCCTTCGTCGGGTACGGCGCGGCGATCCAGTCGTGCAATTCGGCTTCGACCGCTTCCATCGCCAGGTTCGCGCCCTTCACGATGCGGATCTTGATGCCGGCACCGCCGTTGAGTCGCCGTTCACTGGCCCACCGACCGAGATGCTCGAGCACGTCGTGGCTGTCGGGGAGGTAGGCCTGCAGCACGATGCCGGCCTCGAGATGATGGAACTCCGGCTCGTCGAGCACCGTGGTGAACGCAACGACGGTCAGTTCCAGGTCTCGGTACTCCTCCATGTCGAGGTTGACGAACCCAATCGGTTCCTTCCGCAGGGCCACTCGATAGATCTCGCGCAGCGGCTCGCAGATCCGCCGGACGCTCCGGTCGAAGTCGAGCGCATCGAGGTTGGCGACCAGTGCCGACACCTTGATCGACACCGCGGTGACGTCGGGACGACGCAGCTTCTCCAACACCTGATCCACGCGGCGCCTCGCTTCGTCGTCGCCGAGAATCGACTCGCCGAGCGGGTTGACGAGCAGGCCGATCCCCTCCTCGCGACGCTGTGCCGCATGCGCAGCGAAACTCGGGTCCTCCGCCGGCAGCACCACGCCTTCGGTCTCGGCCAGGATGCGTCGCCGAACCAACGGCATCACGATCTGTGGAATGAAGGGTGCCAGTCTGGCGCCGACGCCGAGAAGCGTTCGATCGACTCGGGTCAGCGACGCGGCGAGTCCCTGCTCGGAGATCACATCGGCGAATCGCCGAGCGGCACGACGATTCGATGAGATTCGCAGCACGTCGTCGGTCAGCCGTTGCACCAGTTCGCGACCAGCAGGATCCGCCACCAATCGACCGAGGCGCCGGAGCTGGCGACGCTCTCGCCGGGTCGAGTTGGCGAGGGCCTCGCGGAGCAGGGTGTCGGCCAGCGATACCGCCTCCTCGACCGCCTGCTCGATGTCGTGATCGTCGTGTGGCGGGGGGCCGGCAGCCTGTACGTCATCCATGGAAGCAATCATCACCTCTACGCAACACCCCGCGTCTAGGTTCGATGAACACCATTGCACCGTCGAATTCGTACAAGGATCGTGCCGTGGATGTGCTGCGCGCCATGGCCGACCTGCTCGACGATGTGCCGCACGTGATGTTCTGCGCCAAGGACGAGGGCGGTTCCTACCTGGTCGTCAACCAGGCATTTGCCGATCGGGCGGGCGCTCGCACCCCCGACGACGTGGTCGGACGACATGCCGAGGAACTGTTCGACGCCGAACTCGCCGCCTCGTATTCACGCCAGGACGCGGAGCTGTGGTCGTCGCGTCGCCCACTACGCAACCAACTCGAGCTGATCCGCCGCCCCGACGGCACACTCGGCTGGTACGTGACCACCAAGGTGCTGATCGCCGAGGTCGACGGGACGTCGTTTCTCGCCAGCGTCTCGGTCGACCTTCGCGCCGCCGGCGATGCACCGACCGCTCACGCCGGAGTAGCGGCCGCGGTCGCCTACCTGCGCAGTCATTGCACGGACCAGGTCCGCGTCGGCGACGTGGCCGCCGCAGCCGCGATGTCGGTCGTGCAGCTCGAGCGAGCGACGCGACGCATCATCGGCTTGTCGGTACGTCAGCTGCTCGTGCGCTTCCGGGTGGAACGAGCGATCGGCTTGCTGGCGACGACCGAGTTCACCCTCTCCGAGGTGGCCGAGCAGTGCGGCTACTACGACCAGAGCGCGCTCACCCGCCAGTTCCGACGTGTTGTCGGTGTCTCACCTGGCGCATACCGAACTCAAGTACTGCGGCGCTAACGTCGTCGGATGCCATTGCGCACCCTCCTCCTTCCCCTCGCGATGATCGGGGTGCTTGCTGCATGCGGTGACAACAGCACTTCCACGTCTGCCCGCGAGCACGCCCTGCTCCCCCGCCACGACCGACACGACGGTCGCCGGTGCGCTCGCCAAGCCGCTGGTCAAGGTCCCCGCCAAGATCCCCACCGAGTTGGTGACCACTGATCTGACCGAGGGCACTGGCGCTGCGGCTGCCGAAGGCGACACGTTGGTCGTTCACTACATCGGCGTGCGTACCGCCAACTGCGCCGAGTTCGACAACAGCTACGACCGCGGTACACCACTGTCGTTCACCATCGGCTCCGGCCGGGTCATCAAGGGCTGGGATCAGGGCCTCGCGGGAATCAAGGCCGGCGGACGTCGCCAGCTCGACATCCCCGCCGCATTGGCCTACGGCGACTCACCCCCGAGCACCGACGTCATCCAACCGGGCGATGCCTTGACCTTCTTGGTCGACGCGGTGGCGATCATCCCCAAGCCGAATCCCGCCGACATCCCCGACATCTCGGTCCCACCGACACCCAATCAGACCGAATTGACGTTCACCGACCTCATCGTCGGCGACGGTCCCGGCATCGAGCCCGGCCAGTCGGTCGCCGTGCAACTGCTGGCGTTCAGCGCGGCGGACGGCAAGAAGATCGACTCGTCGTGGGAATCGGGCACGCCACTGACGTTCATTCCTGGCGCCCAACAACTGCCGCCCGGGATCGAGACGGCGGTCCAGGGCATGAAGGTCGGCGGCCGCCGCCAGGTCGACATTCCCTTTGCACAGGCGTTCGGTGAAGCTGGGAACGACAGCCTCGGACTCCCCGCATCGACCGATCTGATCATGGTGCTCGACCTCGTCGCCGTCTACTGACCGCGCCCGACTCGGCTAGCGACCGATCGCCGCCGCTGCTTCGCGCGCCGCATCGGCCACCTGTCGACCGAATCGCTGCCCTGGCTGACGAGTCAATCGCTCCACCGGCCCGCTGAGGCTGAGCGCGGCGATGACCTGCCCGAGGCGATCCCTGATTGCAGCGCTGACGGAGGCCACGCCCGGCTCGCGCTCCTCGACGCTCTCGGCCAGGTCGTCGCCCTGCAGCACCCGCCCGGCGGAGCCGCGGTCGAGCGGCAGCAGGGCGCCCTGCGGAACGATCCATCGCAGGCCGTGCGTGGACTCCAACGACACGATGCAGCGGCGGCCCTCGCCGTCGGCCACGTACAACTGCACGCTCTCACCCGTCGCGTCCCGCAATGCCGTGAGGATGGGTCGGGTGATCTCGGCCAACGGGAACTCGTCCTCGGCGGCGCGACCGAGCCGGATCAGTTCGAAGCCGAGGCAGAAGCGACCCTGTGGATCGCGGCGCACCAGCCCGTGCAACTCGAGGGCGACCGCCAAGCGGTGCGCCGTCGCCCGCGGCAGGCCTGTCTCGTCCTGCAACGCGGCAAGGTCGAGCGGCGCGCCCACCAGCGCCCGGAGGATGAGAACCCCTTTGTCAATGACGCCGACACCGCTTACAATGTCCATGAACGAGAATCATATCTCAGAAAGTGAGATGCCATGCCTGAGACGCCGACGGACACATCGCCCCGAACGCTCGCCCAGAAGCTGTGGGAACGTCACGTCGTGCATTCGGCAGTGGACGAACCCGACCTGCTCTACATCGACCTGCACCTCGTCCACGAGGTCACCAGCCCTCAGGCGTTCGACGGTCTGCGGCTGTCGGGGCGCCCGGTTCGGCGACCCGATCTCACTGTTGCCACCGAGGACCACAACGTGCCGACCGCCGACATCGATCAACCGATCGCCGACCCGATCTCGGCCCGCCAGGTCGAGGTGCTGCGCGAGAACACCAAGGAGTTCGGCATCGTCAACTTCCCGATGGGCGACCCCGGCCAGGGCATCGTCCACGTGATCGCCCCCGAGCAAGGGCGCACGCTGCCCGGCATGACGGTGGTGTGCGGCGACAGCCACACTGCGACGCACGGCGCGTTCGGCGCACTGGCGTTCGGCATCGGCACCAGCGAGGTCGAGCACGTGCTGGCCACGCAGACGCTGCCTCAATCACGACCGAAGTGGATGAGCATCACGGTCGATGGCGAAGTCCCCGAGGGCGTCACCGCCAAGGACATCATCCTGGCCATCATCGGCACCATCGGCACTGGGGGCGGGATCGGCCACGTCGTCGAATACCGCGGCTCGGCCATTCGGGCGCTGTCGATGGAGGGGCGCATGACCGTGTGCAACATGTCGATCGAGGCCGGCGCCAAGGCCGGACTGATCGCACCCGACGAGACGACGTTCGAGTACCTGGCCGGCCGGGCGAACGCCCCTCGCGGCGATGCGTGGGATGCGGCTGTCGCTGATTGGCGCACACTGGTCAGCGACGACGGCGCGGTGTTCGACAAGGAAGTCGTCATCGATGCCGGCACATTGCGGCCGCACATCACGTGGGGTACCAACCCCGCCCAGGTCACCACGATCGACGGCAGCGTGCCCTCGCCCGACGACTTTGCCGACGCAACAACGCGCGACACCGTGGCGCGCTCGCTCGAGTACATGGGGCTGACGGCCGGCACACGGATGCGCGACATCGCGGTCGACACCGTCTTCATCGGAAGTTGCACCAACAGCCGCATCGAAGACCTCCGAGCGGCGGCGGCCGTGATGCAGGGCCGAACGGTCAGCGTGCCAAGGGTGATGGTGGTACCCGGGAGCCATTCGGTGAAGTTGCAGGCGGAGGCAGAGGGCCTTCACGAGGTGTTCCGCGCTGCGGGCGCCGACTGGCGCGAGCCGGGGTGCAGCATGTGCCTGGCAATGAACCCTGACAAGTTGGCGCAGGGCGAGCGATCGGCCAGCACCAGCAACCGGAACTTCGAAGGCCGGCAGGGACGCGGCGGTCGCACGCATCTGGTCTCGCCCGCGATCGCCGCCGCCACCGCGGTAGCCGGTCATTTCGCCACCCCCGAAGATCTAGGAGCACCGTCATGAAGTCCGTCCACATCATCTCGGGGCGCGGGGTGCCTCTGCGGCGCAGCGACGTCGACACCGACCAGATCATCCCTGCCGAATGGCTCAAGCGCGTCGAGCGCACCGGATTCGAGAAGGGGCTGTTCTCCACTTGGCGCGACGATCGCAACTTCGTGCTCAACGACGATCGCTACGTGGGTGCATCGATCCTCGTCGCCGGGCCGAGCTTCGGCGTCGGCTCGTCACGCGAGCACGCGGTGTGGGCGATCCAGCAGGGTGGTTTCGACGCGGTGATCGCCCCGAGCTTCAGCGACATCTTCCGGAACAACTGCGCCAAGAACGGCCTGGTGCCAGTCGTGGTGCCGGAGGCGACTGTCGAGGCGATCTGGGAGGCCATCGAGGCCGACCCGGCCACCGAGATCACGGTCGACGTCGAGCGGCTCACGGTCGAGGTGCCGGCCGCCGGCATCATCCACTCGTTCCCGATGGAACCGCAGACCCAGCATCGCTTCCTGAACGGGCTCGACGATGTCGGCATCACCCTCACGCACGTCGACGAGATCGCCGACTTCGAGCAGCACCGCCCGGCCTGGATGCGCTGACCTCGCCCGTCCCCCATCGCGTTTGACGGCTGCGGCCCCGCATAGGGGCGCCACGCTCACAAACGCTGCCGCATCGCTACGCGGTCTCGAACTCCGCGAGGTTGCGCAGCTTGGGATTGTTGGAGAACACCTCGACCGGTGGCGCCACATCGAGGCGCAGCGCACGCTGCAGGATGCGGACCTGGGTGTGCTGGTTGTACTCCGCCATCGTGACCGCCCAGCCGTCACGCCCGGCGCGGGCAGTACGGCCGCTGCGGTGGAGGTAGTCCTTGCCGTCGGGCGCCGGCTCGTAGTGGATCACGACGCCGATGTCGTCGATGTCGATCCCGCGAGCAGCGACATCGGTGGCGACGAGCACGCTGAGCTCGCCATCGGCGAAGCGTCGCATGGCCTTCTCGCGAGCGACCTGGGCAAGGTCGCCGTGGATCGCCATCGCCTGAACACCCAGATCCTGCAACGAGCGCTCGACCCGGTCGCACGTGCGCTTGGTCTGACAGAAGACCAAGGTCTTGCCCATGCTCGAGGCGATGGCTTGCACGACCTTGTCCTTGTCCATGTGGTGGACCGCCAAGAAGAGGTGGTGCATGGTGCCGACGGTGTCGGTTGCCGCATCGATGGCCACCTCGATCGGATCCGTCATGTAGCGGCGCACGAGGTGACCCACATCGCCGTCGAGCGTTGCCGAGAACAGCATGGTCTGATGGGCGCCCGTGACCTTGCGGAGAATCCATTCGACCTGGGGTGTGAAGCCGTCGTCGGCCATGCGATCGGCTTCGTCGAGCACGACGATCTCGACCTTGTTGAGATCGAGCTCGTTCTCCTTCAACAGATCGATCAGGCGCAGCGGCGTCGCCACGATCACATCGACACCGCGGTTCAGCACTTCGATCTGCTGATGACGTGAGGCCCCGCCGTAGACCGCCAACACGGTGCGATTGCATCCGGCGGCCACGGGCGCGAGCACCTCGGCAACCTGCAACGCCAGCTCGCGGGTCGGCACCAGCACCATGGCCAGCGGCCGACGGGCGTCGGCTTCACCCGACAACCGGGCCAGCATCGGCACGCCGAACGCCAACGTCTTGCCAGATCCGGTCTTGGCCCGACCACAGACGTCGCGACCGGTGAGAGCCACGGGAATCGCCTTGGTCTGGATCGCGAACGGCGCGGTGAATCCGGCCGCGGCGAGGCCCATGTCGACTTCGGTCGGCACCCCGATGTCGATGAACGCCGTCGGGATGTAGGCATCGGGATCGATCGTGATGGTCGAGGCTTCGAGCGGGGTGCGGGCTGGGTTCGGTGTGGGTTTGCGGCGTCGACGCCGCGGTGCCCCAGGTGGGCGGGAATGTTCAGACATGTCGAGCATGGAGGGTACCGCCGCCCGGCGCCAGGTTGCGCGATGCGTCGAGTGTGCGGGGTGGTGCCTGATCGGCAACACTTCATGCGTATGAAGGTTGCACTCACCGTCAACGACTTCCTCCGTCGTGCCGAGCTGATCTACCCCGATCGCGATGCCATCATCGACGAACCGACGCAGCCGGCCGAGTCGTGGGGGACCATCACCTATGCCCAGATGGCCATGCGCGCCCGTGCCCAGGCGGCCGCGCTCGATGCCATGGGAATCGGGGTCGGCGACCGAGTGGCGATCGTCAGTCACAACTCGGCGCGCCTGTTGACTGCGCTGTTCGGCGTCAGCGGAAGCGGACGTGTGCTGGTGCCGATCAACTTCCGGCTCGTCGCCGAAGAGGTCAAGTACATCGTCGCCCATTCCGGCGCCCGCATCCTGATGGTGGATCCGGAGCTGGAGGAGGCGATGGCCGATGTCGAATGCGAGCACAAGTTCGTCATCGGCACGCAGCACGACGCGCCGATGCAACACGACGATCCACTGCCGTGGGACTACGACGAGGATGCCACGGCGACCATCAACTACACGAGCGGCACCACGGCGCGACCGAAGGGCGTGCAGCTGACCCATCGCAACATCTGGTTGAACGCGGCGACGTTCGGATGGCAACTGGGCATCAACGATCGCGACGTCTATCTGCACACGCTTCCGCAGTTCCACTGCAACGGGTGGGGCGTGCTGTACGCCGTGACCGGCATGGGCGCCAAGCACGTGATCATCCGCAAGATCGACGGCGCCGAGATCCTCCGGCGAGTCGATCAACACGGCGTGACCGTGATGTGCGGCGCGCCGGCCGTGGCCAACGCCATTCTCGATGCGGCATCGACCTGGGATGGACCCATTCCGGGGAATGGACGAGTGCGCATGGTGATCGCCGGAGCACCGCCGCCGACGCGCACGATCGAGCGCATCGAGACCGAGCTCGGCTGGGAGTTCATCCAGATCTACGGCCTCACGGAGACGACGCCATTGCTGACCATGAATCGCAAGCGAGCCGAATTCGACGCGCTCTCTCCTGCTGACCGGGCGGCCAAGCTCAGCCGCGCCGGCGCCCCGGCGCTGGGAGTCGAGATGCGCATTTCGCCCGACGGCGAGGTCCTGGCGCGTGGCAATCACATCATGGCGGGCTACTGGGAGCAGCCTGATGCGACATCCGATGCGATCCGGCCGGCGGCGGACGACCAGGACGGCCCTTCGTGGTTCCGCACGGGCGACGGTGGGCACCTCGACTCCGAGAACTACCTCACCATCAGCGATCGCAAGAAGGATGTCATCATCTCCGGCGGCGAAAATGTCAGCTCGATCGAGGTCGAGGATGCGATCTTCGGCCACCCCGAGGTCGCCGAGGTCGCGGTCATCGGCGTGCCCGACGAGAAGTGGGGCGAGATGGTGATGGCCCTGGTGGTCACATCGGAGGGTTCATCGTTGAGCAGCGCCGACCTGATCGCCTTCACCCGAACCAAGCTGGCCGGTTACAAGTGCCCGAAGGTGATCGAGTTCCGCGATTCGCTGGCGCGCACCGCGACCGGAAAGCTGCAGAAGTTCAAGCTGCGCGAGCCCTACTGGGACGGCAAGACCAAACTGGTCAACTGACCCTGAACGAGTCGCCTCGCTCGCTGGGCCTACAGTCAGTCGTACTGATCGCCGCGGCAGAAAAACCGCCTGATGAATCAAATAGTAGTCGTGCGCGTCCGACGCCGTTAGCGTCGCACCGCCTGTGCCGGACAGCCCGGCCAGAAAGGAACCGATCTCACCCCCCAACACGTCTCGAGGAGGCGCAAGTCATGGAATCATTCGACGGGACAACGACGTCCGGCCGTAAGGGAATCGCATACGACTGGCAGTCACTGCTGGTTTCTGCTGAGGCTGCCAAGCTCGATCTCGAACTGGCAACGATCACCCCGGAGTACGCCGAATAACCATGCGCCCCGAGCGTGTGCTGGTGCTGGGCTGCGGCTCGGTCGCCCAATGCACGGTGCCGTTGCTGATCCGCGATCTGGCGATCGATCCGCACCGCATCACCATCGTCGATGTGCTCGACAACCGCGCCCGGGTTGCCGACTCGATCGCCAAGGGTGCGACCTATCAGCAAGAGCAGGTCACGCCTGACAACATCGACGAGTTCCTGACAGCGCGGGTCGGGCACGGGGATCTCCTCGTCGACCTGGCGTGGAACATCGACAACCCGACGATCCTGCAGTGGTGCCGCGACCATGGTGTGCGCTATCTGAACACCAGCGTCGAGGTGTGGAACCCGTACGACGACATGGCCTCGACGCATCCGCTGGACCGCACCCTCTACGTGCGCCACATGGACTTGCGCAGGATGATCGCCGCGTGGGGCGACAACAGCGGCGCCACCGCCGTTGTGGAGCATGGGGCCAACCCCGGACTGGTCAGCCACTTCACCAAGCAGGCATTGACCGAGATCGGTCTCCGCATGCTGCGCGACGGCCTCGCCACAGATGCCCCGGCGATGGAGCAGGCCCTCGCAACCGACCAGTACCCGACGCTGGCGATGCTGACCGGCACCAAGGTCATCCACATCGCCGAGCGCGACACACAGATCACCGATGTGCCCAAGCAGGTCGATGAGTTCGTCAACACCTGGTCGGTCGACGGGTTCTACGAGGAAGGCATCGCGCCTGCCGAGCTCGGCTGGGGAACGCACGAGAAGCGCCTGCCTCCAAACGCGTTCGTTCACACCGGGTACGGACCGCGCAACCAGATCTGCATCGCCCGCCCGGGAATGGAGGCCTGGGTTCGGTCGTGGGTGCCCGCCGGCGAGATTCGCGGGATGATCGTTCGCCACGGCGAGGCCCTGACGATCAGTGATCACCTCACCGTTTGGGGCGACGACGGCAACCCGGTGTACCGCCCGACGGTGCACTACGCCTACTGCCCTTCCGACTCAGCGATCGCCAGTGTGCTCGAACTTCGGATGCGCAACTGGACGATGCAATCGAACCAGAGGATCCTGAACGACGAGATCACCAGTGGCCGAGACGAGCTGGGTGTCTTGCTGATGGGTCACCCATACCGATCGTGGTGGACGGGTTCGCTGCTGTCGATCGAGCAGGCCCGGGCGATCTTGCCTCACCAGAGCGCGACCACGCTGCAGGTCGCCGGTTCGATCATCGCTGCCGTCAGTTGGATGATCGAACACCCGAACGAGGGCGTCTGCGTGCCCGATGACCTGCCGTGGCGCGAGGTGCTCGACGTTGCGGTCCCGTACCTGGGAACGATGCATTCCGCACCTGCCGAGTGGGATCCGCTGACCACGCGCAACGATGTGTTCTCGGGCTTCGCCGACGAGACCGACGGCCTCGACCACACCGACCCGTGGCAGTTCGGCAACTTCTACGTCACCTGATGCGTTGACAACGGCAGCGATCGCGGGCACACTGGGAAGCGATGTCCGCCGCTCGCAACCTCCTTCTGCTTATGTAGGGCAAGCGTCGCGTTCTTCACGCTTGCCCGCACCCCCCACCGATCGGTCGGGGGGTTCTTCATTTTTCCGAGTCGTTTCCGCATTCACCCCGTTCCAGAAAGCCAGTCATGCCTCCACAACCCGCAACACCGAAGAAGATGCAGTTCGCCAAGTACCAACCGTTCGTCCCCGTCGTGCTCCACGACCGCACGTGGCCGAATGTCGTGATCGACAAGGCCCCGCTGTGGTGCAGCGTCGACCTTCGCGATGGCAACCAGGCGCTGATCGACCCGATGGACCCGCAGCGCAAGCGGCACATGTTCGACGCCTTGGTGAAGATGGGGTTCAAGGAGATCGAGGTCGGCTTTCCCGCGGCGAGCCAGCCCGACTTCGACTTCATCCGCCAGCTGATCGAAGAGGACCTGATCCCCGACGACGTCGAGATCCAAGTGCTCGTGCAATGCCGCGCCGAGCTGATCGAGCGAACATACGAATGCCTGCAGGGCGCACCACGGGCCATCGTGCACTTCTACAACTCGACGAACCCCCTGCAACGTGAGGTCGTGTTCGGACTCGACATGGATGGCATCGTCGACATCGCCGTCAACGCCGCCAAGCTGTGCCGCAAGCTGGAGCAGACGATGGGGCGCACCGAGATCCGCTACGAATACTCACCGGAGAGCTTCACCCTGACCGAGCCCGAGTTCGCGGTTCGGATCTGCGAGGCGGTGATGGACGTCGTCGAGCCGACGCCCGAGAAGCCGATCATCCTCAACCTGCCCGCCACGGTGGAGTGCTACACGCCGAACGTGTACGGCGATGTGATCGAGTGGTTCGGCCGCACGATCCGCAATCGCGACTCGGTCGTCGTCAGCCTGCACCCGCACAACGATCGTGGTTGCGCCGTCGCCGCCGCCGAGTTCGGCGTGATGGCCGGTGCCGATCGCGTCGAAGGAACCCTGTTCGGCAACGGCGAGCGAACCGGCAACGTCGACATCGTCAACCTGGCCATGAACCTGTTCAGCAACGGCGTGGACCCGGAGCTCGACATCACCGACATCGACGCGCTGCGACGCGTCGCCGAGTACTGCAACCGCTTGCCCGTTCCCCCTCGACATCCCTATGCCGGCGACCTCGTGTACACCTCGTTCAGCGGAAGCCACCAGGATGCCATCAAGAAGGGCTTCGAGGCCCTGCCCGACAACTACGACCAATGGGGCATTCCGTACCTGCCGATCGACCCGAAGCACGTCGGACGGTCGTACGAGGCGGTCATCCGGGTCAACTCGCAGTCGGGCAAGGGCGGCGTCGCCTACATGATGAAGGCCGAACACGGCTTCGACCTGCCGCGCCGGCTGCAGATCGAGTTCTCCAAGACCATCCAACACATCACCGAGGATTCCGGCACCGAGATCAGTCCCGTCGTGATGTGGGAGGCGTTCCAGCACAACTACCTCCCCTCCGAGCCGCGGTTCCGACTGAACAGTCACGAACTGCACAGCGACTCGGCCACCGGGCGCACGTCGATCACCGCCCAACTCGTCGTCGACGGCCTGCCCGTCACCATCGTCGGCGAAGGCAACGGACCCATCGACGCCTTCGTCCACGCGCTGTGCGAGGGTGTCGACGCCGAGCTCAACGTGCTCGACTACGCCGAGCACGCCATCGGGCAGGGCTCGGAGGCCAACGCCGTCGCGTACGTCGAAACGTCGCGGCCCGAGGGCAGCGTGCTGTGGGGGGTCGGCGTGGACCCCAACATCATCACCGCCTCGCTGCGCGCGGTATTGAACGCCCACGAACGGCATCAGCTGTAAGGTCATCGCCCATGATGCGTTGGATGCGGCGATTGTTCTGGCTCGGCGTTCTCGCTGGCGGAGGCTTTTACGCCTACCGCGCCTGGCGGCAACGGCAGGCGGCGCCGGACGCATCAGCGGCATGGCCGCCGCTCGAGACGAAGCCAAAGGCCACCGACGTTGCCAGGCCCACGGATGCCGCTTCGCCGATTGCCGAGCCATCGGCGAATTGGAAGGCGCCGGTCAACGGTGATTGTCCCGACGGCTATCCCGTCAAGGCCAACGACAACTCAGGGATCTTCCATGTCCCGGGCGGGCGCTTCTACGCTCGCACCGTCGCTGAGCGGTGCTACGCCAACGCCGAAGATGCAATCGCCGACGGCTATCGTCCCGCCAAGGCCTAAGACCGAGGAGCCACGATGTCATACAAAGTCACCGTTGATTTCGACGTGTGTGCCTCGACGGGCTCGTGCATGCAGTTCTGCCCCGAGGTGTTCGAGGTGCGCAGCGACGGATTCTTGTACATCTTGCAGGAAGAACCTCCCGAGTCGCTGCGCGGTCGCCGTCGACAAGCTGCCGACATGTGCCCGACCGGGGCGATCAGCGTGGAAGGATTTCTGACGTTCCGCCGCCCTGACCTGGGCCGGCGTACAGCGCTCCGACCGGTTTGGAATCTTCCGCAGTGGGTATATTTGGGTACTCGCGACAACTTTATGCCTGAAGACCAAACCCTTTTGGTCGTAGGACGTGTCATTACGAAATGATGACGAAAGGGTGTCGCTGATGGAACGTCGCACAGCAAAGGTCTCCGCAATATCGGTCACCGTCACGCTCGCTACGGCGAGCCTTGCGATTGCCGCAGTCGCCGGAGGCCTGTTCGCCGAAGCGGCCACGTCGTCCAACCCCGGAGTGAAGCGGGTCGAGCAGATCGACGACTACATCGTCGTGCACACGACCGCCGCGGAAACGACCGTCGCACCCGTGACGGTCGCGACCGACCCGGTGGCGACCGAGCCGGCCACCGTGGCGCCGGTTCCGGAAACCGTCGAGATCACCCAACCGCTCACCACGTCTGCACCGCCGACCACCGCTGCCCGCCAGCCGAAGGCAGCTGCGCCGACCGCAGTTGCGGCCCCCCGACAACAGCCATCCCTCGGAGCCCGACAACACCGTCGGGGGCGGCGGCGTGCGGAACCCGATCGACCGGCACCCCGACGTCACGGTCGCTCCTCATCACGGCTCTGACGACCACGGCGACGACGACCACGGCACCGACGACTGAGATGTCGGCTCGGACACCCCAGATGCGCCCTTTTCTTGACGAGAACTTGCTTGAGCAGGCCGTATCTGCGACCGATAGACGATGTGGCCCAGAACACATCTGGGTGAGTCTTAAGCCGCCTCATGACAAATTGATGACAGAAGGGTGATCGTGTGGAACGCCGTCTCGCAGTCACGTACATCATTTCCGCAACCACGACACTGGGCGTGGCTTGCGTCGCCGTCGCAATCGTCGGCGGTGGCCTGTTCGCCAGCGCCGCCCCGCCGCTCGCTGGTAGCAAGCAGGTGGAGTTGATCGACGACTACATCGTCGTCCACTCGACCCCTGGAGACGCCATTGATGGCGCGGCCGATCTCGCCGCGTCTGCGGTGGCCGCAGTGGCCGCGGCAGTGCCCGCGGGTGCTGCTTCGGCGGCACACGCCGCACCGGTCGGCACGCCATCGCCGGTACCGTCGTTGCCGCTCCTGCGCAACAGAGCGCCGGTGCCGCACCCGATGCGCCACAGACCCAAGCCCCGACGCCGACCAACCCGCCTTCCCCTGACACGACGGCGGCTGCGCCGACTCCCGTGACCACGGCCGCACCATGGCCGACGATGGCTCCGTGGCCGGCCTCCACGCCCCCACCGACGGCCGCACCGACACCGCCCCGGAGGCCGCACCCACATCTGCCCCGACGACACAACCGCAGGCGCCGACCGTCACGACCTCCGCGCCGACGACACAACCGCCGGCGCCGACCGTTACGACCGCCGCGCCGACGACCGCGACCGTGCCACCAGGTGCTCGCATCCCGAAAGACTGGCCGGCAAGCAAGCCGATCCCACCAATTCCAGCTGGATGTAAACAGCCCCAACTCGAAGACAACGGAGTGTGGAACTGCCAATGAGTGAACTCAACGAACAACAGCTCGCCCGTCTCGCCAAGTTGGGAAAGCGCAGCGGTGTCAGCACGACGCCATCCGTCGCCCAGCCGACCGTCGTCCCTCCACAGGCCCCGATGCCGCCCGTCGCCTCGGCCCGGGCACCCTGGAGCCCACCGAGTGGCACTCCGGCGACTGCTGCAGCAGCCGCGGCAGCGGCTGCTGCAGCGGTCACGCCGCCGACGATCGTCATCCAACCAACCGACACCGCCGCGGTGCCGTCGTCGACCGACACACCAGTGTTCGTCTGTTCGGCAGCCGCCGGCGTCACGTGGCGGCCGCCGGTCGCATCCTGGCCACGGGCCTGGCGACGTCGGGCTTCCTGGCGACCATCGCCTCGTTGGCAACCGCTGACGCCCGTCAGCTCGAGGCCAAGCAAGCCGATGCGGCGCCGCCGACCACCTTGCTCGAGACCATCCACCGTGTCGTCTACGTCGACGAGTTCGGTAACCCCATCGCGCCACCGACCACGCTGGCCCCCCTCGATCCCGCAGCGGCGACGACCACGGTGGCTGCCGGTGTCGATCCGCTCGCTGTGGACCCGGCTGCCACAACGGCGGTCGCCACCGTTGCTCCGACGGCGGCTAGTCGACCCCGCTGCTGCTATTGCGGCCCCCGCACCAACACCAGCGCGCAACCCCGGGGACATCGAAGCCCGGCGCCGCCCCTGCACCTGCACCCGCGCCTTCACCGGCAGCTGGCCCATCACCTGCGCCATCCCCTTCGCCTTCCCCTGCCCCTGCCCCGGCCCCGGCACCAGCCCCAGCACCGGCACCCGCCCCGGCCCCGAACCCGCACCAGCACCGGCACCCGCACCAGCACCAGCACCTGCACCCGCCCCGGCACCAGCCCCGGCACCGGCACCCGCACCGGCCCCGGCACCCGCCCCCGCACCCGCCCCGGCACCCGCCCCGGCACCAGCACCCGCACCCGCACCCGCACCTGCGCCGCACCGGCACCGCCGCCGTGCACGGGAAGTGGATGCTGACCACGGGGGTGGCCGAGGAGCGCACGTGGCATCGTTCGACGGCGCGACTGATGGGTTCTCCCAGCGAGATCCTGGTCGACGGCCCGGTCGAACTCATCAGTGATGGGTTCTCCCGTCTCCGACAGCTCGAAAGAACGTGGAGCCGCTTTCTTCCCGACAGCGAGCTCAACCGTCTCCAGGCGCGGCGAGGCGACTGGCTGGAGTGCAGTGACGATCTCGTCGCTGCACTCCAGCTGTGTCGGCACATGCACGTCGAGACTCGCGGCCTGTTCGATCCGTCGATCCGCACCAGTCTCGAACAACTCGGCTACGACCGCACCTTTGCCGAGATCGTCGAACAGTCCAGCCGGCCGTGCGACACACCCGAAACCATGCCCGCCAACGGCCTGGCGGGACTCGAGATCTCGAACAACTGGGTTCGGCTGCTGGACGGACTGTCGATCGACCTCGGTGGTATCGGCAAGGGCCTGGCAGCCGATCTCGTCGCCAACGAACTGATCGCCGCCGGCGCCAACTCCGCCTACGTCTCACTCGGCGGCGACATCCACTCTGCAGGCGAGCCGGTCGACGAGAACGGCTGGCAGGTACCGCTGCTGCATCCCGTGACCGGCGCCGCGGTCGATCACCACGCACTGTTCTCCGGCGCGCTCGTGATGAGCACGGTGGCGATTCGTCGTTGGACCCGGGGCGACATCGAGCACCACCACATCATCGACCCCCGCACCGGCCGACCCGCCAACACCGACCTCGTCGCCGTCGCTGTCGCCGATCAGAGCGCAGCGCGAGCCGAAGCACTGGCCAAGGCGGCGATCATTGCCGGTAGCGTCGAGGGAGCAGCACTGTTGCGCTCGGCGGATGTGAAAGCCTGGATGATCAGTGCTGATCACGTCTACGTAGTGCAGGAGTCCGACCAATGATTGCCGTCACCGACAAACTTGCCTGGTACGTCGCCCGATCGAGCGGCATCGTTGCCTGGGCGACGGTGACCGCCTCCATCTTGTGGGGCCTCACGTTGTCGGGCCGGCTCGTGCGCAAACGCGGCGTTCCGGCCTGGCTCCTCGACCTGCATCGATATCTCGGGACGTTGTCGTTGGTGTTCGTCGCCGTGCACCTCGGCGGTCTGTGGGCAGACAACTTCGTCTACTTCGGTTGGCGCGAGCTCTTCATCCCGATGAAGTCACCATGGAAGACCGGGGCCGTCGCCTGGGGGATCGTCGGTTTCTACTTCCTCATGGCGATCCAGATCACGTCGTGGATGATGCGACACATCAAGCGCAAGATCTGGCATGCGATCCACCTCACCAGTGTGGTGTTGTGGATCACGGCAACGGTGCACACGTTCCTGGCGGGCCAGGACCGGCACAACACCTTGCTGCAGTGGTTCGTGCTCGGGTCGACCATCTTGGTGTTGCAACTCACGTTGTTCCGTCTCGTCACGCTGCGCAGCGCGCAGAAGTGGGCGTTGCGCCCCGAGGAGCCGAAGAAGGCCGTCCGATCGGGTGCGTACGGGGTAGATTCGCCACCGCATGGCGTTCCACTCCACGTTGCAGGCGGCTTGGAGATCGTCGGAGTCGATGCTCTGTGTCGGTCTCGACCCCGATCCTGCTCGACTCCCGAGTGCCTTCCCCCCGGGCAACCAGGCGACGTATGAGTTCTGCAAGGCGATCGTCGATGCGACCGCCCACACGGTGTGTGCCTTCAAGCCGCAATTCGCCTACTTCGCCGCGCAGCGAGCCGAGCCGGAGCTCGAACGGCTGTGTCGGTACATCCACGACACATATCCCGATGTGCTGTTGATCCTCGACGCCAAGCGTGGCGACATCGGCCCCACGGCGCGGCAGTACGCCCGCGAGGCCTTCGAGCGCTACGGCGCCGACGCCGTGACGGTCAATCCTTACCTCGGCACGGACTCCATCGAGCCGTACCTGGCCTACCGCGACCACGGCGTGTTCGTGCTGTGTCGCACGTCGAACCCTGGCGGCAGCGACTTCCAGTCGCTCGACATCGACGGCGAGCCGTTGTACGCGCACGTAGCCCGGAGAGCCGCTTCGGAATGGGACGCAATTGGCGAATGCGGACTGGTTGTCGGCGCGACGTTTCCCGACGAGCTCGGCGCGGTGCGCAAGATCGTCGGCGACCTGCCGATCCTGGTCCCGGGCGTCGGGGCCCAGGGTGGCGACATCGCTGCCACCGTGGCCGCCGGGGCGACCGCCGACGGCTTCGGCATGGTCATCAACTCATCGAGGGCGATCCTCTACGCATCGAGCGGCGACGATTTCGCCGATGCCGCCTGCCGCGAAGCTGTTGCTACCCGAGACGAGATCCGGCGTTGCGTCGGGCCCTGATCAACACGTCAGCGCGTCGACCGAAATGATCCCGGGGGCCTGGCGTAGCTGCGCCAGCACGACGTCACTGACCTCACCGGAGGTGGCGATCAGCATGACCGCGGTACCACCATCTGGCGCAGCACCGACGTCCATGTCGGCGATGTTGACGCCGGCGTTGCCGAGCAGCGTACCGACGATGCCGATCACGCCGGGACGGTCGTCGTTCTTGAACATCAGCATGTGATCGGCCGGCGGCACGTCGACGCTGTGCTCGTCGATCATGACGATGCGCTGCTCGCCGCGGCGACCGACCAGGGTGCCCGACAACGACCGGTTGCCGCCGCGCAGAGTGAGCAGGTTGACGAAGTCGGCCGAGGTCGCGCAATTGGTCTCGCGGATCTCGACCCCGTGGTCCTTGGCGAGCTGCGGCGCGTTGACGTACGTGACCGGCTCGTCGGTGACCGAGCCGAAGAAGCCCTTCGACGCGGCGAGCGTGAGGATGCGCGTGTCGTACCCGGCGATGTCGCCCTCGGTGCACACTTCGATCTGCTTCGGGGCGCCACCGACCAGCGAGGCGAACAGCCGGCCGAGGCGTTCGGCAAGCGGCAGGAACGGTCGCATCGTCTCATTCGCCTCGGCAGCATCGACGTTGACGGCGAACGGCACGAACTCGCCGGCCAGCGCCAGTTGCACCATGTCGGCAATCGTGTCGCCGGCCTTGTCCTGTGCCTCTCTGGTCGAGGCGCCGAGGTGCGGCGTGACGATGACCTGTTCGAGCGCGAAGAGCGGTGACTCGGTCGTCGGTTCGGTTGCGAAGACGTCGATGGCTGCACCGGCGATGACGCCATCGCGGAGTGCGTCGGCCAACTCGGTCTCGTCGACGATGCCGCCGCGGGCAACGTTGATCAGATCGCATCGTCGGCTTGGCCTTGATCAACAGATCGCGGTTGATGAGGCCCGTGGTCTCTTTCGTCTTCGGGAGGTGGATGGTGAGGAAGTCGGCCTCGGCGACCGCCTGATCGAGCGACAGCAGCTCCACACCCATCTGTCGGGCCTTGTCGGCGGACACGAACGGATCGTAGGCAACCACGTGCATGCCGAATGCCTTGGCTCGGTCGGCCACCAGCTTGCCGATGCGACCCAGCCCGATGACCGCGAGTGTCTTGTCGGCCAGCTCGACCCCTTCCCAACGCGACCGTTCCCATCGGCCGGCAGTCAGTGCGGCGTGTGCTTGTGGCACGTTGCGGGCCTGGGCGAGCAGAAGCGCCATGGTGTGCTCGGCCGCCGAGATGATGTTGCTCTGCGGTGCGTTGACGACCATCACACCCCGACGTGTCGCCGCCTCGACGTCGACGTTGTCGAGACCGATGCCCGCCCGCCCGATGACCAACAGTTCATCGCCGTGCTCGAGAACCTCTGCCGTGACCTGTGTGGCCGACCGGATGATCAGGCCCTGCGCCCCGCGGACGTTGGCGAGCAACCTCGTGAGGTCGAGTTGCACGTCGACCTCGTGGCCTGCGGCGCGAGACGGTCGAGGCCGCCCTCGGCGATTTCTTCTGTGACAAGGATCCGAGCCATTGGACCCATCGTTACCGCCGGATCCACCGATTCGAAAAGAATTGAACGATCTGTTCACCTGGCGCAGGGACGGCTAGGTTGAGCCGACGCCGTATCCGAGTCGTGCAGAACCCGAAAAGTGGAGGATTCATGCCGTACCCCTTTCTCTCAGCCGAGTGGATGGACGCTGCCAAGGCAATCCGCGAGAAGTACGCCGGTCAGACATCGCCGATCACCATCAGCGTGCGGATGAACCAGGTGATCACCGACGTGCCGTTCGGCGACGGTGATGTCAACCTCTTCCTCGATACTTCGTCGGGCAGCCTGGTGATGGAGAGCGGCGCCTTGGAAACGCCCGACCTCACGCTGACCACGGACTACGACACGGCAAAGAAGATATTCGTCGACCAGGATCAGGCAGCAGGAATGCAGGCCTTCATGGCCGGCAAGATCAAGGTCCAGGGCGACATGATGAAGATGATGGCGATGCAGACGGGGATGCCGCAGGACGACATCGCCAAGACCATCGCCGGCGAGATCAAAGAGATCACCGAGTAGTTCGGCAACCCTCTACGCACCGGCGAGAGGCGCCAGCGCCTGCGCCAGCTCGTCGACCGACCACATCGAGTCACGGTCGACCGAGGCGCCGCGTGCCCAGCTCTCGATCAGGGTGACGTTGCCACCTTGCACGAAGAACGTTTCGCCGGTGAACTTGCAGTCGGCCGTCGCCAGATAGGCAACCAGCGGTGAGATGTTGGCGGGGTCCCATTGATCGAAGCCACCCTCTGCGGGCTGCATGATCTGTTCGAGACCGGGGGTCGCCAGCGTCAGCCTGGTTCGCGCCCCCGGGGCGACGGTGTTGCTCTTCACGTTGTAGCGGACGAGCTCCTTGGCGGCAATCTGGCTGAACGTGGCGATGCCGGTCTTGGCGGCGCCGTAGTTGCTCTGGCCCGGGTTGGCGAACAGGCCCGAGGTGCTCGACGTGTGCACGAGGTTGCGCGGTTTGCCGTGCCCGGCCTTGTGCTGCTCACGCCAGTACGCCGCGGCCCACCGCGTCGGGGCGAAGTGACCCTTCAGGTGCACTTTGATCACCGCGTCCCATTCCTCTTCGGTCATGTTGACGATCACACGGTCGCGGAGGATGCCTGCGTTGTTGACCAGGATGTCGAGATCACCGAACGCCTCGATCGCACTGTTGATCAGGCGTTGCGCGCCCTGCCAGTCGGCGACGTCGTCGCCGTTGACGATCGCCTCGGCGCCGAGGGCCTTGATCTCCTCGACGACCATCTGCGCCGGGGTGGAGTCGGTGCCGGTGCCGTCATTGGCTCCACCGAGATCATTGACGACGATCCGAGCCCCTTCGCGGGCGAACAGCAGGGCGTGCTCGCGACCAATGCCGCGACCGGCTCCGGTGATGATTGCCACTCGGCCGTCAAGCGATCCCATGCCCATATTCCTCCAGACGAGAGCACGCTAGCCATCGGGCCCGACGGCAGTGAATTCGACTAGAAGAAGGCGACGTCGATGGCCGAACCGCGAGGCAACAGCTGAGCCGGCAACACGTCGACGCCTTGGTACTGGGCGGCGACGAGAACGCCATCGACATTGCCGGTGACGACACCGACGGTCAGGCCTGCGCCCGACAACGTGTCGGTCGTTTGTTGCAGCGTGAGGTTCGCCAGCGGCGGGACGGCGACGAGGTCTTGACCCTTGGAGACGACCACGCTGATGACTGCACCGCGATCGACCTGAGAGTTGGCAGGCAGGTCTTGGCGGATGATGAGACCGGCGGCCACCGAATCGCTGAACTCCGGTTCGATCTGCAACAGCACCAGTCCCTGTTCGGCAAGCGTCGCTGTTGCCTGTTCGGGCGTCAACCCGGTGAGATCAGGCACGACCCGCGGCTGCGGACCCTCCGACAGCACGACCGACACTGTGGTCTTCGGCGTGACCGTGTCGCCGGCCTTCAGGCCCGGCTGTTCGGGCACCATCCAGCTCACGACGACGCCCGCCGGAATGATCTCGTCGAACACCGGATCGGCTTGCTGCAGCACCAGGTCGAGTTGCGCCAGGCTGGCGGTCGCCTGTTCGAGGGTCAACCCGACGAGATCGGGGAGCGGTCGCGGAGCTGGACCGGTGCTGACGATGAGTTGGAAAGGTTGCCGCTGGGCGAGTGGGGTGGCCTCATTCGGCTGGGTGCGGATGACCACGCCGAGCGGCACGGTCTCGCTGGCTTCGCGAGTGACCACCGTGTCCCAGTCGAACCCGGAGATCTGGTTCAGTGCCTCTGCCTCGCCAACCCGGCGAGGTGAGGCACCGGATAGGTACGGACGTTGTCCTTCGTGGCGATGTAGGCAACGCCACCGGCCACCGCCGCGAGCAGCAGCATCAGCGGCACGAGCCAGGCAATCCAGCGCCGACGACGACGTGGCTCGTCTGCGTCGCCTTCGAAATCGGCCTGAGGGACGGCTCCGGCGGGCACCGACAGCATCTCGTCACTGGTCGGGAAATGATCGGTGGTGGTGATCACCAACGGCGGCGGGGGCGTGGCGGCGATTGCATGATTGCCGGCGCGGGCGGAGGCAGCGTGGGTCGGGTGATGGCGCCCGACGAGTCGCCGAACAGGCCTGAGTTGGGCAAGCTGATCGGCGTCGGTCGAGGCAGCTTCTCGGCAGCCTGCACCAGGGCCCTGCCGAACTCGGCAGCCGAGTACCGATCATCGGGCAGTGGGCGGCCGGCGCGTTCGAGCACGGCCGCGAGAGGACCCAGATCAGCCGAGACCGGCATCAGCCGGCCGATGCGGTTCGAGAGCGTGGCGACCGGTGAGTCCCCGACGAACGGCACCGAGCCCGACATCGATTCCAACAACGTGAGGCACAGCGAATACACATCGCCCTTCGGGCCTCGCCGCCCGTACTCGGCCAGCTCCGGTGGCGCGTACATCGCCAACGCGTTGCTGACATGGGCGCGATCGATCCACAGTGCTTCGCCCACGACGTTGGCCAGGCCGACGTCGGTGATGCGCAGCCGATGATCGTCACCGAACACCATCGTCGACGGACGGATGTCGCCATGTACGAGTCCACGGCGATGCACGACGTCGAGCGCCTTGCAGGCTTCGAGACCGACCACCAGAGCTTGCGACGGCGACAGCGTGCGACCTCGGTCGAGGTACTCGCGCAGGCTGCCACCACCGAGATGTTCGACGATCACGTACATCGCCTTGCGGTCGTTCCAGACGTCGGCGCCCCAGTCGTAGATCTCGGCGATGTTCGGATGTTTGATCGAGGCACCCTGCTCGGCGGCGATACGGAACGCTCGCTCGAAGCCCTCGCCCGAGCTGAGATCAGGATGGACCACCTTGATCGCCACGACACGCTGTTCCACCAGGTCAAAGGCATCGAAGACGGCCGCGTCGACACCACTGCCGCGGCGAGGCCCCAACTTGTAGCGACCCGCCACGACCCGACCGTTGAACTGTGTATCCATCACTGTCATGGGGAACTGAACGCTACCGCGACACGGGCACCGTGAGCGTTCATGTGCAAAATCCGTGCGGCGACGAAACAATGGCGACGGAATGACGGAAGAATGGGCCGCATGAAAAGGCCGCACCTCGACTCTCACCAGCGGCGTCTCGCGGTGGTCAGCCTGGTGATCGCCGCGGGGATCGTGATGGTGATCCTCGGCTTTCAATCATCGGTCACCGGCCGCAAGGCGCTCGCCCTTCCGGCCACGATCGAGAACATCGATCCAGTCCGCGGTGCGGTGCGCGTGCCCTCGCAGACCGCCGTGTTCGTCGACCTCCTGCCGGGTTACACCGGTGTGCTGGTGATCGACGACGTCGAGTTGGAGACGGTCGATCCGAACGACCTCCAATCCGGTCCCGGCGGGCAGCAGGTCACACTGCCCCCGACGACCATCTACGAGCGAGGCAACGCCACCCTCACCTTCGTCCCCGTCGAAGGGGCCAAGATCGAATCGTTCACCCAGGGAACGCACACCGCGACGGTGATCTACTGGAAGGTGCTCGAGTCGAGGCAGAAGGCGCAGTCGTACACCTGGACGTTCTCGGTCTTCTAGGCAGGCAGCTCGCCCGTGGCGAGCAGGTGGTCGAAGCCGTCGTCGTCGAGGACCGGCAGTCCCAACTGCTGGGCCTTGGCGATCTTGCTCGCCCCCGGCGACTCGCCCACGACGACCGCATAGGTCTTGGCACTGACGCTGCCCGGGCTCTTGCCACCGCGCGCCTTGATCGCCGCTTCGGCCTCCTCGCGTGAATAGCGCTCCAGCGTTCCCGTCACCACGACAGCCTTGCCCGCCAGCACCGGGGCGAGCCGACTGACCTCCACCTTGCCGAACTCGACACCGGCGCGTCGCAACTTGTCGACGAACGCCCGGTTGGCGTCGATCGCATACCAACGACAGATCGAGCCGGCGATCACCGGGCCGACGCCGTCGGTCGTCGCCAAGGTCGCCTCATCAGCGGCCAGGATCGAGTCGAGGGTCCCGAAGGCGAGGCTCAACGCCTCGCTGGCCGACGGACCGAGCCCCTTGATCCCCAGCGCGGTCAGCAACTTGGGCAATGGCCGGTTCTTCGAACCCTCGATCGCCGCCAGCAACTTGTCCGCGCTGATCGCCGCGAAGCCTTCGAGACCGAGCAACTGCTCCGCCGTCAGCGAGTAGATGTCGGCAGGATCGCTGATCAGGCCGGCATCGCTGAGTTGGAAGACGGTCCGCTCGCCGAGGCCTTCGATGTCCATCGCACCACGCGAGGCGAAGTAGATCACCCGCTGATCTCGTTGAAATGGGCACGCCGGCTCGACACAGCGCGTATCTGCCTCGCCCTCGAGGCGCACCAGTTCCGTGGCCAGCGGGCACGGGCAGATCGTGGGGAACTGCCATGGTTGGCTCCCTTCCGGGCGGAGTGACAGGATCGGCCCGACCACCTCGGGGATCACGTCACCGGCCTTGCGCACGGTCACGGTGTCGCCGGGGCGCACGTCTTTGAGGCGAACTTGGTCCTCGTTGTGCAGCGTGGCCATGCGAACCGTCGAGCCGCCGACGAACACCGGGTCGAGGACCGCAAACGGCGTGGTGCGCCCGGTGCGCCCGACCGAGATCTGGATGTCTCGCAGCAGCGTGGTGCGCTCCTCCGGCGGGAACTTGAACGCGATGGCCCAACGGGGCGCTCGTGACGTGAAACCGAGGAGCTCGCGCAGCGCCAGTTGATCGACCTTGGCGACGGCTCCGTCGATCTCGTACGGCAGGTCGTGACGGTGCTCCTGCCAGTGGGCGGCGAACGCATAGACGCCGGCGAGATCGTCGACCATGCGGACCTCGGGGTTGACCGGGAAGCCGAGATTGCCGAGGAACTCCAGCGTCTCGTGATGGCTGGTGAACTCGGGACCGCCGACCACCTCCCCCAGTTGGTAGCACCAGAAGCTGAGCTCGCGGCTGGCGGTGACCCGCGGATCTTTCTGCCGCAGGCTGCCGGCAGCCGCATTGCGCGGGTTGGCGAATCGAGGTTGCCCGGCCGCAGCGGCGCGCTCGTTGAGCGCATCGAAGCTGGCGATCGGCATGTAGACCTCGCCGCGCACCTCGACCACCTCGGGGGCACCCTTCGAGAGGCGCTTCGGGAGCGCGGCGATGGTCGCCACGTTGGCGGTGACGTCTTCACCGACGTGGCCGTCGCCACGGGTGGCGGCCTGCACGAACTCACCGCGCTCGTAGCGCAGGCTCATCGCCAGGCCGTCGATCTTCAACTCGCACGCGAATGTTGCCGGTGCGCCCGCCGAGCCCGCGTGCGACCCGCTCGCCCCACAGCGCCAGCTCGGCCTCGTCCATCGCGTTGTCGAGGCTGGTCATGGCGACCCGATGCACGACCGGCGCGAACGTCGCCGACAACGGGGCCCCGCCGACCTGCGTCGTCGGCGAATCGGCGGTCGCCAGCTCGGGGTGATCGCGCTCGAGGCTCAGCAGCTCACGAACGAGCAAGTCGTAGTCGGCATCGGCGATCTCGGGGCTGTCGAGGGTGTGGTATCGCTCGTTGTGATACGCGATCTGTCGACGGAGGTCCGCAGCGCGCGCAGCAAGATCGGCAGGCTCGGTCATGCGTGCGAGTGTAAGCAGCTACGCACCGAGTGAGAAGCGCGTCGCGCTGGCCTGGTCCCTCACCCGCTCGCTGATCTCGGCGGCCACTCGATGCACACGTTCGGCGACCACCGGGGTGTGCGTGCGCGAGACCGCATTCGGGCGTGATGATCGATTGCGTGCGGAGCTGCGCCGGGTCCGCGCCGCGCTGCACGAGTTCGCACCACAACTCACTCAGCTTGCGCCACGGCCGTTCCGCGGACGACGCGATCGGACCCTCGGTCGGCACGGCTCCCCATGCGATCGTGCCGCCGTCGCTGATGAACCTGGCGAGGTAGCCGGCCGACTCGAGCAGCCGGAGGTCGACGGGCACCGACAACACGTCGGGCCCGATGGACACGAGTGAGGCGATGTCGGCGGTAGCGCACACGTGCAGGCCGGTGACGGCAACCGGCTCGATCGCAGCCAGCGCCGCCGAGACGAGATCGATCGCGGTGTCGGGGGCGATCGGAAACCCGGTGCCCATCAGTTCGTCGAGGGTCGGCTCATCGATGAACACCACCTGTCGACAGCCCGGCAGTGCCGTGGCGACATGGTCGACCAACTGGCGGACGCGGCAGCGAACCGCACGGACCGACACGTCGAACGCAACCTGGCTGCTGAGCCCGGCCCGCACCAAGGCCAGACCAAGCGTGACGGGCCCGACGAACTGCCATTTGACCGGGGCCTCGCCGACCTTGCGCGGCGGCGAGGAACGCTCGCCATCCGCCGAAGGCGTCGTGCTGGAGATCGGTGATGACCGGTGCCTCGGGGTCGAAGCTGCCGGCATCGAAGGCGATGCTGCCGTATTGGCCAACGGTGATCCCCGCCAACCCGACCAGGCCTTGCGGGATCATCCCCTCGGCAGGAGACCGTTTCGGAAGCGTCGGAATCGCCGGCAATTCCAACGTGGTCAGGACGAACTCGGCCGCCGCTGCGGCGTCGCGGTGGGGAAGGCTGCCGATCCCTGTGGCGATGCCACTTGATAGCTGTGCACGATTCACCCTGGTTCACCCCCTCGGCGACATCGTTCCACTTGCGGTCGCCGGCACACGAGCCGAACCCATCATCGGGCTCACTGGCCAAACAACGCACGAATCGGCAAGTCTTGGGCCCATGAATGCCGGCGGATCAGGTCTCATCGCAGCGCTGACAGGTACGTGGGGACCACGGATGATCTGGCTCGCGGTCGGCATCGTCGGTGCGTGGTCGATCGGCGACGCGCTCGACGGTCGATCGTCCGCGGTTCGTACTGTCGTCGCCATCGTCGGTTGGTTGGCTGGGGTATCGGCGTGGTCGCGCTCGTCGTACCCTCGACGTTCGGTCTCACGATCATCCGCATGGTCAACGCGCTGGCGTGCGGTGCGGCCGCGGTGAGCTGGATCGGCGGGGCCGCGCCCGGCACCGGGCGCGGCGTTCGTCGCCTGCACGCTGATCGCCGGATTGCTCATCGGTGGCGCAGAGTTCGGGCAGTTCGTGTGCGCAGGCCTCGGCCTACGGCGACGAGCAGCGATTCTTGCTCCGCCCGCCCGCGTCGTTCCTGCCACCAGTCGCCCTCGCCGGGCTGACTTGGACCGGTGCGATCGTCGCCGCCCCACTGCTGCTCGCATCGAGGAACTGGGTGCTCGGTGGGATCGTCACCGTGCTGGGCGTGGCGCTGACGTGGCTGCTGCTGCCGCGGTTCCACGCGTTGTCGCGGCGGTGGATCGTGCTCGTCCCCGCCGGCGTGGTCGTGCACGACCAGGTCGTGTTGGCCGAGACGTTGATGGTGCCGCGCCCACAAGTCGCTCGGGCTGGAACTCGCACCCGCTGGTACCGAGGCCGCCGACTTCACCGGTCCGGCGGCCGGCTACGCGGTCGAGGTCACGATGCATTCGATGGTCACGGCGCTGTTGGCGCCGACCACGGATTCGCCGCAGCGGCAAGGCGCTGCACGTGCAATCCTTCATCGTCGCTCCCAGCCGCCCCGGAGCCGTCTTGCGCGCTGCACGCAACGGCTCCGACTGACACGCTCGCATCACCCGGCAATGCCCCCGCCGATGACGTACTGATTGCTGGGATCGAAGAACACGACGCTCTGGCCCGGCGCCACGCGCCGTTGCGTGGCTGTGCCAACGCACGATGGAATCGTCGATCTGCGCCTGGGACGGCGGCGCCGTGGGCGCTGCACTGCACCATCACCTCGCCCGAATACGGTTCGTCGGCCCACACGAGGTCGCGCACCGTCACCTCGGCAACATCGAGATCGGCCTCGTCGCCGACGACGACGGTCGAGGTCGCCTGGTCGATCGCCGTGACGTACCGCTTGGGCCCACCACCCGGCAGCCCGATCCCCCGGCGTTGCCCCAACGTGACCATCTCGATCGCCGGAACCTCGCCCAAGACTGCACCGGCTGTGTTGACGACCGTTCCCTTCCGGAACGGAATGCGCGCGCCGAGGAACGTTTCGCGTCCACCTGTCTGGGTGATGAAGCACACGTCCTGACTGTCGGGCTTCGATGCGGTTCGTAGCCCGAGCGCGGCGGCGCGGTCGCGCACCTCGGCCTTGGTGAGGTGGCCGACGGGGAAGATCGTGCGGCGCAGTTCGCGCTGAGGAAGCATGTGCACGACGTAGCTCTGATCCTTCGCCGGGTCAGCGCCGCGGTGCACGAAGTACCGATCACCGACGGCTTCGACTCGGGCGTGATGGCCTGTGGCGATGGCATCGAATCCGAGCAGATCGGCGCGCTCGCTGAGCCGGTCGAACTTCAAGTGCCGGTTGCACTCGATGCACGGGTTCGGCGTCAGGCCTTGGCGATGTGCTTGCACGTAGGGATCGACGACGTGCGCCTGGAAGTCGTCGGTGAAGTTGAAGACGAGATGGTCGATGTCGAGCTGCTGGGCAACGCGGCGGGCATCGTCGACGTCGGCGACCGAGCAACAGCCGGTGTCGCTCTCGCCTCCCCACAGACGCATCGTGATCCCGACGACCTCGTGACCGGCGTCGATGAGCTCGGCTGCGGCGACTGACGAGTCGACCCCGCCGCTGAGGGCGACGAGCACCTTCATGCTGCGCGCCCCTTGCGGAGCCGGCGCACGGAGTCCACGATCGCCATCGTCGCCCGCTCGATGTCGCCTCGCGTCGTGGTGCGACCCAGCGTCAGGCGCAGCGCGCCGCGGGCGCGCTCGTGCGGAACCCCCATCGCGGCCAGCACGTGCGACGGCTCCATCGCTCCACTGGCGCACGCCGATGCCGCGCTGGCGCAGACACCGGCCTCGTCGAGCAGGTACAGCAGCGCCTCGTTCTCGATCCCGTCGATGCACACATGCGCCGAGCCGGCCACCTTGCGCGTCCGGTCGACGGTCTCGTGCACGTCGTCGACCGCGGCCTGCAGCCCATCGACGAGCTCGTCGCGAAGCTCGGCAATTCGGCGGTTCTCGTCGCTGCGCTCGGTGTCGGTGGCGCGCAACGCGGCGGTCATCGCAATGATCCCGGCCACGTTGTGGGTGCCACTGCGGCGCTCCCGTTCCTGGCCGCCACCGATCATCATCGGTGTGAACGCAGCACGGCCGCGAGCAACCAGCAGGCCCACGCCCTTCGGGCCGCCGAACTTGTGCGCCGACAGCGACAACAGATCGACGTGCGGCGTGATGGTGCGCAGGTCGAGCCACGTTGCCGCCTGCACTGCGTCGGTGTGCACGACTGCGCCAGGAGCGGCGCGGTGCACGACCGCGGCGACCTCGGCGAGATCGGTGATGGTTCCGACCTCGTTGTTGACAGCCATCACACTGACCACCGAAACACTCGCCGTCGCAGATGCGAGCGCCGAAGCGAGCGCCTCGAGATCGACCCTGCCGGAGGTGTCGACGCCGACGATGCAGCCGTCCCGAGCCTCGACGGCGTGCAGCACGGCATGGTGCTCGACCGCCGGACACACGGCGATACCGCCCGAACGATCGAGCGTGCCGAAGATGGCGGTGTTGTCGGCCTCGGTGCCGCCGCTCGTGAAGATCACCTCGCCGGGCTGGCAGCCGATGACCTCGGCGACGTCGTCGCGGGCCTCGTCGATCGCCTTGCGCACCTGACGGGCGAAGCGGTGCGAGCCTGACGGGTTGGCGAACTGCTCGCTGAGGAACGGCAGCATCGCTTCGATCGCGTCGGCGCGCATCGGAGTCGTCGCCGCGTGGTCGAGGTAGGTGTAGCCGTCGTGCACGGCTGTCCAGGCTAATGGCCACCCGCCCATTGGCCGCCGACGGCCGCCTGTGGTCGAAGATGGTGCGATGGATGGCTACGACCACTCGACGTACGGCGATGCCTTCGCCGATGTCTACGACGACTGGTACCAACGCATCACCGATGTGGACGCGACCGTCGACCTGCTCGCCGAGCTCGCCCGCGACTGCGCGCCGTTTCCCGTGCTCGAGCTGGGTGTCGGCACCGGTCGCTTGGCCATCCCCTTGGCCGCCAAAGGAGTGCCGGTGGTCGGGCTCGACGCCAGTGCAGCGATGCTGGCAAGGCTGGCCGATCGCGACCCGAACGGATCGGTCGCCGTCTGCTCCGGCGACATGGTCGACGACCAGCCGCCCGGTCCCTTCGCTCTGGTGTTCGTGGCCTTCAACACCTTCTTCAACCTGCTCAGCGAATCCCGGCAGTTGGCGTGTTTCGCCGCGGTGGCTCAGCGCCTCGCCCCCGGCGCGGCGTTCGTGATCGAGGCGTTCGTTCCCGAACCACACGCCGGCTCGTCGGTCGAGGTTCGCTCGATGACTGTCGACTCGGTCGTGCTGAGCGTGACCACGCATGACGACGTGAGCCCAGACTGCGCAGGGCCACTACATCTCGTTCAGCGAGTCGGGTGGAGTGCGGATGCGGCCGTGGGCAATTCGCTATGCGACCGTCGATCAACTCGATGCGATGGCGGCTTCGTCTGGATTTCGTCTGGCCAATCGATGGGAAGACGCAGAGGGCGCGCCGTTCACCGCCGACAGTCCACGTCACATCAGCGTGTATCGCACAATTCACAGTCCCGTCCGCCCCGAAGCAGACGCTACGTCCTAAACTGAGCGGCGCTGTGAGTCAACTGCGTCTCAATCCACTCACCGGGCGGTGGGTTACGATCGTGGCCGAGCGTGCGGAGCGCCCGACCGATTTCGCACCCCGTGTCGCCCAGGTCGAAGCCGATCCTGATCGGCCATGCCCTTTTTGCCCCGGCAACGAAGAAGTGACCCTGCCCGCGCTGGAGACCGTCGACAAGGGCGGCGCCTGGCGCATGCGGGTCATCCCCAACCTGTACCCGGCGTTCGACGGTGACGAGCCCTTCGCGGTCCACCACCTTGGCCCGGTTCACGTCGAGGCCGAGGCCAGTGGTACGCACGAGGTGTTCGTGCTGACCCGCGATCACGACACCGGAATCCACGCCATCAACGATGCCGAGGCTGCCGAGCTGATGCTGGTGTTGAAGCGCCGGTTCCTCGAGCACGCAGCCACGCCGAACGTTCGATACACCCAGGCGATCATCAACCACGGCCGCGAGGCGGGTGCATCGATCGCCCACCCCCATGGCCAGTTGCTGGGGTTGCCCTTCGTGCCAGGTGAGCTGCTCGAAGAGCAGCGGGCCTTCAGCCGCTTCGAAGGTGGCTGCATCCTGTGCGCGACGGTCGAGGCCGAGATCGGTGAAGGCGAGCGCGTTCTGTTCGCCAATGACGATGTCGTCTGTGTCTGCCCGTACTGGAGCGGCTCGCCGTACGAACTGCTGATCATCCCGCGAAATCACGAGCTCCACCTCACCGATGCGAGCGACGCCTCGTTGGCGTCGGTCGGCCGAGCCATCCGTGACGCGGTCGAAGTGCTGCGCGACACGCACGGCGACATCTCCTACAACATCGGCTTCCACACGGCGCCGCACCACTACAACGGTGCGTTCCACTGGCACGTGCACCTGTGGCCGAAGCTCGTCACAACGGCGGGGTTCGAGCGAGGCACAGGTGTGATGCTCAACATCGTGCCGCCGGAGCTCGCCGCAGCCCAGCTGCGCCGCCAGTCCGTCAAAGCCTGACCCCCCGGCGTGTCCCGCCTCAGCGTTGCCATCGACATCTCAGCGTCGGCCGCCCAGGTTTGGCAGACGGTCGAGATCGTCGAGGATCACGTCGAGTGGATGCACGACGCTGTTGCCATCCGGTTCCAGACTGATCAGACCCGTGGTGTCGGCACCGACTTCTTGTGCGACACCAAGGTCGGCCCCTTGAAGCTCGTCGACCACATGGAGATCACCGAATGGGTCCCCGAGGCGACCATGGGGGTTCGTCACGTCGGTGTGGTCACCGGTACCGGCAGGTTCACGCTGACGCCGATCGACCTCGGTCGCCGCACCCGGTTCAGCTGGGAGGAATCGCTGGTGTTCCCCTGGTGGCTGGGTGGCCCGCTCGGCGCGTTCGTCGGTGGCAAGGTGGTGCTGCGGGCGATTTGGAAACGCAACCTCCGCGAACTGAAGAGCATCATCGAGCAGCGCGTCGCCAAGGGCTAACCGACACCGCGCACGATCGCGGTGACGGCTGCGCCGATCACGATCACCAGGATCAGCGGCACCTTCCTCCATGCCGCGACCACGGCCGCCCCGACGCCGGCGGCGCGGGCATCGAGCTGCAGGTGCTGGCCGATGCTGAACGTGTCCTTGAAGATCAGTGCGGGGATCAGCGCGGCAGGGATCAACGCCAGGCATCGCTCGAGGACCGGCGGCAGCGGGCGATCACCGATCACGACCAGACCGAGCACCTTGAAGAAGTACGAGCCGCCTGCCAACAAGAACACCAGTGTCCAGGTCATCGCGGCACACCGACCAGCACTGCCACCGCCGCACACAGGATCGGGATCCCGACCGGCACGAACGGGATCAATGCAACGCAGATCACCGCGCCCAGCCCAGCAGTCAAGCGGCCGCGGGAGTTGTGCAACAGCGGCCACACCATGGCAACGAATGCTGCGGGAAACGCCGCGTCGAGCCCGAACTTCTGTGGATCGATCGCCGAGCCGGCCAACGCACCGATCAACGTCCCGAGGTTCCAGAAGACGTAGATGCTGCTCCCTGTGATCCAGAACGCGGCGCGCTGCGCGTCGGGTTCTGCCTGCGCCGCCGACATCGCCGTCGACTCGTCGATGGTCAACTGGGCGGCGATCAGCCGTCGCCCGAGCGAGCCCGTCAGCCGGCGCGACATCGTCAACCCGTACACACCGTTTCGGGCAGCCAACAGCAGTGCGCCACCGAGCGCGGCCGACGTCGAGCCGCCGGCGCCGATCACGCTGACCGCCGAGAACTGTGTGGCGCCCGTGAACACCAGCAGTGACATCACGCATGTCTGGGCGACCGAGGCGCCGGCACTGACCGCGCCGACACCGAACGCGACCGAGAACACTCCCACCGCGAGACCGAGGGTGATGCTGGCAATGATGACGGGGCGCATGCGTGGGTCGCGCAGTGCTGATGTCAACTGGCTCCGATCACGGGCGAGTCGCCCCGAGCAGCACGACGCCGAGAGGTGGCAGATCGAACACCGCCGAAGATGGTTGCCCCTGCCAGGTGTGCTCGGTGGTCGACGTGACCGTGGCGACCTCGCCTCGATAGCCGGAGCCACCGAACTGGATGCTGTCGGAGTCGAGGAGCACCTTCCACTCGCCGGGCCACGGCAGGCCGACACGATGCCCCGGACGAGGCACGGGAGTGAAGTTGGCGACGCACGCGACCGCTTCGCCCCCGGCGTAACCCCAGCGCAGAAAGGCAAACACCGAGTGCAGGGCATCGTCGGCGTCGAGCCATTGGAAGCCGGTCGGCTCCTGATCGCGCTCCCACAGCGAGCGCCATTGCGTGGCGACCCGGTTGAGGTCGGTCAGCAGGTCGCGCACTCCGCGATGCGGGGCGTGATCGAGCAGGTGCCACGGAAGTCCTCCGGCGTCGTTCCATTCCGTCCACGGGGCCATCTCGGCGCCCATGAACAGCAGCGGCGCGCCCGGCATCGCCCACATCCACGCGAACATCGCCCGGAGGTTGGCGAACTTCTGCCAATCGTCGCCTGGCATCTTGGCGAGCAAGCTGCCTTTGCCGTGCACGACCTCATCGTGGCTGATGGGCAGCACGAACCGTTCGGTGAACGCGTACAGCAGACCGAACGACAGTTCACGGTGATGCCACCGCCGGTGCACCGGATCGGTGCTGGCGTACCCCAGCGTGTCGTGCATCCAGCCGAGGTTCCACTTGTGTGTGAACCCGAGCCCGCCATGCTCGATCGCGTGCGTCACCTTCGGCCACGCCGTGCTCTCCTCGGCGATCATCAGCGCCGAGGGTGTGTCGTCGCTGATCGTGGCATTCAGTTGGCGGAGAAAGGCGATCGCATCGAGGTTCTCCCGCCCACCGAACTTGTTCGGCACCCATCGCCCCGGACTCACGCGAGTAGTCGAGGTACAACATGCTGGCCACAGCGTCGACCCGCAATCCGTCGATGTGGAACTCCTGCAGCCAGTACAGGGCGTTGGCGATCAGGAAGTTGCGCACCTCGTGACGGCCGTAGTTGAACACGAGCGTGCCCCAATCGGGATGCTCGCCCTGTCGGGGGTCGGAGTGTTCGTAGAGCTTGGTGCCGTCGAACCGGGCCAGGCTCCACTCGTCGCGGGGGAAATGAGCCGGCACCCAGTCGAGGATCACGCCGATGCCGCGTTGGTGCAACTCGTCGACGAACGCGCGGAAGTCGTCGGGCGTGCCGAAGCGCGCTGTGGGTGCGTAGTACCCGGTCACTTGATAGCCCCACGAACCACCGAAGGGATGCTCGGCGACCGGCAGCAACTCGACGTGCGTGAACCCCATGGCACCGACGTGGTCGGCTACTTGGTGGGCCAACTCGCGGTACGACGACACTCCATGACGCCACGAGGCGAGGTGCATCTCGTAGATCCGCAACGGCTGGCCCGGCCCGTGCCCGCGGGTCGACATCCACGACTCGTCGGTCCACGTGTGGGCGCTCGGCGCCGCCACCACGCTGGCGGTCGCGGGTGGGCACTCCGTCTCGAATGCCATCGGGTCGGCCTTCATCATCACACTGCCGTTTGCCGACTCGACGGCGAACTTGTAGCGGTACCCGATCGCGGCCGACTTGGCGATGCCCGCCCACACACCGGACTTTCCCTGCGGCGTCAACGTGTCGCCGTCGACCCAGCCGTCCCAGTCGCCGACGACGCGGACCGACTTGGCGTTCGGCGCCCACACCGCGAACTGCACACCGCCGCTCGGCAACGGATGCGCACCGAGCCACTGCCACAGGCGTCGGTGCGTCCCCTCGCCGAAGAAGTGGAGATCGTGTTCACCGAGCAGCACGACGGAAGCGTAGGTGACGGCACCGGCGACTACGGTCAACGGGTGATGCGCATCCTGATGTTGTCGTGGGAGTACCCGCCCCGAGTCGTCGGAGGCATCGCCGCGCACGTCGACGGTCTGGCCCGCGCCATGGCGCGTGCCGGTCACGACGTGGTCGTCTTCAGCTTGGACCATCCGAAGGTCGGCGACGACGAGATGGTCGAGGGCGTCCGCGTGCTGCGCGCCAACGCCGACCTGCCGTGGCTCCCCGACGACCACCTCGTGGCGCGCATGGCATCGGCGAACCACCACCTCACGCAACTGGCGGCGCGGCTCGGCGCCTGGCGGCCACAGGTGATCCATGCCCACGACTGGCTGGTCGCCTGGTCTGCCGACACCCTGAGGGCGCTGTGGGGCGTGCCCCTCGTCGCGACGATCCACGCAACCGAGCGCGGGCGCCACGGCGGGTACGTTCCCCAGGGCACCCCCGCGGCGATCAACGCCGTCGAATGGTGGCTGACGTTCCAGGCCCAGCAGGTGATCGCCTGTTCCCGGTTCATGGTCCGCGAAGTGACCGATGGGTTCGAGCTCCCCTCGGAGAAGGTCAACCTGGTGCCGAACGGCATCGACATCGGCGCAGTGGCTGTCACCGAGCACAGCACAGCACGATCGCCGCGAGCAGCTGGTCGTGGCGTGGGGACGCATCCAGTACGAGAAGGGGTTCCAGGTGCTGACCAGGGCGATCGGCCACCTCCGGCACCGCTTCCCTGACATCCGCTGCGTGATCGCCGGCCGCGGAAGCTACCTCGCCGAGCTGCAGACCCAGATCGACATGGAGGGCGTCGGCAATCTCGTTCAGCTCGCCGGTTTCGTGCCGGACGACGAGCTGAAGAGCCTGCTGCAACGCACGAGTTGCGTCGTGATCCCATCCCTGTACGAGCCGTTCGGCATCGTCGCTCTCGAAGGGATGGCGGCCGGCGCGCCCACCATCGTCGCTCGCACGGGCGGACTCGCCGAGATCGTCGAGGGCACCGGCGCCGGGGTGCTCTTCGAGCCCGGCAACCACGTGGCGCTGGCCAACTGCATCGCCGAGGTGCTGAACCACCCGGATGTGGCCGATGGCATGCGCACCAAGGCGGCGTCACTTTTGGCCGGCCGATACACCTGGGACGCGATCGCGGCGACCACGCTCGGCGTCTACGGCAAGGCCAAGCGCGGCTGAAGGTAGCGGCCGACCGGCCTCGGACCCGGCCCGACTAAACTCGCCCGAATGCGTGCCGTCCGCCAGTTCAACGTCGTTCCGGCGATCCCGCCTCGCCTGGCCGAGCTGGGTTCGCTGGCCAACAACATCCACTGGACCTGGGACCGCCAGACCCAAGCCCTGTTCGCCCAACTCGATCCCGACGCTGTGGGAGTCGAGCGGTCACGATCCGCTGCGCCTGATCGCCGGCATCACCGCCGGCCGCTGGGCAGAGCTGTCGGCGGACCCGGAGATCATCGCGCTCACCGACGCCGCGGCCGAACGGCTGGTTCAGGCCACGACGGAGCCACGGTGGTTCCAGGCGCGGCCCGACACCCCGCTGGAGCTCGTCGCCTACTTCTCGCCCGAGTTCGGGCTGACCGAGACGCTGCCGCAGTACTCGGGGGGTCTCGGCATTCTTGCCGGCGACCACCTCAAGGCGGCCTCCGATCTCGGGCTGCCGCTCGTCGCCATCGGGTTGCTGTACGCCGAGGGCTACTTCCGACAGCGCCTGAACGCCGACGGCTACCAGGAGGAGCGGTTTCCCCGCCTCGACCCGCACGGCCTGGCGCTGACGCCGACAGGGGTGCAGGTTGCGGTGGAGATGGGCGATGACATCGCCCGGCTCAACGTGTGGCAGGTCAGCGTCGGCAGGGTCAAGCTGTACCTGCTCGATGCGGCCGTCGACACCAACACCCCCGAGATCGCGGCGATCACCAACCGCCTGTACGGCGGCAACATCGAGCACCGGCTGCGACAGGAGATCGTGCTCGGCATCGGTGGGGTGCGGGCGCTGCGGGCCCTCGGGTTGCAGCCACAGGTGTTCCACACCAACGAGGGTCACGCCGGGTTCTTGTCCCTCGAACGAATCCGCGAGCTGGTCGAATCCGGGCTCACGTTCCTCGAGGCGATCGAGGTGGTGCGCGCCGGCGGTGTGTTCACCACCCACACCCCCGTGCCAGCGGGCATCGACCGCTTCCCGCGTGATCTGATGGAGAAGTACTTCACCCGGTTCGCAGCGTCGATGGGAGTTGGGTTCGACGAACTGATGGCCGTCGGCCGCCGTCCCGACGAGCCCGACGACGACCGCTTCAACATGGCCGTGATGGGCCTGCGCCTCGCCGGCCGCAGCAACGGCGTCGCCCGGCTGCACGGCGCCGTCAGCCGCGAGATGTTCCGTGGCATGTGGCCCGACGTCACGGTCGAAGAGGTGCCGATCGGCGCCATCACCAACGGCGTGCACGCCCACACGTGGGTCAGCGACGGGGTCGCCGAGCTCTTGGCCAACAGCGTCGGGCCGGTGTGGGACGGCGCCGATGAGGCGTCGTGGGGTGGCGTCACCAAGTTGTCACCCACGGAGGTCTGGGCCACCAGGACGAAGGGGCGCGCCGACCTGGTGTCGTTCGTGCGTTCGAACTTCGGCGAGGCCCTCCTCGACCCCCAGGCGTTGACGATCGGGTTTGCTCGCCGGTTCGCCACGTACAAGCGGGCCACCCTGTTGCTGTCGCAGCCCGACCGGCTGCGCCGCCTGCTGCTCGACGCCGACCGGCCGGTGCAGTTCGTGTTCGCCGGCAAGGCCCACCCCGCCGATCAGCCGGGCAAGGACATGATCCGCGAGATCGAACTGTTCGCCCGCCAGCTCGAAGTCGGTAGTCGTGTCGTGTTCCTGCAGGACTACGACATGGCGGTCGCCCGCACCATGTTGCATGGATGCGACGTCTGGCTCAACAACCCCCGCCGGCCCCTCGAAGCTTGCGGCACGAGCGGCATGAAGGCAGCGCTCAACGGGGTGTTGAACTGCAGCATCCTCGACGGCTGGTGGGACGAGTGCTACGACGGCGACAACGGCTGGGCGATCCCCTCCGCCGACGACGACGCCGACGTCGGTCGACGCGATCAACGCGAAGGCACGAGCCTGTTCGGTCTGCTCGAACGCGAGATCGTTCCGTTGTTCTACGACCGCGACGCCTACGGGGTGCCGGTGCAGTGGATCAACAAGATGAAGCGCAACTGGCGGTCGCTGGGACCATTCGTCACCGCGGCGCGCATGGTGCGTGACTACACGTGCGAGCTCTACGAGCCTGCGGCAGCCAGCGCGACCACGCATGCTCGGTGACAACGCTGCTCGAGGCAAGGCGTTGTCGCACTGGAAGCAGCACGTGCTCGGCGCATGGGCCGACGTCAAGGTCGTCGATCTCGACATCGACACGTCAGCGGCGCACGAGGGCGACGAGCGCCAGGTGCGGGCCCATGTCGAGCTCGGCGGTCTCGATGCCGCTGAGGTCACCGTGCAGGCATTGCACGGGCCGATCGACTCGACCGGCTCCTTCGTCACCACTCCGGCGGCCGTCACGCTGCAACCCGTCGCCGACAGCTGGTTCGAGGGCACCTACGCAGTCGGCGACGCCGGGCCGTACGGGGTCACGGTGCGGGCCGTGCCACGTCACGACGATCTGATCAACCCGATGGAGATGGGCCTGGTTGCCTGGGCGGACTAGGCGCCGGTGAACTCCGCTTTGCCGGGGCCGTGCTCCAAGAAGCTGCGCACCCCGATCTGGCTGTCCGCCGTGTCGAACACGGCGGCGAAGCCGTGTCGTTCCAGCTCCAGCGCGGCGGCCAAGGGTGCATCGAGGCCGGCGTCGACCAGCCGCTTGATGATGCCCTGGGCCTGCAACGCCCCCCGAGCGACCTCTGCCGCGAGCGACAGTGCCCGCTCGTGCAGCGCGTCCGTTGCAACCAACTCATCGACGAGCCCGATCCGCATGGCCTCCTCGGCCTTGACCTGACGGCCGGTGATCATGATCTCCTTGGCCTTGCTGGCGCCCACCAATCTCGGCAGTCGTTGGCTACCGCCGCCGCCGGGAACGATCCCGAGCAGAACCTCCGGCTGACCGAACACGGCCCGCTCGCCGCCGATCCGGTAGTCGCAGGCCAGCGCCAACTCGCACCCGCCGCCGAGCGCATACCCGCTGACGGCGGCGACGACGAATCGAGGAATCGCCGCGACTGCATCGAGGGCGGAGTGAAAGCCGGCGGTGATGTGCGCAGCCTGCTCGGCACCGCCGAACTCGCTGATGTCGGCGCCGGCCGCGAAGATCCGCTCCCCGCCGGTGATCACGACGGCACCGGGCGGGTTGGCGGTCAACTCCTCCGCCACGGTTCGCAACTCGGCGAGCAGCGCCTGCGACAGCGCGTTGACCTTCGGATTGTTCAGCGTCACGACGGCGACACCGTCGTCGCGTCGCTCGACCAGCACCAGTTCTCCCATGCGTGTCACCCTACGCGCTGCCCCACGAGGCCCCGGCATACGCGCTCGGGCGATGACTTCGGCCCCGATACGGGGGCGGGGTCAGCCGCCGATGCCTTCGAGCATCTCGTCGGCGGCGGTCCACGGGTCGGTGCGATGGTTGGCGACATCGGCCTGGAGGCGGTCCCACCGCTCGCCGGTCGTCAACTGCCGTGCTCGCTGCTCGAGGCGGCGGGCCACGATCTCGCGCAGCTCCTCGCCGACTCGGAACTGGCGGCGGCGGGCCAACTCCCCCGACGCCTCGATCGAGGCGCGGTGGGCGAGCACCGCCGACCAGTATTCGTCGACGCCTTGGCTGGTCGTGGCGACAACGGGCAGGATCGGCGGGTACCACGCATCCGACGACAGATCCGAGAGCTCGAGCATCTGCTCGAGGTCACGCCGGGTCTCGTCGACGCCCTTGCGGTCTGCCTTGTTGATCACGAAGATGTCGGCGATCTCCATCAGGCCGGCCTTGTTGGCCTGAACCGAGTCACCCCAGCCAGGATTGACCACGACCACGGTGGTGTCCGCCTTGCCGGCGATCTCGACCTCGACCTGGCCGACGCCGACCGTTTCGATCAACGTCCACGGCCGGCCGATGGCGTCGAGCAGGCGCGCTGCCTCGGGTGTGGCCAGTGAGAGACCACCGAGATGACCTCGCGTCGCCATCGACCGGATGAACACGCCTGGATCGGTGGCGTGGTCCTGCATGCGCACCCGATCGCCGAGGATGGCACCACCCGTGAACGGTGACGACGGGTCGATGGCCAGGACAGCGACCTCGAGCTGCAGCGATCGGAGGTGACCGATGGTTGCGCTCGTCAGCGTGCTCTTCCCGGACCCCGGCGCCCCCGTGAGCCCGACGAGATATCCATTGCCACTACGCGGGTGAGCGATGCGTGCGATCTCCCTGGCCTCGTCGCCACCGCGTTCGATCAGCGAGAGCAGACGAGCGAGCGCGGCACGATCGCCATCGCAAGCAGCGCCGAAGAGCTCGGCAACGGGACGGGTGCGGCCGGCCATCTAGTCGATGTTGACGACTTCGGTCACACCATCGATGCGATCACGCATGATCCGCTCGATGCCCGCCTTCAAGGTGCCGGTGCTGGCTGGGCACGTTCCGCACGCACCGACCAGGGTCACCGAGACCACACCGGTCTCCTCGTTGACGTCGCGCAGCACGATGTCGCCGCCGTCGGCCTGGAGGGCCGGACGGATGACTTCGATGGTTTCTTCGACTTGGGCACGCATGGTGTCGACGTTCTTTCGGTGGAGGCCGCCTGTCATTGAAGCAGGATGGACCGTAGTATGCGACTCATGCCAACGTTTCGTTCGACACACATCATTCCCACGGGTGGAATATGACGCGAGTCGCACGATGATTGCTCATCAGGGTGGTTGGGACGAGATGCTGCTCGTGCTCGGCCCGATCGCGGTGATCGTCGGGCTGTTGATGATGGCCCGCAAGCGGGTCGACGCCGCCGGGAAGAAACCGATCGCCACCGGCGCAGAGCAGCAGCCCGAGAACTAGACCCGCTCGATATCCGCGCCGATTCCGACGAGGCGGCCGACGAGATCGTCGTAGCCCCGGTCGACGTGGTGCACACCACTGACCACCGTCTCGCCCTCTGCGGCGAGCCCGGCCACCACCAGTGCTGCACCGGCACGGATGTCGGGGGCGCGCACCGGGGCGCCGCTGAGTCGAGCGACACCACGAACCACGGCGTGATGACCGTCGGTTCGGATGTCGGCGCCGAGCCGTTGGAGCTCTTCCACGTAGCGGAACCTGCCCGGGTACAGGTTCTCGGTGACGATGCCGACACCGTCTGCGACCGCCAACATCGTCACGATGAGCGGCTTGTAGTCAGTGGCGATCCCCGGGTACGGGAGCGTCGCCACGTCGATCGAACGCAGTCGTTCGTGTGCCCACACGGCCAAGCCGTCGCCGACCGATGTCACCGCGACCCCCATGTCGATGATCCGCCGCACCAACATCTCCATGTGCTCGGGTCGAGCACCGCGCAGCACCACTTCGCCTCCGCACACCGCGACCGCCGCGAGGTACGTCGCTGCTTGGATGCGATCGGCCACGACAGCATGATCGGCGGCGTGCAGCGAGCCGGGCTCCACACCGTGCACGACCAACGTCGACGACCCGGCGCCCTCGATGTCGGCGCCCATCGACGTCAACATCGCGCACAGGTCGGCGATCTCGGGCTCGCGCGCCGCGTTGTCGATGACCGTCGTGCCCTTGGCGTGTACGGCTGCGGTCATGATGTTCTCCGTCGCCCCGACGCTGGGGAACTCGAGGGTGATATCGGCGCCGCGCAACCGATCAGCCGTCGCCTCGACGTAGCCGTGCCGCAGTTCGAACGTGGCACCCATTGCTTCGAGACCCTTGATGTGCATGTCGATCGGACGGCTGCCGAAGTCGTCGCCGCCGGGGAGCGACAACGTGACGTGCCCGCAACGGCCCAGCAGCGGACCGAGCACGTTGATCGACGCCCGAATCCGCTCCACGAGCTCGTACGGGGCGACGGGGGTGATGTCGCCGGCGTTGATCATGGTCAATGAGCCATCGCCGCCGAGGGTGGTCGACACGCCGATGGCCGCCAACAGGTCGCTCATGATCGCCACATCGTCGATGCTGGGCACGTTCGTGAGGTGATACGTGCCGTCGGCGAGCAGTGTCGCCGCCATCAGCTTCAGCACGGAGTTCTTGGCACCGGGAACGATGACCTCCCCGTTCAGGGGCGCGGCGCGGCGAATCACAATCCGGTCGGAATCCATCGCCACAAGTATGGCCCAACGACACGACAAGTCGGTTCGAACCCGAGACTGATGGCGCCGGCCACCAGTAGTCTCGTGGCGTGTCCCGCCGCGAACGGACGTTGCACCAGTCGTGGCCTGCGGGTACACCCGAGGCGCAGCATGCCCTCACCCCACGAGCTGATCTGCTTTCCGAGGTCGTCACCTCGACCGATGGCAGCTCGGCGACCTTCGCCCAGTGCGATGGGCCGTTCACCACCTACCAGCGCACGGTCGTCGGGAACCCGGCCACCGTCGACCAGACCATTCGCTACCGAATCGTGATCCCCTGGTTCGGGTGGTTGTTCGCTCTTCCCGTTCGCAACACGTTGCGCCGACGACCGCGCGACGGGGCTGTGCCCTGGTGGTCGCCCCCCGACCGCCTCTCACAGCGCCACGCCGCCACCCTCGGTCTGCTGGCGGCGGCGTCGATGGCCGCCGCGTTCGCCAACACGCTGTTCACCCAAACCGCCAGCTTCGCCGCCGACGGGTTCGGGATCGGCACGAGCGGCCAAGGTCTCGGTGGAGTGATCGTGCGTCTGGGAGTGGTGATCGCCATCCCGTTTGCGATGCTGGCCGATCGTCGCGGACGTCGGCAGATGATCATCGTCACCGCATGGGTTGCGCCGGTGTGGTGCGCGCTCGGCGCGATCGCACCGAACTTCTGGGTGCTGGTCGGCACGCAGACGATCGGGCGGCCCGTCGGTCTGGCGCTGGCGCTGCTGATCGGCGTCGTTGCAGCCGAAGAGATGCCGCGCAGCAGCCGCGCATACGCGCTCAGCGTGCTGGCACTCGCCGGTGGGCTCGGCGCGGGTGTGGCGGTCGCCGCACTGCGCCTGGCTGACCTCGGTCAAGACGGCTGGCGACTGGTCTACGTCCTGTCGCTGATCTGGTTGCTGCCGGCGTACCACCTCACCCGATACCTCCCCGAGACACATCGCTTCCAGCACCGCCACGCAGGCGCGCAACCGCTCGATCGTCGCCGATTCGTCACGATCTCGATCGTGGCGATCACCGCCAACCTCTTCGTCGCCCCGGCCTCGTTCTTCGAGAATCGATACCTCGGCGATGTGCGTGGTTACACCGGTGGTGGCATCGCCCTGTTCACGCTGTCGACCGCAACACCGGCCTCGCTGGGGCTGATCGTCGGCGGGCGGATCGCCGAGATCGTCGGGCGTCGCGCCGTCCTGGCCATCTGCATGCCCGCATCGACGTTGCTGATCGTCGGCTCGTTCAGCTACGGCGGGTCCCCGATGTGGCTCATGGCCCTCTTCGGGGGAATGTTGGCGGGTGCCGCCTATCCCGCTTTCACGGTCTACCGAACCGAACTGTTCCCCACCGGCAACCGCGGACGGGCCAACGGCTACATCACGGCGCTCTCGTTGGCCGGCAGCAGCTTCGGCCTGATTGCCGTCGGCGGCCTGGTCGACCATGGCTGGAGCTACGGCAAGGCGATGCTGCTGGTTTCTTCCGGGCAGCTGCTCGCCGCGGTGATTGCCTTTGTCGCGTATCCCGAGACGGCACACCTCGAGCTCGAGCAGATCAACCCGCAGGATGCGCTAACCGAGACCTGAGATCCACTCCGCCACCACCGTCGCGACCACCTCGTCGCGTCCCTTGAGGTCGTGGCCGCGTCCTTCGATCCAGTGATGCGTCACCGTGCCCGGGATGGTCGCCGTCCACCGTTGGAGCTCTGTGGGCGAGCCGAACGGGTCGCGGGTGCCCTGGATGAACAGGCACGGCACGGTCAACCGTGGCAGGTGCTCGACGCGCAGGGAGTCCGGCTTCCCCGGCGGATGCAGTGGATACGAGATCAGCACCAGGCCCTTCGCCGGCAGAGGATCGTCAGCGTCACCCACCACCATGGAGCACATACGTCCACCCATCGATCGCCCGCCCAGCACCAGCCCACCGTCGAGCAGCGGCGCGGCAGCGTCGCGCACGGTCTGCAACAGCACGGGCGCGCGATCGGGGGCCCTTCGACCGGCGAGGCGATACGGAAAGTCGGCGCGCACGCAACGCATCGGCGCGACCGCCGCCTCGATGGCCAGCAAGCTGGCGTGCGTGCTCGACGAGCCGGCACCGGGGAACAGCAGCAGGTTCACGTCAACAGGATCCGGCGGGCTTCACCGAGTCGTTCGATCTCGTGGCCGGCGACGTCTTCTTTGCCGCCGTAGTCGGGATGCACCTCGCGTAGCTTCGATCTGAATTGAGCCATCACTTCCTTCTTCGTGACCTTGCCCGTTCCCATCGGGAACCCCAACATCTCGAGCGCCCATGCCTTCGGGTCGGCCATGGTTGCCAACGCAGAACCGGCGGTGCCGGCCAGATTGGCGATGAACGACGGGCCGATCGCACCATGCCACCGCATTGCCTTGTGCAGCGACGGGTTCAACGCTCGTCGAGCCTCGATGCTGAGTCGCTCCACCGCATAGATCGCACCCAGCACCTGCGCCAGCGGCGAACCTTGCGGGTTGAGGCTGAACCGCACACTGTCGCCCTCGCCCTCGAGCCGGTGCACGCTGACGGCGAGGCCGTGGCGGTCGACTTGGTACCGATGCAGCAGCCGCGGCTGCACGACGCGTTCGCCGCGGCTGACCTGGTCGAGCAACCGATGCACATCGGGGACCAGATCTTGGGCGACGTCGGGCAGATGGGCAGCGATGACGGCGCCCAGCAGCAGGCCACCGAAGCCCGGGGTGGGATCGACCGGCAGGACCAGGTGTCCGAGCGAAACCCGACGCGTCGGGGTGACCGGGCGCGAATGCCAGACCTCCAGCTCGGCCAACAGCACGATGTCGCCCCTCTACACGTACGGTCGCAGCAGATCGTGCAGGTCGGCAGCAACTGCCTGCGTCTCGATCACGTCGGGCTCGTCACCGTCGACGAGTGCCGCTGCGAGATCCTCGGCGAGCTCGCACATGCGCAGCCACAGCCGCTTGTCGACACCGTACGGCGGGCGATCGGGGTCGGCCACGTCAATGGCGCTCAACAGTTGTTCGAGCCCGTCTGCGTCGAGCGGGTTGCGCTGCAGGCGATCGCCGGCGAGGAAGAACGTCGTCAACGTCTCGAACGGGAGTTGGTCGGCCTCGGCGCGCTCCTCGTCGGTTTCATCGGGCAGCTCGATCCCCTCGTCGTTCTCGACGTCGTCGAGGATGGAATCGACCAGCTCCTCATCGTCGGTCCCGACCAGCAAGACGTCTTCCTCCCACCGAAAGGGCAGGCCCCGAGAGACCAGGTGCGAGGTGATGAGATCGCGTTCGCCCGGCTCCCACTCGGCCAGGTCGTATTCGGTGGACGGGGCGTCGTCGGCGAGCACAACGGGCTCGCGTGGCGCCACCTCCTCGTTGCCGCCGGGGATGCCGAGGCGCATCTCGACCTGGGCGACGATGTCGTCGGTCTCCTCCTCGGCGGACTCGGGAACGATCAGTTCACTGCCGTCCCACGCATGCGGGACCTCAGCGTCGGCCAGCGCCGCGGCCAGCTCGGCCATCTGCTCGAACGACCAGTTCTCCAGGTCATAGTGCACCCGTGTCGCGTCGGGATCGTTCGGGTTCCAATCGTCGGTCACGGCACGTGACGCTATCCGCCACGAACGTGAGTGGCGAGAAACAACCGCATTCGGCGGTACTCGTCGAGTTGGTTCTCCGGCCGCCGAAAGCCATGCCCCTCGCCCTCGTAGACGACGAATTCGACATGCGCACCTGCTGCTCGACAGCGCTCGACGAAGCTGCGACTCTGCTCGATCGGCACGACCGGATCACTGTCGCCGTGCATCACGAGGAGCGGTGTGCCGGTCAGGCGCTCGGCGAACGATGTCGGGGAACGCTCGTGGTACAGCGCCGCCGCTTCGGGCAACGGACCCACGAGCGATTCGGTGTAGTGGCGCTCGAACCGATGGCTGCGCTCGGCGAGATCGGACAGGTCGGTGACCGGGTAGGCCACGATTGCGGCAGCGATCAGTGACGGGTGGGCGGCGGCCAGCCCGAGCGCGGTGAACCCGCCCGCCGATGAACCGACGATCGCCGTCTGCGCCGGAGCACCCCAATCGTGCGCATGGGCGTGGGCAACGACGTCGGCGACATCGCTGACGTCGATCTCGCCCCAGCGCCCGCGGAGGGCCTGTTGATACGCGCGGCCATGGCCCGTCGACCCGCGGTGGTCGGGTACCAGCACGTTCCACCCGAGTGCCCGCCAGTAGGCGACGCGGGGCATGAAGGTGACCTGCCACTGGTCGGTGGGGCCGCCGTGCAGCCAGCACAGCAGACGGTCTGTGGCCGCGTCGGCGCGATACAGACGTGCGTGCAGCGTGCTCCCATCTCGCGCCGCGACCTCGACCAGGTCAGGCTCGGCCAGGCCCGCGTCCTCCCAGCCGCTCAGTGGTCCGACCGCCACCACGGCCCGCTCCCACGTGACATCGTCGTAGACGACGATCTGTGTCGGTGTGCGAGCACCGGAGCGCAACGCAGCGAGACGATTTCCCTGCCACGACAGTTGACCGTGCACACCACGAGCGACCTCATGGATCGTGCGGCTTTCGACATCGACGACGCACAATCGCCCGAACCCACCCTCGTTCCTGGTGAACGCGACGCGCCGCGAGTCGGGCGAAGCCGCGAACGATCGCTGCCCCATCCCCCAGCTGGGACCGCCGTGCTCGAACTGCTCGTCGACGAGGATCGCCCCACCGAGCCACACGTTGAGGAATCCCGAATCGTCGCGAAGGCACGCGTCGACGCCGTTGGGCTGGTATCGAAGTTGCTGGATCGAGGCCGCATGGCGTTCGTCGACCACGCCCGGCCGGCCGAAGATCGCATGCTGCACGCGTGACGCATCCCATGGCATGTCGGGCACGTTCCACGCCTGCCACGAGGCGCCCGTGCTGCCGGGAGTGGCGCACGGGTCGAACACGAAGTCGGCGCTGCCGTCATCGAGGCGAACGGCCGTGCCGTCGTGCAGCATCGCCACCCAGACCTCGGCCTCGTCGAGCACGTACAGCACCCGGCCGCCGTCTGTGGTCGCCGCGGGCGCCGCTGCGGCTCGTTCGGGCCCGTGACTCGTCAGTTGGCGCACACCACCACCCCGCAACGGCTGGACCCACAGGTTGCCATCGACGGCCACGTAGATCACTGCAGAACCGTCGGCCGTCCAACACCAGCACCCGCCACCGAGACCGCGACCCGGACGCGGTGGCGGGAACGATGTCAGCTGCCGCACGGGCGAACCGTCGAGTGCGTCGATCATCAATGCCGCTGACCCAGCCGCTGCCATGGCATACACGAGACATCTGCCATCCGGACCGAGCCGTGGCTCGGTGAGATCTCGCGAGACGATGCACCGCTCCACAGCAATCGTCATGGCGTCGGACTGTACCCGCAATAAATTCGGTGGACGGGACGCCGAGCGTTCTGGCATTCTCACCCCACCCAATACCGAAGGAGGTGCCCCATGTTGACTTGCGGAATCGCGACCACGATCGACGTTGCGGCGCGCCTCGCCGGCATCGGTCCTCGCACGGCCTGACGCACCGCTTCACCGCGCGTCGCAGTCCCCGGCTCCCTGCCCACTCGAGCGTGCTCTTGCGCGCCGAATCCCACCTCATCCACCCACCTATCAAGGAGAAACCCATGTGGTCCAACCACCACTACGTCGCCCATCGCCTGGCCACCGACCGGCAGGATCGCCTGCGTCTGGTCAGCCAGCGAACACGTCTGCTGCACGGCGTCAGACGCGACCGGCGACACCAACACGTCAAGACGTAATCCAACGGCATAGCCCGTCCACCGACCCGACAAGGTACGGTGGACGGGCGATGACCTCTGATCAAGCCCCACAACAGCCGGATCGCAACCTGGCACTCGAACTCGTCCGAGTCACGGAGTCAGCGGCGCTCTCGGCGTCACGCTGGGTCGGCCGAGGCGACAAGAACGGCGCGGACAAGGCGGCGGTCGACGCGATGCGCACCGTGCTGTCGACCGTGCCGATGGACGGGATCGTCGTCATCGGCGAAGGCGAGAAGGACGAAGCGCCGATGCTGTTCAACGGCGAGCACGTCGGCGACGGCACAGCGCCGATGACGGATGTGGCCGTCGACCCGATCGACGGCACGACGTTGACCGCCTACGGTCGAGCCAACGCCATCGCCGTCATTGCCGTCAGCGAGCGCGGCACGATGTTCGACCCCGGCCCGTGCGTCTACATGCACAAGATCGCCGTCGGCCTCGAGGCCGCCGGGTCGATCGACATCACGGCCACCCCCACGCAGAACCTGCGCTGGATCGCCAAGGCCAAGGGCGAATCCGTGCGCGACCTCACCGTGGTGATCCTCGACCGCCCTCGCCACACCGGCCTGATCGCCGAAGTCCGCGCCAGCGGTGCCCGGGTCAAGCTGATCACCGACGGCGACATCTTCGGCGCGATCGCCACCGGCTGGCCCGATGCCGGCGTCGACGTGCTGCTCGGCACCGGCGGAACCCCCGAAGGCGTCACCGCCGCCGCCGCGTTGAAGTGCATGGGTGGCGAGATCCAGGGCCTGCTCGCACCTCGCGACGAAGCCGAGCGTCAGATGGCAATCGACCTCGGCTACGACCTCTCGGCCGTGCTGACCACCGATGATCTCGTCAAGGGCGACAACTGCTTCTTCGCGGCGACCGGCATCACCGACGGCGAGTTGCTGCGCGGCGTGCGCTACGAGCACCGCGGGGCGCGCACGCAGAGCCTGGTGATGCGCTCCAAGAGCGGCACCGTCCGCCTGATCGACGCCCGGCACCGCATCGACAAGCTGTCGAAGTTCGCCGTCGTCGACTATGCCTGATTCTTGGGCCTGATTCTTGGGCCTGATTCTTGGGCCTGATCATCGTCGGGCCTGATTCGTCGCGCAGGGCGACGTCAGTCGCGCTGAACCAGGCTGGCGAGCCGTCGAGTGATGCCACGAGGCGTGACGCCCGATGCGGTCACCAGCGCCTTGTACAGCGCGCCGGGCACGGAAAGGGCGCGGCCCTTGGCGACGTCGTGCAGACCCGTCTCGGCGACCTCGTCGGGTGACATCCAGGCCATCGACGGGTACTGAGTCGCGTACGACTCGGTGTTGCTGACGCTCTGGAACTCGGTGCGCGTCAGGCCCGGGCACAACGCGGTGACGTGCACTCCGGTGCCGCGCATCTCCTCGTGCAGGCTCTCGGTCAGCGAGGTCACGTATGCCTTCGTTGCCGCGTAGACGGCGAGCTTCGGGGCCGGCTGGAAGCTGGCGACACTACTGACGTTGAGCAGATAGCCGCGCCGTTTCGGCACCATCACGCCGAGCGCGGCGCGACTGATCCTGGTCAGCGCGGCGATGTTCAGCGCGATCTCGTCGCCGAGCCGGTCGGGGTCGAGCGTGTGGAATTCCCCAGACGTGCCGAACCCGGCGTTGTTGACGACCAAGTCGAAGCCGTCAGCCTTGATGCGGCGAACGACCTTGTCGACGCCGTCCGCTGTCGTGAGGTCCGCGGCCAAGCACCTCGACATCGGAATATCGAGCCGCCAGTTCCTCCAGTCGGTCAACTCGCCGGGCGACGATCAATTGCGGGATGCCCGCCTCGCCGAGGTGGCGCACCATCGCCTCGCCGATCCCGCTCGATGCGCCGGTGATCAGCGCTGAGGTGAATGGATACGAAGCAGTCATGAGATCGAGGCTAGGTCGCCCACCGCCGAATGCGTTTGTGAGCTGCGGCCCCGGTACGGGGCGCCAGGCGTCAAACGCCGCGGTCGTGGATGGGTGCGCGGCGGCGCGGGGCGCGTCAGTGGGCAGTGCTGGGCATGCCGCCGGAGGCGTCGAGCCGGGCGTGAGCCCGGGCCAGCGCGGCCAGGGCCTCGGAATCGTGCTCGTGACGCAACGTCGCCTCGGCACGCTCCAGCGCGGCAATCGCCCGGGCCCGATCGATGTCGTCACCGAGCTCGGCGATGTCGCTGAGGATGCTGACCTTGTTGCCGCCGACCTGCACGAACCCGCCGTGCACGGCGACATCGAGCTGACTGCCATCGGCCAGGGTGATCCGGGTGTGGTTCTCGGTGAGCGCACCGACCAGTGGTGCATGGCCCGGCAAGAACGCGATCTCTCCGCCGCCGACCGTGCGGGTGATCACCTGCGTGGCCTCGCCCGAGAAGACGACCTTCTCGGGCGACACCAACTCGACCTGCATCGTCGCCATGACCGGATCAACTCACCTGGTCGGACAGCGTCTTGGACTTCGCCAGCACCTGCTCGACACCGCCGACGTTCAAGAACGCCTGCTCGGGAACCTCGTCCATGTCGCCGCGCAGGATCGCTTCGAAGCTCTCGACCGTCTCGTCGACCGGCACGAACTCGCCTTCGATGCCCGTGAACACCTTGGCGACGTAGAACGGCTGGGACAGGAACCGCTGGATCTTGCGGGCGCGAGACACCGTGAGGCGGTCCTCTTCGGAGAGCTCGTCGAGGCCCAGGATGGCGATGATGTCTTGCAGCTCCTTGTAGCGCTGCAGGTTCTCCTGCACGCCGCGGGCCACGTTGTAGTGACGGTCACCGACGACGTCGGGCTGCAGGATCGTCGACGTCGACGCCAGCGGGTCGACAGCTGGGTAGATGCCCAGGGCGGCGACCTGGCGGCTCAACTCGGTGGTCGCGTCGAGGTGGGTGAACGTGGTGAACGGCGCCGGGTCGGTGTAGTCGTCGGCGGGCACGTACACGGCCTGCAGCGACGTGATCGAGCGACCACGGGTGGAGGTGATGCGTTCCTGCAGCTGGCCCATCTCGTCGGCCAGGGTCGGCTGGTAGCCCACGGCCGAGGGCATGCGGCCGAGCAGCGTCGACACTTCGGAACCGGCCTGGACGAAACGGAAGATGTTGTCGACGAACAGCAGCACGTCCTGGTTCTGCACGTCACGGAAGTACTCGGCCATCGTCAGCGCCGACAGGGCGACGCGCAGCCGGACTCCCGGCGGCTCGTCCATCTGGCCGAAGACCAACGCGGCCTTCTCGAACACTCCGGACTCTTCCATCTCGATGCGAAGGTCGGTGCCTTCACGGGTGCGCTCGCCCACGCCGGCGAACACCGAGACGCCGCCGTGCTTGGAAGCAACGCGGTTGATCATCTCGGTGATCAACACGGTCTTGCCGACGCCGGCGCCGCCGAACAGGCCGATCTTGCCACCCGACAGGTACGGCGTGAGCAGGTCGATGACCTTGATGCCGGTCGTGAACATGCGACGCGACGGCTCGAGGGCATCGAACAGCGGGGCGTCGCGGTGGATGTCCCAACGCTCCATGTCGGCGTACTTGGCGGGATCGTCGTCGAGCACGTCGCCCCACACGTTCCACACGTGGCCCAGCGTGCGGTCGCCGACCGGCACCTGGATGCCGTGGCCGAGGTTGCGCACCGGTGTGCCCCGGGTGAGGCCGTCGGTGGGCTTCATGCAGATGGCACGCACGCGGCTGTCGCCGAGCTGTTGGGCGACCTCGGCCAGCACGATGACCGGCTTGCCGTCGACCTGCACGGTGAACTCGAGCGCGGTGTTGAGCTTGGGGAGCGTGCCGCGCGGGAACTCGACGTCGACCACGGGGCCGGCGATTCCGACGACGCGACCGCTGGTGAGTCCTGATTCTGTTGGTGAGTCTTGGGTCATGGTCATGACGTGTGCTCTCTCTCGGTTTCCGTGCTTGTCAACGTGCGGGGCGTCTGCGTGTTCATGGTCATGCGGCATCGGGTGAGCCGTCGTGCAGGGTCTCGAACTCGATCACGAGCCCGTGGTCACCACCGGCAAGCGCCTCGGCGCCGCTGACGATCTCCATGATCTCGGTCGTGATCGAGTCCTGACGGGCCCGGTTCATGATGCGGCTGAGGTTCTTGATGAGCTCTTCGGCGTTGTCGGTCGCGCTCTTCATCGCTCGCTGGCGGAAGGCATGTTCGCTGGCGGCCGCGTTGAGCAGCGCTGCGTAGATGCGGGCCTCGATGTACTTCGGCAGCAACGCGTCGAGGATCGTCGTCGGATCGGGCTCGTACTCGAAATCGGCCTTGGCCTCGCCGGATTCTCCGTGGCGGCCGTCGCCTCCGGCCACGGTGTCGCGCTCGAGCGGCACCAGCGGTCGTTGCACGACCTCTTGCGAGCCGGCGGAGATGAAGCGGGTGTAGACGAGCTCCACGCGATCGACGGTTCCGCTGACGAACAGGTCGACGACATGTGCGCCGATCTCTTTGGCGTTGGCATAGCTGGGCGCGTCACTGAAGCCGGCGAACGTCGACTCGATCTTGTATCCACGGAACCGGAAGTAGCTCTCGGCCTTGCGCCCGACGGCGATCACCGAATAGTCACGGCCGCGCAGGACATCGGCTTTGATCTCGCCCTCGACGGCTCGCTGCACACCGGCGTTGTAGCCGCCGCACAAGCCGCGATCGGCGGTGATCACGACGTACGCCACGTTGCCGACGTTCGGGCGACCGGCGAGCAGCGGCGATGAGGTCGACCCACCGGCGGCCGCGAGGTCCTTGACGACCTCGGTGATCTGATCGCTGTACGGCACGGCCGCAACAACTCGCTGTTGGGCCTTGACGATGCGCGATGCGGCGATCAGTTCCATGGCGCGCGTGATCTTCTTCGTTGCCTGGACGGTACGAATCCGTCCCCGAAGGATGCGCTCCTGACCTCCAGCCATCGCTTATTCCGTCGCCAGCGTCTTGTTGCTCTCGGCCTCGCCGAGCTCGGTTGCACCGGTGGCGGTGGGATCCGCGACGCGGGCGGCCTCGGCGTTGGCCGCAACGAAGCGCTCCTTGAACTCGACGATCACGTCGGCGATCTCGGCGGGCACGTCGGCCTTGGGATCGTTGCGCATGCCAGACAGCAGCGCACCCTGTGTGGAGCGCATGTGCTCGAGCAGTTCGGCCTCGAAGCGACGCACGTCGCCCACGGGCAAGCTGTCGAGGTAGCCCTTCGTTCCGGCGAACACGACCACGACCTGCTCTTCGACCGGCATCGGGGTGTTCTGCGGCTGCTTCAGCAACTCGACGAGGCGGTACCCACGCTCGAGCTGGGCCTTGGAGATGGCGTCGAGCTCCGAGCCGAACGTGGCGAAGGCCTCGAGCTCGCGGAACTGGGCGAGGTCGAGCTTCAACGTGCCGGCAACGCTCTTCATCGACTTGATCTGCGCTGCGCCACCGACACGAGACACCGAGATGCCCACGTCGACGGCCGGGCGAACACCCGACTTGAACAGGTTGTCCTGCAAGTACACCTGACCGTCGGTGATCGAGATCACGTTCGTGGGGATGTACGCCGACACGTCGCCGGCCTTGGTCTCGATGATCGGCAGAGCCGTCAGCGAGCCGGCACCGCGCTCGTCGCTGAGCTTGGCAGCACGCTCGAGCAGGCGGCTGTGGAGGTAGAACACGTCGCCGGGATACGCCTCGCGGCCCGGAGGACGGCGCAGCAGCAGCGAGACCTGGCGATACGCCTCGGCCTGCTTCGAGAGGTCGTCATAGACGATGAGGGCGTGCTCGCCGTTCTCCATCCAGTGCTGACCGATGGCGCAGCCGGCATACGGAGCGAGGTACTTGAACGGCGCAGGGTCGCTGGCGGGGGCGGCCACCACGACCGTGTACTCCAGCGCGCCGTACTGGCGCAGTGTCTCGACCGTCTGGGCGACGGTCGAACCCTTCTGGCCGATCGCCACGTAGATGCACTTCACGCCGAGGCCGCGTTTGGTTGATGATCGCGTCGATGGCGACCGTGGTCTTGCCGGTCTTGCGGTCGCCGATGATGAGTTGGCGCTGGCCACGCCCGATCGGGGTCATCGCGTCGATCGACTTGATACCGGTCTGCAGCGGTTCGTGCACGGGCTGGCGACCCATGATGCCGGGCGCCTGGATCTCGACACGACGGATGATGCCGCCGACGATCTCGCCGCGACCATCGATCGGCTCGCCCAGCGCGTTGATCACGCGGCCGAGCATCGCGTCGCCGACCGGCACGCTGAGGATGCGGCCGGTGGCCTTCACGGTCTGACCCTCTTCGACGCCGTCGGCGTCGCCCAGGATGACGGCGCCGATCGACTCCTCGTCGAGGTTCAGCGCCAGGCCGACGCTGCCGTCTTCGAACTCGAGCAACTCGTTGACGCCGCAATCGGGGAGGCCGCTGACGCGGGCGATGCCGTCGCCGACTTCCGTGACGCGCCCGACAGTGCGGGCTTCGAGTGAGGGCTCGAAGCCCTCCAGGTTCTTCTTGAGGGCGGTGGCGATGTCGCCGGCGCTCAGTGTGAGTTCTGCCATGGTTCTCTCATGTCTCCGTGTGGTGTCCGTGCCTAGAGGCGGGACTTCAGCTGCTCGATGCGGGTGCGGACGGTGCCGTCGATGACGGTGTCGCCGACGGTGGCCACGATGCCGCCCAGCACGGACGGATCGACCACCACCTTCAGGTTGACTTGCTTGCCGGTGGCGTTGGCCAGCGCGGCCGCCAGGCGGGTCTCCTGGTCGGGAGTCAGCGGCACGGCGGTGCGCACCTCGGCGACCTCGAGGTTCTTGGCGGTGGAGGCCCGGGCGACGAGCTTGTCGACGATTGCCGGCAGGTCGCGTGAACGACCGGACCCGACGACCATCGAGATCAGCTGCGTCGTGGTCGGGGTGACCTTGCCACCGAGCAGGTCTTCGACGATTGCCTGGCGCTTGCTGGCAGGAATCTGCTCGTCGCTGAGCGCGTTGCGCAGCTCGTCGCTGCTCTCGTAGCTGCGGGCGAACCGGAACAACTCGTCTTCGACCTCGTCGATCGTGCCCTCCGCTCGAGCGATCTCGAACAGACCTCGGGCGTATCCCTCGATGCGTGAATCGCTCACTTGGTGGCTCCTACTCCGGCGATGAAGCTCTCGATCAGCGCCTGATGCGTGGCCTCGTCGAGCGAGCCGGTCACGACGTGATCGACGGCGGCACTCGACAGCCGGGCGATCTCGGCGCGCAACTCGTCGCCGGACCGGCCGGCCGCGGCGACGATGTCGGCCGCAGCACGCGTGTCGAGGTCGGCGAGCTCTTGCGCCAGCCGGGCCCGGCCGTCTTCCAACACTGCTGCGGCCTGTGCGTCGGCGTCGGCCAGCAGGCGGGCACGCTCGCCGGCGATGTCGCCTTTGGCCGTGCGGATCTGTGCTGCCTCGGCATCGGCATCGACTCGCGCCGCCTCACCGGCATCGAGCTCTGCCTGAATCTTGGCAGTACGTGCGGCCATCGCCTTCTTGACGGGCGGACCGGCGAACTTCCACAGGAGGAAGAAGACCAGCAGCGAGGCAGGGATGCCGAACAGCATCTCGTACCCCTCCGGCCAGAACTTCGACGGCGTCTGGGTGATGTCGTGCTCGCCACCTGCAGCGGTTGCCAGGAACACTGCAACGTTCACTTGGCGCTCCCTTCCATCAACGCCGACACGATGTTGGTGACCGCCGCGGAGTCCGGACGTCGGCCGGTGGCCAGTTCGGTCACCCGGCTGCTGACGTCGGCGACGGCCGCCTCGATGTGCTGCGACGCAGCCGCTCTGGCGGCCTCCGTCTCGGCCATCGCTTGGGCTCGGCGAGCCGCGATCCGTTCGTTGGCCTCGGTCAGTGCTGCGGTGCGCTCGTCTTCCAGCGTCTGGCGCGCTGCATCGACACGCTCGCGTGCCTCTGCCTTGACCGTGGCCAATTCTGCCTCGTAGGCGGCGACCTCGGCGTTTGCCGCAGCGCGTGTGGCTTCGGCGTTCTCGTGATCGCCACGAATCTTGCCGTATCGCGCATCCATGCCCTGCTTCAAACGCGGGAAGAACACCAGACGCATGAGGACGAGCAGCACGACGAACGCGCCGGCGCTCCATGCCAACTCTTTGATCTCTGGTGCGATCGGGCTCGGACCTTTGTCCTCGACGACCGTCTCTGCTTGCACAGATGTCTGCGGAAGGAGGACGGCCACGGCGTGGCCCGCACCCGTCGTGGTGACGGTGACGGTGAGCACGGGTTCTCCTTAGAGACCGAGAAGGATGAAGACGACGAAGCCGATCAGGGCGAGCGCCTCGGTGAAGGCGATGCCGAGGAACATCGTCGTGCGGACCATGCCGGCAGCCTCTGGCTGGCGGGCCATGGCCTCGATGGCTTTACCGACGACGTAACCGATGCCGACGCCGGGGCCGATGGCGGCGAGGCCGTAGGCGAAACCAGCACCGATCGCGGCGTTGGCAGCTTTGGCTTCGTCGGGCGTCTGCACCGGGTTGGTGTCAGCGATGAGGCGGGCGATTGCTTCCATGTTGTTTCTGTTTCTCCTAGTGAGGTTGGTAAAGGGAGATCGTCGAGCGCGTCGGCTCAGTGCACCGGATGGTGGGCGGCGTCGATGTACACCGCGGTGAGGATCGTGAAGATGTACGCCTGCAGCAGCCCGACGAGCACTTCGAATGCCGTGAGGAAGACCAGCATGAAGAACGGCAGGATGCTCATCGGCTTCAAGGCCAACTGCTTGGTCTCGGCGAACACCAACGCGTTGGTCAGGAAGGCGAACGTGATGAGCAACATGTGGCCCGCCAGCATGTTGGCGAAGAGTCGGACGGCCAGCGAGAAGGGGCGCAGCACGATGTTGGAGAGCAGTTCGATCACGCCGACCAGCGGCCGCATGGCCACCGGAACTCCGTGCGGCCAGGCCATGCCGGTGATGTACTTGATGCCGTTGTGCTTGAAGCCGACGACGTTGTAGGTCACCCACACGATCAGGGCGAGGAACAGCGGGATGGCCATGCGAGCCGTTGCGGGCATCTGGAAGAGCGGGATGATGCCGGGCAGGTTGCAGAGGTAGACGAAGATGAACAGCGACAGCAGGAACGGCGTCCACGGCAGGCCGTCTTTGCCCATCGTCTCCATCACGATGTCGTTCTCGATGAACGTGACGCTGCTCTCGGCAAAGTTGCGCACACCGGTTGGCGCCTTCAACGGATCCTTGCGAGCGGCCATCAAGAACACGGCACAGCCGATCAGGGTGGCGATCACTGCGATGAGTCCGACCTTGTTGAAGTTGGAGAAGATGTCTCTCCAACGGATCAACTCGTTGATCGGCGGAAACTTCAATGCGAGCATTCCGAGGTACTCCCTATTGCGTGACTGGGTTGGCGACGGTGGTGGTCATGGACGAGGGCTTGGGCTTCAGGCCGGGATAGGCGAGCGACATCGCCACGTACTTCAGTTCCCACACCAAGAGGCCCAGGTGAGTGAAGATGATGGTCGCTCCGAGTGCTACAAGCGAAATCCATCCGGCGTCTTTCACCAAGTAGACCGCCAGGAAGATCAGACCAAGGCGTACCAAGTAGCCGAACAGGACCGAGGCCATCATCAGTCGCAGGCTGATCTTGGCCGTGACGGCGACGATGCCGGCAGCGAGTGCGAAGTTGACCAGCACGATGGCGATGGCATAGGCGCTCGACGCGGCTCCGTTGGCGCCCCACACCAGGCCACACACAGCGATCAGGATCGGCGCGACGATCAGGCCGCGCTTGATCATGTCGTTCGACACGGTGACTTCCGGTGCCGGGCCGGGCAATGGCGCGGCCATCGAGAATGCGATGTCGTTCATGGACGGTCTCCCTGTGCTGATGGGGAACGGGTGGCCGCGGCGCGCTGCGCCTCGAGCACCTTCATCCGCGCATCGTAGTCGTACCAAAACCGCAGGAATTCACCGACCAGGCCGAGCACGACCAGGCCGACCATGAACAGCGGCTTGGTGCCGAGCCAGTGATCCAGGCCGTATCCGATGCCGAGGAACGCGAGCGTGACGAGGGCGACATCGATGCCTTTGCCGATCTTGTCGTCGGTGACTTTGCCTGTCGTGGTCACGCTTCGTGGAATCAGCTTCAACGGTGGGTTCCTCGGCGACTGGTGACGTGCTCTTCAACCCGATGTGAGGAGCTTGTGAACGCGTACACAATCTATCCGAGGGGTCGCCGCGTGTCCAAACGAAACCGAAACAAATGGAACGATCAGGTGGCGCGGTTCCGTCGGATCTGGGGATGGAACAGGGTGTACAGCAACAAGCCCAGCATCGCCGCCCCGATCGGCACGTACGAGATGAAGCTCTGGGTCAGCACCGGGTAGAGCACGAACGCCGACAAGAGGGCGGTCCACGCCCACAAGATCACCACACTGCGGCGCTGGCCGTGGCCCATCTCCATCAATCGATGGTGGAGGTGGCGCTTGTCGGCCGTAGCCACTCCCTGCCGACGCGAGGCGCGACGGATGATGGCGAACAAGGTGTCGAGGATCGGCACGCCGAGGATGAACAGCGGGATGAACAACGGCGCCAGGAAGAAGTACGTCTGGCCGGCGTAGCCCTGCAGGTTCGGGTCGGCGCGGCCACCGACGACGCTCGTGCTGACCGCCAGCAACAGTCCGAGCAACAAGGCGCCGCCATCGCCCATGAAGATCTTCGCCGGGTTGAAGTTGTGCGGGAGGAAGCCGACGCAGATGCCGACGGTGATGATCGCGATGAGTGGGCCGATGCTCGGCGAGGCCAGCAGCCGAACGCTCGGGTCGGCCAGGCGCAAGCTGTAGATGAAGAACGCCAGCGCGCCGATCGCCACGATTCCTGCCGCCAACCCGTCGAGCCCGTCGATGAGGTTGATCGCCTGGGTCATGCCGAGCAGCCACACGATCGTGATCAACAACACCCAGTCGTCGCTGACGTTGTACACATCGACGAACGGCACGCGGAAGTAGAACATCGTGACGCCGTAGTACGTCAGCACTGCGGCAACGGCGATCGTGCCCATGACCTTGGCCGGCGCAGAGATCTCGCGGATGTCGTCGAACAGGCCGACGAGGAACATCAGCGAGGCGGCGAACAACACACCTCGCGGCTCGTCGTTGCGGGCGAAGATCGTGTCGAATCGATTGTCGAGCCGAGACACCGCCAGTGCCGAGATCAGCCCGATGAACATCGCGATGCCACCGACATCGGGCGTTGCCACGATGTGGATCCGCCGCTCGTCGGGCTGGACCACCCACCCGAGACGACGAGCGATCAGGCCGACGACGGGCGTGCAGACGAACGTGGCGACGGCGGCCACCAGGCCGATCAGGAGGTATGACGTCGTCGACGGCATGAGCGTTGGCGACTCTAGCGATCAGCCGTAGGCAGGGAACTTCGCGCAAAGCGCGGCAACCTCGGCGCGGACCGACGCGAGGGTGGCCTGATCGGTGCGTTCGCGCAGCACGCGGGCGATCAGGGCGGCGATCAGCGCCATCTCGGCTTCCTTCATCCCCTGCGTCGTGACGGACGGTGTACCGATGCGAACACCGCTGGTCACGAAGGGGCTGCGCGGGTCGTCGGGGATCGTGTTCTTGTTGAGGGTGATGCCGGCCTGATCGAGCACCGCTTGCGCCTCCTTGCCACTGAGATCGGCGTCGAACGGGCGCAGGTCGACGACCATCAGGTGGCTGTCGGTGCCACCACTGACCAGTCGGAACCCTTCGTTGGCCAGTGCCTCGGCCAGGGCGCTGGCGTTGAGCACGATCTGGTTGGCGTACTCGGCGAAGCTCGGCATCAACGCCTCGTAGAACGCAACCGCCTTGCCGGCGATCACGTGCTCGAGCGGGCCACCTTGCCAGCCGGGGAACACGGCCTTGTCGATGGCCGCCGCATGCTCGGCCGTCGACAGGATGCAGCCACCGCGCGGGCCGCGCAGCGTCTTGTGCGTCGTGAACGTGACGACGTCGGCATAGGGAACCGGGTTGGGGTGCGCACCGCCGGCGATCAGTCCGGCGAGGTGCGCTGCGTCGAACAAGAAGTAGGCGCCGATCTCGTCGGCGATGGCCCGGAACGGCTCGGGATCGAGCCGGCGCGGATAGCTGGTCGTGCCGGCGACGATCATCTTGGGGCGGTGCTCGAGGGCCAGATCGCGGACCTGATCCATGTCGATGCGCTCATCGCCGGGGGTGACCTTGTACGGGACGAAGTGATACAGCTTGCCGCTGGCGTTGACGGGCGAACCGTGGGTGAGGTGGCCGCCGTGATCGAGGCTCAACCCCAGCACGGTGTCGCCGATGTCGAGCAACGCCTGGTACGCGCACATGTTGGCGTTGGCCCCGCTGTGCGGTTGCACGTTGGCGTGGTCGGCACCGAACAGCCGCTTGGCGCGATCGATCGCCAACGATTCGACGTCGTCGATCACGGCGTTGCCGCCGTAGTAGCGCTTGCCCGGATACCCCTCTGCGTACTTGTTGGTCAGCACCGATCCGACCGCACGCATCACCGACGGGGAGGTGAAGTTCTCGCTGGCGATCAGTTGCAACCCGGTGACCTGACGCGTCGTCTCGGCCGCGATGAGGTCGAACAACTCGGTGTCGGGTTGGGTATCGGATGGGAACGGCATCGTTCACAGCTCCATTCGTGATTCTTCGGCTTCGATCATCATCACCTGGCCGACGCGTCGAGCGTGGCGGCCGCCCTTCGAACGGTGTCGCCAGGAACGTGGCCAGGATCTCTTCGGCGAGACCGACCCCGACGACCCTGGCACCCATGCTCAACACGTTGGCGTCGTTGTGCGCCCGCGCCAGCCGGGCGGTGAAGAGGTCGTTGCACAGCGCGGCGCGCACGCCGTGCACCTTGTTGGCCGCGAGTTGTTCGCCCTGTCCGCTGCCACCCAGCACGATGCCGACGTCGGCCAGCTGGTTGCGCACGGCACGGCCGACCGCTGCACAGAACTGCGGGTAATCGCAACTCTCGGTGCTGTTGGTCCCGAGATCGGCCACCTCGTGACCATCTGCAGCGAGGACTCCGATGAGATGTTGTTTCAGTTCGTACCCGGCGTGATCGGAGCCGATGGCGATTCGCGGCATCGGGCGAGTCTATGACCGTGCGGTTTGTCGACCCAGCCTGACGCCGGCTGGGCCACGTACCCTGGCGAGATGGCACTCGATCCGTTGGCGCCGGTTGTGATCGGCGTCGGCCAGACCCTGCAGCACACCGATGACATCGACCAGGCGCTGGATCCCAGACTGTTGATGTGCTCGGCCATCGGGAACGCTGCGATCGACGCCGGACTGAGCTCGATCCCCGATCCACAGTCGCTGCGCGTCGTCAACCTGTTCTCGTGGAAGTACGGCGATCCGGCCTACCTGATCGCCCAGCAACTCGGGCTGACCCCGGCCGAGACGGCATACACGCCGGTGGGCGGGCAGGTCCCGCAGAGCCTCGTCAACACCACCGCGGCGGAGATCCAAGCCGGGCGACTCGAGCTGGCCATCCTGGCCGGTGGCGAGGCACGGCGGACCCGGGTACGGGCCCGCAAGGCCGGCCGGGCACTGGCCTGGCCGACCGCGCCGGAGGGGCGCACACCGCGGCTGATCGGCGACGACCTGGTGATGAACCACCCGACCGAGCTCGCTCGCGGCGTGATGAGGCCGGTGCAGATCTACCCGATCTTCGAGAGCGCCATCCGCGCCGTCGAGCGGCGCGACGCCACAGCAGCATCTGGAACGGATCAGCGAGCTGTGGTCACGCTTCAGCGAGGTGGCCGCCCAGAACCCGTGGGCGTGGTCGCGTCAGGCCAGGACCGCCGAGGAGATCCGCACCCCGTCCGACGGCAACCGGATGGTCGGCCTCCCGTACACCAAGTACATGAACTCCAACAACGACGTCGACATGGCCGCGGCGATCATCATCTGCTCGGTGGAGAAGGCGATGTCGCTGCGCGTGCCGCGGGATCGCTGGGTGTTCGTGCATGCCGGCACGGATTGTCACGAGCATCCGTTCGTCAGCAATCGCTGGTCGTTCACCCACACCCCTGCGATCGAGCTGGGCGGGCGTCGTGTGCTGGAGTTGGCCGGCTGCACGATCGACGACGTTGCCCTCATCGACCTGTACTCGTGCTTCCCCGCCGCGGTGCAGCTCGGCGCCCAGAGCCTCGGGCTGCCACTCGACCGCCAGCTGACGCGCACCGGCGGGCTGTCGTTCGCTGGTGGGCCGTGGAACAACTACGTGATGCATGCGATCGCCACGATGGTCACCGACCTTCGCGCCGATCCGGGTCAGCTCGGCCTGGTGTGGGCCAACGGCGGTTACGTGACCAAGCACTCGTTCGGGATCTACTCGACCGAGCCGCCTGCTCAGGGGTTCCGCAGCGACCGTCCCCAGGCCGAGATCGATGCGCTCCCGCATCGGGAGCTCGCCGAAGCGGCCGACGCAACCGGGCCGGCGACGGTCGAGGCGTACACGGTGATGCACGCTCGCGACGGCGAGCCGGAGACGGCGATCGCCGCATGTCTGCTTGCCGATGGCCGGCGAGCTTGGGGCATGTCGACGGAGCCGGGTCTGGTGAAGGCGATGTGCATCGGTGAATGGGTGGGGACGCGTGTGGCGCTGACCGGCACCGGCCTGCTGGCCATCGATTGATCAGAGGGCGTCGCCCACGCCGCTCGCCATCAGATCGGGGCAATGGTCGACGAGATAGGCGTCGGTCGCCGGGTTGTCGACCGTGTCCACCACAAGGCTGGGGTCCTGGGCGAATGGTGTGACGGCCGCGTCGTATGCCGCGGCTGCCGCATCGACCTTGGCCTGCAGATCATCAGCAATCGCCGGCAGCTCGATGACGGGCAGCCCGGGATCCCGGCCGCTGCAGCGCGGTCTGCCATGCGGCGCTCAACGTCGACCGCTCGGTCGCGGTGACACCAGCGGCGACGAGCGCCTCGACACCCCGCGCTGCTCGGCGCGAGTACGGACCGATGTGTCGTTCGATCACGATGTCGCGCTCCGCCGCCAGCTCGACCGGCCACGACGCGTCGATCGCCGCCGTCATCTCGACGAGACGTGGCGCGGCAACCAACTCGATGGCCGCGAACCGGTCGCTGGGAAGATCACCGAACGAGGCGGCGATGCCGAGGGCCTGCACCGTCCCGGCATAGCCCGCCCACGCTGCGCAGAACGGATCATCCGCGGTCAGTCCGGGAACACCGGTCGCCTCGGGCGGCGCCGTCGACGGATTCGTGGCGGTGGTCTGACGGGCGACCTCCGCCGGGGGAACCGATGTCGTCGCCGGTCGAGCGGACGATCCGGTCGATGAGCAACCGATCGCCACCAGCGTGGCGACCGCCACCAACCGCGATCGTCTCGACGCCACGATCCGATCGTAACGGTGGCAAGCTCTGGCATTCATGGCACCGAGCATCCGCCCACCGATCATCCTCGACTGCGATCCAGGGCACGACGACGCGGTCGCCATGGTCGTCGCCGCGCATCACACGAACCTGCTCGGCATCACCACGGTCGCCGGCAACGCCCCGCTCGAGTCGACCACGCACAACGCGATCGTGGTCCGCGATCTGCTCGGAATCGACGTGCCCGTGCACGCCGGCGCCAACCGTCCGCTGCTCGCGCCGGCTCGGCACGCGGGCTACGTGCACGGCGAGAGTGGTCTCGACGGAGCCGAGCTCCCGCCGCCGTCGGGCCCGCCCGCCAGTCGTGACGCCGTCGGGTTCATCATCGAGACCGTCCGCAGCCACGATGGTGTCTGGCTGGTTCCGACCGGCCCGATGACCAACATCGCGCTGGCACTCCGTTCCGCACCCGACATCGCCGCCCGCATCGCCGGTATCTCGTTCATGGGTGGCGGGCTGTTCGGCAACACCACGGCCACCGCCGAGTTCAACATCTGGGCCGATCCGGAGGCCGCAGCGATGGTGCTCGACTACGGCGGCCCGCTGATCATGGCGGGGCTCGACGTGACGCATCAGCTTCAAGCCACACCGGAGCGGATCTCGCAATTGGGCACCATTCCCGGTCGCCTGGCAGCCACGCTTGCCGACCTGATGACGTTCTTCAGCGGTACGTATGTGCGCCGGCACGAGGACATGCGCGGCGCTGCAGTCCATGATCCACTCGCCGTCATGGCGTTGACCCACCCGGAGCTGTTCGCCAGGTCGTTCTCGCACGTCGTGGTGGAGACCGCTGGTGAACACACTCGGGGCATGACCGTGATCGATCAGCGCACCTTGCTCGATCGGCCGGATCCGAACTGCGACCGGCTGACCGGCGTGGACGCCGACGCGGCATGGGCGGTCGTGATCGAGGCCATCGCCCACTTCAGCACGTGACGGCGACGGTCGACGGCACGCACCGATCGGCGAAGAAGTACGGTCGGGGCAATGCGCGCCGCGGTGATGCGAGATTGGCAACTTCGAGTCGATGAGATCCCTGATCCAACGCCAGGCCCCGGGCAGGTACTGACCCGCGTCCTGGCGTGCGGTATCTGCGGAAGTGACCTGCACCTCTTGCAGCACGGCGAGGAGAGCAGGCGGCTGATGAACGAGTTGAACGCCGATCGACCTCCGGATCCGCATGCAGCTCACGATGTTCGAGCCAGAGCTCGACACCGTGATGGGGCACGAGTTCTGCTGCGAGGTGATCGACACCGGACCCGGCTGCACCAACTTGAAGCCCGGCGACATCGTGGTCGGCCTCCCCGTGGCGTTCGACGCTGCCGGTCTGCACGCGCTGGGTTTCTCCAACGCCTACAACGGCGGCTACGCGGAGCTGATGGTGCTGAACGAGATGGTCGGGATCAAGGTCCCCAACGGCCTCGCCGCGAACATCGCTGCCCTGACGGAGCCGCTTGCGGTCGGCGTGCACGCCGTGGCGAAGAGCCGGATCACCACGAATGAGAGCGCGATCGTGCTGGGCTGCGGTCCCGTCGGGTTGGCGTGCATCGCCGAGCTGAAGATGCGCAGCATCGGCCCGATCGTCGCCGCCGACTTCTCCAGCAAGCGGCGGGCGTTGGCCGAACTGCTCGGCGCCGATGTCGTGGTCGACCCACGGGTCACGCCGGCCATCGAGGCATGGCGTCAAGCCGACGGCGTGCGCACACCGGTGATCTTCGAGGCGGTCGGGGTGCCGGGAATGATCGACCAAGCCATGCGCATGGCGCCGAAGGATGCGCGCATCCTCGTCGTGGGCGCATGCATGCAAGAGGACCGCTTCCACCCGATGCTGGGGATCGGTCGCGAGCTCAGCCTGCAGTTCGCGTTCGGCTACGAGCCGGGCGAGTTCAGCTCGGCGCTGGCATCGATCGCCGACGGGAAGGTCGACCTCGCCCCGTGGGTGACAGCGGCGGTCGGGATCGATGGGATCCCCGGAGCGTTCCGCGACCTCGCCGACCCGGAGCAGCACGCCAAGATCATGGTGACGCCATGACACTCGACTCCGCCGAGCACGACACCTCGATTCCCGCAGACACCTTCCCGCGCCAGTTCGCCCGCACCCGACGGCTTTCGCTCGGCGAGCCGCGCAACCTCGTGGTATCGCCCGATGGCCGGCGAATCGTGTTCATCCGCAGCCGGGCCGGCGACGATCCGATCAACTGCCTCTACGTGCTCGATGTCGCCACCGGCGAAGAGCGGCTGATCGCTGATCCACTGGCGCTGCTCGCCCAACTCGACCCCGACGACCTGCCCGCAGCGGAGCGCACACGGCGCGAACGAATGCGCGAGACGGCCTCCGGAGTCACCACGTTCGCGACCGACAGTTCCGTCACGGTCGTCGCCTTCCCGCTCGCCGGGCGGCTGTTCGTCGCCGGCCTCATCAGCGGTGTTGCCCGCGAACTGGTCGTCGACGGACCCGTCTTCGATCCCCGCCCCGACCCCGCTGCGGGTCGTCTGGCGTACGTCTGTGGGAGTGCACTGCGCATCGCCGAGCTGGACGGCAGTAGCTGGGAGCTGGCCAGCGACGAGGACCCCGAGGTGTCGTGGGGATCGGCCGACTACATCGCCGGTGAGGAGCTGCATCGATATCGCGGGTATTGGTGGAGCCCCGACGGCTCAGCTGATCGCGGCCTGCCGTGTCGATGTGTCGCCGGTCATGCGCTGGTACATCGCCGAGCCGGGCGCGCCCGATCAACCTCCTCGCGAGATCCGCTATCCGGCTGCCGGCACCGCGAACGCCATCGTCGAACTGCACGTGCTGGCGCTCGACGGCGGGTCGATCGCGATCGAATGGGATCGCGAGCAGTTCCCGTACCTCACGGCGGTGCACTGGGCGTCGAACGGAGCGGCTGCTGCTGGCGGTCCAGTCGCGTGACCAGCGAAGCCTGCAGGTGCTCGAGGCCAATCCCACGACCGGCGACACGTCGCCGATCTTCACCGACCGCGACGACAGTTGGGTCGAACTCGTGCCGGGCACGCCCAACGAGCTCGACGACGGTCGGCTCGTGATGGCAGCGGATCGCGACGGCCTCCGTCGCCTGCTGATCGATGGGGTGGCCGTCGACTCCCACCGACCTCCAGGTACGAGCCGTGGTCGCCGTCGACGGAAGCACGGCGATCATCCTGGCCAACCCGATCGACGACCCGACCGTGCAACACGTGTGGAGATGGAGTGACGACGAGCTGACGTGCATCAGCGACGAGCCGGGCATCCACACCGCCGCCCATGGCGGCACGACCACGGTGTTGCGCAGCAGCACGCTCGACAGCTGCGGTTCGCTGACGAAGGTCGTCGATGGCCCGGTGATCGCCTCGTTCGCCGAGGAACCGTTGATCGACCCCAACGTCTCGCTGCATCGCTACGGCGATCGTCGCCTGGCGACCGCCGTGCTGTTGCCCCGCGATCACGATGGTTCGCCTCTGCCGGTGCTGCTCGATCCCGTACGGCGGGCCGCATGTGCAATACGTGTTGGCATCGCGCATCCGCTATGCCCTGTCCCAATGGTTCGCCGACCAGGGCTTTGCCGTCGTGGTGATCGACGGCCGCGGAACACCCGGTCGGGGCAGCCAATGGGAGCGAGCCGTCCACCTCGATCTGGCGTCAGCGATCCTCGACGACCAAGTCGACGCGCTGCAGGCCGCCGCCGACGACTATCCGCTCGATCTCGACCACGTCGGGATCCGCGGGTGGAGCTTCGGTGGCTACCTCGCCGCCTTGGCGGTGATGCGCCGGCCCGACGTCTTCCACGCTGCAATCGCCGGGGCGCCGGTGACGGATTGGCGCCTGTACGACACCCACTACACCGAGCGCTATCTCGGCGACCCGACGGTCGACGACACGGCGTATGCCAATTCTTCGCTCCTGCCGCTGGCAGGCGCGCTGACCAGGCCACTGCTGTTGATCCACGGTCTCGCCGACGACAACGTCGTCGCCGCCCACACGCTGCAGCTCTCGTCGGCACTTCTCGCATCCGGGAAGCCGCACGAGGTCCTGCCGCTGGTCGGGGTCACGCACATGACGCCCCAAGAAGTCGTGGCCGAGAACATGCTCCTGCACCAGCTCGACTTCCTCCGGCGCTTCATTGCGCCGCTCCGCACCGGTTAGGTTGCGCCTGAGATGAATCAACCGACTGCGCGACCTCTACAGCCATGTGTCGGTTCACGCCACCGCCGACCGTGAACACGAAGCAGTGATCGAGTTGCTGCTCCTCGTCATGGTGGCCGACCGGCACATCTCCGAAGACGAGCTCGACGAGATCCGCAACATCAGCGACGACTCGGGCTGGGAGTCCTCGACGTTCTCGTTCGATCAGTACCTCGGCGAGGCAATGGCCAAGGTCCGCAACGCCGTGGCCGCGCACAAGACCGAGGCCCTGCTCGACGACATCGACGACCGGATCGCCAGCATCGTGCTGCGGCACTCGCTGTTCTCCGCGGCGCGCGATGTCGCGGGTGTCGACCACGACATCGCCAGTGAGGAAGAGTCACTGCTGGGCCAGGTCGCGGCGCGCTTCGCCTGACGCGGAGTACCTCACGTCACGAGTCGCCTCGCCGGCCACCGGCGACGCGATCGTGCCCATTCAGATCGGCCGTGATCGACACGTCGGCGAAGCCGGCGGCGTGCATCAACTCGGTCACCTGACGCCCATGCGTCGAGCCGATCTCGACGACGAGCCACCCACCGGGACGGAGCCAGCGCCCCGACTCGGCGATCAGATCACGAATCGCGTCGAGTCCGTCGGCTCCGGCGAACAGCGCGACAGCCGGCTCCCATTGGCGCACGATCGCCTCCAATTCAGGATCATCGTCGCCGACGTACGGCGGGTTGGAGACGACCAACCCGAGCCCGCCCATGAGGCTCGCCGGCAGCGCCGTGAACCAGTCACCCTGGGCGAGCCGTACGTTGGCTGCCGCCCGGCCGATGCCAGCGGCGTTGGCGCGGGCAACGTCGAGGGCATCGGACGACCGGTCGGTCAACCACACGGTGACCCCGTCGATCGGCAGCTCGAAGGCCAGCGACAGACCGATCGCTCCACTTCCGGTGCCGAGATCGGCGCAGACGATCGGACGGTCGAGCGAACGGGCGTGCCGCAAGGCGACATCGACCACCAGCTCGGTCTCCGGCCGGGGAATCAACACCCGCGGATCCACCATCAGATCGAGATGACGGAAACCCCACCGACCGAGCACGTATTGCAATGGCTCGCCCTCTGCCAACCTGGCCAGCATGGCGTCGAGACGGGCCGCGGCGCGTTCCGATGCGGGATGACCGAGGATCGCCAGGAACTCGTCGCCGTCGTGGCCCGAGGCGACCTCACAGACCCAGCGGGCGCGGTGACGATCGAGGCGGGTCGCCGTCTCGTTCCACAGCTCGCCCCAGCTGATCGTGCGATCACTCATCGCCGGAGAGTTGGCGGGCCCGCTCGTCGGCGGTCAAGGCGTCGACGAGATCGTCGAGATCGCCCGCCAGCACTTCTTGCAGCCGGTAGACCGTGTAGCCGATGCGATGGTCGGTGACCCGGTTCTCCTTGAAGTTGTAGGTGCGGATCTTCTCGCCGCGCCCACCTCCACCAACCTGAGCTCGACGCTCGACCGACTTGGCGGCGTCCTGCTCGTCCTGGGCCAGCTTCAACAATCGGGCGCGCAACACCAGCATCGCCCTGGCCCGGTTCTGCAGTTGGCTGCGCTCGTCCTGCATCGCCACGACCACACCGGTCGGGAGGTGGGTGACGCGCACGGCAGAGTCGGTGGTGTTGACCCCCTGTCCGCCCGGCCCGCTCGATCGGTAGACATCGATCTCCAGATCGCGCTCGTCGATCTCGATCTCGACTTCCTCCGCCTCGGGAAGGACCAGCACGGTGGCGGACGACGTGTGGATGCGCCCCTGGCTCTCGGTGGCCGGTACACGCTGCACGCGATGCGTGCCGCCCTCGAACTTCAGCCGGCTCCACGCCGTGTCACCGTTGATCAGGATCGTCACCAGGTTGACCCCACCGAGATCGCTGGGGTCGTGCGACAACACCTCGACCGACCACCCCTTCATCGCCGCGAAGCTGCGATACATCTCATACAGGTCACCGGCGAAGAGGTTGCCCTCCTCGCCACCTTCGGCGCCGCGGATCTCCATGATCACGGCCTTGCCGTCGTTGGGATCCTTGGGCAGCATCAGCAACCGCAACTGCTCCTCGTACCCGGCGAGGTCGGCCTCGGCGTCGGCCAACTCGGCTCGCAGCATCACCCGATCGCTTTCGGACGCGTCGACCAACAGTTCTCGTGCGGCCTGCGCGTCGGCAGATCGTTCGCGGTGGGCTCGCAGGCACTCGACCACCGGCGTCAGCTCCTTGTAGCGCTTCGACACCCGGCGCAGCGCGTCATGATCACCGACCACGTCGGGATCGCTGAGGCTCACCTCGAGCGAGATGAACTCATCTTCCAGGGACGCCAGTCGTTCGAACACCGATCGAGGAGGTTACGGCCTCAACGGACCGGAATGATCTCGATCGGATCCACCAGCAGCGCGGCGATATCGAACTGGACCGGAAAAGCATCGCGGGTCGGCACGACGATGCGCGTCACACAGCCAGACCGCCAGGCGTGCGTCGGTGGCGAACGGCACCACTTCCAGATCGACGCCCGTGCTGACCACCAACGTCGTCTGCACGCCGTCGATCACGGCCCGTGCCACGCTCGGCTGCGGGTCCTTCAGGTTCGGGCGGGCGAGTGGTGACGAGATGGCGTCGACGCGCGAGGCGCCAACCAAGGACGGCTCGTCGATCAGCCGAGCACGCAGCGCCTGCTCCCGGCCGAGACGGTTGAGTGGGTGAGGGTCGGCGCCGTACCGGCGGTGGGGCTCGACGGCGGCGACCACCTTGGCCAGCGCCTCGACAGTCGGCACGTCGCCGTGAAGCATCTGGAACGCCTCGCGATCGTGCTGACCGACCCCCACCTCGAGCCTCGGGGTCCCCGTGATCTCGTCGGTCACGACGCGACACACCTCGAGCCCGCGAACTTCACCGATCAACACCCCATGCTCGACCGTGGGGACAGCGCCCCCGTCGATGATCAGTGGCGAAACTTGTCGTGGCCCTCAGGAGCATCGAGTGGGGCAGGCAACGCCTCGGCGATGGCCGGAAGCAAGGCGCGCTCGGCGACGTGCCAGACCTCGATCGGAAGCCGGAACGCAGTGGCACGCCGCGCCAGCACACCGGTGCCCGACTCGGCCAGGATCTGGAGTCGTTCGACCTTGGTCCGAACTGCCCAGGCCAGCGCCGGGCCGAGGCCGCGTTGTGGCTGATCCTCGAGCAACACCCAACCAACTGCACCGTCGGTCGCCGCCGCACCGAGCGCGAAAGGGACGGTCTCGAGGTCGGGCCCCGCACCGTGGTCACGAGCCAGCGTGCTGAGCTTCATGGTCAGCAGTTGCCCGCGGCGTGATTCGGCAACCATCGCAGCCACGCTAGCCATCAGCTTCGGCTATCGACTCCTGTGCGTACCGGACGCGCCACGGTCCTGTGGAGTTCTTGGCGCCCACCTGGGTACCTCGAAACACTCCACACCAGCCCTGTGATTCTTGGCGCCTGCGTGGGTACCTCGAAACACTCCGAGCCGGGTGCGCGGGCATCGCTAGTTGCGCGCAGAGAACCAGCCAACCGGCCGCCCCGAGTCGTACGCCGATGCCCGGTTCGTAGTGTTCGGCGAGCGTGGCGCGAATCTCGTCGACCGCGGCGTCGTGCACGTCACCTTCGAGTCGACCGAGCAGACCGCGGATCATGCCCATTCCGAACAAGAAGTCGATGGATTCATCAAGCGTTCCACCCCCGGCGAGCAGGATCGTCGTCGAGACCGGCTCGACGACAATCTGGGTGAATCCCACCTCGGTCAACAGGGCGGTCGTCTCATCTGGCTTCTTGAGCGCGAACATGCCGGGTCCACCAGCGCGCCCACCGAGATCAGGGAGCTCGACGTACCGGGCCACCGCCTTGCCGACGACCATCAACCACTCGTTGGCGACGAGATCCTGCCAGCAGATGAAGGCGACCCGACCACCGGGTGCGAGCGCACGTCGAAGGTTCGCAAACGCACCCTCGGGATCGTCGAAGAACATCAGACCGAACTGGCTGACGATGACATCGAACTCGCCGTCGCCGAACTCATGGGTCTGCGCATCAGCGACCAGGAAACTGGCGTTGCCGACCGCCGCTGCCCACGCCCGGTCGGAGGCGATTCCGATCAACGGGTGAGAAATGTCGACGCCGACCGCGGCCTTCGCGCCCTCAGCTGCTCTGGAGTGTCGTCACCCCGCAGCCGCAGCCGACATCGAGCACCGTGTCGTCCGGCCCGATTCGCAGGTGGTTCATCAGCGCCTCGGTGAACGGGGCAAGTTGGCGGTCATACCGGTCGGCGTTGCTGACGTAGTGAACCGACTCACCACCGTTCCAGGCCTCGGTTTGTCCTTGGTTCGGTTTCATCGCAGCCGTTCCTGTCGTCCGATCGCGGCGAGAGTATTCCACCGGTCCGCAGATCTTGCTGTTGCGCTGACCCATGTCGCACAATTGAGCAATGCGCTTCGAGAACCAGGTCCTGTTCGTCAGCGGTGGCGCGAGCGGCATCGGCCTCGCCACCGCCGAACGAGTGGTCGCAGAGGGCGGTCGGGCGGCCATCGTCGATCTCGACTTGGAGCGGGCGGAGGCCGCAGCTGCCGGCCTGCCCGGGTGCATCGGTCTCGCCGCGAACGTCGCAGACGACGCCGCGGTCGCCGCTGCAGTGTCGGCCGCCGTGGAGCGGCTCGGTGGGATCGACCTCGTCCTGGCCGCCGCCGGTCACGCCGAGTTCGGCCCGATCGCGGAGTGGGACACGGCGCGCTTCAACCGGATGCTCGAGGTCCACGTCGGCGGCACCTTCAACGTCTGCAAGCACGCGCTGCCGATGCTGAAGGCCCGCGGCCGGGGTTCGATCGTCACCATCGCCTCGACCGCGGCATTCACGGCCAACGGCAACAACGTCCCCTACGGCGCGGCCAAAGCGGCGATCACCGGACTCACCCGGCAACTGTGTCTCGAAGCGCTGCCGGAGGTGCGAGTCAACTGCGTCGCGCCGGGTCGCACGATCACCGGGATGACCACGCCACTCATGCTGGACCGTGGTGGCGACCTCGAACAGGGCGAGCGCATCTTTGGCCAGAAGGTGCCGATGCAGCGCATGGGCACGGCAGCCGAGCTGGCCTCGGCGATCTGCTTCTTCCTCAGCGACGAGGCCTCGTTCATCACCGGTCAGACCCTGCTGGTCGACGGCGGCGAGACCATCAGCTAGTGACACGTCCGGCAACGGGGCGCCGCGCACCGGCGCGCCGATCGGCGTTTCGCTGCATCCGCCAACAGACCGGTCGGGCGCGATTTCGGTATGGCAGGTACTCACAGCGCACCCGACCAGGGGCAACGGGTTCGATTTCGGTAGTGGGAGTACCGAAATCGCGCCCAACGAGTTGGGCAAGCGCCTCAACCCACGTTGCGCCGGAGCAGCGAGTGGACGCGCTCCCAGTGCAACTCCGACGCTGCCCGGTTGTACCGCGGCCCGGCTGGAGCGAAGCCGTGCTCGGCATCGGTGAGGAAATCGACGGTGTTGACGACGCCAGCCGCGTCGAGGGCGGAGGTGATCACCGGAATCGTGTCGGCCGGCGCGGTTGCGTCGTTGTCGCACCAGGCGAAGTACACCTCGGCCCGCACCCGGTCGAGATCGAGGTGCGGCGAGTCGGGCGTGTCGCGCACGAGCCACGCGCCGTGGATCGAAGCTGCAGCAGCGATGCGGTCGGGCATCGCCTTGGCGAGCGCGATCGTGAGCCCCCCGCTCATGCAGAACCCGACCGCGCCGACCTTGCCGTGACGGGCGTTGGGGTCGGCGTCCGCCATCGCCAGCAGGGCCTCACCGTCGCCGATGATGTTCGTCGGCGTCACGGTTCCCATCAGTTCACGGCGCTGGTGCATGTCTTCGTCGCTCATGCCGAATTCGCGGAACGGGCCGCCTCGGTAGAAGAGGTACGGCAACATCACGTAGTAGCCCGCTGTCGCAAGACGTGAGGCCATGTCCTTCAACGCCGGGCGGATGCTCGGGGCGTCCATCAGGTACAGCACGACGGGATGTGGGCCATCGTGTTCGGGGTGGAAGATGAACGTGAGCATCTCCCCGTCCGGCGTTGCCACGATCTCTTCGCGCTCGATCACGTCGCCAGTCTGCCAGAGCCGGTTCTGTCCATCGATCTGGCCCGTGGAGTTGTTCGAGGGATCGGAGCGTCGTTGGACTCAGTCGGTGAAGTAGCCGACGACGTCGGCGACGAGATCGATGCTGCCGCCGTTGTTGTACATCATCACGGTGCCTGCGGGCCCGATGCGGGCCAAGACCATGTTGGGGATCACCTGCCCGGCAGACACGTTGAGGTTCGACGCCATGGGGCGCTCGCCCCCACCCGGGTACACGGTCACGAAGGTGTCACGCGTCGGGGCGACGGCGGTGACGTTCAGCATCACGCCGCTGACGCCGGAGGTCGGCACACCACCACGACCCAGCAGCGTCAACTCCAGTGGCGTCTGCCCGACCTGGGCGAGCGGTGCACCGAGCCCGTCGCGTGTGTCGAGGACCCGACGCGGGCTCAGTGCGACGTACCGACCGCTTGCGTCGGCATCGAAGCAGCCGAGCACGTCGACCACGACATCGGTCGATCCGGTGTTGTTGTAGATGCTGACCATCCCGTTGGCGCCGACCCGTGTCAGCACCATGTTCGGCACCGTCTGGCCGGGCACCATGTTGACGCTGGACGCGAAGGGCCGCTGCTCGCCCGACGGCCACACGCGTCAAGAAGCTGCCCGCAGTCGGTCCCGTCACAGTGACGTTGAGCGCAACCGCCGCCGGGCTCGACGACACGCCGCCGCGGCCGGCGACCTGTAGATCGAGCATCTGCCCGGCGCCGAGCGCGCCCCGGCCTTCGCGGGTGTCGATGAGCCGAGCGGGCGCCAGCGGCTCCATTCCTATCGAAGTGCCGTCCTGGAAGTACCCGACGACATCGGCAAGGAGGTCGACCGTGCCCGAGTTGTTGAAGAAGTTGACATCGCCGGCGTTGCCGAGGCGGATGATGGCCAGGTTCGGCACGGCCATGCCGGGAACCGGGTTGAGGTTCGACGTCGTCGGGCGCGGCTGGCCGCCCGGCCAGGCCGTGACGTAGGTCGGACCGCTGGCGTCGACCGCGGTGAGGTTGATGGCGACCGCGATCGCTCCCGGCCGGCACGCCGAACTGGCCGCGAATCGCGAATGGCCACGACTCGCCAGGGCCGAGCGCGCCGAGACGCCCACCGGTGCCATCGCGCGTGTCGAACAGCCGCCGCGGGTTCATCGAGACGAACTCGGTCGGGCTCGACGGTGGTGTGATCAGCGGCGGGATGCCACCGCTCGGCGGCGGGTACCCCGGGGCCCGTCCGGAAGAAGCCGAGGTTCTGGTACGGACCGTTGAGGATCGTCGAGGCCCCGCCACCCATCCACCCGTCGATCACGGTGCCGAGCACGTGACGGAAGTCGGTGGTCATGTCGAAGCGATCCCACTGGTCCACGATCGTGGCGAACGACGACGGCTGCCCGTAGTGCCCGCCTTTGACGTTCGGCCCCATCACGAACTGCACGTTGGCGGTCCCGTGATCGGTGCCCGACGAGTCGTTGGAGAACGGGGTGCGGCCGAACTCCGACATCGTCACGACCGTGACGCGGCTGTAGTACGCGGGATCGAGGGTCGAGAAGAACGTCGCCAGCCCGCTGTCGAGTTGGGTCAGCAGATCGGCGTGGTTGAGCGGTTGACCGTCGTGGGTGTCGAACCCGTCGAGGCCGAGATCGAGCACCCGAAAGCCGAGGTTGGCATTGATCAGCCGGGCAGCAACGGTCATCTTCTTCTCGAAGTCGTCGCCGGTCGGCGCCGGTGAGTACACCGGCGAGACGTCGGTGGCCAGATCCAGTTGCGTCTTCAGCACGCCGGCGAACATGTCGTGCCATGGCCCACGGCCGGCGGAGCTCGCCGAGAACGAGCGCAGCCCGGTGAACATCCGCACCTCCGCCGGGTCGGTGCCGGTGCCGAACATGCCGTCGCCGTTCTCGGGCACGGCCACGGCGCGCCGGACGGCGCCGATCAGGTGCAGCGGAACCGACGAGCCGATGGTCGCCGCCATGAGGTCGGCCGTCGCCGCCGGTTGACCGTCGAGCCAACGACCGACCCAACCGGTGCCGGCGGGACCCGTTACCGAATTGGGCATTCATCCAGATCGCCATCGAGGTGAAGTGCGACAGGTCCGGGTTGGGGTAGCCGACTCCGTGCACGATGGCCAGTTGCCCGGCATCCCACACGCGCTTGGTGTAGCTGAGGCTCGGGTGCAGGCCGAACGTGCCGTCGAGCGGAAGAACCTGATCGGCCGGGATGGCCACATTGCCATTGCTCGGCCCGCGGATGTCGTAGTACTTGCCGTTGGTGTACGGCACCACGGTGTTCAGCCCGTCGTTGCCTCCGTACAACACGATGTTGACGACGATGCCGTCGTGGGCGCCGATCGGTGTTGCAGCAAGTGCCTCGTCGAGGTCGAAACCGAGGTGGCCGAGTCCGAAGCGACCCGGAGTCAGCGAATTGAGGGCCGCGCCGCCGAGCACGCCGCCACCGACCGCCTGGAGGAACTTGCGGCGGGTCCATCCGCCTCGGCCCCAGCACGTCGGGACGCGACAGCAACCGGCGGGCATCGGCAGTGGAGATATCGGGATCGAGCATCGTCATCTCCTCATGCCATGTGGAATTCGGGGGCGAGCATGGTCATCGTCAGCAGGTTGGTGGCCGCCCACCACTTGCTGGGCTCGGCCGACCTGGCGTTGATCAGCGCCGTTCGGGTCGTGGTGGAGAGCGGGGAGATCCCGAAGAAGTTGGCGACGTAGTCGACGGCGTTTGCGGCCGTCATGGCGTACAGGTTGTCGAACCCGCCGTTGGCGCGGAGCTGCCAGGTGGCGGAACGGGCGAAGTCGGCACGACCAGCGACCGCACTGGTGTTCAACCAATAGGCGTTCGGCCGCCAACCCGACACGTTCGGGGGCTGATACATCTGTTGCCCGGTCGACTCGGCTCGCCAGGCAACACCGAGTTTGTCGGGTGTGAGGCCGGAGTAGTAGCAGAGGGCGACGATGTACTCGATCGGGGTACGAACCAGGCCCTGCTTGGCAGTGGTGCTGTAGAACTCCGGACGAAGGAGGATCGACCGCACCAGGTTGTGCAGGTTCATGTCGGCCGCAAACGCGGGGGCAAGTGCATCGAGCACCGCCTGCGGAGGCGAGGGATGAGCCAAGAACTCCCAGATCTTCTTGGTGATGTAACGCGCCGCGATCAACTTCTTGGTCGGATTGTCGAGCAGGATCTCGTCGATGATCTGCGGCCCGGTCCACGCCTTCGTCGTGCCGAAGAACGTCTTCATTCCTCCGTCGTGGCGAGCCGGATAGAACTGGTAGACGTAGTCGGGCCAGTCGGCGTTGTATCCGGTCCATGCCCTTGCCGACGCCTCGACATCGGACTCGGCGTAGTTCCCGACGCCCAGGGTGAACAGCTCCATCAACTCGCGGGCGAAGTTCTGGTTCGGCGAGCCCTTCACGTTCTCCGCATTGGACAGGTAGACGAGCATCGCCCGGTCGATCGCCATCTTCTGGGTGAGCGTGTGGAAGTTGCCGAGCGCGTTCTCCCGGTACATCTGGATCTGCTGCATCAGGTGGAAGCCCTTGCCGACGTCCCACCACGCGCTGACGAAGTGGCCGTGCCAGAACAGGGTCATCTTCTCCTGGAACGGCCGCGCCGAGTTGAGCATGTTGTTGATCCAGAAGGAGCAGGCGGCGACGTACTGGTCCCAGCTGCTGGCGGGATCCTCGCTCTGGAAGTAGGCCGGCAGCGCCGGGGTGCCGTTCAGCCCGACGTTGAGCACGTTGTCGACGACTGCGTCATAGGTCGTGAGGTCGAGCAGCTTCAACTCGGCCAGCCGGCTGGGGCGCACGACGAACTCGGTTCGCCTCAACAGATGGGCGAGGTCGTCGTCGGATACGGCCACGCAGAGACTCCTTCACGCTATAGCCCACTGTGTCATCGGCTCACGGAGGCCCGGCCTTGAGTGATCCCGATCGATCGGGCGCCCGGACGCGAAACGACCCGGTCACCGGACCGGGTCGTTTCGGAGTCTTTGGAACGAATTACTTGGTCTTGCGCTCGCCGTAGCGCTTGTTGAAGCGCTCGACGCGGCCACCGGTGTCGACCAGCTTTTGCTTGCCGGTGAAGAACGGGTGGCACTCGTTGCACAGTTCGACCTGCAGATCGCCAGCGCGAGTGGATCGCGTGACGAAGGTGTTGCCGCAGCTACAGCGAACCGTCGTGTCGTTGTACGTGGGATGGGTGTCGGTCTTCATGAGTTTCTCCGTTGAAATCGAGACCGAAGTGTATCGGCCAATTCTGCCTGAACACGAGGCATTTACATGGCGGGTTGCTTGCCGATTTCGTTGAGGAACTCGTCGTTGGTGCGGAAGGTGCGGAGGCGATCCACCAGCAGTTCGAGGCCGGGGGCCGCGTTGCCTTCGGCGGCGAGGCCGCTGAGCACACGGCGCAGCTTCCACACCATCTGCAGTTGCTTGCGATCGAACAGCAGTTCCTCGTGACGGGTGCTGGACGCATCGACGTCGATCGCCGGGTAGATCCGGCGCTCCGAGAGCTTGCGGTCGAGGCGCAGCTCCATGTTGCCGGTGCCCTTGAACTCCTCGAAGATCGCGTCGTCCATGCGACTGTTGGTCTCGACGAGCGCCGTCGCCAAGATGGTCAGCGAGCCGCCCTCTTCGACGTTGCGAGCCGCACCGAAGAACTTCTTCGGCGGATAGAGCGCTCCGGCGTCGATGCCGCCGGACAGGATGCGGCCGCTGGCCGGAGCCGCGAGGTTGTACGCACGGCTGAGCCGGGTGATGCCGTCGAGGATGATGACGACGTCCTCGCCCTGCTCGACCAATCGCTTGGCCTTCTCGATCGCCAACTCGGCCACATGGGTGTGCTCCTCGCTCGGCCGGTCGAAGGTGCTGGAGATGACCTCGCCCTTGACGGTGCGGCGCATGTCGGTGACCTCTTCGGGCCGCTCGTCGATCAGCAGCACCATCAGCTTCACCTCGGGGTGGTTGTGCTCGATCGATGTGGCGATCGTCTTCATGATCGTGGTCTTGCCGGCCTTCGGGGGCGACACGATGATGCCGCGCTGACCCTTGCCGATCGGTGAGATCAGGTCGATGATGCGGGCCGTCATGTTGTTGGGGTCCGACGGGTTCTCCAACCGCAGCTTCTCGTCGGGGAAGAGCGCGGTGAGGTCCTCGAATCGCGGACGGGTCTTGGCCTTGTCGGGTTCGCCGCCGTTGACCGAGTGGATCTCGAGCATCGCCGGGTTCTTCTCGTTGCGACCTGCCGGACGGCTGAGGCCGGTGACGTAGTCGCCCTTGCGCAACCCGTATTGCCGAGTCAACTTCACCGGGATGTAGGCGTCGTCGCGACTGGCGAGGTAGCCGGTGACCCGCAAGAAGCCATACCCCTCGTCGCGCAGGTCGAGGTAGCCGGAGACGTTGACGGGCTCCACGTTGACCGGCGAGGCGGCCTCCTCGGTGCGTTCGGGTCGATCGGGTCGATCGAAGTGCTCCTGATCGCCGCCTTGGGGGCCATCTGCCCGCCCCTTGTTGCGGCGGCGTCGGCGGCGGCGGCTGTTGCGGCTCTCCGAATCGCCTTCACCTTCGCCCTCGTCACCCTCGGCGCTGTGATGAGGGCCTCCGCCCGACGTGTTGGGCACGGCCGCGGCGGCCGGCGAGACGGCGAGCTCGGTCACGGCGACTTCACCCGACTTGATCAGTTCGATCTCCCAGTCGGCCAGCGGCTCTCCGTCGGGACCGAGGATGACCTCAGCCTCGACCGGCGCCTCGGTCGACGTCGACCTCTGCATCGGGTGCCGGAGCGTCGTTCGACACCTCGGCGACCTCGGTTGCGACGGGGACCGGAGCTGCTTCGCGCGGCGCCTTCGGCGCCCGACCGTTCGTCGTGGACGCAGCGGGCGGGTCCGCCTGAGCTCCACCGCCCGTGGTCTCCAGGATCTTGTTGATCAGCGTCGCCTTGGCGGCGCGCGCTGTGGTCTTGATGCCCAACGCCTGGGCGATAGCGAGCAGTTGCTCTTTGTCCTTGGATTCGAGCATCGACTGTTCGAGAGCTTCCGCGGCCACCGGCCACCTGCTTTCTGGGAACGACAGTGGGCTCGGCGTGTCGAACATGCACACGACCGGCGGCCACACCACCGAGATGATTTGGCGAGATGATTCGCCCTCTCCGCACCCCCGCACGGTCATTTCACCGAAGCGGTCGCAGCGAGATGTCCGGGAACCCGAACGAAGGGAACTGTAGCGAACGCGTGCGCGATGCGCAACGTTGGGCGCGAGATCAGATCTGGTCAGCCAACCCGCAATCCAGTGCACCCGTAGTCGACCAACGCCTGGCAGTTGCGGTGGCCGAGGCAATCGAGGAGTTGCTTGCCACGTTCGTTGGCCGGGTCGAGGTTGGCCGCGCCGATGACCGGGATCGACATCTGCAACATCACCGAGTCGTGGAAGTCGGCCTGCGCGTCGTCCCACGAGTACCCGGCGACGCCACGGTCGACCAGACCCTGATGCCAACGCCGCAACAGCTCTTCGCCGTGCTGGCGCCGCATCTCCGTGGTGAGGCTTTGGACAATGAAGTAGGCGATGTCCGCTGCACCGACCCCGCGACAGCTGAGCTGCCAGTCGATGACCGTCACGGGCGCATCGGCACGACCGAAGAAGAAGTTGTCGAGCCGGAAGTCGGTGTGGGTGAGCGTCGTGGGGCGGTTTGTCATCAACCAGTCGTACGACATCGGCAGCTGGGCACCGATGCGTTCGCCGACCTCGAGCGCGGCTGCAGGCGCCGATTTGAACATCTCGGCGAACACCGGCCACGACTGCATGTACTGGTCACCGACGGCCATGTACGCCGGGTTGTTCAACGGTCGCAGCCACGTCAGGTCATCGAGGTGCGGCGACTCCCACCAGGTGGCATGCAGTTGTGCTGCGACATCGATCACTGCCTGCGCATCGGCCAGGTCGGCGCCTGCGACCTGATCGGCCATGCGGGCATCGGAGAGGTCCTCCATCAAGATCAAGGTGCCGGAGTCGTCGTCGCTGACCTCGCTGAGGTACACCACCGGCGTGGGCACACCGAGACCGATCGTCGAGGCCTTGCGATAGCACTCTGCCTCGGTTCGATAGAACCCGTACATCTGGGCGATGTACTTCGCCATCGGGTCCTCGATGGGGAACTTGGCGATCATCACGTCGGGCAAGTCCCCCACGGTCGCCGTCGTACGTCAACTGCAGGCGCGCCAGTTGACCGACGAAGCCGACGCCCGCCCCCAAGGGTGCGGCATCGACCGACGACACCTCGCCGTTGGCCAGGTGGCCGGCGTGACGCAGCGCGGTGGTCAGGTAGGCAGGTGTGAGCTCGCCAATCTCGGTCGGCAGACGCAAAGTTGATGTCCCCCATCGGGCGCACGGTAGCCGACCGGGCCAGGACTTCACGTGAGCGGCCGCCGGGCTACGCACGGCGTTGGTCGAGCTCGTCGGCGACGACGGACAGCTCGTCGATGAGGGTGTCGAGATCGTCGATCTCGACCACGTCGGTGGTCGGCAGGCCGGCGAGCTCGAGGAGGCCGTCGAACTGGGCCTCACGCATGATGTCCTTGGGGTCGTTCCCGTGCGCCCAGGCGACGAAGCGGTCGGCGAGGTCGGTGCGGCCGAGGCGGTGCAAGGCGATGGCGGTCGCCACCGCCCCGCGCCATCGCAAGATGTCGATGCGCTGCTCCAAGCAGCAGCGCCATGGATCGAGCAGGTGCGAGCCGGTGATGTCGAGCTCGTCGGGGCCGAGGCCGCGGGCGGTCAGCAGGTGCCACGCCCCCGCGAGGTCCATCCAGGTGCGCAATTCGCCGTTGCCGGCATCGACGACCTTGCCGTACCACTGCGCGGCGGCGACCCAGTCGTGACGGACCCTGGCGAGGGTCCCGTGCAGCTCGTCGACCACTCTCGAAGCTGCCGCGCTGTCGAGCTCGCCGACGAGCCTCGACAGGCGGCTCATCGGACCGTCGACACGATCCAGGTGACCGCTGGCTGCCAGCGAGCGGACGACGCACCACTCCACGAAGCAGCGGGTCACGGGCGGCGCGGCAAGCCATCGATCGACGCTGTTCAGGTACTCGTCGACGTCGGCGCCGGTGACGCCGACGTCGACGAAGTTCACGAACGGGCTTGATGTGAATCGGTCGGAGGGAATGGGCCGCTCTGCCCGGATCATTCGCCATCCTCGTTCGGCCACCTCCTCTGGTCCTTCGCCGACGTAGGCCACGTTGTCGCTGGACGCCAGCTCGTCGAGGAGATCCGGGGGAGCGGCACCTGCTCGTGCTGCGTCGTGCAATCGAGCGATCATCGCCTTGGACTCCCGCTCGATCAGTTCGCTCCCGACTTGGGCGACGCGCAGTCCGTTCTCCCAGTCCTGGTGGTCGATGCACCAATCGAGCGCCACGAGCGAGTCCGGGAGATACTCAGCCAGGCGACGCAACACGTGTGCTTCGTCAGGACCTATCGAGCGCAGTGTGAGCGCGGCAATCGTGCGGGCCATGTACACGGCATGGCGTTGGCGCGTGGTATCGGAGAGCCCGTGATGCTGAAGGTGCTCTCGTCCGTAGGCGCGCATCGTCTCGAGCATCCGGTACCGAGTCGTGCCATCGAACGCGACCGAGCGCTGCAACAGCGAACGGTCGACCAACTGCGGCGCCACATCGGCCACGTCGAACTCGCTCACCCCGTCACCGACGGCCACGGCCCGGGCAGCAGCCATGTCGAAGCCGGCCGGGAACACCGATAACCGGTCGAACACGGCCTGTTCCACCTGTGAGCACAGCTCGTAGGACCAGTCGAGAGTGCCGCGCATCGTCTGGTGACGTTCCATCCTCGAGCGGCGTCCCCCGACGAGCATCCGGAACCGCTCTTCCAGGTTGACGACGAGCTCCACCGGGCTGAACCCCCGTACCCGCGAGGCAGCCAACTCGAGCGCCAACGGCAACCCGTCGAGACGTTCACACAACTCCGTCACCGCCCGTGCCTGGTCGGCATCGATCACCAGATCGGGCGCCTCATCACGGGCCCGTTCCAGGAACAGCCGCTCGGCGTCCTGCGGGAGCAACGACGGCACCGGCACCAACCGCTCGCCGCGGATCATCAACGGCTCCCGACTCGTCACCAACACCACCACGTCCGGACACGCACCGACGATTCGTTCCACCGCATCGGCCGCCGCGGCAAGGAGATGCTCGCAGTTGTCGACCACGACCAACACCCGCTTGTCACGCAGGCGCGCCACCACATGACCGATGACGTCGTCCTCGGTCGGCGCCCTCATACCCAGACCCACACAGAACGCGTATGGCACCGCCTCGGCCACCATGACCGGGGCCAACTCCACCATCCAACACCCACCCGGAAACGACCCCGACACCGACCCGGCGACCTCGAGCGACAAGCGCGTCTTGCCCGTCCCACCGACCCCGATCAACGTCACCAGGCGGTGCTCGTCCAGTTCCTCGACCAACGACTTCACCTCGTCCACTCGACCGACGAACGTCGACAACTCGACCGGCAAGTTCCCGAGCACCGGACGAGACGTGCGCAACGCGGGGAACGCGGCGCGCCCGACCTGGAAGATCCGCTCGACCCCGTCGAGGCCCTTCAGGTGGTGCTCGCCGAGATCGACGAACTCACGATCACGGACCAGACCGGCCGTTGCTGACGACACCAGTACCTGCCCCCCGTGCCCGGCGTCCATCACCCTCGCCGCTCGATTCAGCGTCGGGCCGAAGTAGTCACCATCACGCGATTCGGCCTCCCCTGTGTGCAAACCCATCCGTACCGGCAACTCGAGACCGGTCTGCGCCTCGACCGCCGCGGCGACCGCCGACGGTGCCGAGACGAACACCGCACACATACCGTCACCGGTGTGCTTGAACACGACGCCCTCGTGTCGCTCGACCGCAGAACGGATGGTGCGGTCGTGCTCGGCCAAGTCCTGGGACATCAACCGATCATCCCGTTGCCAGCGCTCAGTCGAGCCCTCGATGTCGGTGAACAAGAACGTCACCGTCCCAGTCGGAAACACCGCCGAACCATCGACCCCCATGGTCAGAGACTACGCAGCCCACGCCGGCCGAGGCATCGGTCGCAGGGTTGGGTAAACCACTCAGCGACCAACGTTGGCTTCGACGAAGCGTTCGACGGCGCCAAGATCGTTGGGGAGATCGGTCACGTATTCGGGGCGCTCCATCAGGTCCGCCAGGTGAGCAGGAAGATGCGGGCGAATGCCGGTGGCGCGTCTCGACGGCGTCGGGGAACTTCGCCGGGTGCGCCGTCGCCATCGTCACCATCGCGCCGGTGATCGAGGGCCGCACGAGTTCGGCCGCGCCAACGGCCACAGCCGTGTGCGGATCCAGCAGCATGCCCGTCGACGCGTACGTTCGCCGGATCACGTCGAGGGTTTCGGCATCGTCGAGCCGGGCCGCGGCGAACACGCCATCGAGGTGCTCGTAGCGTTGGTCTGGCTCGATGGACAATGACCCATTGGAGCGGAACCGCTGCAACTGCTCGGCGGTCTGCCCGCCGTCGCGCCCGTTGATCTCGAACAGCAGGCGTTCGAAGTTGGACGACACCTGGATGTCCATCGACGGGCTCAGCGACGGCACCACGGGGCGGGTGCTCATGTCGTTGGCGGTGAAGAAGCGGGCCAGGATGTCGTTGGCGTTCGAGGCGACCACCAGCCGATCGATCGGTGCCCCCATCTGCTTGGCGATCCAGCCGGAGAACACGTTGCCGAAGTTGCCGCTGGGCACGCAGAAGTTGACGGGGCCGCGGAGGTGGTCGGTGGCCGTCACGTAGTAGACGATCTGGGCCATCACGCGCGCCCAGTTGATGGAGTTCACCGCGCTGAGGCTGCAGCGCTCGCGGAACTCGATGTCGTTGAACATCGCCTTGACGAGATCTTGACAATCGTCGAACGAGCCGTCGATCGCCACGACATGCACGTTCGGCGAGTTGACCGTCGTCATCTGGCGACGCTGCACGTCGCTGGTGCGGCCGCGAGGGAAGAGGATGACGATGTCGGCATGGGCGCTGTTCTTCACGCCATCGATGGCTGCCGAACCGGTGTCGCCCGACGTTGCGCCGACGATCGTGACCCGCCGGCCCTGCCTCGCCAGCACGTGCTCGAAAAGCCGGCCGACGAGCTGCAGGGCGACGTCCTTGAACGCCAGGGTCGGGCCGTGGAACAGTTCCTCCACGAAATGCTCGTCGCCGATCTGCACGAGTGGCACGACGGCGGGATGGGCGAAGGTGGCGTACGCGTCGACGCACATCGCTTCGAGCGTGTCGGCCGCGATCTCGTCGCCGACGAACAACTGCATGATCTGTGCCGCCCGCTGGGCGTAGCCCATTCCGTCGGCGCGTGCCGGCAGCGACGGCCATGATGCCGGCACGTACAGCCCTCCGTCAGTGGCCAACCCGGCCAGCAGCGCCTCGGTGAATCCGAGCTCGGCGGCCTGGCCGCGAGTCGAGACGTACCGCACCTCAGCCCCCGATCACACGGAGCAACCCACCGATGTTGCGAACGACATCGAGATCGCGCAGCTCGCGCACCGTCGCCTGCACGGCCGACTCGCGAGCTTCGTGGGTGATGAAGACCAGATCGCGCCTCGGGCCCGTTGCCCTCCTGCTCGGCGGCGCGGATGCTGACGTCGTGCCGGGCGAACACACCGGTGACCGCGTGCAGCACGCCAGGGCGGTCGACCACGTCGAGGCTCAACAGATATTCGGCCGAGGTCTCGTCGATGGCCCGGATGTGAGCGCGACCGAACGTACCGATCGAGCCGTGTGTGCCATGCGACAGGTTCACCGCGGCATCGATCACATCACCGAGCACGGCGCTCGCGGTCGGCGAGCCACCGGCACCGCGCCCATAGAACATCAGCGAGCCGACCGCCGCGCCCTCGACGAACACGGCGTTGTAACTGCCCTTGACGCTGGCCAAGGGGTGTGCCATCGGCACCATCGCCGGGTGCACGCGCACGGCGATGTCGCCGGTCGGCGCATCGACCTCGGCGATCCCCAACAGCTTGACGACGTAGCCGAGGCGTTTGGCCATGGCGATGTCGGCGGCCGTGATCCCGCTGATGCCCTCGTGGTACACGTCGCCGGCGACGACCCTCGACCCGAACGCGATCGATGCCATGATCGCTGCCTTGGCGCCGGCGTCGAAGCCCTCCACATCGGCAGTGGGGTCGCGTTCGGCGAAGCCGAGTGCCTGGGCCTCGGCCAGCGCTGCGCTGTACTCCGCTCCTTCCTCGGTCATCTTGGTGAGGATGAAGTTGGTCGTGCCGTTGATGATCCCCATCACACGGGTGATGGGCTCGCCGCGCAGGCTCTCGCGCAGCGCACGGATGATGGGGATGCCGCCGGCCACGGCCGCCTCGAAGAGCAGATCGACACCGGATTCGTCGCTGACGCCGAACAGTTCTGTTCCGACGTTGGCCAGCAACTCCTTGTTGGCGGTGACGACCGGCTTACCGGCCCGCAATGCCGACGTGATCAGTTCGCGCGCCGGTTCGATGCCACCGATCACCTCGACGACGAGGTTGATCGACGGGTCCGCCACGACTGCGTGCGCGTCGCGAGTGAGCACCCCGTCGGCCAACTCGACATCGCGCTCGCGGCTGAGGTTGCGCACCGCCACGGCTCCGACCTCCAGGCGCACACCGGTGCGGGCCTCGATGGTCGCCTGCTGCGCCGTCACCAATTTGACGAAGGCGGAACCGACGTTGCCGCACCCCAATACACCGATCCGCACGAGCGTTGTCACGGGCGGAAGGCTACGGGTTGACGTGTCGCCGCCGAAACCCTTTGCAGCAGGTCAGGGCTTGCGGCGGCTCAGCAGCGACGCCACCGAACCGCTGCCGACCAGCAGGGCAGCGATCACGAGACCGCTGGTGGTGCCGGCGCCGGTGGCTGGGAGCTGTTGCGGGCTGGTGGTGGGAGTCGACGACCGCAGCGCCGCCTTCGCAGGCGGTGCGACCGGCACAGGCGTCGGGTCGACCGCTGCCGAGGCGACGCACGCTTGATGCTGAACACCTTGGTCGTCGGTGACGGTCGTCAGCACGCCGTCGGTGCAGACCGGCGCGTCACAGGCGATCTGTGTGCTGACGCTGGCGTCGTGGCCGTTGAACTGGACTGGCACGACCACCGAGCCGTCGGCGAGGCCATCGACGGTCACGACCTGCGACGACCCCGGCCCGACATCGATCACCGAGGCGACGAAGGTCTCCGGGTTGGTGACGACGAACTCCGCCGACACATCGGTCGCCGGGTTGGTCACGACGAGATCCATCACGCCGTCACCGTTGATGCAGGCAACCGCTGCGGTGCTGGCGGTCGGCGCAGCGGCAGCGATTCCGCCGAATCCGACGAGGCCGGCAGCTGCGACCGCTGCCGACACGATGAGTTGGGAGATCTTCACGTTGCACATTCCCGCCATAGGTCACCCGAGACCGGAGTGATGTCCGTACAGTATTCGTCAAGTTTGGCTACGTACAGCGATTGTCACCCGATTGGGCCGTTCGACCCACCCGTCTGACCTCGTTGTATCACGCAGCGCGGTGGGCCGCCCGCACTCCGGCCACCACAGCATCGAAGTGTTGACGTTCCAGGATCGCACCCTCGCGGCGCACTTGACCGGGGTCGACGTCGAGCAGCCGGTGGACCTTGGCGTAGCTCACCCGTCCCTCGCGGTCCCACGGTCCGCGCCCGACCTCCACCTGAGCTTCGTTGGCGTGGGCCTTCGACGTCAGCGGCACTCCGACCAGATCGGGGCCTCGGCGCCCGATGATCACCACCGGGCGGTCCTTGCCCTGCGTGGGGTCTTCTTCGTAGGGCACCCAGGTCCACACGACCTCTCCCGGATCGGGATCGCCGTCGAGGCACGGTGAGTACTCGACGCGCACATCGATGTCGGCGACATCGGCCGCCGGAGCACGCTTGGTGAGCAACCGGCGGATGTGGTGGATCAGTCGAGGTCGCATCGCACCAGGTCTTCCAGCGACTCCCGGCGCAGCACGGGTCGCGCCGCCCCCTCGCCGACGAAGACCACCGGGGGCCGAGTGAGCATGTTGTAGTTGCTGGCCATGCTGCGTCCGTACGCGCCCGTGACAGGAGTGGCAAGAACATCACCCACAGCGGTGTGGGCCGGCAGGAGCGCGTCGAATATCAGCACATCGCCGCTCTCGCAGTGCTTGCCGACGAGGCGGGCATGCATGGTCCGCGGCGCAGTGACGTCGGCTGGGAGGAAGGCCTCGTAGCCGCTTCCGTAGAGCACCGGCCGCGGGTTGTCGCTCATTCCGCCGTCGACGGCGACGTAGGTCCGCACGTCGGGGATCTGCTTGATCGTGCCGATCGTGTAGGCGGTGATCGCCGCGTCGGCGACGATTGCCCGGCCGGGCTCGACGCTGACGTTGCTGCGCACGCCGAGCGCGCCGCAGGCGTCGAGCAACACGTTGCCCCACTGCGTGATCGATGGCGCTTCCTCGCCCTCCACGTAGGCGACGCCGAGACCGCCACCGAGCACGAGCTCCGGCAGGTCGAGCGGCACGGCGAAGCCGGCCATCACCTCGGCGGCCTTGGCAAAGTTGGAGGCGGCGAACACGTTCGAGCCGATGTGGCAATGCACGCCGGCGAGATGCACGCTCGACGATCGACGCATGCGATCGACCGCTCGCCGGGCGTCTCCGTTGCCGAGGTTGAACCCGAACTTGGAATCGTCCTGCCCGGTGGCGATGAACTCGTGAGTGTGCGCATGAACCCCGGGTGTGATGCGCGCCAGCACAGTCGGAACGGGGAGCCCCTCACCGTGCAGGGCGTCGAGGCGATCGAGCTCGTCGAAGCTGTCGACCACGATGTGCCGCACGCCGTTCGTGATGGCCGTGCGCAACTCGTCGACCGTTCTTGTTGTTGCCGTGGAAGGTGAGCGCGTCCGGCTGGCACACCAGCGGCCATGGCGACGTACATCTCGCCGCCGCTGGCGACGTCGAGCAGCATTCCCTCGTCGTAGGCCAGGCGGGCCATCGCCTTGCAGAGGAAGGCCTTGGTGGCATAGACCGCCCGGCCGGGCCCGAACGCGGCGACCGCCTCGCGGCACCTCGCCCGCAGGTGCGCCTCGTCGTAGATGAACACCGGCGTGCCGAACTCCTCGACGACGTCGAGCACGCGGCATCCACCGACCGACAACGAACCGTCGGGCAGGACCTCGGCTGTATCGGGTAGAAGCGATAGCGGGATCGCCGTCACATGCGCTCCGGGGCCTCGATACCGAGCACGTCGAGACCCTTGGCGAGCACACGGGCCGTCTGCTCGCACAGTCGCAGCCGGAAACGCGCGTGTCGATGGATCCGCCTTCAGCACCGGGCACGCCTCGTAGAACGACGTGAAGGCCTGCGCCAGATCGAACAGGTACGTGCACATCCGGTGAGGGCTGTACTTCTCGAGGGTGTCGTGCACCGCGGAGTCGAAGTGCAGGAGTTGCAAGACCAGTTCGCGCTCTTCGGGCGCCATTGCCGGCTCGCCGCCGCCCGCTGCGGTGGCCGGATTCGGCTTCGGCCTTGCGCAGGATGGAGCGGATGCGGGCGTGTGCGTACTGGAGGTAGGGCGCGGTGTTGCCCTCGAACGCCAGCATGCGATCCCAGTCGAAGACGTAGTCCTTGATCCGGTCGGTCGACAGGTCGGCGTACTTCAGCGCGCCGATGCCGACCATCCGGCCGATGTCGATCTGTTCGTCGCGGGGCAGGTCGGGGTTCTTCTCGTTGACCGATTCCGTCGCCCGGTCGATTGCTTCCTCCACGACGTCGACGAACCGGACCGGCTCGCCGCTTCGGCTCTTCAGCTTCTTGCGGTCGGTACCGAGGACGAAGCCGAAGGCGACGTGCACTGCCCGCGTCGGCGGTCGCAGCCATCCGGCCATCGCGGCGACGTCGAACACCATCGCCAGGTGTTGCGACTGCTCGGCTCCGACCACGTAGAGCAAGAGCGTCGCCTTGACACGCTCGACACGATCCAGCACGCAGGCAAGATCGCTGGTGCCGTAGTTGAACCCGCCGCCGCGCTTCTGCACGATCAACGGCAGCGGCTCGCCCTCGCGGTTGGTGTAGCCGGGAGGGAACACGACCTCCGCGCCGTCGCTCTCCTGCAGCAGGCCGGCGGTGCGCAACCGCTCGACGACCTCGGGCAGCAGGTCGTTGTACGATGCTCTCGCCGGCCAGGTCGTCGTCGGTCAGCAGCACGCCGAGCTTGCGGTACAGCCGGTTGAAGTACTGCATGCTGAGATCGACCAGCAGCTTCCACAGCCGCAGCGTCTCGGGATCGCCGCTCTGCAGCAGCACGACCCGGTTGCGGGCGCGCGCCTGGAACTCGTCGCTGGCGTCGAACTTGGCCCGCGCCTGCTTGTAGAACCCGTCGAGATCGCCAACGCTGAGACCGGCTGCGGCCTCGGTCTCGCCGAGGTCGAGCAGGTGCTCGATCAGTCATGCCGAACGGCGTGCCCCAGTCGCCGACGTGGTTCTCGCGGATCACGGTGTGGCCGACGAACTCGAGCATGCGCACCAGCGCATCGCCGATGACCGTCGTGCGCAGGTGCCCGATGTGCATCTCCTTGGCGATGTTGGGCGCCGAGTAGTCGACGATGACGCGCTCCGGGTTGGCGGCCAATCGCACGCCGACGCGCTCGTCGCCTTCCAGCACGGCAAGCTGCTGCTTCAGGAACGCCTCGTCGAACGTGACGTTGATGAAGCCCGGGCCGGCGACCTCGAGCGTGGCCTTCCCGGTGAGATCTGCGGCCGCAACGACGTCGTCGGCAACATCGCGCGGCTTGCGACCGAGCTGCTTGGCCAGAGCAAGGGCACCGTTGGCCTGCGCGTCGGCACGATCACTCGGCCGTACGACCGGATCGACCGGGCCGTCGTCGCCCGCGACCGTGGCAAACGCTGGCGCCAGCAGATCAGCGACGATGACGAGGGGATCAGCCATGAGCATCCGATCGTACCTGTGCACCCATTCGATCGACGTGCTTGATTCGCCACGACATGCAGGAGCCAGGACGGTTCGTCGCTAGCCTCGCTGGCATCCCGCCCTCGTAGCTCAGGGGATAGAGCATCGGTTTCCGGAACCGTGTGTCGCATGTTCGAATCCTGCCGAGGGCGCCAGGAAAGTGCTCGGCCTCGATCTCGGCGCTCGAACATGCGACAATTGAACGTGCACCGTCGAGAACCATGGCAAGCGTGAACGACGGCCCGACCGCTGAGGTGAGCGTTCGTCTGCTGCAACGACGACGCCGGCACGCGTAGTTGGAGGGCCGACTCCGATGACCGAGCGCGGGATGGACCACCGATCGTTGCATCGTTTGCGCGATTTCACGGGCGGACTCCGGCGTTCGCCGCAATTGCGCCGCCCGGAGTACCACCATCTGTTGCGTGATGACGGTCGGCTCGATCGAGACGAGCAGTTGCGCATATTCGCGACGCTTCTGCCGCCGCAGAACCGCAGTTCGGTGGCGCGCTTCGCGCTGATGCTGACGTTGTCGGTGACGATTGCCGTGATGGGGTTGGCGGCAAACTCGACAGCGGTCGTGATCGGTGCGATGTTGATCGCTCCGCTGATGACGCCGATCATGACGTTCTCGGCCTCGGTCGGACTCGGGTTTGGGCAAACGGGCGATCCAGGCCGCGTTTCTCGTCGGGGCCGGCACCGTCTGGTCGGTGGTCTATGCCGCGATCCTGGCCAGGCTGCTTCCGACGGTCACGATCGGCTCCGAACTGCTGGCGCGCACTCGCCCGGATGTCCGCGACCTGGTCGTGGCGATCGCGGCCGGAGCGGCCGGGGCGTACGCGACGGCGCGCTCCGACGTCTCGGCCGCTCTGCCGGGCGTCGCCGTAGCGGTCGCCCTGGTGCCGCCATTGGCAGCGACTGGGGTACTGCTCGAGGAGCACCGCAGGGTGCTCGCCGAGGGTTCGGCGCTGTTGTTCGTCACCAACCTTCTGGCGATCATCATCAGTGCCTTGGTGGTGCTGTTGGTCACGGGGGTGGTCCCGACGATCCGCCTGTGTCTGCAGAGCTCACGGATCGCGCTGACTGCGGTTGGTCTCACCGTGGCAACGGTGGTGGTTGCGATTCCGCTGACGGTGCGCTCGCTCGATGCGGCGGATTCGTCGCGTCAGCAATCGGCGATCGCAGCGGCAGTCACAGAGTGGCTCGGCGATCTTCGTCTCGACGTGAACTCGATCACCCTCGACGCGCAGGACCGTCACGGTCGAGGTGACCGGTCTCGACGAACCACCGGCGGCGTTCGACTTGGCGAGGCAGTTGGTGCCGCTGCTCGGCGACGAGGCAGAGGCGATCGTGCGATGGGATCAGCGCGCCCAGGGTGAGGCACGGGCGGACTCGCCTCCGGCCGCGGATCCGGCGCAGGTGGCGCGCCAAGTGGTGGAGAGCTGGGTTGCGAGCCTGGCCGACGATGGCGTACGACTCGACGTGCTCGATGTCACCTATCGAGACGGCGCAGTCGACGTGGTCGTCAGCGGGCCGGCAGCGCCGCCCGCAGCCCCCGACCTGCCCGACCAGGTTGCTCAAGCGGTTGGCGAGTCGGTCGTGCTCAACGTGCGCTGGATCCAATCGTTCGACCCTGGGCTCGACGGCGAGCCACCGGCGACACGCCTTGACCGACTGGTGCGGGCCTGGATCGGTCCTCGATCGAGCGTTCGCGTTCTGGCGACGTCGATCGATGGTTCCACCGTCATCGTCGACCTCGGCGCCGATGGTCGACCGCTTGGTCTCGAGACCTTGCAGCGCGTCGCGCTCAGTGCGGTGCAAGGCGCGGAACGTGTCGAGATTCGAATGCTGCCGCTGACGCACATCGACGTCACGCCAGATCCGGTCGACATACCCAGCCCGGTCTAGGTCTCGCATCCGCCAAGAGATCCGTCAGAAAGAGCCCGAAATCGCGCCCAACGAGAGGGGCGCTCGGTCGCGCGAGAACGTCTCGGTCAAGCAGGCGGGGGAACCGTGACGTCGAACTTGACGTCGATCCCGTCGCTGCGCAGTCCGGTGAATGCCAGCCGTCCCTCCGGTCCCGAACTCGGAAAGGCGACAAGGAGGGCCTGCGTGGCATTCGATTCGATCGTTGTCGGCCCCCACGTCCCGATCGCCTCGACACCGCGTGCCGCTCCAGTGGGTTGGAACACGGCGGCAAAGCTGAACACATCGACCGAGACCGCCGCAGAGTTCGTCAGTTCGATGACCACGAGCAGCTTGCCGGCGTTGGAGAGATACGCCGTCGTCGCACGGGCATGCACGTCGTCGACGTCGGTATCGAGTCCCTGGCCGGAGATCCTGCCCGACAACGGAACACCGTCGATCGCGAACGTGACGAGGCGACCAGTCACCGGGTCGGCGACAATCTGGTCGTACGCAGTGCACACGTCGCCGCGACACAAGTCGAACGACGCCCCCGACGTGGTCACCGTGCTCGGCGAGACCAAGCCGAGCAACCCGTCAGAGGCGGCCAGGTGCTCGAAGTAGAGAGCCGCATTGCTGCCAGGTTGCGCCCAGGTCGTCGACCACGTTGGTATCACCCGACGCCAGCGCCTCGAAGAAGCCCCCGGCCGCATCGGGGAGTTGCACCGTGCTCGGCGAATCAGTCGTGGTCGTGACATGAGTCGTCGTCGGCGAGGCTCCCTTCTCCGTTCCCGAGCACGCGCCGATCAGGCACAGGGCCCCGATTCCCCAGAGCCGGACCGCCGATGCCATGCCCGGCGTTGTACCACGAGCCGCGCAATCCTGGCCACTTCGATGGATCACGGGATCGCAAACACTCGGGCAGGACTAGTCTGCGCCAGTGACAGGGCCGCGACCGGCACCGCGCTTTGCTCCGAAGCTGCGACAAGGGCTCTCGACGTTCGTCCTGGGTCAACCGTTCGCCCGTCGGTTGGCGTTGTCCCACGCGCTCGACGACTTCGGCAACGCGATGGTGAACCTCTCGCTGGTCAACTCGTTGTTCCTGTCGGTGTCGTTGGATGCCTCGCGCAGCCGCATCCTGCTGTACCTGCTCCTCACGGCCGCACCCTTGGTTGTCGTCGCTCCGGTCGTGGGGAACGTCCTCGATCGAACGCGGCTGGGCTACGGAATCGCCATCTCGGGTTCGCAGTTGCTTCGCGCCGTCGTCTCGCTGGCACTGATCGGATCACTGCTGAGCTTGGCCCTGTACCCGTTGACGTTTCTCGTTCTTCTCTCCCGCAAGGTGTACGCGCTGGCCAAGACGATGCTGCTGTCGCAGATGACCGACGATCCACAAGAACTGCTGCGCGCCGACGCCCACATCGGCCGGACCGGAACGATCTCCGGTGGGATCGGGACCGCGATCGGCGGGGTGCTGCTCGCTACGGGCCACGTTGGCGTGATGCTGCTGATCGCTGCGCCATCGTTTGCGGTCGCTGCACTGGCCTCGCGGAAACTGCCCATCCCGACATCACCATTTCCGGTTCGGTCGGTGCCACGAATGAGCGAGGCGATCCCCGACCCGATTGTGGTCGGCGACCATCGCGGCCACAGCCGTTCGAGCCGCTGGTGGGGCACTGACGTACCTGCTGGCATTCGCCATCAAGCGTGGAGGCGGTGACACATGGATCTTTGCCGTCGGTCTGCTGGCGGCCGGCGCCGGGCGGATCACCGCGAACCTCCTCGCGGCGCAGATACATCGCATGCTCGATCCTGATTGGGTGCTCGTGCTGGCGCTGCTGGTGCCGGGGATCATCTGCGGGCTCGGTGTGATCACGATCGGGAACCTCGGTGTGCTCGCAATCGCGTTCTCGATCGGGCTCGGTCAAGGGGTCGGAACCCGGGCGATCACGATCCTCAACGCGTCGGTTCCGCGGCTCGCCAGGGCTCGCACGATCGCCCGGAGTGAACTGCTGTTCCAGGTCGCTTCATTGCTCGGGGCGGTTCTCGCCGTTCAATTCGCGCCGACCCCGAACGCCGGGTTTGCCGCATCGAGCGCCGTCCTCGTCATGGCCGGAGTCGCGTTCGGCATACGCCGCAGACGCACACTTCGCCAGCACGCCTCGCGGTTGCTGCTCGGCGAGCACGCCCCGGCAATCGACAGGACGCTTCCGGACGCCTTGTTGATGGAAGCGCAACGACTCGCGTCGCTGGGCGCCTACCGAATGGCGATCGTCGTCACGGCCTCCGCCGTCGACGTACTCGTCGAACGCGAGCCGAGCCTTGTCGGCAATCCGAAGTACGCACGCTGGAAGGACCTCGCCGGCGAACTGGCAGAAGTTCGGTCCCAAGACGAGCAGCCAACCGAGCGACTGGTCATCGAGGCGCTGGAACTGACGGAGGCGCTGATCGACCGCAAGGTCGGCCCTGGCCGCGACCTCGTGGTCAAACGCCCCACGCAAATCTGATAGTGGGCGGGTCGCCGCCGTCTCAGACCGAGTTCGACGTTTCGAGGCTGACTTCTCGCAGGCTGACCAGTGCGTCGAGGAGCGAAATGAATCCGGTGACGTCCTCGACGTTCACGCTGGCGCCTGGCGACATGCCGCCGATCGACACCCTGAGCCCGATTTGCGTGGAGTCATCGTCTCCCACGGCACACTCGCCGAGTTCGCTGGCCAGCATCCAGCACATGGACTTTTCGGCGGACTGCTCGACGACCTTCCGATCGGGCAACGTCCCGTACGGTTCGAGAAGGACCTTCGAACCCTGCAGGCGCAGGACCGCACCGCAATGACTTCGATGGCTCTGCAGCAGCTTCCTCACAGCGCTCACCCTCGTGGACGTTGGCATGCTTCCGAGGTCGATCTCAACCCGTTGCTCGGGTGCAAGCGTCGGACCGGTGAGTCTGGCGGGAAGCAGCTCGATGCCGAAGTTCGGCACCTCCGAGGCGCGCACCAGGAGCTCGGCCACGTCGATCGAGCCGGTCGTTCGACTGCAGGATCCGGTGTCCGCGGCGATGACGACGCTGACAGCGTCGGCACAGGCGAGATCTGAGAGCTGATCGAAGAGCCACGACACGTCAGTGACCTGGGAGTACGTCGCCGTTCGGGCGATCCAGCACCGCACAGCCCGATACGCGCCCTGTGTCCATTTTCAGCATGCGGAGATGCTGCTTTCGTACGGTCAAGATCGTGTGTCGGGCCTGTCTCGATCTGGTGCCAATGCGGGCGTTCACGGAATCGGTTTCGACAATTCGAGGTAGTCGTCTCTCGATACCGAGCCGGTGGACGTGTCGCCGTGTGGCAGCGGAACGAGCACCGCCGCGTCACCCACGGTGAACTCCACCAGTCCGATCCCACGAAGGTCGGTGAGGGTCAGAACGAGCTGTGCGACGGCAAGGAGTTGGTCCGCCGCAGGGATCTCCGAGAACGCCGTCGAGAGCTTCACGGTCGCCTTTCCGGCTCTCACACTCACCCCCTCGACAGCGCCGGCATCGGGGATCGCCGAGCGCAACGAGCTACTCCGCTCGCTGTCCGTCGGCCCCGACAACAGCTCATCGACCACGCTCGTGGGATCGGTCGGGGCGGGAACGGAGTGTCTCACGCTGACCAACTGCCCCTCTCGCACGAACCAGAGGTCGACGCGTTCAACTGGCGACGCCGACGTCGCCACCGCCACGGTGTCGGAGGGCTTCAGTGCATCGGGTATCGCCGATTGCGGAATCTGACGGGGGGACGATTCCGCCGGCACGCCACACGAGACCCCCAGAAGCAGAGCGACGAAGGTCAACGTTGCGACCATCGGCCTCGGTGCAACCGTCAGCCTCCTCATGACGTCACCGGGAGACGAACCACGAAACGAGCGCCGTTCGACGGGCTCTCGGTCACATGGACGGATCCGCCATGCAGTTGTACGTGCTCCTGGACCAACGCCAGGCCGAGCCCGGTTCCCTTCGGCAGGTCATGTGGTAGCTCGCCGCCACCTCGATGGAAACGCCCGAAGATCGCCGTTCGATCCTCGGGAGGAACGCCGGGCCCGTCGTCGTCGACAACGATGACCAGCTCGTCGGCATCCCTGGCAAGGTTGACCTCGGCGACCCCGCCGCCATAGCGATTCGCGTTCTCGACGAGGTTGGCGAGCACCCGTTCGATCCGGGTTCGGTCCAGCCGAAACGTGGCATCGTTGCCCAGCTCGGAATGCAGCAGCTCCGCACGCACGTCGGCGGCCGCGAGCACCTGGCCGGCGAGCTCGACGACGTCGACGTCGTCGATGCGCAGGTCGGCCACGCCCGCGTCGATGCGCGAGATCTCCAGCAGCTCGAGGGTGAGGCGGCGCATGTGGTCGACCTGGTCGCCGATCACAGAGACGGCGAACTTGGCCCGATCCGTGAGCTCGGCTCGCTGCGCCAAGCTGACGGCCGACGTCATCGCAGTCAGAGGCGTTCGCAACTCGTGGCTGACATCTGCAGTGAACTGCACCTCGCGGGCGATGCGCTGCTGCAACGAGGCGGCCATCTCGTTGAACGACGTGGCCACGGGCTCCAGGTCGGGATCGTGACCGACCTCCAAACGGCGAGTGAGATCGCCGGAGCTCATCGCCTGCGCAGCGACGGCAACTCCGGCGAGCGGGCGCATCAGCCGCCGCGACGCGAGCCAACCGGCAACCGCACCACCAACGGTCGTGATCGACGCGGCGATGATCAGGGTCGTCGCCAGGGTCTGCAGCGTGCGCTGGTACTCGGTCAAGGGGATGAACTCGAAGTACGCCGCGTCGACACCCGACAACCGGGTGCCGACGACGATGTAGGGGACGCCGTGGGCGACGACCCGCTGCCGGGCCGGCCCCGATGTGTCAACCGCGGTGATGAGGCCAGCCGGAATCAGCGATTCGCTGAGGTCGACGACCGCGGCATGCCAGGTGCTGCCGACCCGCAGGACGGCCCGGGCGTTCGACACAGCACCCAAGGACGTCACGTCGTTCTGCGGCGAGGGCGAGTTGGAGGCGACCAACTCCTTGGCGACGAGCGCGTTCAGCATCGCCTGGCGAGTCGCCAGCGACTCGCGTTGGCCGAGCAGGTACGAGCGAGCGAGCTCGTAGGTGCCCAAGCTGAGCGCCACCGACAGCAAGAAGGCGAGCAGCGCGAACGACAGTGCCGTTCGAGCGCGGAGCCCTTTGGGGAAGACCTTCACGGACTCCTCGTCGGCATCCGGTAGCCCAGCCCGCGAACGGTCTGGACGTACTCAGGATTGGATGGATCGTCCTCGATCTTGGCTCGCAACCGGGCGACGTGCGTATCGACCACCCGGCCGTCGCCTTCGTAGGCGTAGCCCCAGACCAGCTCCAGCAGCTGTGCACGCGACCAAACACGGTTCGGGTGTGAGGCAAGGTGACACAACAGACGGAACTCGGTGCGCGTCAACGGAACCTCGTTGTCGCCCTTCAAGACTTGACCGTGATCCATCTTGATGGTGAGCTCACCGAATACGAGGGTCTCGCCGAACGCCTCGAGCGCACCCTGACGTCGACGGAGCTGGGCCCTCACCCTGGCCATCAGCTCGCGATCGTTGAACGGCTTCGTCACGTAGTCGTCGGCCCCCAATTCGAGCCCGGCGACGACATCGTGGCTGTCGTGTTGCGCCGTCACCATGATGATCGGCACGTCGCTGTCGCGTCGCAGCCGACGACAGACCTCGAACCCGCTGAGGCCCGGCAGCCGAAGGTCGAGCAGCACCAGACCAATTCGTTCCGCGCCAAAGACTTCAACGGCCTCGTTTCCTGTCGAGGCTTCGACGACGGTGAGGCCTTCGTCCTCCAACAACATCCTCACGAGGGTGCGAACAGCGTGATCATCTTCGACGACCATCACTTTGTCGGCGTGACCCTGCTCACCGGTTCTCGAAAGCTGCATCTCAGACTCCTTGTCCTGTCGATGGACGAACTCGTGCGGGAAGGACGTGTGACGAGCAACCGGTCGTGCCGGCAACAATCGCGGCAGGGCGCGGGATTCGGTGGCCCGCGCCGCGACACGCGGCGTCACCGATCACGACGAACAAACTGAGGTCCCCGTCATCGATCTCATGCCCAGCCCACCGACCATGACCGGTCTGCCGGCTCGCCCGCTGCAGCGGAGAACGCCGAGAGCGCAGCGACGGTCGAGTCGCGCAGCGGCGCCGGAATCCTTCCGACGATCCGCTCGATCTCCGTTCTCCGGATCGCAGTCACCTCGCTCACGATCCGGCTCCCCGAGGCAGTGAGCGTGATCGACGTCGCTCGTCGGTTGTCGCGAGTCACCGCCCGCCGTACCAGGTTCTTGGCCACCAGCCGATCGCACAACCGGGTAGCTGTCGAGGCGTGCACTGCGAGGTCGTCCGCGAGTTGCCCGACGAGCCGCGGTCCCCTCGAGGCCAGGACGACCAGGGCCCGGTACTGCGGCAGTGTCACATCGGCGTCGATCGAGGCGAGCGATCGGGCGGCGACGGCGACCAGCGCACGTGACGCCGTCAGCAGTGCGTCGGTCACGGCGTGGAACTCGGTCGGGGGAGGTGGAATTGTAGTAGACAACATTTGCATGCTACATGTGAGTGCTGAGCGCTCGCGCGTGCGGGTTCACGAGATGGACGGAGCCATCCAGCTGCAGCCGAGCTTGCTGACAAGCGCCACAAAATTGCAACACAAACCTCACAGGTCTGTTGCCTCGGGCCCTGACAATCAGGTCACAGAGTTCGAGGCGGGCCGGCTGACCTGCTCTGCAGCCCGTCTCGGACTCGCCCAGTCCAGTGTCGGAACGACATCAGGTCTGCACCGCGGTGTCCCGAGCAGTGTTCGCTGCTGGGTCGCGAGGCCGGAACGCGAGGATCATGCTCGACCCGGCAGCCGCCAGCACCGACGCGACAAGGATGGCCAGCTTGGCGTTGGACTCGTCGACGGGGTCGGTGAAGGCCAGCTCGGAGATGAACAAGGCCACCGTGAAACCAATGCCGGCCGCGGCGCCGATCCCGGCGATCTGGCGGGGCGTGGTGCCGTCGGGGATGTCGGCGAGCCCGGCACGGACGGTGGCCCGAGTTGCGATCACGACGCCGATCGGTTTGCCCACCAGCAGCCCGAAGAGCACACCCCAGGTGATCGGGGACCGCGCTGCGTCGCGGAGCCCACTGGCGGAGATCTCGATCCCGCTGTTCGCCAAGGCGAAGATCGGGACGATCACATAACTCGTCCAAGGGTGCAGAACGTGCTGCAACCACTCGACGACCGACACCGAGCCCTTGGCAATCACGCTCGTCGAGTGGGCGGCGTCTACACCGGACAGGTTGGTCAATTCGTCACTGTCGATCAAGTCCGGATTCAGACGTGGCGTGGATGGCGCCAGCAGTCCCATCACCACGCCGGCGATCGTCGGGTGGATTCCCGCCTCGTGGAGACTGAACCAGACGAAACCGCCGATCGCGAGGTACACCCACATGGAGTAGACACCGAGACGATCGACGATGACGGTCAACACCACGCCGACACCGGCGGCGGCGAGCCATCCGAACATCACGCCGGTCGAGTACACCGCGGCGATGATGATGATCGCACCGATGTCGTCGACGATCGCCAACCCGAGCAGAAATGCGCGCAACGACGACGGGATGCTACTGCCCGCCACCGCCAGGACCCCGACGGCCAGGGCGATGTCGGTCGCCATCGGAATCGCCCATCCCCGAGGCGCCGAACCGCCGGCGATCGCCAGATACACCAACGCCGGAACCACCATCCCGCCAAGCGCCGCGGCGCCGGGGAGGAGCGCGGCACGCCGTGACGACAGGTGGCCATCGGTGACCTCGCGTTTGATCTCGAGTCCGACGACCAGGAAGAAGATGGTCATCAAGCCATCGTTGATCCAGTGACGGAGATCGAGGTCCAGCGTGTGACCAGCGGCGGAGATCACGACACGCGCATCCCAGAGGTCCTCGTACGACTGTGACCACGGCGAGTTCGCCCAGATGAGGGCTATCACAGCGCCACCGGCCAGCAAGATCGCCCCGGACGCCTCGGTGTCGAGAAAGTCGCGCAAGGGCGACAGCATGCGAACGATTGGCGAACGTGAGCGACGGGGGGTGCGAACCATTGAGAATCTCCTATGAGCCGCCGACCAGTGGATCGGCAGACCAGGTTGCAGTTGCCGAAGCCTACGTGGACACCGCCGAGGCACGCTCGCCCGGCTCGTGGCGGTACGCGCCGATCGGTCTACCATCACCATCCGTGGCTGCGCTCAGACCGGACCAGCCAAACTCGGTGGCCTGGGCTTCGCCTCATGAGCACTGATGCGATCGTGCGCCGCGGCGCCAACGACCTCGAGGTGTTCGACTTCGGCGCCACGGCCTGCACGACCGCACCACCGCTGGCCAACGCTCGCGTCGCCATCGTCACGACCGCAGGTCTGCGCCCCGACGGAGTCGGCACATGGTCGCAGGGGCAGGGGTTCGTCGTGCTCGACGGCGCGCTGCGATCCGTCACGCTCGCCCACGCCTCTGGCAACTTCGACCGCACCGGCATCGCCGTCGACCTCAACGTCGTCTACCCCGTCGATCGCCTCGCCGAACTGGCTGAGCGGGGGGTGATCGGCTCGGTTGCTTCGCAACACCTGTCGTTCATGGGCGCCCAGGTCGACCACACGCTGACCACGATGCGGCTCGACACCGGGCCGGCAGCCGCTGAGCTGCTGAAAGCCGACGGCGTCGACGTCGTGTTGTTGACACCCGTTTGACCTCTGTGCACGCGCACCGTGAGTGCGCTCGCCCACATATTCGAAGCCGCGGGACTTGCCACCGTCGGGATCAGCAGCATCCGCGGCCAGGTCGAACGAGCCCGACCCCCACGCATGCTGCACTGCGAGTTCCCCCTCGGCCGTCCCCTCGGCCGACCGCACGACCCCGAGTTCCAGCATCGGGTGCTTTCAGCGGCGTTCGCGCTGCTGCCCCGCACCGACGTACCGGTGCTGGTCGACTTCGAGGAAACCATCATCGACGCCGCCGACGAACCGCTCGCCTGCACACTGCCACCACGGCACGACCCGACGCTGCACCCCGCCGTCGACGAAGCACTCGGGCTCCGCGCCGCGTACGAACGTCGCCGCGCCGCGACCGGCACGACCAACGTGGTACGCCTCGGCGGCCCTGATCGCATCGCCGAGCTCGTCGGCGTGTTCGTGCGGATCGTCGACGGCACTCCGTGGGACGCGGCCGGGCTCGAACCTGCTCAACTCGGCCAGGCCGCATTCGACATCCGCGCCTATTACGAAGAGGCGGCGCTCGCCCTCGCCGACCACGTGCCCGAGGCCCGCCAGGCCGAATCGTGGTTCTACCGCATCACTGCCACCGGTGCGTTGCTGCGCGCCGCACAAGGAATCATCCGCGCCGCCGATGCCCCGCGCCAGGCGTGGTTCGCACTCGTGCCGACAGGACAACAGCTGACCTGATCGATCTCGCCCGGGCGCTGAGGTGGTAGAAACGCCCCGTGCCGGGCGACGAGCGCGACGACGGGGATGAGGCCACGAGTTCGGCTCCCGAAGAACCCAAGCTCCGTGAGCACCCCCGGTGGGATGCCGCTGCCCCGCTGCTCGTGACAGGGTTTGCGGTGCTGATGTTCGGGTGGAACGTGCAGCGCAATCAATGGGGCAACCACTACTACGCAGCGGCCGTCCGCTCGATGGGGACCAGTTGGCATGCCTTCTGGTACGCCTCCGTCGATGCCGGCGGCTGGGTGACGGTTGACAAGCCGCCGCTCTCGCTGTGGCTGGCGTCGTTGTCGACGCGGTTGCTCGGCTTTCATCCGTGGGCGCTGATGCTGCCCACCGTCCTGCTCGGAGGCGCCGTCGGTCTGGCTGTTGATGTCGTCGGTTCGCCGCGTCGCCGGCCGAGCAGCGGGCCTCGTCAGCGGTCTGCTGTTGGCGATGACGCCGATCATGGTGGCCATGTCTCGGGCGAACCTGCCGGACGTGCCGTTGACGTTCTTCGTCGTGCTGGGCGGCTGGGCCGCGATACGCGCCTACTCGTCGACGGCGTGGCGGTGGCCGATCTTGATCGGTCTGACGGCTGCCGCGGGTTTCGTCACCAAGTCGGTCGCCGTCGGGCTTGCCCTTCCGGGGATCGGGATCGGATATCTGGTCGCGGGTGAAGGACGCTGGCCGCAGCGCATGGCGCGTGTTGGGGCCGCGGCGGCCGTGTTCGTCGCGCTGGTCGGGCTGTGGCTGCTGTCGATCGACCTGCGCTCGTTGTCGACGCGCCCGTGGATCGGTGGCAGCAAGAACGGAAGTGCCTGGGGCCTGGTGTTCGGATACAACTTCAGCGTCTTCAGCGGCGAGGGCGGTCTTCCACCCGGTATCGGTCGCATCCCTGGTCCACTCGGGGGACTGTTCATGGAATTCGGCGGCGAGCGCGGCGTCGGGCGGATGTTCAACGCGGGAATGGGCGACCAGACCATGTGGTGGTTTCCGATGGCGGTGCTCGGCTCGATCGCCTCGCTGGTCGGGCGCAGGCGCTGGAGGCAACGGGATCCGCTGCTCGGAGCGGTGCTGATGTGGGTGTTGTGGGCCCTCGTGAGCATGGCGGTGTTCTCGTTCACGAGGGGCGTGCTCCACCCGTACTACGTGGTCGAGTTCGCCCCGCCGCTCGCCGCGTTGGCGGCGATCGGCGCGGTCCGCACGTGGGGGGCGCTGGATTGGCGGTGGCGGGCTGCCGGCGGGTCGGCGCTGGTAGCGACGCTTGTGGTGCAACTGATCCTGTTACGCCGCAATCCATCCTACGGATGGCTGCGGCCGACGATCATCCTTGTCGTTGCCGTCGGGGGCCTCGCCGTGTTGTTCGGTCGAAGCGTCGTACATGCTCGGATGGAAGCGGTATGGCGATGGTCGATCGCCACGGCCGGCCTCGCACTGCTGGCCGCGCCGTTGCTCTGGTCGCTCAGCGCTGTTCGCCACCCCGTCGGCGGCTTGTTCCCTGCCGCTCGACCGGGCCCGGGCTCGCTCTCGTTCGGCCCACCGACAGACGGAAGCCCGTACGGCGTGTCGGACTTCACCGAGGAAACGCTTCGCTGGTTGGACGAGCAGCGGACGACGGAGACCTGGAGCATTGCGATGTCGTCGGCAATGGTTGCCGAAGACGCAATCATCGAGGGCCACCCGGTTGTGGCGATCGGAGGATTCAGTGGCGGCGATCGCGCCGCAAGCGCGGCTCGCGTCGCCGATGCCGTGGCCGATGGGCGGTTGCGCTTCTTCCTCGCTGGTGGCACGGCCTTCGTCGGCCAGGAACCGGAAGTGTTCGCAGTCGTGCGGTCCGCCTGCGTTCGAGTGCCGTCGTCGGCATGGGGCGGCCACGGTCTGTCCGGGGTCTACGACTGCCGAGGCAAGGCCGACGACCTCCGCGGAACCCCTCCCCCGTGACGCAGGCCAGTCACCGAATCTCCGGTGCAACCGGATATCCGGTGACTTGATTCGCCGCTACTGTCGCTGCATGTCCGACCAGCTGACGCCAGCGACTTTCGAACCGCATGTCGGCACCGCTTTCTCGATAGAACTCGTCGGCGATGACGTCGTCGAAGCGGTGCTCGACACCGTCCAGCGACAGGCACCGAGGTCGCATGGCGATCGAACCGAGCCGTTCTCGTTGCTGTTCTCGGGGCCGCCCGGGTCTCCGCTCCCCCAGGCCACCTACTCGCTCGCACATCCCGACTTGGGGGCGCTGGCGATCTTTCTCGTGCCGATCGGGCCCGGCGCGACCGGGCGGCAGCAGTACGAAGCAGTGTTCAACTAACGCGATCGCCACTCCATCCGCAGGTGCACATCGTTTGCCGAGACGGCGCGGAATCCGAGTCGTTCGTACAATCGAGCAGCCGGGTTCCAGACCTCGACGTGCAATGACACGAACAGGCCATCTCGTTCCGCGGTGGCGATCACATCGCCGACCAGGCGGGTGCCGGTGCCGACATTGCGGTGCTCGGGCAACAGAGCAACGTCAACGATCCGCAACTCGTCGTCCTCCAGCCGCGCCACGATCATGCGGCCGATCGGCACGCCGTCGAGTTCGACGATCGAGAAGGATCCGTCGGCGTAGTTCTCCCGGTAGGCGGCGTCTTGGGCACGAAACTGCTGGGCCAGGAACGCTTGCTTCTGATCGTCGGTCCACGGGACGGGAGCGAGCTCCTCTGCGCGTGAACTGGCGTAGACCGCGGCGAGGAACGGCTGATCGTCGGGTCGGCTCGGGCGAAGACTGAGGTGGGGCACCGCCGCCAACCTAGGCCCGACGACGGTCGTATCAGGCTGCGTCGACCGAGACGACGATCGAGGCCAGGTCGGCCCATTTCGGATCCCCGATGTCGGGCAGCGAGACCGTGTCGCGCCATGCGCCGTCGCCGAGACCGAGAAGATAGATGCCGCGTCGGAACTGGGGCAGAGCACCTGTGTTGAGCCTCCCGCTGGTGAAGACCGTCGTGGCCGCCGCCGCCGCCGATGGCCCCGAACTGGCGGCAATGCTGAAGCCGACGCGGAGGCCGCGTGACGGGCCGACGACGAACCGGCTGCGCCCCGATGCCATCGCCGGTGATCGGCGGAACGTCCACGCGTAGAACGGCAAGGTCGCCTCGGCGCTGGTCGGGTCGGGTGACGGGATGTGGGCGTCGACGAACACACTGGTGTACCGACACGCTTCGTCGCAGGCGATCCCCGGGCCGAAACCGTGCACGGTCAGCGCCGCCGCCTCGTTGGCGAGATCGCCGACACCGAGCCGCGCGGCAGGAACGGCACGAACCCGGCCGGCGGCGAGCATCGATTCGAGCGATGGAGCGCCGGCGCTGGCCTCGACGTAGGCGACACCGATGTGGGGTCCGCTGGAGGTTGCCAGCGTGGCCAAGCCACCGTTGGCGGCCGGGAAGTCGCGGCGGAGCAGCACTGCGCCGGCGACGACCGCCGACGTCGCGAGAATGAAGCTGCGCCGGCTCGAGGACGGCGCCGAGGTGAATGAGGTTGTGCTGTCGTTGTTCATGAGTCCGCCTGCTCGGATCTATGTCCGCGGTGGGAACACGCCCTGGAGGGCGATGTTGAAGTTGAGCGTGAGATACGGCTGCATGTTGTTGTGTGGCTGATCGCCACCTGCGGGGGCGACGCTGTTGTCGGACAGCGCGACGGTCGCGCCAGGAGGCGCGTACATGCCGACGCCTGTCCCGGTCGCGTACCTCTGGTCTGCCGGCGACTGACTGATGCCGTCGCCGCTGACCGCGTTCGCGGTGTGGGCGTGGGAGGGAATCTCGGATTCGAGGAGCGAGACCGTCTCGCTCCCGCCGGTCTCGCCGAGGTCGTGCAGTGAAAGACCGGGGCCTTGCGACGGGTGCATCGGCGCCCGGCCCTGCAGGTCGGGCAATGCAAAGTTCGACGTGCCGTTACCGCCGTAGGTCGTGCCGAGCAGCGAGAACAGTGCCGTGTTCTGGCTGAGTGGCAGGATCTGCCCGTCGCAGAACGCCCAGCCTTTCGGGGCGAAGTTGAAGGGGAAGATGCGGATTTCTGCGACGAATGGATCGGCCATGGCTGGTGTCCTCAGGTTGGCGACGGGAAGATCCCGAAGAGCGAGATGATGAAGTTGACGCACAGGTAGGGCTGGAAGTTGGTGTGCGGCTGCGACCCGCCGACCTGCGAGATGGCTTGGGGATGCAGTACGGCCGCCGGATTGTCGGTGCCATACGGCGTGACGGTGGTCGATTGGGTCGCCGAAGGGAGCACGGTCCCGCCCGGTGCCGCGGTCGACGCTGGATTGGCACTCGCCAGCAACGCATGACCATGAGCCGGGATCTGCGACTGGGTCAGCGTGACCTCCTCCGCTCCGCCGGTCTCGGCGAGGATGAAGCCGTTGCCCTGATGAAGCGGGATGCGACTGCGGAGGTCGGGCAAGGCGAACGTGCTCTGACCGTCACCGCCATACGTCGTGCCGATCAGGTTGAACAGCGTCTCGTACTCGGAGATGGGGAGGAGTTGGCCTTCGCAGAACATCCACCCGGCGGGCGCGAAGTTCCCTGCGAAGATCCTGATCTCACCGACATATGGCTGGCCCATGGTCTTGGCCTCAGTTCGGACTCGGGAAGATGCCCTGCAGCGCGATGCAGAAGGACAAGGTGAGGAAGGGCTGCATGTTGAGATGCGCCTGGCTGCCGCCGAGGTTCGACAGCGCGCCGACGTTCATGGCGACGAGGTTCGTCGGGGCGCCGTACACGTTGGCGCCGGTCGACTTGGCCAGGAGCACATCGCTCGCCGGGATGTTGGTGGTGGCGGCGACACTCGTCGCGACCTGATGGTGCACGTGCGTCGGGATCTCCGAGATCGACAGCGTGTGCGCCTGCTCCCCGCCGTGTTCGCCCAGCACGTGCCCGGCGCCATCGTGGATCGGTGTTCTCGACCGGAGATCCGGAAGAGCGAAGTTGACTCGACCGTCACCACCGAATGTGGTGCCCAGCAAAGAGAACAGGGCCTGGTTCTGGTTGATCGGCAGGAGCTGCCCGTCGCACAGGGCCCACCCCTTCGGCGCGAAGCCGAAGGACATCATCCTGATCTCGGCCAAGAATGGTTCGGCCATCAGCTTGCTCCTCGTCTGGTCGTGGTCGTGGTCGGCTCGGTCACAGCGGTGCCCCGTTGCAGGAGACGAACCCGTCACCGTTGATGGTGAACGTGCCACCGCCGGCCGGGTTCTGCCCGTCGATGAACGATTCGGCCTGAGCGATGGTCGGCGACGCCGGCACGACACCTTGGATGCCGAACACGTTGACAGCCGGGTTGGTGCCCTGCTTGCGGATGCCGATTCCTTCGCTACCGCCGCTGCCCGCCGAGCTGTTGCCGGAGATGTTGAGGCAGACCGTGTCGTTGCTGGCCGCGTTGTTGCCGGCATCGACGCGGATGCCGGGCCGGACGCCACCGAGCGGCGCGGCGACCGTGTTGTTGGCGATCTTCATCTTGGCGATGCCCGCCGCGCCGCGGCCCACGAGCAGGATGCCATTCCCATCGGTGTCGCGGACCGTGTTGCCGGTGACCGTCAGCGTGAGGTCGGGCGTCTCGGCCGAGTTGCTGACGATGCCGTTGCCACCGCTGATCCCGCCGGCCCCGAACGCCTGGGCGTTGTGGTTGCCGTCGACCACGTTGTTGTTGATCGTGGCCACCATCGTGGAGTAGCCGTTGTTGCCGATCCCGAGGACGATCCCGCTCGACAACCCACCGGCGCCGACGATGCCGTTGTTGGCGCCGTTCAGCGACGGGTTGTTGGAGATGTTGACGTTGGCCCGAGAGCGCGAGCCACCGTTGGCGCCGGAGACCGACACGATCACTGCCTGCGTACCGCCAGGCTTCACCGTGACGGTGTTGCCGGTGATCGAGACAAGGTTGCTGGCGTTGCCCGGGATGCCCGCCGTCGCCCCAGGCCCTGCGGCGTTGGCGTTGCTGATGTTCACCTGGATGCCCGTGTTGGCGTTGGTGATGGTGTTGTTGTCGATGTCAGCATTGTCGAGGTCGAACTTGGTCGACGCGGTCCCGGTGCCGACGATGTTGATCGCCCTGCCCGCCGGGCCTGTGTTGGTGATGACGTTGTTCGAGATCTGGGCATCGGTCACCGCGCCGGCGTCGCTCTCGACGTCGATCGCGTCGTCGAACGAGTTCGTGATCGTGTTGCGCAGGATCGTCAGTGTGCCGCTGATGTTGTTGCCCACCAGCGGAGTGCCGTTGTCGTTGAACGTGATCGCACCCTCCATCGCCGCGTTGCCGGCGAGGTTGATGGTGCTGTCGGTGATCTGGAAGTTGGTCACGCCGGTGCCATTGATGCCACTGCCGCCGGTCGATTGCAGGTTCATCCGGGCCAGCGACACGGAGCGCGTCGCCGTGAGGCTGACACCGTGGCCGGTCGTGCTCTGGATCGTCCCGCCCGAGCCGGCGACCCCTGTTCCTGTCACCGTCAGTCCGCCCGTCGCGCCCGTGTTGTTCAGCACGATGCCGTTGGCAGCTCCGTTGGCCGAGATCTGTTCGAACGTCAGGCCGCTGGCTCCGATCGAGGTGTTGACCACGTTGAGCGCAGTGCCCGTCGTCGTGGTGATCGTGTTGTTCGCCGCAGCGGGATCCGTGACACTGACGGTGCCGCCACCCGTCGCGGTGAACGCCGCGTTGCCACCGGTCGACAGGATCAGCCCGCCGTCGAAGCGAACCGTCGCTCCTGCGTTCGAGGTGAGGGAGATTCCACTGCCGTCGCCGTCGTTGCCATCGTCGATCAGCCCGTTGAAGTCCTTCGTACCACCGGTTGCACCGCTGATCGTGACCAGCGAGCCGAGATCGTCGGTGATCGTGCCGTCGTACGTGACGTCGATGGTCCCGCCGCTGATGGCGACATCGATGCCCGATGCATTGGTGATGGCCCCGCCCGAAGCAGTGAAGGTCCCGGTGAGATTGGTCAGCGAGATGCCATTGACTCCATTGGACGATGACAGTGAGGTGAACGCTGCGGTCAACGCGCCGGTGTTGATGCTGACGCCACCGCCGGTCGTGTTGGCCACCGCGCCGGACGTGAGGTTGTCGATCGTGGCGGTGCCGACCGTCGAGCCGCTGAGCGCGAACCCGGCACTGTCGCCGAAGTGAATGCCTTGGATGTTGTTGCCGGATCCGAGTACAACACCGCCGCCGATGATGGTGTTGGCTCCGCCGGCCGCTTGCAGGGTGACCGCGCCGGCGCCGCCGTCGGAAACGGTCAAGCCGTGGCGCTGACCGAACAGCTTCTGGCCGTCCTCGAGCGGAAGGCCGCCGGTATACGTGCCGGAGTCGACCAGGATCGTGTCGTTGGGGCTGTCGCTGTCGCCGGAGCCGCCGGCCCCGTTCACGCCTGCGAGGGTGTTGAACGGAAGCGCCGAGCTGCCGTCGCCGCCGGCGGCGGCCGCGCCGTCGACGTACCAGATGCAGTCGGCGATCGCGATCGTGACCGTGCCCGACGATGTCCCGGCAACCGGAGTTGCCTGGTCACTGATGGTGTAACTGAAGGAGTCACTGTTGTCGGTGCAACTCGTGCCGGTCTTCGGTGTGAACGTGAAGTCGCCGTCGGCCTCGATGACCACCGACCCGCCGTCGCTGGTCGCGAACGTTCCTGCGACAGCCACGAGCGGCCCGGGGCCGTCGACGTCGGTGTCATTGCCGAGGATGCTGCCCGTGACGGTCTTGTGTGGGCCGGCGGGGTTCGGGGCACCGTCAGCGGGGTCATTGACGACAAGCTGGGTGTTGCCGATGGCGCGGCCGGTGCCGCTGAACGAATCGGCTGTGGCGATCGGCGCGTCGTTCACGCAGGTCACCGTGATGCTGACCGTGGCCACACTTCCGCCAGGAGTCAGCGTGTACGTGAACGTGTCGGGCGTCGTGCCAGGAGGGTCGTTGCAGTAGTTGGCGTCCGGCGAGTAGCTGACACCCGTACCACCGCCGGTGATCACCACCGTGCCGTTCGTGGGCTGCGTCACCGACGTGATGCTCTTCGGGCCGCCATCGATGTCGGTGTCATTCGCCAACACATCGATCGCCGCACCGACCGCGTCTTCCAACACCGTCGCGCTGTCACTCACAGCGACCGGAGGATCGTCGACACACGTAACGGCCACGCTGACCGTGGCCACACTTCCGCCAGGAGTCAGCGAGTACGTGAACGTGTCGGGCGTCGTCCCAGGAGGCGTGTTGCAGTAGTTCGCGCTCGGCGAGTAGCTGACACCCGTACCACCGCCGGTGATCACCACCGTGCCGTTCGAGGGCTGCGTCACCGACGTGATGCTCTTCGGGCCGCCATCGATGTCGGTGTCATTCGCCAACACATCGACCGCCGCACCGACCGCGTCTTCCAACACCGTCGCGCTGTCACTCACAGCGACCGGAGGATCGTCGACACACGTAACGGCCACGCTGACCGTGGCCACACTTCCGCCAGGAGTCAGCGAGTACGTGAACGTGTCGGGCGTCGTCCCAGGAGGCGTGTTGCAGTAGTTCGCGCTCGGCGAGTAGCTGACACCCGTACCACCGCCGGTGATCACCACCGTGCCGTTCGAGGGCTGCGTCACCGACGTGATGCTCTTCGGGCCGCCATCGATGTCGGTGTCATTCGCCAACACATCGACCGCCGCACCGACCGCGTCTTCCAACACCGTCGCGCTGTCACTCACAGCGACCGGAGGATCGTCGACCGGATCGACAGTGATGGTGAAGATCTGGCTTCCGCTGGTGTCGGTTCCACCGTTTGCAGTGCCGCCGTTGTCTTGGACCGTGACCGCGACCGTTGCCGAACCCGACGCGTTCGCGGCCGAGGTGAAGGTGAGCACGCCGGTGGAGCTGACCGCGGGTTGAGCCGCAAACAGCGCGTTGTTGTCGTTCGTCACCGTGAAGGCCAGCGTCTGGCTGCCCTCGTTCGGCCCAGCGGACAGCCCTGTCGCCCACGGATTGACGGTCTGCGGCCCGGCGTCCTCGGCAACCGACTGGTCGGGGCCGACCGTGAACGACGGGACATCGTTGACGGGCGTGACCGTGATCGTCAACGTGTGCACCGCACTGGTGTCGACGCCACCGTTGGCCGTGCCACCGTCATCGGACAGTGTGACCGACACGGTTGCCGAACCCGACGCATCGGCCGCAGGCGTGAAGCTGAGCGTTCCCGTTGGCGACACCGCTGGTTGGGTACTGAACAGCGAGTTGTTGTCGTTCGTGACCGTGAAGGTCAGGGCCTGAGCCGCCTCGTTGGTCGCGCCGGCAGAGATCGAGGATGACCACGCGCTGACGGTCTGAGCACCAGCATCCTCCAGAACGGTCTGGTCGGAACCACCGACGAACGCCGGGGCATCGTTGACCGGTATGACGCCGATGTTGACGGTCGCCGGCGCCGAGTTGCCGGTGCCGTCGTTGACGCGGAAGGTGAACGAATCGGGGCCGTTGGCATTGAGGTTCGGCGTGTAGAGGACCGTGGCGGTGCAACTACTGGGCACCCCGGCACACGTGGCGCCGCTCGGGGTGCCGACGGAGCCCGCTGTCGGGCCGGACACGAGGCTGAACGTCAGCGGATCACCTTCGGCGTCGGTTCCGGTCAGGGTCAACAGCAACGGCGTGTCTTCGTTGGTGCTCTGCGACTGATCGTTCGCTGTCGGTGCCGCGTTGACCGTGATCGTGAACGTCTGCACCGCGGCTGGTGTCGACACCGCCGTTCACCACGCCGCCGTTGTCGCGGATCGCGACCGAGACTGTTGCCGTACCCGACGCTCCAGCGGCCGGCGTGAAGCTGAGTGCACCGAGCGGGCTCACGGCGGGCTGCGCCGAGAACAGGGCGATGTCGTCATTGGTGACGATGAAGTCGACGGTCTGGCTCGCCTCGTTGGCCGGGCCGGAGGAGATGTTGGTGGCCCAGCCGGGGATGGCCTGGGCGCCGGCGTCGAGCGGCACCAACTGGTCGGCCCCGGCGGTGAAGCTCGGCGCATCGTTGACGCAGGTGACGATCACCGAGACCGACACCGTGGAGCCACCAGGGTCCAACGAGTAGGTGAACGTGTCGGGCAAGCCACCCGGATCGTTGCAGTAATCGGCATTGGGTTGGTAGGTCAGGTCAGCGCCCGCGTTGGCGATCGCGACGGTGCCGTTGGCGGGTTGGGTCACGGAGGCAATCGCCCGCGGTCCACCGTCGACATCGACGTCGTTGGCCATCACATCGATGGTGGTCGCCGCCGAATCCTCCGACACCGTCGCGACGTTGGATACGGCGATCGGCGGGTCCGGGACGCAGGTGACGGTGATGTCGACGGTTGCCGTGGGACCGCCGTTGAGGGCATACGTGAACGCATCGTCACCGCAGTAGTTGGCAATCGGGGTGTAAGTCAGAGCGGTGCGGGCAGTCGGCGTTCCACCCGTGAGGACGATCATGCCGTGGGCCGGTTGGGTTGCCGACGCGATCGTCACGGGACCACCGTCGAGGTCGGTGTCGTTGGCCAGCACGTCGATCACCGTCGCAACACTGTCCTCATCGACCGTGATGGCATCATCGAGCGCACGCACATCGGACGGGAACCATCCGGCGATGTCGACGATCACGTCGAGTGATCCTTGGTTGTTGTAGATCGAGATCTCCCCCGTCGGGCCAACCTTGGCGATCACGAAGTTCGAGGCGATCAAGCCCGGTGTCGGATTCAGTACCGACGTCGTCGGTCGCGGCTGCCCGGTGGGGAACACGGTCAAGAAGCTGGCTTGGGTCTGATTGACCGTCGTGATGTTGACGGCGACGGCACCGACTCCCGTTTCCGGCAGGCCGGCCCGACCGGCCACCTTCACCGTGCGCAGACCGGAAGGACCGAGCGCGCCACCGCCGGCATCAATGCCGTCAATGGTGTTGAAACCCGCGCGGTATCGACCAACCGTGCTGGTCCGACCGGCGTGAAGGCCAGGCTCTGGGCGAACCAGCCCTGCACGTCGACCACGATGTTGACGGTGCCCGAGTTGTTGTAGATCGAGATCTCGCCGTTCGCGCCGACGTTGGTCACGACGACGTTGGTGGCGATGACGCCCGGGGTTGGATTCAAGTTCGACGCCGTGGGACGTGGTGACCCCGCCGGGTGGACCGTGACGAACGAGGTGGTCGTCTGATCGACCGCAGTGAGGTTCAGCGCGACGGCGCCGACACCGGTCGCCGGCACACCGCCTCGGCCGGCGACCTTGAGGTTGACGGATCCGCCGGCGGGGATGACGCCGCCACCGAGGGCCGAGCCGTCGATCGTCGCCGTACCGGGACGAGTGTCCATCAGCCGGGCCGGCACGAGCGCGGTGTACGCCGATCCTGACGGGAACCAGCCGTGCACATCGGCCACGACGTGCACATCGCCGGAGTTGTTGTAGATCGAGATCTCTCCCGTCGGGCCAACCTTGGCGATGACGGTGTTCGGCGTGATGATGCCGGGCGTCGGGTTGATGTTGGATGTGCCCGGGCGGGGAGACCCGGTGGGGAACACCGTGAGGAACGAGGGGAGGGACTGTTCGGCCGCGGTCACCACGAGCACGACCGCGTCGACGCCGCTTGACGGCACGCCACCGCGACCGGTGACCTTGAGGACCAGGGTCTGGCCGGGACCGATCGCCCCACCGCCGAGGAACTGACCGTCGGTCGTGGTGAAGCCGGGCCGGGTGTCCAAAAGGCGCGCAGGCGTGAGCGATGCATAGCCGGTGCCGTTCAGCGGAGCAGTCTCCAACCGGGCGAGCGGGGCGGTCGCCGGCCCGGCTCCGGCCAAAGCGACAGCGCCGTACACGCCGATTGCGATCAGAGCCCCGAACACGCCTTTGGCAACAGCTCTCGACACGTTCGTCTTCACGTAGGACATCCCCATTCAAGGCCCGGCAGCCCGAGCCGCGTACCGGCTGTGGTGATTATCGCCTGGACGAGAGAAGAACTTGAGGATGCCGTCCTCCGAGGGAGTGACCGCGGGCAAACGACCATCGCTGCGGCGAAG